>NZ_KB911270.1:0-874710 GCF_000383455.1 Methylobacterium sp. 285MFTsu5.1 | reverse complement strand
GCCTGGTGGAGCTGAGGGGATTCGAACCCCTGACCTCCGCAGTGCGATTGCGGCGCTCTCCCATCTGAGCTACAGCCCCGTCGAGGCGCCGGCCTTGTAGGCGCGGGCGGCTCAGCCTGTCAATTCCCTGTTTCAACGTCGCCCGCCGCGCGCCGCTCCGGCGCTGGGGTGCGGGCGGCCCGAAGGATACGCGCGGACCCGCATGAACGCCCTGATCTGGCTCTTCGACACGGTCGTCCAGCTTTTCATCTACGTCCTCATCGCAAGCGCGGTTCTCAGCTGGCTCGTCGCGTTCAACGTGGTGAACGTGCGCAACCCGATCGTCGCGCAGATCGGCGAGGTGCTCTACCGGCTGACCGAGCCGGTGCTGCGGCCGATCCGCAACCTGCTGCCCAATCTCGGGGGCGTCGACATCTCGCCGATCATCCTCATCTTGCTGCTGCTGTTCATCAGCCGTCTGCTGCATGAATACGCCGTGCCCGCAGCTTACGTTTACACGCAGTAGGGTCGAACGCCCGTGAAGACGAATCCTGGCCGCTTCTTCGAGGATTTCCGCCTCGGCGAGACCATCCGCCACGCCACCCCGCGCACCGTGACGGTGGGCGACGTGGCGCTGTACACGGGCCTCTACGGGCCGCGCTTCGCCGTGCAGTCGTCGGACGCCTTCGCCCGGGCCATCGGCTACCCGAAGAGCCCGCTCGACGACCTGCTCACCTTCCACATGGTGTTCGGCAAGACCGTCCCGGACGTCTCCCTCAACGCGCTGGCCAATCTCGGCTACGCCGAGGGCGGGTTCCGGCGGCCGGTCTACCCGGGCGAGACGCTCTCCACCGTGTCGGAGGTGATCGGCCTCAAGGAGAGCTCGAACCGGCAGACCGGCGTGGTCTACGTCCGCTCGGTGGGCTCCGACGAGCGCGGCGAGACCGTGCTGAGCTATTGCCGCTGGGTGCTCGTGCGCAAGCGCGACCCCGAGGCGGCGATCGCCGAGGAGCACGTGCCGAGCCTCGCCAAGGTGGTCGACCCGCAGGACCTCGCGGGCGCGCTGCCGAAGCTCTCGGCCGCCGCCTACGATACCGACCTCGCCGGCAGCCCGCACCGCTTCGCGGATTACACGGTGGGTGAGAAGATCGACCACGTCGACGGCATGACCGTCGAGGAGGCCGAGCACCAGATCGCCACGCGCCTGTTCCAGAACACCGCCAAGGTGCATTTCGACGGGCTGGCCGCCAAGGACACCCGCTTCGGCCGGCGCCTGATCTACGGCGGCCACGTGATCTCGCTGGCGCGGGCGCTGAGCTTCAACGGGCTCGGCAACGCCTTCGCCCTCGCGGGCATCAACGCCGGCCGCCACGTGGCGCCGCTCTTCGCCGGCGACACGGTCTATGCCTGGAGCGAGGTGCTGGCGACCGCCGATGTCGGCCGCGACGATGTCGGGCTCCTGCGCCTGCGGACGGTCGCCACCAAGAACCAGCCCTGCGGCGCCTTCCCGGACCGCGCCGGCGACGGCTACGACCCGGCGGTGATCCTCGACCTCGACTACTGGGCGTTCGTGCCGAAATAGGCGGCCGCGCCCCGGACGGCACCGCTCGGCGAGGCCGGCGGGGGCGCGCCTCAGCGGATCCCGCCGCCGACCACGCCCGCCTCGACCGCCAGCGACAGGCGGTCCGTGACCGCCCACTCGACGCCCACGCCGGCCACCGGCCGGACCGCGATGTCCTGGCGCGCGAACGGCAGCGACCCCGGGGTCGGCCCGACGCGCAGCGTCTGGTGCAGGGCCAGGGCGCCGGTCTTGGCGTAGACCAGCACGTCCGGCGCGACGAGGGTGCCGACCTTCACCTCCAGGGATCCGGCGAAGTCGTTGGAATAGGCGAGCCGCCCGTAGCCCGGCGTGAGGTTGCCGCCGAGGCCGGCGAGATAGTCGAACCCGCCGCTGATGCCGTAGAGGATCGGGCCCTCCTGCCACATCCGGCCGCCCTCGAACCCGATGGTCGGTCCCGAATAGCTGCCGAGATGCCGGGACGTGCTGACCGCGTAGCCGGTCGACAGGCGGGCGTAGGAGCCGGTCCAGCGGCCGTACGCGTCCTCGGGCATCTGCGGCCACGCGAAGGAGGGCAGCGGCGCGAAGCCGATGGACGGCCAGAACAGCGCCTGGGCGGCGGCGGGACCGGCCGGGAGCCAGCAGGCCCCGAGCACGAGGCCGGCCGCGAGGCGGCGGAACGGACGGGAATCGGCGCGTCTGCTCATGCCGCCATCCTACCCGAAGGCACCGGATCGCGACAGGCTTGGCCGTGGCCGCCCGCGGGATCGTGCGCGCCCCGCCCGCCGCTGACCGGGCGCTCAGATTTTTCCGTCGAGGCCCATCTGGTAGTACTTGTGGGTGATCTTGTCCTGGTTCTCGAGGAGCCAGTCGATCGAGGGCTCGTTGGTCATGGCCTTGCGGATCGCCTCGGTCATGCCCCGGCGCTGGATGTCGAACAGCGCCTTGTGGTCGACGTGCTGGGCCTCGATGACGCCGGGGCTGAGCCAGACCGAGCAGATGATGCCGAGGTCGTTGGCCTTGTGCTTGGGGATGTAGCCGGCGCGCACGGCGTCCAGCACGCCGTTGGCGATGGCGAACTGGACGGTGCCCATCAGGATCGAGGTGTACTTGCTCTCGGTGACACTGACCTTGGACACGCACAGGGTGACCGGGCGGACCATGATGTCGGTGTTGAGCAGGGCGAAGACGCGGCTGTGGCCGACGACCTGATCGCCGGTCAGCGTGGCCAGGGCGGTGCCGACCGGCCCGTCGAGCTCGCCGATGATGACCTCGGGCTCGGAGGCGGTGTTGGGCGGCCCGCCCGCGACCAGGGCCTCGCCGGCCCGCAGGATGATGCGCTCGTTCATGCTGTCCCTCGTGGCGGTCGGGCGATCCGGCTCTGCCCGACGGCGCGGCTCCTAACACCGGCCCGCCGCGCCTGTCGACGCGGGCGGGCGCACGCCACCGGCTGCGGCTCCGCGGCGCGGGAGGAGGGGGCGGCCGGAGGGGGGCGGCCGTCGCGGCCGCCCGCCCGGTCAGTCGCGCACGATGACCTTGGTGCCGACGCGGACCCGGTCGTAGAGGTCGGTCACGTCCTTGTTGGTCATGCGGATGCAGCCGGACGAGACCGCCGCGCCCATCGTCTCGGGCTCGTTCGAGCCGTGGATGCGGTAGAGCGACGAGCCGAGATAGAGGGCGCGGGCGCCCAGCGGGTTGTCCTGGCCGCCGGCCATGTACCGCGGCAGGTCGGGGCGGCGGGCCAGCATCTGCTGCGGCGGGCGCCAGTCCGGCCACTCCTTCTTCATGGTGACGGTCTTGGTGCCGGACCACGAGAAGCCCTGCCGCCCGACGCCCACGCCGTAGCGGACCGCCGCGCCGCCGCCGAGCACGTAGTAGAGTCGGCGCTGGCGGGTCGAGACCACGATGGTGCCGGGCTTCTCCTTGCCGGTCCACGCCACCGTCTCGCGCGGGATCGCCTGGCTGCGGAAGATGTTGAGGAAGTCCGCGATCGGACCCCTGTCCAGCGGGTTGGCGGCCGCCGCCGGGGCGCTCCCGAGCAGCAGGCCCGCGAGCCCGAGTAGCGCGATCCGTCTCGCCATGGTCTTCCGTCCTCCGTTCGTCGCGGCGCGGGGACTCGCGGGTCTTCGCGGGTCTTCGCGGATCTCGGCGGGTCTTCGCAGATCTCGGCCAAGCCCGCGCGGAACCCCTGCGCGCATGGGGCGAGCCGGCCCGGACTTCACGGCAAGGTTGAGGCCGGGCCGCCGGTATGGCCACTTCCGGGCGCAGCTGTGTGCTGCGCGCAACACTGGGCGGGTGGCGCGACGCCGTGGGTGATTGCGCGCGGCGACAGCCGTGCTTATCTCAGACTCGTGATCCGATCCGCCGCTCTCCTGACCCGCCGCGCCGCGGGCCTGCCGGACCGCCTCGCCCGGGGCCTCGCCGCGCTGGCGCTGCTCGTGCTCGCGACGGCCGCGCTGGTGGCTGCGCCCGCGCGGGCCGAGGCCGCGCGCCCGGAGGGCCCGGCCTGCGCCATCGCGAGCCCGCGCCTGACGATCCTGTCCGGCACGCCGGACGCGCAGCCCGAGGCCAAGCGGTCCGAGGCCAAGCGTTCGGTCTTCGGCCGCACCGATCTCTGCGCCGCCGACAGCGAGATCCTCACCGAACTGGGGCTGCCGCGCCCGCCGGTCGACGCGCCGCGCCCCCGTCACACTGTCAACGCATCGTTCGACTACAGGTCCGACAGCGTACCGGCCTCCGCGCCGGACGGTTCGCCGCACCGGCCTCCACGCCGGGCCTGACGCGCGCGCCGGTCTCGCGGCCGGCATGATGGCGCGCCCGTCCTGATCTTCGTCCGACCGGCCTCGTGACCGGTCCCGGGATCTGACTCGACGATGCGCGGGCCCACGCTCCGCGCCAGCCTCAGCAGACGCATGCTTTCAGGAGCGTCGGTAATCGTGACCCGCACTTTGTCCGCCAGAATCCCGTCGTCGTTCCGCGCCTCGGCCCGCGCGACCGCCCTCCTGCCCGCGGCCCTGCTCCTGCTGGGTGTCGCCGCCTGCAACCCGAAGCAGGTCGCCGCGCCGGCCCCGCCGGTGCCGGAGGTCGGGTTCGTCAAGGTGGAGCCCCAGGCGATCCCCTACCTGCGCGACCTGCCGGGCCGCGTCGCGCCGATGCGCATCGCCGAGGTCCGCTCCCGGGTCTCCGGGCTCGTGGTCAAGCGGCTCTTCGAGCAGGGCAGCCAGGTCAAGGAGGGCGACATCCTCTACAAGATCGACCCGGCACCCTACGAGGTCGAGCTCGCCAGCGCCGAGGCGGCCCTCGCCCGCCAGGAGGCCGCCCTGGTGCTCGCCCGCCAGCAGGCCGACCGGCTCGAGCAGCTGCTCTCCCGCGCCACCGCGAGCCAAGCGCAGTACGACGCCGCCTTCGCGGCCAAGAAGCAGGCGGAGGCCGAGGTGGCCGGCGCCAAGGCGACCCGCGACCGCGCGCAGCTCAACCTCGGCTGGACCGACGTGCGCGCGCCGATCACCGGCCGCATCGGCCGGGCGCTGCTCACCGAGGGCACGCTGATCGAGCCGGGCTCCACGGGCGCGCTCGCCACGATCCAGCAGCTCGACCCGATCTACGTCGACATCACCCAGTCGGTCGGCGAGCTGAACCGCCTGCGCCGGGACCTCGCGAGCGGCGAGCTGGCGCGCCTGGAGGACAACACCGCCAACGTCCACCTGATCATGGATGACGGCTCCCTCTACCCGCTGGCGGGCCGGCTGCTGTTCTCGGACGTCACCGCCGACCCGAGCACCGGCCAGGTGACGCTGCGGGTGCAGTTCCCGAACCCGCACGACGAGCTGTTCCCCGGCATGTACGTGCGGGCGCGGATCAAGCAGGGCATCGATTCCGACGCGATCGCGGTGCCGCAGCAGGCGATCCAGCGCACCGACGACGGCCGCGCCGAGGTCTGGATCGTGCGCGCCGACGAGACCGTGATGCGCCAGCCCGTCGAGGTCGGGCCGGTCGTCGGGCAGAACTGGCTGATCCGCTCGGGCCTCAAGGCCGGCGAGCGCGTCATCATCGACGGCTTCCAGAAGATCACCGTCGGCGCCAAGGTGAAGCCCCTCGACCAGACCCCGGTCCACGGCGAGACCGGACCGAAGCACGACACCGACGAGGCGCCCGACGTGCCGGGCGACAAGGCGGAGGTCACCCCGCGGGCCGCCGCCGTCCAGCAGCGCCACTGAGTCCGGGAGAGCCCGATCATGGCACGCTTCTTCATCGACCGCCCGGTCTTCGCCTGGGTGGTGGCGCTGTTCATCTGCCTCGGCGGCGCGCTCGCCATCCCGAACCTGCCGGTGGCGCAGTACCCGGTGATCGCCCCGCCCTCCATCGCCCTGTCCACGGCCTATCCGGGCGCCTCCGTGGAGAGCCTCTACATCGGCACGACCCGGCTCATCGAGGATGAGCTGAACGGCGCCGCCAACATCATGAGCTTCGAGTCGACCACCGACTCGTTCGGCTCGGTCAACATCACCGCCACCTTCCAGCCCGGCACCGACCCGTCGCTCGCCTCGGTCGAGGTGCAGAACCGGCTGAAGCGCGTGGAGGCGCGCCTCCCGGCCGAGGTGCGCCAGCAGGGCATCCTCGTGGAGGAGGCCTCGGCCGCGACCCTCAACATCATCACCCTCGTCTCCACCGACGGGTCGATGGACGAGGTCGGCCTCGGCGACTTCCTGATCCGCAACGTCATCAACGAGATCCGGCGCATCCCCGGGGTCGGGCGCGCGACGCTCTACTCCACCGAGCGGTCGCTGCGCGTCTGGGTCGATCCCGACAAGCTGCGCGGCCTCTCGCTCAGCGCCTCGGACGTCACCGACGCGATCCGCAACCAGAACGTCCAGGTCGCCTCCGGCTCGGTCGGCGCGCAGCCGAGCCCGACCCGGCAGGCGCTCACCGTGCCGATCATCGTGAAGGGCCAGCTCGGCACGATCGAGGAGTTCGGCGCTATCGTGCTGCGGGCCAATCCCGACGGCTCGAACGTGCGCCTGCGCGACGTCGCCCGGATCGAGCTCGGCGGCGACGCCTACCAGTTCTCCACGCGCCTCAACGGCGGCCCCGCCGCCGGCATCTCGGTGACGCTCGCCCCCGACGGCAACGCGCTCGAGACCGCCAAGGCGATCCGCGCCAAGATGGTGGAGCTGTCCCAGTTCTTCCCGCCGGACCTGAAGTGGGACATCCCCTACGACATCACCCCGGCGGTGGAGGCCTCCATCGAGAAGGTGCTGCACACGCTGGTCGAGGCGGTGGTGCTGGTCTTCCTCGTGATGTTCCTGTTCCTGCAGAACATCCGCTACACCCTGATCCCCACCATCGTGGTGCCGATCGCCCTCATGGGCACGGTCACGGTGATGTGGATCTCGGGCTTCTCGGTGAACGTGCTCACCATGTTCGGCATGGTGCTGGCCATCGGCATCCTGGTCGACGACGCCATCGTGGTGGTGGAGAACGTCGAGCGGATCATGAACGAGGAGGGTCTGCCCCCCAAGGAGGCCACCAAGAAGGCCATGGGGCAGATCACCGGGGCGATCATCGGCATCACCCTGGTGCTGATCGCCGTGTTCATCCCGATGGCCTTCTTTCCCGGCTCGGTCGGCATCATCTACCGGCAGTTCTCGATCGCGATGGTGACCTCCATCGCCTTCTCGGCGCTGCTCGCCCTGTCGCTGACGCCGGCGCTCTGCGCGACCTTCCTGAAGCCGATCGAGAAGGGCCACGGCCACGCCAAGGGCGGCGTGTTCGGGATGTTCAACCGGTTCGTCGACCGGGAGACTGCCCGCTACGGCCGCGGCACCGCGGCGTTCATCCGGAAGTCCGGCCGGGTGATGCTGGTCTACGTCGCGCTCGTGGCGGGCACGGCCTACGCCTTCGTCAACCTGCCGGAGGGCTTCCTGCCGGTGGAGGACCAGGGCTTCTTCACGGTCGACATCCAGACGCCCCCGGGCGCCTCCTACAACCGTACCCAGGAGGCGGTGCGCAAGGTCGAGGAGCACCTGCTGGCGCAGCCCGGCGTCGCCACCGTGACGATGCTGAACGGCTTCTCGTTCTCCGGCCAGGCCCCGAGCACCAGCCAGGCGTTCGTGACTCTGAAGCCGTGGTCCGAGCGCGACGCCAAGAACTCGGCCGCCGCGCTCGTCGCCGGCACCAACGCGGCGCTCGCCACGTACCGCGACGCCACGGTGGACGCGCAGGAGCCGCCCCCGGTCGACAACCTCGGCAACGCGGCGGGCTTCTCGTTCCGCCTGCAGGACCGGGCCAACCGCGGCTACGCGGCGCTGCTGTCGGCCCAGGAGCAGCTCCTGAAGCTCGCGCAGCAGAGCCCGATCCTCCAGAAGGTGAAGATCGAGGGCCTGCCGCCGACCCCGCAGGCGGAGCTGGTGATCGACCGCGAGAAGGCGGCCGCGCTCGGCGTGAAGTTCGAGGACATCAACAACACGATCCAGCTCAACCTCGGCTCGGTCTACCCGAACGACTTCCCCAACCGGGGCAAGATGCAGCGGGTCTACGTGCAGGCCGAGCAGCTTCAGCGCATGAACGCCTCGGACATCCTCAACTACGCGGTGAAGAACGCCACCAACACGATGGTGCCGATGTCGTCCTTCGCGGAGCTGAAATGGAGCATGGGGCCGAGCCAGATCGTCGGCTTCAACGGCTACCAGTCGGTGCGCTTCACCGGCGAGCCGAACCCCGGCTACACGTCGGGCGACGCCATCGCCGAGATGGAGCGGCTGATGCTGCAGCTGCCGAAGGGCTTCGGCTACGCCTGGACGGGTCAGTCCTACCAGGAGAAGCAGGCGGGCAGCCAGGCGAGCCTGCTGCTCGCTTTGTCGGTGCTGATCGTGTTCCTGTGCCTCGCGGCGCTCTACGAGAGCTGGGCGATCCCGGTCTCGGTGATGCTGGTGATCCCGCTCGGCGTCATCGGCGCGGTGGCGGCCGTGTACCTGCGCGGCATGCCCAACGACGTGTACTTCAAGATCGGGCTGATCACGATCATCGGCCTCTCGGCCAAGAACGCGATCCTGATCGTGGAGTTCGCCAAGGACCTCTGGAAGCCCGGCACCTCCGTGGTGCGGGCCGCGGTCGAGGCGGCGACGCTCCGGTTCCGGCCGATCGTGATGACCTCGCTCGCCTTCATCTTCGGCGTGGTGCCGCTGGCCATCGCCACCGGCGCCGCCTCGAAGAGCCAGCAGGCGATCGGCACCGGCGTGATGGGCGGCATGATCACCGCGACCGTGCTGGCGGTGTTCTTCGTGCCGGTCTTCTTCGTCGTCGTCATGCGCCTGTTCCGGCGCAAGGCGGTGGCGGAGGGCGAGACGGCCGAGGCCGAGGCCGAGGCGCGGCGCGAGCCCGCGCGGGTGGCGGCCGAGTAGGCCGGCGCCGGCCGCGCGTTGCGGCGTCCGGTCGACGTCTTCGCTGGATGCCGCCCGCTCCGTCATCACGAGCGGAGCGACGTGACCCAGGGCAGCGCGCCGTCGTGAGGCGCGGCGCCGCCCTGGATGGCTTCGCCGCGCTCGCCAAGACGGGGCGTGTCGAAGCTAGCGATCGGAACCGGGGAAAACGCGCTTTGGAACGCGAGTAATGTCACTCAGCCGCGACAGGCTCGGCCCTCGTCTTGTATACAGATGGTCCGATGCTTGCTGACGCCGCGGTGGACGCCGCCGGGGCAGCCGGCCGGTGGCGCATTCACGGTCTCGGAGATCCGCTTGTCCCGCTCAGCCCTGAAGACCCTCGCCCGCGGCGTGGCCGCGAGCACGGTCGCGACGTTCGCGTTCGCCGCGCTGCCCGCGCAGGCCGCCAACGTCTTCCGCTTCGCCTTCCAGGGTGACCTGAAATCCCTCGACCCGTACTCCCTCAAGGAGAGCTTCACGGAAGGGATGCAGCAGGCGGCCTACGAGTCCCTCGTCACCCTCGACAAGAACCTGAAATTCGCTCCCGGCCTCGCGGAATCCTGGGAGACGCCCGAGCCGACCCGCTGGCGCTTCCACCTGCGCAAGAACGTCAAGTTCCACGACGGCACGCCGTTCACCGCCGACGACGTGATCTTCTCCGCCCAGCGCGTCCGCGCCCCGGGCTCGAACTTCACCACCAACGTGCCCGCCGACGCCGAGTTCGTGAAGGTCGACGACTTCACCGTCGACATGGTGCTGAAGAAGCCGAACCCGATCGCCATCGCCCAGTTCCCGACCTGGGTGATCATGTCGAAGGCGTGGTCCGAGAAGAACGGCGTCGTGCAGCCGACGCCCCCCAGCGCCACCAGCCCGAGCTACGCCACGCTGCACGAGAACGGCACCGGCCCGTTCGTGATCACCGAGCACCAGCCCGGCGTGAAGACCGTCTTCAAGAAGTTTCCCGGCTACTGGGGCAAGGTCGAGTCGAACCTCGACGAGGCGGTGCTGACCACCATCGCCAACCCGGCGACCCGCGTCGCCGCGCTCCTCTCCGGCGAGGTCGACTGGATCGACCCGGTGCCGCTGCAGGACCAGCAGCGGGTCAACGCCAGCGGCACCGCCACCGTGATGGCCGGCCCGGAGCTGCGCACGATCTTCCTCGGCATGGACCAGGACCGGGACGAGCTGAAGGATTCGAGCGTCAAGGGCAAGAACCCGTTCAAGGACATCAAGGTGCGCGAGGCCTTCTACCTCGCCATCGACGAGGACACGATCGCCAAGCGCGTGATGCGCGGGCAGGCGGTGCCCTCCGCGCTGATGATCGCCCCGGCCCTCTACGACCGCGGCGCCGAGTTCAAGCGCCCGGCCACCGACCTCAAGAAGGCCAAGGAGCTGATGGCCCAGGCCGGCTACCCGGACGGGTTCTCGCTGACCATGGACTGCCCGAACGACCGCTACGTCAACGACGAGGCGATCTGCCAGGCGGTGGTCTCGATGCTGGCCCGCATCAACGTCAAGGTGAACCTGAACGCCCAGCCGAAGGCCAAGTACTTCGCCAAGGTGCTGGCGCCGGCCTACGACACCTCGTTCTACCTGCTGGGCTGGACCCCGTCCTCGCTCGACAGCCACAACATCCTCTACGAGATCGTCGGCTGCCGGAAGCCCGGCGACAAGTCGGGCCGGGGCAGCTGGAACCTCGCGGGCTACTGCGACCCGAAGATCGACGCGATCGCCGACAAGGTCGAGGGCGAGACCGACAAGACCAAGCGCGACGCGCTGATCAAGGAGGGCTTCGACGTCCTCAACGCCGACTGGGGCTACATCCCGCTGCACCAGCAGGCGCTGGCCTGGGGCGTCTCCAAGAAGGTCCACCTGACCCAGCGCGCCGATAACCTGCTGCTGCTCTACTGGGTGTCGAAGGACCCGCAGTAGGGGCCGGGGCGTGCTCGCCTTCCTGCTGCGCCGGGTGATCCAGGCGGCCGCGGTCCTCGCGGTCGTCGGGCTCATCGCCTTCGCGATGTTCCGGTTCGCGGGCGACCCCGTAAACCAGATCGTCGGGCCCGACACCACCGTGGCCGAGCGGGCCCAGATCCGGACGGATCTCGGCCTCGACGACCCGGTGCTGGTCCAGTTCGTCCGCTACGCCGGCAACGTGGTGCGGGGCCAGTTCGGCATCTCGTACCAGTTCCGGCAGCCGGTCTCGCAGCTCTTGGCCGAGCGCATGCCGGCGACGCTGGAACTCGCCTTCTGCGCCACGATCTTCGCCCTGGTGGTCGGGATCCTGATGGGCGTGTACTGCGCGCTGCGCCGCGAGTCCTGGCTCGCCGGGCTGTTCCAGGCGGTCTCGCTGATCGGGATCAGCCTGCCGACCTTCCTGATCGGCATCCTGCTGATCTACCTGTTCTCGGTGACGCTCGGCTGGCTGCCCTCCTACGGGCGCGGCGACACGGTGCGGCTCGGCTGGTGGACCACCGGCTTCCTGACCGCCTCCGGGCTCAAGGCGCTGATCCTGCCCTCGGTGACGCTCGGCCTGTTCCAGATGACGCTGATCATGCGGCTGGTCCGCGCCGAGATGCTGGAGGTGCTGCGCACCGACTACGTCCGCTTCGCCCGGGCGCGGGGGCTCACCACGCGCGCCGTCCACCTGCGGCACGCGCTGAAGAACACGCTGGTGCCGGTGATCACCATCGCGGGGCTGCAGCTCGGCTCGGTCATCGCCTTCTCGATCATCACCGAGACGGTGTTCCAGTGGCCCGGCATGGGCCTGCTCTTCGTCCAGGCCGTGCAGAACGTCGATATCCCGATCATGTCCGCGTACCTGCTGCTCGTCGCGCTGATCTTCGTGACCATCAACCTCGTGGTCGACATCCTCTACACGGTGGTGGACCCGCGCCTGCGGCTGCCCGCGGGGCGGACGGCGTGAGGTCGGACATGACGGACTCCTCCGCCCGGCCACCCCGTCATCGCGAGCGCAGCGAAGCGACCCAGGGCAGCGCGCGTCCGGTCGGCGTGGCTCTGCTGGATCGCTTCGCGCCGCTCGCAAAGACGACAGGTGCCTCCCTGAGCTTCCCGACTGGACATGGCGTGAGGGGCGGCCGATGAGCGGGTACGACCTCGACGCCGGCGACGCGCCGCCGGTCCCGTTGCCGGAGGCGAAGCCCTCGCGGCTCGCGCGCTGGCGCGACTCCGACCTGCTGGCGAACTTCCTGCGCTCGAAAACCGCTGTGGCGGCGCTGATCGCCACGCTGCTGATGGTCGGGCTCGCCTTCGCGTCCCCGTGGATCGCCCCGCAGAACCCCTACGACCCGGCCCAGCTCGACCTGATCAACTCCAACCTGCCGCCGATCTGGCAGGCGGACGGACAGGCGCCGTTCTATCTCGGCACCGACGACCAGGGCCGGGACGTGCTCTCGGCGGTGCTGTACGGCCTGCGCCTGTCGCTGATCGTCGGCGTGCTCGGTGTGCTGACCTCCGGCATCCTCGGCATCGCCCTCGGCCTGATCGCCGGCTACGCGGGCGGCTTCCTCGACACGCTGATCATGCGGGTCGCCGACGTGCAGCTCACCTTCCCGGCGATCCTGATCGCCCTGGTGGTGGACGGCGTCGCCAAGGCGAGCTTCGGCAGCGCGCTCGATGTCGGGCCGCTGATCGGGCTGATCGTGGTGTCGATCGGCCTGTCCTTCTGGGTGCAGTACGCCCGGACCGTGCGCTCCTCCGTGATGGTCGAGAAGGGCAAGGACTACGTCCAGGCGGCGCGGCTGATCGGCCTGTCGCCCCCGGTGATCATGGTCCGCCACGTCCTGCCGAACGTCACCGGCCCGGTCTTCGTGATCGCGACGATCAACCTCGCGCTGGCGATCATCACGGAGGCGACCCTGTCGTTCCTCGGCACCGGCCTGCCCGAGACGATGCCGTCGCTCGGCACGCTGATCCGCACCGGCAACCGGTTCCTGTTCTCCGGCGAGTGGTGGATCGTCGCCTTCCCGGGGCTGGCGCTCGCCGGGCTCGTCATCGCCATCAACCTCCTGGGGGATTGGCTGCGCGACGCGCTCAATCCGAAGCTGCAATGATCGGGCATCGTCATCGCGAGCGCAGCGAAGCGACCCAGGGCAGCGCGACCTCGGTGAGCGCGGCGCCGCTGGATTGCTTCGCTCCGCTCGCAAGGACGGGAGGGGTCGTCCGACGGCCCGACGCCGGAACGGCCAAGGCATGACCGACACCATCCTCTCCGTGCGCGACCTGACGGTCGCCTTCGACACCCGCCGCGGGCCGCTCACCGCCATCGATCGGGTCTCGTTCGACATCGGCCGCGGCGAGATCCTGGGCGTCGTCGGCGAGTCCGGGGCCGGCAAGTCGGTGACCGGCTCGGCGGTGATCGGGCTGATCGACCGCCCCGGTCGGATCGCCGGCGGCGAGATCCGCCTGCGGGGCGAGCGCATCGACAACCTCTCCCCCGAGGCGATGCGGCGGGTGCGCGGCAAGCGCATCGGCATGATCTTCCAGGATCCGCTGACCTCGCTCGACCCGCTGTTCCGGGTCGGTGACCAGATCGTCGAGACCCTGCGCACCCACACCGACCTGTCCGCCAAGGCGGCGCGCAGCCGCGCCATCGACCTGCTCGCCGAGGTCGGCATCCCGGCGCCCGAGCGGCGCATCGACGGCTACCCGCACGAGTTCTCCGGCGGCATGCGCCAGCGGGTGGTGATCGCCCTCGCGCTCGCGGCCGAGCCGGAGCTGATCATCGCGGACGAGCCGACGACTGCCCTCGATGTCTCGGTCCAGGCCCAGATCATCACGCTGCTCAAGCGCCTGTGCCGCGAGCACGGCACCGCGGTGATGCTGGTGACCCACGACATGGGCGTCATCGCCGAGGCCGCCGACCGGGTGGCGGTGATGTATGCGGGACGGGTGGCCGAGATCGGCCCGGTCGCGTCGGTGATCGCCAAGCCGCACCACCCCTACGCGGTCGGCCTGATGGGGGCGATCCCGACCCTGTCGCAGGAGGCCGAAAGGCTGAGCCAGATCCCCGGATCGATGCCGCGGCTCACCGCCATCCCGAAGGGCTGCGCCTTCAACCCGCGCTGCCCGAAGGTCTTCGCCCGCTGCCGCGTCGAGCGGCCCGAGCCGATCCCGGTCGACGCGAGCCGGGTGGCCTGTCACCTGTACGATGCAGCGGAGCGCGCAGCGTGAGCGCCTACGTCGAAGTCACCGACCTGCGCCGCCAGTTCGACGTCTCGAAGCCCTGGCTCAACCGGGTGATCGAGCGCGAGCCGCGGAAATTCCTCACGGCGGTCGACCGCGTCGGCTTCGCGATCGAGAAGGGCGAGACCTTCGCGATCGTCGGCGAATCCGGCTCCGGCAAGTCGACGGTGGCCCGGATGGTGGTCGGCCTGCTGCCGCCCACGGCCGGCGAGGTGCGGATCACCGGCGTCTCGATGACTGACCCGCGCCAGGCCGCGGCGCGGCGGCGCCTGCGCGCCCGCATCCAGATGATCTTCCAGGACCCCTACGCGTCCATGAACCCGCGCTGGCGGGTGGGGAAGATCATCGCCGAGCCGATCCGGGCCTTCGACCTGATCCAGGGGGAGGGGGCGATCCGTGCCCGGGTCGGCGAGCTCCTCGGCCTCGTCGGTCTCCACGCCGACGACGCCCGAAAATACCCGCACGAATTCTCAGGCGGGCAGCGCCAGCGGGTGGCGATCGCCCGGGCGCTGGCGAGCCAGGCCGAGTTCCTGGTGGGCGACGAGCCGACCTCGGCGCTCGACGTCTCGGTGCAGGCGCAGATCCTCAACCTGATGCGCGACCTGCAGGACCGGCTGGGGCTGACCTACCTGTTCATCTCCCACAACCTCGCCGTGGTCCGCCACATGGCGACCCGGGTGGGCGTGATGTATCTCGGCCGCCTCGTGGAGGTCGCGTCCGCCAGGGACCTGTTCGCGACGCCGCGCCACCCCTACACGCGGATGCTCCTCGACGCGGTGCCCGACCTCGCCCATGTCGGCCGCGCCCGGGTGCCGGTCTCCGGCGAGATCCCGAACCCGATCGACCCGCCGCCCGGCTGCACCTTCAACCCGCGCTGCCCGCTCGCCAACGACCGTTGCCGGACCGAGGTGCCGGCGCTCCTCGACGGCGTCGCCTGCCACGCCGTGCAGGAGGGGCGGGCCTGACCAGCGGGCCCGGGGGGCTGCCCCGGGCGGCCGTTGCGCTCGGCCCGCGCAGGCGCTATGGGCCGTCCCCGATGGGGATGGAGTTCCCCGAAACCGCCCGTCAGGGCTGATGACTCCTACCGCGAAACCGGCGGTGGGAGTGCGTCTTGCAAGCACCCGCCGCGACGGCGGGTTTCTCATGCCCGCCCGACGCACTGGAGCGCGCATGTCCTTCACCACCTGCATCCTGGTCATGATCGGCGGTGCCCTCGGCACCCTGGCCCGCTACGTCGTCTCGGTGCTGGCGCTGCCCATCAGCCGCGACCTGCCCTGGGGCACGATCCTCATCAACGTGACGGGCTCGTTCATCATCGGCCTGTTCGGCACGCTGACCCTGGCGCATGGGCGCTTCCCGGTCTCCGAGAACGTCCGCCTGTTCGTGATGATCGGGCTGTGCGGCGGCTACACGACCTTCTCGTCGTTCAGCCTCCAGACCCTCGACCTCATGCGGAACGGCGCGGTGGTCCGGGCCATGGTCAACGTGTTCGCCTCGGTGGTGCTCTGCGTCCTCGCGGTCGCGCTGGGCCACGTCGTGGCGGCCCACTGGAACGGCGGCGCCGTGCAGATCGCCCAGGTCAGCATCGAGGAGGACGGCTGACCGGGCGGCGGCCTGGCCCTCACGCGTCGCGCCACTGCGCGAAGGTCGCGGCCTGCCCTACCGTCGCGCCGTCGCGGTCGAGCTGCCAGACCACCGCCTCGTCGATCCAGAAGCGCCGGCCGTCCTTGGCGATCCGCAGGCCGCGATAGCCGCGGCTGAAGCCGTCCCGGGTGACCGCGTCGAGGAGCCGCTGCCGCTCGGCCCGCTCGGGAGCCTCGGCCGAGAGCCGCGAGGGCAGGCCGACGAGCTCGTCCCACGCGTAGCCGAAGCAGGCCTGCGCGGTCCGGTTGGCGTAGACGAAGCGCGGATCCGCGCCCCCGTCATGGGCGAGCACCGCGAACGGGGCTGCCGCGTAGAGCCAGTCCGCGTCCGCATCCGCCGGCACCAGAGGCTCGCCGAGGCGCCGCGCGTAGCTGCCGGTGAGCAGGGCGAAGAAGTCCGGGTCGTGCGAGAGGTCCGTCATGATCCGCTACAGGACTGGGTCGGCGTCGATGCGCATGCGCAGGATCGCGTAGGGCGGCTGCTGCAGGTCCCGGCCGCGGTTGAATTCCGGCCGCCGGTTCACCTGGGCCGCCGAGATATAGAGCCAACGGTCCGGGGTGATCCAGAACGTGTCGGCCCAGACCAGCCGGTCGTCGGCGGCCAGCACCTCGACGGTGCCGTCCGGCAGGCGCCGGCCGACCGCGTTGTGCTCCTGCAGGCTGAGATAGACCCGGTCCTGGGAATCGGTGGTCAGTCCCCCGGTCATGCCCTTCTCGCCGAGATCCGCGACGGCGGCGGCCACGGCCGCGTCCGCGACGTCCGGATCGCGCAGGGCCGCTGTCTCGACCGCGTAGAGCCGCCGGCTCATCAGCGGCGCGTAGTAGAGGCGGCGGCCGTCCGGGCTGATCGCGATGCCGTTGGCGCCGCCCTTCGGGCTCTTCTCGGGCGCGTCGCCCTTCCGCTCCATCACGGGGCGGCGCTCCACGAACTTGACCATGCCCTCCTCGGACCGCGTGCTGACGTGGTCCGCGAGGCGCCGCACCACCCGCCCGCTGTCGAGGTCGACCGCCAGGATCGCGCCCGCGCCGGACTGGCCCTGGTCGGTGACGTAGGCCAGCGCGCGGCCGTCGCGCACGTCGACCCGCAGGTCGTTCAGGGAGGAATCCGGGCCGATCCCCGCGTCGAGGGGGATCGTCCGGCGGACGCTGTTCCGGCCGATATCGATCGCCAGGATCTTCGCGCCGCCCGGCACCGGCCGCCCCTTGCCGGCGGGCAGTCCGGCATCGAGCACCCAGAGGGTGTCGTCGCGGTCGAAGACGCCGTTGGGGACGTGGAACAGCGACGCCTGCGGCGCGCCCGGATCCGGGCGGTTGGTCGCCGCGTCCGGGTAGGGCTTCACCGACCCGTCGGGCAGCACCTCGCCGAGGGTGATCGGCTCCGCGCCGGTGAAGCGCGGCATCATCACGAAGATCCGGCCGCCCCGGGCGATGGCGAGCCCCGTGGGGGTCGAGGGCGCGTCCGCCGCGATGGCGAGCTCCAGCGTCCCCACGGGCCGGCTCGTCGGGGGCGACGGCGTCGCGGCGCGCGCCGCGGGGGCGGCGAGGGCCAGGAGACCGGTTCCGAGCAGGCGGCGGCGATCGAGGCGCATGGGGATCCTGTCGCGGAGCTTGTCGGGGCGAGGGTCTTGGCGCGCCGCTCAACCTGTGGGGATGCCGGCCCAACGCGCGGGCCCGGCGCACGATCCCGCGATGCGGTATCGCGGCGGCCTCGCGGCGGAAGTCCGGGACCGGTCCCCGGGACCGGTGATCGGGAGCCGCCTCGGGGCGGTCCACAGGTGCCGGGGCGCGGCGCTGGCTCCGGCCCACGCCGTCACGCTAAGCACGGTCGTGCCGGTCGTTCGATTCGGCGCCGCCTGGGCCGCGGCCCGGCTGACAGATGTGGAGAGGTGGGACACGCATGGATCCCGAAGGATCCGAACCGGCGCCGGAGACCGCGCCCTGGCCCGACGCCGGGCCGCTGCGGGTCCTCGCCCTGGCGGTGCAGAAGGGCGGGACGGGCAAGACCACCCTGGCGGCCTCCCTGGCGGTCGCCGCCGCGGAAGCGGGCGAGCAGGTGACCGCCCTCGATCTCGACCCGCAGAGCTCGCTAGCCGGCTGGGGGGCCCTGCGCAAGAACGACGGCAGGAGCGACCGCGCGCGCGACGCCGTCGCGGTCGACCGGGTCCAGCCCTGGGAGATGGGCCAGCTCTCGGAGATCCTCGGTATTCTCGCCGAGCAGGGCACGACCCTCGCCGTCCTCGACACCGCCGGCAGCGCGTCCGGCCTCGCGCCGGCCCTGAAGGACGCCGATTTCGTCCTGATGCCGGTCCGTCCCTCCCGGCTCGACATCGTGGCCGCCCGGCCGACGCTCCAGGCGCTGGTCGGCCTCGGCCTGCGGGAGCGGCTGGCCCTGGTGCTGAACCAGTGCCCGCCGCCGCCCTCGCCGCGCACCAGCGCCTACGCGGCGCAGCTGCGCGCCCTGGGCGTGCTGGCCGAGCCCGGGATCATCCACCGGGTCGACCACCAGGACGCCCTGGCGACCGGGCTCGGCGTCACGGAATTCGCCCCCGGCAGCCAGGCCGCCGAGGAGGTCCGGGCGCTCTGGGCCTGGGTCGACGGGAAGATGCGGGCGGCGCCCGCCCGCTGAGATCGGGCCGCTGCCGGGATCAGCCCTGGCCGAGGGCCGCGAGGATCCGCGCCCAGGAGCGCGTGCCCTTGTGGAAGCTCGTCAGGTCGTACTTCTCGTTCGGCGAGTGGATCCGGTCGTCGTCGAGGCCGAAGCCGATCAGCAGGGTGTCGCGCCCCAGGATCCGCTTGAAGTCGCCGACGATCGGGATCGAGCCGCCCGCGCCCACGGTCACGGCCGGCACGCCCCACTCGTCCTGCAGCGCCGCCTTGGCGGCCCCGAGCTGCGGCATGTCGAAGGGCAGGCTGATCGCCCGCGAGCCCTTGTAGGTGATGACCTCGACCTGGCAGTCGGCCGGCACCCGCGCGCGCACGAAGGCCTCGAAGCTCTCGGCGAGCCGCTTCGGGTCCTGGTCGTCCACGAGGCGGAACGAGACCTTGGCGGAGGCGGTGGAGGCGATCACCGTCTTGGTGCCCTCGCCGGTATAGCCGCCGATGATGCCGTTGGCGTCGCAGGAGGGGCGGGACTGCACCAGCTCGATCGGCATCCGCCCGCGCTCGCCCGCGGGCTCCTTGAGGCCGATCGGCCCGAGCAGCGTCTCCGGCGTCAGGCCGAGGCCGCGCCACTGCTCCAGCAACTCCGGCGGGCGCTCGTGAACGCCCTCGTAGAAGCCCGGGATCGTCACCCGCCCGTCCGCGTCGTGCAGGTCGGCGATGATCTTCGACAGAACGTGGATCGGGTTGCGCGCCGCGCCGCCGAAGAAGCCGGAATGCAGGTCGCGGTCGGCGCAGGTGACCTTCACCTCGAAATAGGCGAGCCCGCGCAGCGACGACGTGATGGCCGGGGTCTTCCGGTCCCACATGCCGGTGTCGCAGACGAGGACCACGTCGCAGCCGAGTCTCTCGCGGTTGGCCGCGACCCATTCGGGCAGGCCTTGTGATCCACTCTCCTCGGCGCCCTCGATCAGGATCGTGACGCCGCAAGGCAACTCGCCGTGCATGGCGATATAGGCCCGGCATGCCTCCACGAAGGTCATCACCTGACCCTTGTCGTCGGAGGCGCCGCGCCCGACGATCGTCTTGCCGCCCTGGCCGTCGTCAGCGATGTGCGGCTCGAAGGGCGGCGTCTTCCACAGGTCGAGGGGATCGACCGGTTGCACGTCGTAATGGCCGTAGAACAGGACGTGCGGCGCTCCCGGCTTCGGCCGGTGGGCCAGGACCACCGGGTGGAGCGAGGTCTCCTCCACCGAGGTCTCGAAGCCCAGCGCGGTCAGGTCCTGGGCGAGCCAGGCGGCGGCCTCGCGGCAATGCCCGGCATAGGCGGGATCGGTGGAGATCGACGGGATCCGCAGGAAGGCGAACAGCCGCTCCAGGGCGTTCTCCAGGTCCGTGTCGATGTCGTTGAGGATCGCGTCGAGCGCGGCCATCGGTGGCTCCGGGGTGCGGCGTGGACTCTGCGGGAAGGAGGGTTAGCCGAGGCGAGGTGGGGCCGGCAATGTCGGACGGTGCGGCGGCCGATATGCGCGCCGCAGGCGCGCCACCCTCGCTCACGGGTTGAGACGGCGCGCTCCGGAACAGGCGCAGATTGGAATGGTTATCGACCGGAAGCCCAGGCCGCGGCCCGCGCGTCGCTGCCGGTCGCTGCCCCGGACCGATCCGCTCCCGCCCGGCCCCGGCCGGCCCAGACCGTGGACGACATCATGCGCCTCGAGACCCAGCCGCCGGTGTCGGCGGACACGCCGATCGGCATCACGCTGACGATCAACGGGCAGCGGCGCGAACTGCAGGTCGCACCGTGGACCACGCTCCTCGACCTCCTGCGCGAGCGGCTCGACCTCACCGGCACCAAGAAGGGCTGCGACCACGGCCAGTGCGGGGCCTGCACGGTGCTGGTGAACGGCACCCGGGTGAATTCCTGCCTGACGCTGGCGGTGATGAAGGACGGGGCCGAGATCACCACGGTCGAGGGGCTGGCCGCCCTCGGCGACCGGGCGGGCAGCAACGCCCTCCACCCGATCCAGGAGGCGTTCATCGAGCACGACGCCTTCCAGTGCGGCTACTGCACGCCGGGCCAGCTCTGCTCGTCGGTCGGCCTGATGAACGAGGGCCACGCCCACACCCGGGACGAGATCCGCGAGGCGATGAGCGGCAATATCTGCCGCTGCGGCGCCTACACCAACATCGTCGACGCCATCGAGGACGTCATGCAGGGAGGCGCCCGATGAACCGCTTCGACTACGTCCGCGCCGGCACGGTGGCGGAGGCGGTGCAGGCCTTCGGGGCCGGGGCCCGCTTCATCGCCGGCGGCACCAACCTGATCGACCTGATGAAGTACGAGGTCGAGAAGCCGGGCCGGCTGATCGACATCACCCGCCTGCCCCTCGACCGGATCGAGGACAGCGGGGACGGCCTGCGGATCGGGGCGCTCGTGACCAACGCCAAGGCGGCCTACGACGATCGGGTCGCGGCCCGGTACCCGCTCCTGCGCAACGCCATCCTGGCCGGCGCCTCGGCGCAGCTGCGCAACGCCGCCTCCACGGGCGGCAACCTGCTCCAGCGGACCCGCTGCTACTATTTCTACGACGTGGCCACGCCCTGCAACAAGCGCGCGCCCGGCTCCGGCTGCCCGGCGATCGGCGGGATGAACCGCATCCACGCGATCTTCGGGACGAGCGCGCACTGCATCGCCACCCACCCCTCCGACATGTGCATCGCGCTGGCCGCCCTGGAGGCCACCGTGCGGGTGAGCGGACCGCAGGGCGACCGGTCGATCCCGTTCTCCGAGTTCCACCGCCTGCCGGGGGATTCGCCCGAGCGGGACACGAACCTCGCCCCCGGCGAGATCATCGTGTCGGTCGACCTGCCGGAGAGCCGCTTCCCGCAGCACTACACCTACCTGAAGCTGCGCGACCGCCTGTCCTACGCCTTCGCGCTGGTCTCGGTGGCGGCGGCCCTGGAACTCGACGGCGACCGGGTGAAGACCGCGCGGCTGGCGCTCGGCGGCGTCGCCCACAAGCCCTGGCGCAACCGCGAGGCCGAGGCCCTGCTGGAGGGCAAGCCCGCGACCCGCGAGAGCTTCCAGGCGGCGGCCGACCTGATCGTCGCGGAGGCCAAGCCCCAGTCGGAGAACGGCTTCAAGATCGATCTCGCCCGGCGCGCCATCGTGCGCGGCCTCGAGCAGGCCGCCGCCGGCACGCCCCAGTCGCTCAGCGACAAGCGCATCCAGTAGGTTCTGCCATGACACAGACCTTCAGCTCCACCGGCCGCGACACCTTCGTCGGCAGCCCGCGCAGCCGCATCGACGGGCCCGCCAAGGTGACCGGGCTCGCCAAGTACGCGGGCGAGTTCGCCGCGCCCGACCTCGCCTACGGCTATGTGGTGTCGAGTTCGATCGCCAAGGGCCGGATCACCGCCATCGACTCGGTCGAGGCCGAGGCGGTGCCGGGCGTCCTCAAGGTCCTGACCCACGAGAACCGGCCGCGGACCGCGTGGCGGGACAAGAACTTCCAGGACCAGGTGGCGCCCCCCGGCTCGCCGTTCCGCGCCCTCTACGACGACCTGATCGTGTTCAGCGGCCAGCCGGTCGCCCTGGTGGTGGCGGAGGATTTCGAGACCGCGCGCTACGCCGCGTCCCTCGTCCGCGTGAGCTACGCGATGGAGGAGCCCGGGACCGACCTGGAAGCCCTGCGCGGCACCGCCTACGACCCGCCCTACAAGCGCACGGGCATCAAGCCGCCGCCGGAGCCCTGGGGCGACGCCGACAAGGCGTTCGGCAGCGCGCCGGTCCGCGTGCAGGGCGCCTACAGCCTCGCCGACGAGCACCACAACCCGTTGGAGCCGCACGCCTCCACGGTGGTGGTCGAGCAGGACGGCACCTACACGGTCTACGACAAGATCCAGGGCGTCTCGAACAGCCACCAGTATCTCACCAACGTCTTCGGCCTGAAGCCCGATCAGGTCCGGGTGCTCAACCCCTATCTCGGCGGCGGCTTCGGCTCGGGCCTGCGCCCGCAGTACCAGCTGTTCCTGGCGATGCTGGCCGCCCAGGAGCTGAAGCGCTCCGTGCGCGTGACCCTGACCCGCGACCAGCTGTGGAGCTTCACCTACCGGTCCGAGGCGCTGCAGACGATCGCGCTCGGCGCCGAGGCCGACGGGAGGCTGACGGCCCTGCGCCACGACGCCGTCCAGGGCACCTCGCAGTACGAGGATTACCAGGAGGTCGTCGTCAACTGGTCGGGCGTCCTCTACCGGTGCGACAACGTCGCCCTCGGCTACCGGCTGGTGAAGCTCGACACGCCGACGCCCGGCGACATGCGCGCCCCCGGCGCGGTGACCGGCGTCTTCGCCATCGAGACCGCGATGGACGAACTCGCCTACGCGACCGGGCTCGACCCGATCGACCTGCGGCTGAGGAACTACGCCGAGTCCGACGCCACCGCCGAGGGCAAGCCGTTCGGCTCGAAGGAGCTGAAGAGCTGCTTCCGGCAGGGCGCCGAGCGGTTCGGCTGGGCGAAGCGCAGCCCTGAGCCCCGCTCCATGCGCGAGGGCCGGGAGCTGGTCGGCTGGGGCGTGGCCACCGGCATCTGGGAATCGATGATGATGCAGTCGAGCGCCATCGCGACCCTGACGCCGGACGGCCGCCTGACGGTCGGCAACTCCACCGGCGACATCGGCACCGGCACCTACACGATCCTGACGCAGATCGCGGCCGACACGCTGGGCCTGCCGATGGACGCGGTCACCACCAAGCTCGGCGACACCCGCCTGCCGGAGGCCCCGGTCGCCGGCGGCTCGTGGACGGCCGCCTCCTCGGGCACCGCCGTGATGAAGGCCTGCCGCAACGTCGGCGCGCAGGTGTTCAAGCTCGCCCGCGCAATGGAGAACTCGCCGCTGGCCAACGTCGACTTCGACCGCGCCGTGTTCGCGGACGGCCGCATCGCGGTCGCGGGCGATCCGGGCCGCAGCGTGTCGCTCGTCGAGGTGCTCCAGGCGGCGGGCGTCGACAAGGTCGAGGCCGTCGAGGAGGCCGGGCCCGACAAGGACTTCAATCAGAAATACGAGGCCTACACCCACTCGGCGATCTTCGCCGAGGTGAAGGTCGACGAGGAGCTGGGTCAGGTCCGGGTCACCCGCATCGTCTCGGCGATCGCGGCCGGCAAGGTGCTGAACCCGAAGACGGCGCGCAGCCAGATCCTCGGCGGCGTCGTGATGGGGATCGGCTCGGCCCTCGAGGAGGAGTCGATGCTCGACCACCGCATCGGCCGGTTCATGAACCACAATCTCGGCGAGTACCACGTGCCGGTCCACGCCGACATCTACGATATCGACGTGATCTTCGTGGAGGAGGAGGACAAGGCGAACCCGCTGGGCGTGAAGGGGCTCGGCGAGATCGGCATCGTCGGCACCGCGGCCGCCATCGCCAACGCGGTCTTCCACGCCACCGGCAGGCGGGTGCGCGACCTGCCGATCACCGTCGACAAGCTCCTGTGAACAGCGGATGTTTCACGGGAAACATTGACGGTTCGGCAAGGAGTCGCGCGGATCACGCTGGGCCGCGCCGTCAGCGCGAGCGCAGCGAAGCGACCCAGGGCGACGCGACATCGTCGAGCGTGGCGCTGTCTGGGTTGCTTCGCTGCGCTCGCAAGGACGAGGATGCGTCCGAGCCCTGCGAATAGGGACGGCGTAGGAATTTCCGTGAGCCCCCTGCTGGAATCCTGGCGCTTCTGGGCGCTCGCCGCCGCCGGCTTCGCGGCGCTGACCGCGATCCTCGCCAAGGTGGGGGTCGCGGGCGTGCCGTCGGACGTCGCGACCTTCGTGCGCACCGCGGTGATCCTGATCTTCGCCGGCGCGATCGTGGTCGCCTCCGGGCAGGCCGGCGGCCTCGCGCAGGTCTCCGGTCGGAGCCTCGTCTTCCTCGTCCTGTCGGGGCTCGCCACCGGGGCGTCGTGGCTCTGCTACTTCCGCGCGCTGTCGCTGGGCGACGCTGCCCGGGTCGCGCCGATCGACAAGCTCAGCGTCGTACTGGTGGCGATCCTCGGCGCCACCCTGCTCGGCGAGACCCTCAGCCTCGCCGCCTGGGCCGGCGTCGCGCTGATCGCGGCGGGCGCGGCCCTCGTCGCCTCCGGACTGTGAGACCGTGCGCGCTGGCGCACCGATCCCTTAACGCGATGCGCGCATCCTGCGGTTGCCTCGCGAAAGGGGACCGTCATGGAATGGGTTTATCGCGGCTTCGAGACCTCGATGCTCGGTCTCGCACTCTGTCTCGGACTCGGCGCCTGCCTCACGCTCGGCACCGCGCGCGTGCCGGCCGGAACGCTCTCCGTCACCCTGCCGATGCTCACGGTGACCGCCCCCGCGCCCTGAGGCGCGGGACCGGTCCGGCGGGGCGTCAGGCGGCGCCCTTCACGGCGCGGAACATGAAGCCCCGCGCCTCGGCGTCCATCTCCGCCTTGAAGGCGTGGCGGCCCTTCAGCGCCTCGGCGGCCTGGGCGGCCGGCCGCGCGTTGACCGCGTCGAGGTGGCGCTTGACGTTGGGCAGGTCCCCGAAGGCGCCCTCGCCGAGGACGAAGGGCACCATCCGGGCCCAGCCCCAGACCGCCATGTCGACGATCGTGTAGGTGTCGCCCAGCACGTAGGGGCGGTCGGCGAGGCGCTGGTCGAGGATGCCCCAGTGCCGGTGCGCCTCGAAGGCGTAGCGCTCGGTGGCGTAGGCGCCCCCGTCCTGCGCGAAGTGGCGGAAATGCACGCACTGGCCGGAGAACGGCCCGATGCCGGTCGCCACGAACATCAGCCAGGACAGCATCTCGCCGCGGACCGGCTCGCCCTCCGGCAGGAACCGGCCGGTCTTGCCCGCCAGGTACATCAGGATCGCGTTCGAATCGAACACGGTGACGTCGCCGTCGACGATCGCCGGCACCTTCCCGTTCGGATTGACGGCCGTGTAGGCCGGATCGAACTGCTCGCCCCTGCGGGTGTCGACCGGCACCGGCTCGTAGGGCAGCCCCATCTCCTCGAGGCAGAGGGCGACCTTCATGGGGTTGGGGCTGAGATTGTAGAAGAATCGAATCACGGCGCTCTCCCTGAACGACCCGGGCAGGATGTCCGGGCCCCGCGCCCGCACAAGGCGCGGCCGCGCAGGGCGGCTATTCCGCGACGATCTTGTAGCCGCGTCCCGGCACCAGCGCGGCGCCCCGCTCCAGCCCGTTGAGGACGAGGAACCGGTCGAGCGCCCGGTCGGGCACCGCCATGCGGCGGGCGAGGTCCTCGGCGCTGGTCGAAGTCGCCTGGACTACCTGCAGCCGCAGGGGGCGCAGGACCGCCTCGTCGGGCGACACGGCGACGAGGGTCGCGGTCCAGCGGCGGAAGGCCGGGTCGGGATCGGTGGCGCCCTTGGCGGCCATGATCATCCGGTAGGTCGAGTCGCCGATCCGGATGGCCGCGAGGCGGAAGGTCCACTCCTTCCCCCGCGACAGCGCGAAGGCCGCGGGGTGGCCCGCGACGTCCCGGGTCTCGAAGCCGGCCGGGTCGAGGGCGTCGTTCCAGCTCGCCTTGAGCACCGCCTCGAGGGACTGGCCGTCCTTGGCCTCGATCTGGTCGAACAGCAGGCGCCGGGCGCCGTCCGGGGTGGTCCCGAGCACCGCCGAGCGGGTGTTCTCCAGGGTGAAGCCCTCCGGCACCTCGAAGGCGATGCCGAGGCCGGGATGGATGAAGCGGTGCCCGCGCACCGCGCCGTCGCGCGGGTTGTCGCCGTAGGCGAGCCCGTCCACCGCCGCGAGGTAGGCGGCGCGGTCGTCGGTGCCGATGCCCGGCGCGCCGATGCGGCGGGCCGCGCGGGTGACCTGGGTGATGCGCTCGGCCGTGCCCGGATGGGTCGCCAGCATGTCGGGCGCGGCGGCGCTGCCGGCCTTCAGTCCTGTGGAGCGGTTGAGCGCGGCGAGGAAGCGCCCGGCCGCGAACGGGTCGTAGCCGGCCTTGGCCAGGGTGCGCACGCCGGTGGCGTCCGCCTCCAGCTCCTGCTCGCGGGAGAACCGGGCGAGGGCGAAGCGCGACTGGCTCTGCAGCTGCGCGCCGGTATCGGGGTCGTTCAGCACGTCGGCCACGACGCGGCTGACGAGCGCCGAGCGCAGCTCGAGCTCGCTGCGGGCCGTGGCGTGGTTGAGGGTCACGTGGGCCATCTCGTGCGCCAGCACGGCGGCCACCTCGGAGGTGTCGCTCGCCAGGGCCACGAGGCCGCGGGTGACGTAGAGCCGCCCGTTCGGCAGCGCGAAGGCGTTGACCACCGGTGAGTCGAGGAGCGTCACCGTGTAGGCCTGGTCGGGCCGGTCGCTGGCCTTCACGAGGCGGTCGGTCACCTCCGTCAGCATCCGCGTGACGTTGGGGGCCCGGGCCTCGCCCCCGAAGGAGGCCACGAGCTTGAGGTGGTCGGCATCGGCGGCGCGCTCGCGGCCGGTGGTGCGCGGCGCCTCCGCGGGCACCCGCACCACGGCCGGCCGCACGGTCGCCTCGGTCTGGTCGGCCACGCAGGCGCCGAGCAGCAGGGCGAGGCCGCCCAACGCCGCCGCGCCGAGGGTGCGCCGCCCCGCCGCGCGGGTCCGCCCCGCGCCGATGTGCCCCGTGATCCCGCCCATCGCGATCAGCGCCGCAATCCCCGTTCCCCCTCCGGATCGGCCTCCGGCCGGTCCGTCTCCTCGAGCGTCTCGAGCCCGTCGAGGGCGACCTCCAGGGTCGGGCCGCGCCGGACCTCCAGGAGGCCGCGCACCCGCACGCGCCGGCCCTCGAGCGAGGCCGCACTCAAACCACGGGCGCGCATCATTCGCCAAGTGCGTTTCGATACTGTCACCGTGAGGCCGTCCGTGCCGCGGGCCGCGAAATCGAGATAGGTGCGCGCGCCGCGCTCGCCGACATGGCGGATTCGGCCCTCCGCGACGACGAAATGTCCGACCTTCTCCCGGAGCGCCGGGCCGTCCTCCGCCGCAGGGCGCGCCGCGCCCCAGAGGCCGAGCCCGCGCGCGCGGGCGGCCGCCTCCACGAGGCGCAGGCCGGGCCGGCACAGCGAATCGGCCTCGTTCGCGTCCGCGTACGCGAGGCCGGCCCCGATGAGGCCGCCCGCCAGATCCGCGCCCGCCAGATCCGCGCCCGCCAGATCCGCGCCCGCCAGATCCGCGCCCGCCAGATCCGCGCCCTCCGCGATGTCGCCCTCCGCGACCAGGAGGTCGGCCCGCGCGCGCTCCCACCGGTCGGGCTGCCCGCGGGGAACCACCGTGACCCGGGCGCCCCGCCGGGTCTCGAGCCAGGTCCGCGCGGCGGACGCGGCCTCCGGCGTGTCCGGCCAGCGCAGCGAGTCCAGCACCGCCCGGAGGCCCGAGACCATACGGATCTCCCCGCGGGGCCCGATTTCCGCCACTACCTCGTCGCGCGCCGGCCCGGTCGCGCACGCCGACGGCCCGGCGCGCGACGCGGCGCGTGCCGGACAGGGCACCGCAGCGGCGAGCGCCGCCGCCATCAAGGTCGCCATCGAGGCCGCCAGCGGGCGTCCCCGCACGACCGCCGCGCGCCCGCGCATCGGTTCCCCCCGCGATCGCGGGCTCCGGCACCGCGCCCCACCGGTCGCGGTTGGCCTCGGCCGGCGAGAATGCTATGGAGCGCCGGTCGTCTCCGTAGCTCAGCTGGACAGAGCACAGGTTTCCTAGAAGGTTCAATTGGGCGTCGCGCCGGGAAACCGCGCGACGGATCCGCTCAAAGTCGGGGAAAGCTTCCGGCATCGACGCGCCGCCGTCCGATGCTCTGCCGATCCCGAGCCAAGCCCGCGCGGCGCCCCGGCGTTCTGTGGGAAGGTGTAGAGACTAGACGGGCGGCACCTACCGGTTGGATGCAGTCCAGCCCACGGTGAAGGGATAGTCCAGGCCACGAACGCGGACCTTCGGGGCGCGGCGGCGAAAGCCGAAGTGGTATGAAACCTGGGGTCGCAGGTTCGAGCCCTGCCGGGGACACCAAGTTGTCTATTCTTGCAGATCTCCCGGCCGCAGAGCCGTGAGCAAATCGTCCACCACGTCGAACGCCTGCCGGTGACAAGTACCGAGGGGCGCGCTAAGCTTTGCCGCCAGGATTCATGGCAGGGGGTGGACGAGCACTTCATGGCGGGCCAGAAGACCGATCAGCGCGACGTCTATGTCGGGCAACGCATCGCCGAGCAGCGCCGCAAGGCATCGCTCACACAGCGCCGCGTCGCGCAGAGCTTCGGTATGTCTGCAGCTCAGCTCCAGAAGTACGAGAAGGGAACCAACCGGATCAGCGCCGTCCATCTCGACATCTTCTCGCGCATGACCGGCGTGCCGATGGATTACTTCTTCAAAGGGATGCCCCGGAACGATGACTTCATCGCGCCGGGCTTCAGCGAGCGCGAGCAGTCGACCCTGTCGGAAGCCGGGTTGAAGGGGCTGGCGGAAGTCGTGGGCCGCCACATCACCGAGAACTTCTCCGAGGAGGCGCGCCGCGACGTGGCCGACGCCATCCGGGCCCTCGAGAGCAAGCTCGGCGGCTGAGGGCAGGGGCGGGCCCCGGGGCGTCGCGCGATCGTTTTTCCGGTCGCTTCGTCCGGTATAGCGGATCCGTTCGTTCCTCCATCTTGACCGGCCCCCGGCCGGGTGCGAGAACCCCGGCCCCATGAAGGGTCAAACGCCGCGATCGCGACGGCGTACCTCTGCAGCCGAGGCCGTCCGATGCCGCGTTCCAACTACCTGTTCACCAGCGAGTCCGTGTCCGAGGGACACCCCGACAAGGTCTGCGACAGGATCTCGGACACCGTGGTCGACGCCTACCTCGCGGCGATGCCGGAGGCGCGGCTCGGCGTCGAGACACTCGCCACGACCAACCGCATCGTCATCGCCGGCGAGGTGCGCGGACCCGATTCGGTGACCTTCAAGGACCTCGAGGCCCTGACCCGCGAGGCCGTGAAGGATATCGGCTACGAGCAGTCGGGCTTCCACTGGAAGAACAACGACGTCGCGATCCACCTGCACGCCCAGTCGGCCGACATCGCCCAGGGCGTGGACGCGGCCGGCAACAAGGACGAGGGCGCGGGCGACCAGGGCATCATGTTTGGCTACGCCGCCGACGAGACGCCCGAGCTGATGCCGGCGCCGATCTTCTACGCCCACAAGATCCTCAAGGACCTCGCCGACGCCCGCAAGGCGAAGCAGGGCGACGCCGCCAAGCTCGGCCCCGACGCCAAGAGCCAGGTCACGGTCCGCTACGAGAACGGCCGCCCGGTCGAGGTGACCCAGATCGTGCTGTCGACCCAGCACCTCGACGAGTCCCTCGATTCCGCGGACGTCCGCGCCATCGTCGAGCCCTACATCCTGAAGGCGCTGCCGCAGGGCTGGGTCAACGAGGGCACGGTCTGGCACGTGAACCCGACCGGCAAGTTCGTGATCGGCGGCCCGGACGGCGACGCCGGCCTCACCGGCCGCAAGATCATCGTCGACACCTACGGCGGCGCGGCCCCGCACGGCGGCGGCGCGTTCTCCGGCAAGGACCCGACGAAGGTCGACCGCTCGGCGGCCTACGCGGCGCGCTACCTCGCCAAGAACGTGGTGGCCGCGGGCCTCGCCAGCCGCGCCACGATCCAGCTCGCCTACGCGATCGGCGTGTCGAAGCCGCTCTCGATCTACGTGGACCTGCACGGCACCGGCACGGTCGACGAGGCCAAGCTCGAGGCCGTGCTGATGGACGCCATGGACCTGTCGCCCCGCGGCATCCGCACGGCGCTCAGCCTGAACAAGCCGATCTACGCGCGCACCTCGGCCTACGGCCATTTCGGCCGTGCCCCCGAGGCCGACGGCGGCTTCTCGTGGGAGCGCACCGACCTCGCCGGCAAGCTGAAGTCGGCGCTGGCCTGAGGGCGGCTTCCGCTCGGCCCCGGGCCGACGCGCGGGCCGGAGATCGGCGGCGCGCCGGGGTGACGTGAAGGCGGTGCGGGCGGTGCTTTGAGCGCCGCCCGGTCCCGGATGCTCCGCGGCCCCGCGGCCCGTGTTCCCGATCGGGCGCTGGCGGCGCGGTGCGTTCGGCGCCGCGGCGTCCGCGCGGGTGCCGCGCCACCCGATCGTGCCGCGTCGCGGCGTGCCGGGCGTGCTGTCCCGGACGGCATCCCACCGACGCGCCCCGTCTCCGGTCGTGACCCGGGACGCGTCCCATCTCCGAGGTAGACTGAGCCGGTGGACACCGACGCCCCTGGACGCTCCGACCACCCGGTCGAGGAGCCGGAGCGCGCCTTCTTCGGGCGCCGCAAGGGCAAGCGCCTGCGCGGGCAGCAGGAGCGCCGGCTCGCCGAGCTGCTGCCGAGCCTGCGGGTCGACCTGCCGCCGGGCGACGCGATCCTCGATCCGCGCGCGCTGTTCCCCGCCATGCCGGCGCCGCCGGAGGCGCTGTGGCTGGAGATCGGCTTCGGCGGCGGCGAGCACCTCGCCGCCCAGGCGGCCGCGCATCCGGCCGTCGGCATCATCGGCGCCGAGCCCTTCGTCAACGGCGTGGTCAAGCTGCTGGCGGCGATCGAGGCGCGTGCGCTGCGCAACGTCCGCATCCGCGACGAGGACGTGACCGCCCTGCTGGCGCGCCTGCCGGATGCCTGCCTCGACCGGGTCTACCTGCTCTATCCCGATCCCTGGCCCAAGCGGCGGCAGCGCAAGCGCCGGTTCGTCTCCGACGCGTCGCTCGCCGAGATCGGCCGGGTCCTGAAGGACGGCGGCCTGTTCCGCTTCGCCAGCGACATCGACGACTATGCCGGCTGGACGCTCGTCCGGGCCGCGCGGTGCCCGGTCCTCGCCTGGACGGCGCGGGACGCGCGGGACTGGACGCGGCCGTTCCCGGGCTGGCCCGGCACGCGCTACGAGGCCAAGGCGCTGGCAGCGGGCCGCCGGCCCACCTATCTGGAATTCGCCCGCCGCCCCCGCTGAGAGCCCCCGCGGTCGGGTCGCGCGGGTGCCCGGTCGCCGCAGGCGGAGCGGAACGCCTTGCCACAGTCACGCTCGGGCGCCATCCTCAGGGCCCGCCGCGGTCCGTGATCGTGGCGGGAGGGGGCTCATCTCCGGCGGGAGCGCGCCACGGCGCGTTCGAGGATTCTTCCGAGTGAATGAGAGGGTGGGTCAGGACCCGGCGGCGGAGGACCCGTTGCGCGCCGGCTTCGACGAGGCCGCGATCGGCCTCGCCGTGCTGTCGGCGGACGAGGCGGGGATCGTCGCCGCCAACCGGGCCCTGCACGATCTCGCCGGCTGGCCGCCCGGCACCCTGCCCGGGCGCGCGGCCGCCGAACTCCTGGGCGAGGGGCCGGAGGGGCTCCGGGACGGTCTCCAGGTCTGGCGCCGGGCGGACGGCACGCCCCTCGACGTGCGGGTCCGGCGCGCGGGCCGGACCCTGGCGGTCGAGACGGTCGACGTGGACGCGGCGGCCCATTCCGAGGCGAACCGCGAGGCCCTCGCGGCCGCCGGGCTCGGGGAATGGCGCTGGGACCGCGCGACCGGCCTCCTCACCCTGTCGCGCCGCGCCGCCCGCATCCTCGGGCGCCCGCCGGGCCGTTCCGTCTCGTGGGAGGAGCTGAAGACCGGCCTGTCGCCGGCGGAGCTCGCGCGCCTGAGCGCACTGATCGCCGAGGCCGACGGGACCGACGAGCCCTACCAGTTCGACACGGCCACGACGGTGGCCGGGCGGACCGTGATCCTGCGGGTGCGGGGGCAGGCCGTGCCGGGCCCCGACGGCGCGCCGATCGGCATGGTCGGCGTCCTCCAGGACATCACCACGCGGGTCGAGGCCCGGGACGAGATCCTGTCCCGCGACCAGCGCCTGCGGGTCGCCACCACGGTCGCCCGGCTCGGCATCTTCGAGTGGCACATGCTCGAGGACCAGGCGATCTGGGAGAACGAGCACATGTACGAGATCTTCGGGCACGCGCCCGAGGACGGGACGATCGGCAAGACCGAGTTTCTCAACGACATCCTCCACCCGGACGACCGCCCCGCGGTCCGGCGGGCGATCTCCCAGGCGCTGCGGGAGGACGGGGACCTGCACATCAGCGGCCGGATCCGGCGCAAGTCCGACGGCGTGTGGCGCACGATCGACATGGCCGGCCGGTTCGAGCGCGACGCCCCCGGCCGCCTGCCGCGCCGCCTGATCGGCGTCGTCGCGGACGTGACCGACCGCCGGGTCGCGGAGGAGCGCCAGAGCCTGCTGATCCGCGAGCTGCACCACCGGGTCAAGAACACGCTGGCGACCGTCCAGGCCATCGTGGGCTCCACCGCGCGGACGGCGTCCAGCATCGAGAGCTTCTACGAGGCCTTCGTCGGGCGGATCAAATCCCTGGCGCACACGCACTCGGTGCTCACCGAGGACACGTGGCAGACGGCGTCGATCGCCAATCTCCTGCGCAACGAGCTGAAGCCCTACGCGGAGGTGGCGCCGGACGGCGCCGCCGAGGGGCGCATCAGCCTCGACGGGCCGGCGATCGACCTGCCCTCCGAGATCGCGGTGCCGATCGGCATGGCGATCCACGAGCTCACCACCAACGCGGCGAAGTACGGGGCCCTGTCGAACCGCACCGGCCGGGTGGCGGTGGAATGGTCCCTGGAGCCCGGCGGCCCGGCCGGGATCCTGCGGTTCTCCTGGCGCGAGACCGGCGGGCCGCCGGTCGCGCCGCCGAGCCGCCAGGGCTTCGGCTCGCGCCTGCTGCAGCGGGTCCTGATCACCCAGGTCCAGGCCGAGGTGACCACCGACTACGCCCCCGGGGGCTTCTCCCTGACCATGCGGGCCCCGATCCCGCCGCGCAACGACAGCCTCAACCCGCTGGTGTGACGCCGCGGCCGTCCCCGGGGCGGGTTCACGCCGCGCCGCGGGTTCCGGACTCGCCGCCGCCGTCAACGAAGGCTTTCAGCTCGTCGAGGGACGCGAAGGTGAAGCGGCCCTGCGGCGTCTCCGCCTCGATCGAGCCGTCCTCGAACATCACGTAGGTGTTGCCGCCGGAGGCGTAGCGCCCCACGACGGTGCGTGGGGCGGCCGGCGGGGCCGGCTCGGGCTCGGGGGGCGTGTCGAGGCTCGGGCGCAGGGCCGGCGCCTCGTCCGCGGCTGCCTTCTCGGGCTCTTCCCGCAGCGGCGGCTCGGGGGCGGCGAACAGGTCGTCCTCGGGCGCGATCGCGCGCTCGGTCGGCGCGTCCGGCTCGGGGCGGCGGTCCGCCTCCGGGACGAGGACGGGCGGGACCGCGTGCGCCGGCTCGGCCGGAACCGGCTTCGGCGCTTCGACCGCGCCGGGTTCCGAGAAGGGGGCGCGGGCCTCGTCGGCCCGGAGCTCCAGGCTCGGCTCGATCCGGGGCCGCTCGGGATCGAAGGACGGCTCGACCACCGACGGCACGATGAAGGCGGGCGCCGCCGGCAGGACCGGCGGCAGCCGGGTCCGGCCCTCGTCGACGGGGGCCGGTGCCGATGCCAGTGCCGGCGCCGCGGCGGGGGCCGGCCGCGCGCCGGCCGCCGGGGCGCGCCCGAGCGCGCGCTCCACCCGCCGGAACCCGAGCGCCACGACGCCGAGGCCGAGCAGCACCGCGCCCGACGAGGCCGCGACCGATCCCGCGATCACCATCGCGAGCCCGCTCTCCAGACGCACGTACGGGAAGCCCTGGATCACGGCGGCGCAGCCCCCGATGATCATGGCGGCGGCGAGCGCGAACAGCGCAGCGATCATGGTACTCTCTGACACGGGCCGGCTGACGGCCGGCGCTCAAGGCGTGCCGCACAGTAAGGCCTAGCCGTCATATTGCAAAACTCGGGACCGAGATGCCGGGGAAACCGGAATAGTCCGGATCTGCGCCGGCTATCTCCGGGTCGGCCGAGCCGCCGCGTGCCGGCGATCTGCGGAACTTCCCGCGCCGCCGTGGCGGAACGGCGTTGCCGTCCCGCGGCCACCGACTTACCTAGCGGGCTCTCGACTCGGGAGCCCCCGCCGGGGACGAGGCCGCCCCCTGCTAAGCGGAGATAGACGCGATGACCTTCACCCTGCCGGAACTGCCCTACGCCTACGACGCGCTGGGGCCGTACATGTCGAAGGAGACCCTCGAGTTCCACCACGACAAGCACCACAAGGCCTACGTCGACACGGGCAACAAGCTGCTTGAGGGCACGGATCTCCAGGGCAAGAGCGTCGAGGAGATCGTCAAGGCCGCCTACAACACGAATCAGCCGCTCTTCAACAACGCCGGCCAGCACTACAACCACATCCACTTCTGGCAGTGGATGAAGCCGAACGGCGGCGGCGCGATCCCGGGCGCGCTGGCCAAGAAGATCGACGAGGATCTCGGCGGCGCCGAGAAGTTCAAGGCGGACTTCATCCAGGCGGGCGTCGGCCAGTTCGGCTCGGGCTGGGCGTGGCTCGCCGTCAAGGACGGCAAGCTCGCGATCATGAAGACCCCGAACGGCGAGAACCCGCTGGTCCACGGCGCCAAGCCGATCCTCGGCGTCGACGTGTGGGAGCACTCCTACTACATCGACTACCGCAACCGCCGTCCCGACTACCTGAAGGCGTTCATCGAGAACCTCGTGAACTGGGAGCACGTGGAGAAGATGTACGCCGAGGCGACCCGCTGAGGCGTATCGCCGGTGCCGCGGATCCTGTGTCCGCGGCACCCTTGAGGTGGCGCACGAAACCGGCTCTTGATGCGCGCGACGCCGGCTGACCCGGTGCAGATGGGGCCGGCCATTTCCTCTCGATCGACACGCGCGACGCTTCGACCGTGCTCCCGCCCGCCCCCGTTGCGGGGGGAGGTGGTGGGCGAGCGCCCCAACCCATGATCCGCTCGATCCTGTCGGTCGGCGGCTGGACCCTGGTCTCCCGCGTCACCGGCTTCGCCCGCGACGTGGTCATGGCCGCCGTGATGGGCGCCGGGCCGCTGGCGGACGCCTTCGTGGTCGCCTTCCGGCTCCCGAACCATTTCCGCGCGATCTTCGGCGAGGGCGCGTTCAACACCGCCTTCGTGCCGGCCTATGCCGGGCTCGCGGAGGCCGGCGAGCCCGGGGCGGCGCACCGCTTCGCCGACCGCGTCTTCACCCTGATGCTGATCGTGCAGCTCGTGCTGCTCAATCTCGCCCTGCCGGCCATGCCCTGGGTGGTCCACGCCCTGGCGCCGGGCTTCGCGGAGGACGGCGAGCGCTTCCAGCTCGCCGTGGCGCTGACCCGCATCACCTTCCCGTACCTGCTGTTCATGACGCTGGTGACGCTGCTGTCGGGCATCCTGAACGCCCACCGGCACTTCGCCGTGGCGGCGGGCGCCCCGGTCCTGCTCAACCTCGCCATGCTGGCGGCCCTGGGGTTGAGCTTCCTGTTCCCGAACGCGGCCTACGCCGCCGCCTGGGGCGTCGCGGTCTCGGGCGTGCTCCAGTTCGGGCTGCTGTGGTGGGGCTGCCGCCGCGTCCGCGTGATGCCGGACCTCGCGGTGCCGCGCCTCGATCCCGCGCTCAAGCGCTTCTTCGTCGTGCTCGGGCCCGCGGTGATCGGCTCGGCCGGCTTCCAGATCGCGGCCTTCGCCGACACGATCATCGCGAGCTGGCTGCCCACCGGGGCGGTCTCGGCGCTCTACTACGCCGACCGGCTCTACCAGCTGCCCTTCGGCGTCATCGCCATCGCGGCCGGCACCGTGCTGCTGCCCGAGATGAGCCGCCGGATCGCGGCCGGCGACGTCGCCGGCGCCCACGCGGCACAGAACCGGGCCGCGGGCTTCTCCCTGGCCCTCTCGGCGCCGTTCACCGTGGCGTTCCTGACCATCCCGGGCCTGATCATGGCGGCGCTGTTCCAGCGCGGCGCCTTCAGCGCCGAGGACGCGGCGCGGGCGGCCTCGGTGCTGGCGGCCTACGGCCTCGCCCTGCCGGCCGTCGTGCTGGTGCGCAGCGCCGTGGCGAGCTTCTACGCCCGCCAGGACACCAGGACGCCGCTCTGGGCCTCCCTGACCGCGATCGGCGTCAACGTCGCCCTGAAGCTGTGGCTCACCGGCCCCTACGGCGTCACCGGCCTCGCGCTCGCCACCGCGGTCGCCCAGTGGGTGAACCTGCTGCTGCTGCTCGTCCTGGCCAAGCGCCGGGACTGGACGGCGCCGGGGCGCACGCTCGGCCTCACCGTCGCGGGGGTGGCGCTGGCCTGCCTCGGGCTGGCGGCGGTCGCCGTCTACGGCCAGGGGCTCGTCCAGGCGCTGGTGCCGGCCCTGCCGCACGGGCGTGACCTCGTCGTCCTGGCGGTGCTGGGGCTCGTCGGGGCCCTGGTCTACGGCGGCCTGCTGGCGGGCCTGCTGCACCTGTTCGGCCTGCGCCTGCGCCGGGCCTGAGTGACCCGGCCGGGCTCGCCGCCGCGCGGGTCCGGCCCCAGATCGGGCGAGAGCACCCAGTGAGGACCGCCATGACCGACGCACCGAATCCCCTCGCGGGCGTGAAGGCCGCGGTGTTCGACGCCTACGGCACGCTGTTCGACGTGAACGCCGCGGTCCAGCGCTACGCCGAGGCGGTGGGGCCGGACGCCGCCCACCTCTCCGAGGTCTGGCGCAACAAGCAGCTCGAGTACAGCTGGACCCTGTCGCTGATGGGCCAGTACGCCGCCTTCTGGGACCTCACCGTGCGGGCCCTCGACTACGCCCTGGCGGTCCACCCGAACGTCGATCCCGGCCTGCGCGAGCGGCTCCTCGACGCCTACCGGGACCTCGAGGCCTACCCGGAGGTCCCGGGCGTGCTGGCGGCCCTGCGCAAGCGCGGAATCCGCACCGCCGTCCTCACCAACGGCAACGCCGCCATGGTCGACCGGGCGGTCGCCTCGGCGGGGCTGGCCGACCACCTCGACGCGGTCCTCTCGGTGGACGACGCGCAGGTGTTCAAGACCCATCCCGACGCCTACCGGATCGCCCTGACCCGGCTGGCGGTGGGGCAGGGCGACGTGCTGTTCTGCTCGTCGAACCGCTGGGACGTGGCGGGGGCGGGGGCCTTCGGGTTCCGGACCGCCTGGGTCAACCGCAGGGGCCTGCCCGACGAGTACGCGGATCTGGCGCCCACGACGGTGGTGGGATCTCTCGACGGGCTGCTCTGAAGGGGGATCTGCGGCAGCCGCGTCCGGCGCGGGAAATGCCCATTCCGTCCTTGCGAGCGCAGCGAAGCAATCCAGGGACACGGCTGCATCCGGGCAAAGCGCGCTGCCCTGGGTTGCTTCGCTGCGCTCGCAAGGACGAAGCGGATATCGCGCCGCCACGGGCCTCCGCCGCGGCTTATCTGGTACACGATCGAATTGGCCCACTTCGCGGATTCTTAATCCTCCCGGTGTTGGATCATCCTCAACACGAACGGGAGATGTTTCGCGTGTCCTTGAACGGTTCCTTCACGACGATCCGCGCTGGGGCCGCAGCCCTCGCGGTCACCCTGGTGCTCGGGGCGGTCGCCCCGGCCACCGCCCGCGACCAGACCGGCGCCATCGTCGGCGGCCTCGCGGCCGGCGTCGTCGGCGGCATGGTCGGCAGCGCCCTCGTCAACGGCGCGAACCAGCCGCCCCCGCCGCCGCCGGAGTACCGCCCGCGCCGGGTCGTGGTCGAGGAGCCCGAGACCATCGTGGTGCGCGAGCGCCGCGGCCCGATCTGCCACTACGAGCGCCGCAAGGAGTGGCTCGGCGACGGCGAGTTCACCTACCGCCGCGTCGAGGTCTGCGAGTAAATCGCGTCCGCGGTTATCGGACCGGCGCCGCGTCCCCCGGGGGCGCGGCGCGTCTCATTTCACGACCAGCCAGTCCTCGACCACGAGGGCGTCGAGGCCGGTGGTATAGAACATCAGGATCGCGTCCTCCGCGCCGTGGAGGATCGGCTTGCCCATCACGTTGAAGCTCGTGTTGAGCAGGATCGGCACGCCGGTGATCGCCGCGAAGGCGCCGATCAGGGCCGCGTAGGCCGGGTTGCGCGCCGCCGTGACGCTCTGGAGCCGGCCGGTGCCGTCTTCGTGCACCACCGCCGGCACCCGGGCGCGGACCGCCTCGCGCCAGACCAGGGTACGCTCCATGTAGGGGCTGTCGGCGTAATCCTCGAACCAGTCCGGCCCGGCCTCCGCCAGGATCGACGGCGCGAACGGCCGGAACGCCTCCCGGTACTTCACCTTGGCGTTGAGCGCGTCCTTGGCGCCTTCCGGCCGCGGATCGGCCAGGATCGACCGGTTGCCGAGCGCCCGGGGCCCGAACTCCGCCCGGCCCTGCACCCAGCCGACGAGGCCGCCCTCGGCCAGGATCCGCGCCGCCGCGCGGGTCGCCTCCGCGTGGCCGACGCGCCGGGCCCGGGGCTCCTGCTCGGCGAGCCGCTCCATCGGCGCCGTGGAGACCCGCGAGCCGAGATAGGGCGTGAGCGGCCGGGCGGCGGGCGGCGGACCGGCCCAGCCCGGATTGTCCTCCGCGTAGGCGAGCCACGCGGCGCCGACCGCGTTGCCGTCGTCCGCCGGGGCCGAGGGCACGTGCAGCCGGGTGAAGCCGGACCGGCCGAGCACCCGGCCGTTGTAGGAGGAGTTCAGCCCGCAGCCGCCCGCGATCACGAGGTTCTCTGACGGCGCCAGCGCGTGGGCCTCGGCCACCAGCGCGTCCATCAAAGTCGCGAACAGGTCCTGGCCGCAGCGGGCGAGGTCGGGCCAGCCGTTCTCCAGGGCATCGGCCGGGCGGCGGGCGCGGATCTCCGCGGCGACCGCCCGGATCGTCTCCGCGTCGGCGTAGCGCAGGCGGTGGCCCTCGACCGTGCAGAGCCGGCCGAGCAGGGCGGCGAGGTCCGGGTCGGGCCGGCCGTAGGGGGCGAGCCCCATGATCTTCCACTCCTCGCCCTTCACCTGATCGAAGCCGGCGAGGTCGGTGATCAGCCCGTACAGGAAGCCCAGCGAGCCGCGCCCGCGGTGGCGGCGCAGCTCCGTGATCCGGCCGCCCTCCAGGCGGTAGATCGCCGCCGCACCGGTCTCGCCCATGCCGTCGACCACCAGGGCAGTGGCCGTCTCGAAGGGGCTGCCCCAGAGGCCGTAGGCGGCGTGGCAGAGGTGGTGGGGGTAGCGCCGCTGCCCGGCGATCGTCGCCCGGGGCGCCGCGCCGGTGATCCGCGCCTCCTGGTTCAGGGCCAGCAGGGTGCCGTGGCCGGCCCGCTCCTGGGCGCCGTGGAGGTCGGCGATGAACACCCGCTCGGCCTGCTCGGGCACGAAGGAGCGGTTGAGCGCCGTGGTGTGGGCGGCGAGCGCCATCAGGTCGAAGGCCCCGGCACCGGCCTGGCCGCGCAGGAAGTCGGTGAATTGCGGGCCCCAGGTCGAGGCGACGACGAGTTCCGAGCCCGGCGGGACGTGCGCCTTCAGCAGTGCGGCCATCTGCGACGGGGCGTCCGGCTCGCAGTTCGGCGCGCGCTTGTACTGCAGGGCGCGCTCCGCCGCCTCGGCGAAGAGCAGGGTGCCGTCGGGCCCGACCAGGGCGAGGGCCGGGTCGTGGAAGGTGGTGGCGAGGCCGAGATAGAAGCGCATGCCCACGGGGGGTAGCGCATTTTCGCGCCGGACGGAGCCCGGCACGTGCGCGAGGTGCCGTCCTTGCGCCGCCGTCATTGCGAGCGGAGCGAAGCAATGACGGCGGCGCCACGCTTCCCGATGTTCCGCTGCACTGGGTTGCTTCGCTGCGCTCGCAATGACGAAGCGCGCCGCCCGCTAGTGCGGGGCGACGCGGCGCTTCGCGACGAGGAGGATCGCCGCGCCGGCGAGTCCCGACAGGGCCGAGCCCGCGAGCACGCCGAGCTTCACGGCGGTCTCGTGCTCCGGGTCCGGGAAGGCGAGGCCGCCGATGAACAGGCTCATGGTGAAGCCGATGCCGCACAGGACCGCGACCCCGTAGACCTGCCCCCAGCCGGCCCCGGCCGGGCGCTTGGCCCATCCCAGCGCCACGGCCAGCCGCAGGCTCGCGAACACGCCGGCCTGCTTGCCGAGGAACAGGCCCGCCGCGATGCCGAGCGTCACCGGCTGGAGCAGGGCCTCGGGGGTGAGGCCGGAGAGGTCCACGCCGGCATTGGCGAAGCCGAAGACCGGGACCACCCCGTAGGTGATCCAGGGGGCGAGGGCGTGCTCCAGCCGGTGCAGGGGCGAGTGCGCGTCCTCCGGCCGGCCCGGGCTGACCCGGATCGGGATCGTGAGCGCGAGCAGCACCCCCGCGATCGTCGCGTGGATCCCGGAGCGCAGCACGAGGACCCACAGCACGAGGCCGAGGAGCCCGTAGGCCGGGAGCCACCCGATCCCCGCCCGGTTGAGGCCGTAGAGGGCGGCCAGCACCGCGGCGGCGAGCGCCAGCATGGTGAGGTCGAGGCCGGAGCTGTAGAACAGCGCGATCACCACCACGGCGCCGAGGTCGTCGACGATGGCGACCGCGCTGAGGAAGATCTTGAGGGAGACCGGCACCCGCGACCCGAGGAGCGCGAGGACGCCCAGCGCGAAGGCGATGTCGGTGGCGGCCGGGATCGCCCAGCCCCGCAGGGTGCCGGCCCCGAGATTGGTGAGCGCGTAGAATGCGGCCGGGACCGCCATGCCGCCGAGCGCGGCGATGCCCGGCAGGACCCGGTCGGGCCAGGTCCGCAGCCGCCCGTCGAGGGCCTCGCGCTTGATCTCCAGGCCGACCAGCAGGAAGAACCCGGCCATCAGGCCGTCGTTGATCCAGTGCTGCACGCTCATCGGGCCGAGTTCGGCGTGGAGGGCGTGCGCGTAGGTGTCCGCGAGCGGCCCGTTGGCGACGACCAGCGCCAGGGCCGCCGCCGCCATCAGGATCAGCCCGCCCGCCGCCTCGCCGGCGAGCAGCGTGCGGATGATCGAGAGGGGGCGGGGCCTCCGCCTCGGAGGGGCGCGGTCAGGTGCGGGCGAGGTCATCGCGACACGCCTTGCCGCGCATCGGAGACGCGCGCAACCGCGCGGCCGCGACCGTTACGACGTCCGCCCCAGGGCCGCGCGGATCAGCGCCAGCCCGTCCGCGCTCGACCACGCGGCCGGCCCCTTCATCACCCCGATCGTGCAGCCCTGCGCGTCGACCAGCATCGTGGTCGGCAGGCCGGGCGATTGCGTGTCGCGCTGGAGGATCGGCAGCACGCGGCCGCCGGGATCGGCGTAGAAGGCGAGGTCGTGGATGCCCGCCTGCTTCAGCCATTCCGACGGCTTCTCGAGGTTGCGCGTGTCGACGTTGATCGCGACGACCTGGAAGTCGGGCCCGCCGAGCTGCGCCTGGAGCCGGTCGAGGGCCGGCATCTCGGCCTTGCAGGGCGCGCACCACGTCGCCCAGAGATTCACGAGGAGCAGCCGGCCCCTGAGGTCGGCGAGGCCGGTCTCGGCGCCGTCCGGCCCCTTGAACCGGATGTCCGGCGCGGGCCGGGCCTGCGGCGGGGCCTGCATGGCGGCGACCTCGCCCTTCGCGGCCGCATCGACCCGGGCGAGCGCCGGCTTGGCGGCGGCGCAGGGCTGAAGGGCGCCGCCCGTGTTGCCGGGCAGGAGACCGCTCCCGTATAGGGCGAGGCCGAGGACGGCGAGCGCGGCGACGCCCGCGCCGGCCAGGATGGGCGTGCGGCCGGGCATCAGGCTCGGGCCTCGGGACGGTCAGGGCGCGGAAGGATCGACATGAGCAACCGGATGTGGGGCGGCCGCTTCGCGAGCGGCCCGGCGGAGATCATGGAGGAGATCAACGCCTCCATCGGGTTCGACAAGCGCCTCGCGCCCCAGGATATCCGCGGCTCGCTGGCGCATGTGGCGATGCTGGGCCAAGCCGGCATCCTGCCGGCGGAGGATGTGGCCGCGATCGAGGCCGGGCTCAAGTCCGTGCGCGACGAGATCGAGGGCGGCACCTTCGCGTTCAAGCGCGAGCTCGAGGACATCCACATGTCGGTGGAGAGCCGGTTGACCGAGATCGTCGGCCCGGCCGCCGGCCGCCTGCACACGGCGCGCTCGCGCAATGACCAGGTCGCCACCGACATGAAGCTCTGGGTGCGCGACACCCTCGATTCCCTCGACCAGCAGGCCGCCGACCTGCAGCGCGCCCTCAGCCAGGCGGCGCTGAAGCACGCCGGCACCGTGATGCCGGGCTTCACCCATCTCCAGTCGGCCCAGCCGGTGACCTTCGGCCATCACTGCCTCGCCTACGTCGAGATGCTGGCCCGCGACCGGGGCCGGTTCCGCGACGCCCGGGCGCGGCTCAACGAGTGCCCGCTGGGCGCCGCCGCGCTCGCCGGCACCTCCTTCCCGATCGACCGGCACGCCACCGCGGCGGCCCTCGGCTTCGACCGGCCGACCGCCAACTCCCTCGACTCGGTCGCCGACCGCGACTTCGCCCTGGAGGCGCTGGCGGCGGCCTCGATCTGCGCCGTGCACCTGTCGCGCTTCGCCGAGGAGCTGGTGGTCTGGACCTCGGCCCAGTTCAACTTCGTGCGGCTGTCGGACGGGTTCACGACCGGCTCGTCGATCATGCCGCAGAAGCGCAACCCCGACGCCGCCGAGCTGGTGCGCGCGAAGAGCGGCCGGATCATCGGCGCGCTGACCGGCCTGCTCATCGTCATGAAGGGCCTGCCGCTCGCCTACTCGAAGGACATGCAGGAGGACAAGGAGGGCACCTTCGACGCCCTCCAGGCCCTGTCCCTGTGCCTCGCCGCCATGACCGGCATGGTGAAGGACTTGGAGCCCAACGCCGAAGTGCTCGGCCGCGCCGCCGGCTCCGGCTACGCCACCGCCACCGACCTCGCCGACTGGCTGGTGCGCGAGCTCGGCCTGCCGTTCCGGCAGGCGCACCACGTCACCGGCCGCCTCGTCGGCGCGGCCTCCGCCAAGGGCGTCGGCCTCGAGGCGCTGTCGCTGCCCGAGATGCAGGAGGCGGAGCCGCGGATCACCGAGGCGGTCTACGCGGTGCTGGGCGTCGAGAACTCGGTGGCGAGCCGCACCAGCTACGGCGGCACCGCGCCCGACAACGTCCGGCGCCAGGCGCAGGCCTGGATCGAGCGGCTGGGCTGAGCCGCCGCGGCCGACGGCGACCGGCGCCGGCTGGCGCTTCGCGCCGCTAGCCCCCGAGGGTTGCCGGGGGGCTGCGGCCCGCCGCTCCGACCGTGGGGTGGCCCCGGTCGCCTCGGACCGGGGATCGGGCCCCGCTCATCCACAGGACCGCTCAAAATTGTGCATTGCAACCCTCGGCCCGCCCGCGCGTTCACCGTCTGGCTAAGTCCGCTCAGCTACAAGCTTCGCCGTCTGGATCGGAGTTCGCAGGATGCCTGTCGAGAGTTGGCTGAACACGGAGGAGGTGCCGGATTTCGCGGCGCACGCCACGGCGATGATCGACGCCGCCCTGACCGGTTCGGGCCTAACGCGCGAGTCCTACTGGGCCGCCGTCCGCAAGGGCTACAACACCCCCTACAACGATCCGCCCCGCCAGCGCGCCGCGCCGGCCCGGCCGAACGCGATCGCGGTGCCCGCCGGCCCGGCGGTCGAGCCGCTGCCGGTCCCGGCCGGCGTCATCGCGGCCCGGGCGACGGAAGCCCGCGCCGTCTGATTGTCGACGGATCCCGCCCCGCCATCTTGCCGACGTTTTACGCAAGCTTCACTAATCCCGAACCCCGGTCCGGCTCCTGACGGAGCCGCCCGTCGTCAGGAAGTGAAGATGGTCCGCGTCCCCCGCTCGCTCCCGGTCGGAGCTCTCGCCCTGCTCGCCTCCGGGCTGGTTACCGGCCTCGTCGGAGGTGTTCTCGGCGGGACCTGCCTGGTCGCGACGGCGGCCCACGCCCAGGACGCGGCGGCGGCCCCGGACGCCGGCGGTGGCGACGCGGCCCCGTCGCGGCGCGGGCGGCGGCACGGCCGCGAGCGGAGCAAGCGCGCCGAGAAGAAGACCGCGACCCCGCCGGGGATGCAGCAGGCCACCCCGGTGGCGATCTTCGGCGACTGGAACGTGTTCGTGAACGGCGACGGCCGCAACAAGCTCTGCTACGCGATCGCGCAGCCGCAGACGCGCTCGCCCAAGACCCTGAAGCGCGACACCGCCTACCTGTTCGTGAGCGTGCGCAAGGGCGAGAACATCCAGAACGAGGTGGCGGTGATGCTGGGCTTCCCGTCGAAGCCCGCGGCCTCCCAGGTCAAGCCCGGCTCCGCGGCCGCGCCGACCGACCCGAGCCTCAACCTCGGCGCCAGCCGCTACGGCCTCGTGGTCAAGGACGGCAATGCGTGGCTGCAGAACCCCGCCGAGGAGGCGCGGGTCGTCTCCGAGATGAGCGCCCGCAACCCGAAGATCATCATCAAGGCCACGTCGCTGCGCGGGAACCCGACGAGCGACGAGTACGCGCTCGGCGGATTCGCGGAGGCCATGAAGCGCACCCGGGACGAGTGCAGCAAGTAGCGGGCGGGTCAGGCCCGCCGCAGCGCGGGCCGGTGCGCCCGGTCGGGGGGCCGGGTCCGGGCGCTCATGCGCGCGCGGGCCGCGCGGGCGGCCTGCTCGGCCGTGCGGAACACGGCGCCGTCGAGCCCGTCGAAATCGCGCGCGGACGAGAAGAACCGGACGCCGCGCCCCTCGGGAACGGCGATCCCGGCGGTGACCTCACCGATCTCGATCACCCGGGCGGGTTCGCTCGGGCCGAGGGCCGGGTCCGCGAGGTGGGGACGGTCTTCGGGTTTGTACTCTGCGAGGCTGTGCATCGGATCGGGAACTCCCTGGGCCGGCCGGTCGCCGTGCCGGATCGCGTTGGCTGCTGCGGAGGATCGACGGGGCTCAGCGTCGACAGCGCCGGCGGGCGGCGGGGCAGCAGGGGGCGATCGGGAGCGGGTATCGTAGGGACGATGTGCGAGTGACCATCGGACGTCCTCCAGACTGAAGGACCGCGCGGCGCGGGGCCGGCGCAGTGCTTTAGCGTTTGATCACGCGGCGCAAGCTACGCTTCTCAAAGGACCGCGGCCGGTCCTGTCGCGCACCCGAAGTGCGCGGCCGGGCCGGCATCCCTGAAGATGGGCGCGGCACGGCGCACCGTCAACGGAACGGACTTCCGATTTCGAGGGCCGGCCTGGCAGGAAGCCGGTCCCGGGCGCGCGTCCGGGAGGCGGATCGTTCAGGCCGCGGCGATCACCGCGGCGAGGTCGGAGAAGTCCGAGAAGATCCGGGCCGCGCCGGCCTCCGCGAGCCCGGCGCCCGCCGGGTCGTGACCCCAGTGGCCGCCGCCGGTGAAGCCCGCGACCCGCATGCCGGCGCTCCGGGCCGCCGTGACCCCGGGAACGCTGTCCTCGATCACGAGGCAGGCCGCCGGAGCGACGCCCATCCGCTCGGCGGCGAACAGGAACAGGTCGGGGAAGGGCTTGCCCCGCGCCACCTGCGCCGAGGAGAAGACGCGGTCGCCGAACAGGGGGAGCAGCCCGGTCAGCGTCAGGGAGTGGCGCAGCCGCACCGGGTCGCTGCTCGACGCGACGCAGACCGGCAGGCCCACGGCGGCGACCGCCTCGGCGACGCCGCGCATCGCCCGCAGCTCCGCGTCGAACAGCGCCAGGGTCTCGGCCTTCACCGCCTCGACGAACCCGTCGGGCGCGGTGACGCCGTAGTCGCGGGCGATATGCGCCATGATCGAGGGCATCGCGGTGCCGGTGAAGCGCGCCCGCACGGTGGCGAAGTCGATGTCCACGCCGATCCGGTTGAGCCCGGCCGTCAGGCAGGCGAGGCTCAGGGGCTCGCTGTCCACGAGGACGCCGTCGCAATCGAAGATCACGAGGCCGAGATTCGTCGCGCGCGCGTCCAAGGTCGACCGTTCCCCGCACGGCCCGCCGCCGCCGGGCGACCCTGTGGCACGGGCCCGAGGGCCCCGCAACCGCGCGGATCGACGCTCGCCCCGGGCACTGACCGGGTGCTTGCACCTTGCGGCGCGGCCCCATACTCCCGGGGCGGGCGCGCCGATCCGGCACCCACGGCCCGTAAGGCAAGGCTCAGAAGGCCCCGCGATGTTCCGCTTCCTGGCCCGCGTCCTGGGCTTCCTGCTGATGGCCGGCGGCTTCGTCGCGCTGGTCTACGACGGCGCCCGCTCCATCGCCAACAACGGGCTGCGGGTGACGCCGCTCTCCGACGTGATCGCCACCCTGTTCAAGGACAAGGCCAGCGCCCTGCAGGGCAGCGTGGAGGGGGCGGCGCCCTGGCTCTGGCACATCCTGGGCCTGCCGCTCACCCTGGCGCCGGCCTCCCTGATCGGCCTCGGCCTCGGCGCGGTCCTGCTCTGGCTCGGCCAGCCGGGCCGCGAGCCGATCGGGTTCCTGACGAAGCCCTGATCCGACGAAGCCCTGATCCTCCGGGCGGCCTAGCGGGCCGCGAGCTTGGCCTCGGCCTCGGCCAGGGCGGCCTTCAGCCGCTCGATCTCGGCGGTCAGCGCGTAGTGCTCGCTGACGTCGAGCTGCGAGGCGAAGAAGTAGACCACCCGTCCCGCCTCGTCCCGCACCGGGCCGACGTAGAGGGCGTTCTGGAAGGTCGAGCCGTCCCTGCGGTAGTTAAGGAGGTCGACCCGGATATCCTCCTCCCGCCGGACGGCCGCGCGGAGGCGGTCGACGGCCGCCGCCTCGGTGTCGGGCCCCTGCAGGAAGCGGCAATTGCGGCCGACCACCTCCATCCGGGTGTAGCCGGTGAGTTTCAGGAAGGCGTCGTTCACGAAGACGATCGGGTTATCGTGCTGGGCCGGATCGGTGATGATCATCGGCATCCGGGTCGCCCGCACGGCGGCCGCGAAGGGATCGCCCCGGTGCGCCTCCGCCTTGAGGTCGTCCGGCACGTGGCTCGTGGCGGTCCCGCCCGTCTCCATCCGGATCAGCCCCTCACAGCGCCGCGCAGGGCGGCCGTCCGACCCGCGTCGTCGGGGCACCAAGCCGGAATTTGCCCGCGCGGTCCAGTCTCTCGCGGCGCGGTTCGCGGAGGGCGGGCGCCGAACGTCGTCCGGCGGTCCCCGCCTTCCCGTGTCGGGCGGCGCCCAAGACCGGGAGGCGGGCCGCTGGCGCACCGCTTCGCGGGGGCATGCCACCAGCAGGCCCCGGCCAAGAAGCTGGCCAAGAAGCTGGCCAAGAACCGGGCCAAGAACCGGGCCAAGAACTCGGCCGGCTGTTGCGGCCCGGCGGGAACCGGCGGCGGCGCCCGAGCCTCACGGGCTCCGGCTGTCGGGCCGCGTCTGCGGGCCCGGCACCGGGGCGCCGGCGGCGCCCCGCAGGGGCGGCGTGCTGTTCGGGCTGCGCAGCACGATCAGGACGCTGCCGAGGACCGAGAGGGCGAGGGCGGTCACGAGGAGGATGAAGAGCCAGCGGGGCATCCGGGGCGGTTAGCACATCGGAGCCGGCGCGCCGAGCGGCCCGGCCGGTGACGGGCCGAACCAGCGGCCCACCGCCTCCCGCAGGCCGTCGAGGGCCGTTGCCGCGCCCGTCCAGGCGACGCAGCCGTCGGGGCGGACCAGCGTCGAGGGCCCGTCCGGGACCGCCACGCAGCTCACCCGGCCCGTCGCCGCGGCGACCATCCGGGAGGCCGCGCCGTCGGCGCTGCCGTCGACGAGGAGGCCCCGGCCGTCCTGCATCGCGCCGTAGAGCGTCGCGCCACCGGCGCCGAGCGGCCCGTCGCCGGCCATCCGGCCGACCGCGTCCTCGGGCGAGCCGAGATCGTACCGGGCGCTCAGGCCGCGCATCAGGCCGCCGAGGATCCGGCTGACCTCGTCGCTCTCCAGGAGCCGCGCCATCAGGTCGCGCAGCGCGCCCGATTGCGGATCGGGCCGCAGGATCGCCGCCTGGGCGCGGGTGTTGGCCGTGACGGCCTCGGCCACCGGGCGCCGCTCAGCCGTGTAGGTATCGAGCAGGGTCTCGGGCATCTCCCCGCGCAGCACGGCGGCGAGCTTCCAGCCGAGATTGGCGGCGTCGCCCAGGCCGAGGCTCAGGCCCTGGCCGTCGAAGGGCGCGTGGACATGCGCCGCGTCGCCGGCGAGCAGCACGCGGCCCCGGCGGTAGGTGTCGACGAGGCGCGTGTTGTCGGCCCACCGGTTCGCGACCGCGACCCGGGCGACGCGGACGTCCGTGCCGCTGACCCGGCGCAGCGCGGTCTCGATCTCGTCGCGCGTGACGGGCGCCTGCCGGTCGGCCGGCGGGCCGCTGAAATCCAGCATGAACAGGCGGCGCGGGAACGGCCCGTGGCCGTAGACGCCCCCCGGCCCGCGGTGCCAGCCGACCGGCAGCGCGCCGGCGGGATCGTCGAGATCGGCGATCGCCTGGTACATGGTGAGCGTCGGCGGCGTGCCGGGGAAGGCGAAGCCGGCCATCTTGCGGACCGCGCTGCGGCCGCCGTCGCAGCCGACGAGATAGGCGCAGCGGACGCGCGCGTCGCCCGTCGGCGTGGTCCAGGCCACCTCGACCCTGTCGGCCGCCTCCGTGAAGCCCGTGAGCGTGCAACCGCGGCGCAGGTCGATCCCGAGCGCCGCGGCGCGGTCGAGCAGCATGGCTTCGAGGCTCTGCTGATCGACCGCGCGCATGCGCCGGTCCGGCTCCGCCTGCGGGCCGCGGCGGATGAACAGGAAGCCGAAATGGCCGCTGAACTGCGCCCCGCGCGGGCCGCCGCCGACCTGACCCGGCAGGCGGTCCATCGCCGCGAGGCTCCGCGCCTCGGCGGCCTCGATCGCCGCGCCCATCCCCCGCCGCTGCAGCGCCTCGACGCCCAGGGGGCCGAGCCCCAGCGCCTTGATGGTGGTGCTCGGCTCGGTGAGGCGCTCCAGCACCCGGACGCGCGCGCCCCCGAGGGTCAGCTCGATGGCTGTGAGGAGCCCGACCGGACCGGCTCCAACCACGACGACGTCGACAGGCTCATCCATGGACTTAATCGATTTCTATACTCAGTCCATGAATGGATGTGGTATGAGGCGGCGCATGTCAACGCCTCCCGACCGCCGGTCCCGCAAGCGCCTCGCCACCCGGCAGGCCATCTCCGACGCCGCCACGCGGCTGTTCCTGGAGCGCGGCTTCGACGCCGTGACGGTGGATGAGATCGCGGCGGCTGCCGATGTCGGCCGGATGACCGTGTTCAACCATTTCCCCCCGCAAGGAGGACATGTTCTACGACCGCGACGAGGAGGGGCGCGCACTCCTGCGCGAGACCCTGCGGCAGCGCGATCCCCGGGTCGCGCCGGTCGAGACGCTCCGCCAGCTGGCGCACCGGCTGGTGACGGGCCGGAACCCGGTCGTGGAATTCTCGGCGCGCAGCGGCGCCTTCGTCGCGACGGCGGCCGGGAGCGAGACGCTCAAGGCCCGGGCCCGGGCGATCCGGGACGAACTCGCGGGCGTGGTGCGGGTCGCGCTCGCCGAATCCATCGGGCGCGGGCCGGAGGATCCCGACGCCGACCTGGCGGCCGGCCTGTTGCTGGCGACCTGGAGCGTGGCCTTCCTCCGGGCGCACCGGACCTTCCGGGCGACGCGGCGGACGGAGGCGGCGAATGCCGCCTTCCTGGCGGTCATCGACCGGGGGACGGCCGGCCTCGCGGCGGCGCTGGCCGGCACGCCCTACGCGGAGGCGGCCGCGCCCTGAGCGGCGACCATCCCCGGGGGCCCGGCCTACGGCGCCTTCAGCACCGCCCGGCAGGCGGCGGGCAGCGCCGCCATGGTCATGGCGGGCTTGGCCTTCGGCGGCGTCTTCGGGGGCTTCGGGTGGAGCACCGCGTCCGAGAACCAGTAGCTGAGGTCGTCGCAGCCGTCGCCCGGCGGCGGCGCGCCCTGGGGCTGGCAATCCTCCTGGCCGGCCGGGCAGGAAAGCCGGATATGGTAGTGGTAATTGTGCCCGTACATCGGGCGGACCTTGGACATCCAGCGGCTGCCCGCGGCGTCGCGGCAGAGGGCCTTCTTGATCGCCGCGTTGACGAAGATGCGCTCCACCTCCGGCTGCTCGGCGGTGATCTTGATCAGCTGCAGGTGCGTGGGCGTCCAGACCTGGGGATCGATGTCGAGGCGGTCGCGGCGGACCATGTCGGTGGCCGAGGTCTCCTCGCGCTCCGCCCGGCTCATGCGGTGGTCGGGCATCGGCGTCAGCCAGACGTCGGCGTCGATGCCGATCTGGTGCGAGGCGTGGCCGGTGATCATCGGGCCGCCGCGGGGCTGGGCCATGTCGCCCACGAGGAGGCCGGGCCAGCCGACCCGGGCGGCCTTCTGCGACAGCCGCTCGATGAAGTCGACGAGGTAGGGCGTGCCCCACATCCGGTTGCGGGACGGGCGCATGACCTGCCAGTTCGGCCCGTCGAGCGGCAGCGCCTCGCCGCCGGCGAAGCAGCCCTTGGCGTAGAAGCCGTAGATGTGGGCCGGACCGGAGGACGCCTTGGTGACCCGCCCGAACAGCGCCTTGGCGGGCGTCGAGGGCGCGTCCGGATGCTCCAGGGGCGGCAGCGGCTTCGGATTGACGCTGCCGCGATCCTGGGCCTGCGCGGCGGCGGGCAGGAGCAGGGCGGCGAGCGCGAGGCTCTGGGCGAAACGCGGCATCGGCATGCGGGGGCTGTTCGTCCGGCTGGAGAGGGCGGGCGCGGGCGCCCGCCGGAACGTGGCCCAGGGGCGGGGCGTTTTTCGGGCAGACGGCGCGCGTCGCGCGGAAACGGTCGGGAGGCGGCGATGACGGCCACGGGAACGGGAACGGACACCGGTCAGCCCGGCACGGCGAACCCGGCCGGCCGGGAGCCCCGCCGCCTGATCGCCAGCGATCGGGTCATCGGGACGGATGTCCGCCGGCCCGACGGGACACGGGTCGGACGGATCGAGCGGCTGATGCTCGACAAGGTCTCGGGTCGGGTCGCCTACGCGGTGATGAGCTTCGGCGGGTTCCTGGGCCTCGGCGAGGACTTCTACACGCTGCCCTGGTCGGTGCTGCGGTTCGAGCCGCAGCAGGACGCCTACGTGGTCGACATCACCGAGGCGCAGCTGCGCGCCGCCCCGGCCCGCACCCCCGAGGGCACCGATCCGGCCGCGGACGGCGCCTGGGAGGAGCAGATCCACCGCTACTACGACGCGGCGCCCTACTGGGGCATCTAGGCGGCGCCGCGACCGTCTGCGGGTCTCAGCGGACGTGGCGCGTGACCGGCCCGCACCAGCCGGGCAGGTAGTCGGCGTCCTTGGACTTGGCCAGCGACATCGCCCGCTCCAGGGCCGAGGAGAAGTCGTTCTCGATCCGCTTCTCCTTGATGTTCCGCCGCAGGAAGTCGGCCCAGAGAAACTCGCTGAACGGCGTCGTGTCCTTCGCGAAGCCGCCGGCCCGGCGCAACTCGCCGGCGAGGCTGCGATACGGGTCGTCCACCAGGGCGTCGACGGATTTCGGGATGTCGTCGAAGTGCTGGCGCACGCCGTCGGCGTCGTAGGGGTGGGTCCAGGATTTGTGGTCGCAGACCGTCCAGAACGCGTCCTTGTCGAGGTAGTGCAGGTCGGCCACCACGGTGACGAGCACGTTCTCGACGCCCTCCTCGTGCAGGGCGCGGGAGAGGTGGTGGTGATCGATGATGTAGTGGCGCTTCTTCGGCCCGAGCAGCGTCGGGATCATGTGGGCGCCGAGGAATTCCTTCTTCTTCTCGCCGTCGTACTCCCGCCAGCGCCGCCGCTTCTCCGCCACTTCCCGGTAGCCCACGGTCATCTGCGTCGGGCGCAGCTCCGCGATCGGGATGGTCTTGAGCAGCGGCTCTCTACTGGCCATGGGGTCTCCTTCGTGCGTGGATTTGTCACGCGATCGTCAGACACCTATTCAGGATCGGGAGAGCGGCCAGGGCGCGCGGCGCTCACGTTTCCGGCATCGCGCGGACGGCCTCCAGCACGAACACGCGGATCGCCGAGGACAGGTTCTGGCCGTCGCGGCCGGCGTCGATGTGCCCGATGAGGGCCTGGACCGACTGGCCCCGCGCCTCCGCGATCGCCCGCAGGGCCGCCCAGAACGGGTCCTCCAGGGACACGCTGGTCCGGTGGCCGGCGATCATCACGGAGCGCTTGGTGATGCCCGGGCTCATGGCGAGGCGGCTGCGCGTCCCGTCCTCGCGAGCGGAGCGAAGCGATCCAGGGCAGCGCGACCCTGGTCGGCGTGGCGCGACTGGATCGCTTCGCTCCGCTCGCGAGGACGGTGGGGCTGCTGCATCCGGATCTGCTCTCAGTCCGCCGGATCGGGCTCGCCCCGCTCCAGGCGGTGGCCCTCGTGCCGCTCGGTCTCCAGGGCCTTGCGGCGCTGCTGGAGGGTCCTGGCCTTCTTCGGCCGCCCGAAGGCGATCCGGTTGGCCTCGGCCTTCGTGTCGGCCTCGGCGCGGGCCTTCGCCTTGCGGACCTGACGCAGGTTGATGATCTCGGCCATGGATCGCCTCCCGGCAATGGCGGCCGGCGCAGGACACCCGCGCCGGCCAAATACCCAAGAAACTAATCGGCGCTGGGGGCCAGCATGGTCTCCGGCCGGACCACGCGCTCGAACTCCGCCTCGGTCACGTAGCCGAGGCGCAGGGCCTCCTCCTTGAGGGTCGTGCCGTTCTTGTGCGCGGTCTTGGCGATCTCGGCGGCCTTGTCGTAGCCGATCGAGGGGGCGAGCGCGGTGACCAGCATGAGCGACCGGCTCATCAGGTCGGCGATCTTGTCCTCGTTGGCCTTGATGCCGACGACGCAGTTGTCGGTGAAGCTCACCGCCGCGTCGGCGAGCAGGCGGATCGACTGCAGCACAGCGTTGGCGATCACCGGCTTGAACACGTTGAGCTCGAAATTGCCCTGGGAGCCGGCGAAGCTCACCGTGGTGCCGTTGCCGATCACCTGGGCGCAGACCATCGTCAGGGCCTCGCACTGGGTCGGGTTGACCTTGCCGGGCATGATCGACGAGCCGGGCTCGTTCTCGGGGAGCGACAGCTCGCCGAGGCCGGAGCGCGGGCCCGAGCCGAGGAAGCGGATGTCCTGGGCGATCTTGAACAGGCCGGCGGCGAGCGCCGAGAGGGCGCCCTGCGTGAACACCAGGGCGTCGTGGGTCGCGAGCGCCTCGAACTTGTTCTCGGCCGACGTGAAGGGCAGGCCGGTCAGCTCGGCGACCTTGGCGGCGAAGCGCTCGGCGAATTCCGGATGGGCGTTGAGGCCGGTGCCGACCGCCGTGCCGCCCTGGGCGAGCGCCAGCACCCCCGGCAGGGTCGCGGCGACCCGCGAGCCGCCGAGGGCGACCTGCGCGACGTAGCCGGAGAATTCCTGGCCGAGGGAGACCGGCGTCGCGTCCTGCAGGTGGGTGCGCCCGATCTTGACGATCGCGTCGAAGGCCTTGGCCTTGGCGTCGAGGGCGGCGTGGAGGTGGGAGAGCGCCGGCAGCAGGCGGCCCTGGATCTCGCGGGCCACCGCGATGTGCATGGCGGTGGGGAAGGTGTCGTTGGACGACTGGCCGCGGTTGCAGTGGTCGTTCGGGTGGACCGGCGACTTGCCGCCGCGCTGGCCGCCCAGGCGCTCGTTGGCGAGGCTGGCGATCACCTCGTTGGCGTTCATGTTCGACTGCGTGCCCGAGCCGGTCTGGTAGATGACGAGCGGGAACTCGTCGTCGTAGCGGCCCTCGACCACCTCGGCGGCCGAGGCCGCGATGGCGTCGGCGAGCTTCGGGTCGAGGGCGCCGAGATCCTTGTTCACCAGGGCGGCGGCCTGCTTCACGACGCCGAGGGCGTGGACGAGCGGCGCCGGCATCCGGTCGGTGCCGATCTTGAAGTTCTGGATCGAGCGCTGCGTCTGTGCGCCCCAGTAGCGGTGGGCCGGGACCTCGATCGGACCGAAGGTGTCGGACTCGGTGCGGGTGGCGGTCTCGGTGGGCGACATCGTGGCCTCTACGTCTGGTGCAGTGCGGTGCCTACTTAAATGAGGCGCGGGTGAATCGCGATGCCGGTTTTCCCCGGCGCGCCGACAAGGGCGGGGCTCTGTTCCCGCCGGACAAGGAGCCGATGAGCGCCACGATCGATCTCTCCGAACCGATGGCCGGCACCCGGTTCCGCCCCGTCGTGCCGCCGCCGCTGAAGGAGCCGCTCGGCCTGTTCGAGTTCCTGCGGGCGGCGCGCAAGAACCCGATCACCACCTGGATGGACGCGCATTTCAAGCTGCCGGTCGTGGCGGCCGAGGGCGCGATGGGCCGGATCACCCTGGTGAGCGACCCGGCGCTGATCCGCTACCTGCTCATCGAGAACCCCGACGGTTACCGCAAGGACGACCTCCAGCGCCGCGTGCTGGCCCCGGGGCTCGGCAACGGCCTGCTCAGCGCCGAGGGCGACGAGTGGCGGCTCCAGCGCCGGACGCTGGCGCCGATCTTCAACGCCCGCACGGTCCAGGGCTTCTCCGACGCGATGAACGCCGCCGGGGCGCGGCTCGGCCGCCGCCTCGTCCGCCGCGACGGCAAGCGGGTCGATGTCGCCCTGGAGATGACCCGCGTCACCCTCGACGTGCTGGAGCGGACGATCTTCACGCAAGGGCTGCCGAGCGATCCCGACGCGCTGGGCCGCGCGATCACGCGCTTCCTCGAGGCCGTCGGGCCGATCGACCCCCTCGACGTGTTCGGCGTGCCCGATTTCGTGCCGCGGATCGGCCGGTTGCGGGCGCGCCCGGCGGGGCGCTTCTTCGCCGAGGTGGTCGACGAACTGATCGCCCGGCGCAAGGCGCTGATGACGGGGGGCGAGGCGCCGCGGGACCTGCTGACGCTGCTGCTCGCCGCGCAGGATCCCGAGACCGGCAACGGGCTCTCGGACCTCGCCGTGAAGGCCAACATCGTCACCTTCATCGCCGCCGGCCACGAGACCACGGCCAACTCCCTGACCTGGGCGCTCTACTGCCTGTCGCAGGATCCCGCCGCGCAGGCGCGGGTCGAGGCCGAGGTCGACGCGGCCGGGCCGGGGGATTTCGCCGTCGAGCGCCTGCCCTTCACCCGGGCGGTGATCGAGGAGGCGATGCGGCTGTTCCCGCCGGTCCCGTTCCTCAGCCGGCAGGCGGTCCGCGACGACCGGCTCGGCCGGATCAAGGTGCCGCGGGGCTCGCTGGTGATGGTGGCGCCCTGGGTGCTCCACCGCCACCAGCTGCTCTGGGACGACCCGGAGGCCTTCGTGCCGGAGCGGTTCCTGCCCGAGAACCGGGACGCGATCCCGCGCTTCGCCTACCTGCCGTTCGGGGCGGGGCCGCGGGTCTGCATCGGCCAGAGCTTCTCGATCCAGGAGGCGGTGATCGTGCTGGCCCACGTGGTCCGGGCGGTGCGCTTCCGGCTGCCGGCGGATCACCCCGCGGTCACGCCGCTCCACCGGGTGACGCTCCGGCCGGAGCACGGCTTGCGCATGGAGGCGGCGGCGCGGGACTAGTCGCCCCGCCGCGCCTTGAGCCTGCGCGTGTTGCGGTCGTAGATCCGGCTCGCGATCCAGACACCGACGAAGATCGTCGCCGACATGGCGAGGGCCAGCGCGAGGATCTGGTTGGCATAAGCTTGGGTCATGCGATCAATCCTCCGGACGCAGGAATCTGATCATGAGCTGACCCATGAGATGTAGGACGATCGCCGCGATCAGCAAAGTCCAGCCGCCATCGGCGACCAGATCGAGATGCCGCTGCGCGAGGGGATTGATGACCGCGATGCCGATCGTCGCGATGGCCGACGAGTTCAGCAGGGTCGCGGCTAGCTTGAGACCCTCGTTGAAGCGCTTGGCGCGATGCTTCCGCTCACTCGCCGACAGCATCGGCTGCGCGACCGTGTCGTCCACCGCTTGAACCCCCCGGCCGTCGAGTCGGCCAGGGGCGATCTCAGCTCTTCTTGCGGAAGGCGTCCAGGCTCACGACCTCGGCGCTGCCCTCCTCGCCCTCCTTCTTGGCGGCGGGGCGGGGGGCCTTGTCGTCGGTCTTGCCGGCGTCCTTCTCGCCCGGGGCAGCGGGCGCGGGCAGCCCCTTCGGCGCGCCCGCGCCGATCGTCGCGAGACCGGCGCTCTTGGGCCGCACCTCGCCGGGTTCCGAGCCGGCGCCGCGGGGACCGGGCTTGGCCGGGGCGGCGTTCGCCTCCTCGGGGGTCTCGCCGGCCTCGCTGAGGTCGAACTTCAGGCCGAACTGCACGGAGGGGTCGAAGAAGCCCGACAGGGCGTCGAACGGCACCAGCAGGCGCTCCGGCACGCCCGAGAAGGACAGCCCGACCTCGAAGGCGTGCTCGGTGACGTTGAGGTCCCAGAACTGGTGCTGCAGGACGATCGTCATGTCCTGCGGGTACTTCTCGCGCAGGGCCTGCGACATCCGCACGCCGGGGGCCTCCGTCCGGAACGAGACGTAGAAATGGTGCTCGCCCATCAGCCCCTCGCGGGCCGCGTCGGTCAGGACCTTGCGCACCACGCCGCGCAGGGCGTCCTGTACCAGGAGGTCGTAGCGGATCAGGTCGTCTGCCATCTGCGGTCGCGCTCTCGCCCGGTCTGCCCGGCGCCCCGCCGCGGATGGCCGGACCGAGGACTGAAGTGGAGGCTTCTGTTGCCAGGCGCCTCCGAACCCCGCCTATGCGGAGCTACCCGCTAGGACTTCAGGTCGATATTGGGGGCCGCTTACGCGGCCACCGCCACCGGAGCAAAGTTGTCGTTGGCAACTATTGCAAAGGCCCGATAACGGCGGAACCATGCCGAGCGAAAGCTCAACCTTTACGCCCTCGTCGATCCTATTTCGCCCCCGCCGAAGCCCCGGTTCCGATCACGCCCCTTGCGGCAGCATGTCCTGGGCTCGGGTGGAGGCGCCGGGTACCGCCCCCGGGTCCGATAGGTTTATTGCGAAGAACGTTTATCGCCATAGCCGGCCTCGCGACCGGCTCCCGAGATATAGAGGGGATCGGTCCGGTTTTGAAGCCCGATCGTGTCGCGCCGCCGCCTCATTTGGAGCCTCCGGGGGAGGCTGTTGCCGGAAGTGCGCAGTCGCGCGCCGCCGTCCCCGACGCGCGGGGCCCGCTCGAGCGCGCCTGGGGCGCGACGTGGCGGCTCGGCGCCCTGGTCGCCCTCGTGGTCGTCTATCTCGGCGCGGCGAGCCTCCTGTCCCTCGCCTCGGTGCGCGTCGGCTTCGACCTCTGGAGCGGGATCGACCCGTTCCTGCCCCCCGAGCGGCGCCCGTTCCTGGGCGCGGTGGAACTCGCCCACCGGGCCTTCGCGATCGACGCCCTGCGCCAAGTCTACCTCGCCGCCCTGGTGCTCGGCGGCGCGTGGTGGCACGACCGGACCGGTTGGCGCCGCCGCCTCGCCCTCGACCGCGAGCGGCCGAACGGCATGCGGCCGGTCGCGCTGCTGGGCCTCCTCCTCGTGTGGCCGGTGCTGCACATCGCCTGGGTCACCGGCACGGCGGAGCTGTTCGGCGCGAGCTTCGGCCAGCACGTGCGGCTGTCGCCGTTCATGAGCCAGGCGGCGGTCGCGGCCTGGCTCGCCTATCTGGCGATCCTGGCGCCGGTGGCCGAGGAGCTGCTGCTGCGCGGCGAGGCCTTCGCCCGCGCCCGGGCGGCCGTCGGACCCGCGGGGGCGATCCTGGTCACCGCGCTCATCTTCGCCGCCGCTCACATCTCGTCCTGGGGGCTCGCCCGGCCGGTCTCGCTGCTGCCCCTCGCCCTGGCGCTGGGCTGGCTGCGCTGGCGCACCGGCCGGCTCTGGCCCGGCATCGCCCTGCACGGCTGGTCGAACCTCGCCCTGGTGACCTACCTGCTCTGGCCGGTCTGAGGGCCGGTCTGGGGCCTGTCCGAGGCCGGCCTGGCCGACAGGGGCGCCGCGCGCAGGCCTGCGCCGGAGCGGCTCCCGCGCGACGGCGGTGGACATATGGCGGCGGCGCGCTTGCCGGCCGGCGCGCCGGCGCGCAGGAATGGGCGATGGACGCTTATCACGACCTGCTCCGGCGCATCCTCGACGCGGGCGTCGCCAAGGACGACCGCACCGGCACCGGCACGCTCTCGGTGTTCGGCCACCAGATGCGCTTCGACCTGTCGGCGGGCTTCCCGCTGGTCACCACGAAGCGGCTGCACCTGCGCTCGATCATCCACGAGCTGCTCTGGTTCCTGGCGGGCGACACCAACGTGGCGGCGCTGAAGGCGAACGGCGTGACGATCTGGGACGAGTGGGCGGACGAGCGCGGCGATCTCGGCCCGGTCTACGGCAAGCAGTGGCGCTCCTGGGAGAAGCCCGGCGGCGGCACGGTCGACCAGATCGCCTGGGTGCTCGACGAGATCCGGCGCAACCCCGATTCCCGCCGCCTGATCGTGTCGGCCTGGAACCCGGCCGACCTCGACCGGATGGCCCTCGCGCCCTGCCACTGCCTGTTCCAGTTCTACGTCAGCGAGGGGCGGCTCTCCTGCCAGCTCTACCAGCGCTCGGCGGACGCCTTCCTGGGCGTGCCGTTCAACATCGCGAGCTACGCGCTCCTGACCCACATGATCGCTCAGGTGGCCGGCCTCGGGGTCGGCGACTTCGTCCACACCTTCGGCGACGCGCACCTCTACAGGAACCACTTGGAGCAGACCCGCACCCTCCTGGCCCGGGAGCCGCGCCCGCTGCCGCACCTGCGGCTCAACCCGGAGGTGCGCGACCTCTTCGCCTTCCGGTTCGAGGACATCGCCATCGAGAACTACGACCCGCATCCCGCCATCGCGGCCCCGGTGGCGGTATGAGCCCGATCGTTTCCCTGGTCGCCGCCGTCGCCCGCAACGGCGTGATCGGCCGCGACAACGGGCTCGCCTGGCATCTCTCCAGCGATCTCAAGCGCTTCAAGGCCCTGACCATGGGCAAGCCGATGCTGATGGGCCGGCGCACCTGGGATTCGATCGGCCGGCCCCTGCCGGGGCGCCGCACCCTGGTGCTGACCCGGGACACGGGCTTCCGCGCCGAGGGGGTCGAGACCGTCCACGACTGGGACTCCGCGCTGGCCGCCGCCGGGGCGGAGCTGATGGTGGTCGGCGGCGCCGAGATCTACGCGCTCGCGCTCCCGCACGCCGACCGGCTCCACCTCACCGAGGTCGAGGCCGAGCCCGCCGGCGACGTGCGATTCCCCGCCTTCGACCGCGCCCGCTTCCGGGAGACGTTCCGCGAGGCGCACCCGGCGGGCCCGCGGGACGAGCACGCCTTCGCCTTCGTCGACTGGGAGCGCGCACGCTGAGGCGCGCCGCCGCATTTGCGTTCCGCGCCGCGCATGCCCACCTGCCAGCCTTGACAGCACGGGGCGTGCGCCCGCAGGTGCCTGTCGGGTGCGCGCGCTCACGCCGGGCCTGCACATCCTGCGGGAAGATGCGCGTGCGGGCCCTCGAGGCCTCCAGCCGGGAGCGGTCGCGGTGCGATCGGTCCGGATGGTCGGGACTAGGCGGGCGAGCGTGGCCGTTCAGGCAGGGGGCGCCGGTCGGGACGTGGGCCGGGCGCGGACAGGCAGGAGACGACGGCTAGGATGCCTTGGAGCAATCAGAGCGGCGGCGGGGGGCCCTGGGGCCGGCCCGGCGGTAACGGCGGTGGTCCCTGGGGTGGCGGCAGCGGCGGCGGCGGTGGCAAGACGCCGCCGAACCTCGAGGACCTGCTCCGGCGCGGGCAGGACCGCCTGCGCGGTCTGATCCCGGGCGGCGGTGGCGGTTCGGGCGGCGGTTACGGCGGCGGCTCGACCGGCGTCGGCGGCGGCCGCAGCGCGGCGGTGATCGCCGTCCTGGCCGTCGCCATCTGGCTCGCGACCGGCTTCTACACCGTCTACCCCCGTCAGGTCGGCATCGAGACCATCTTCGGCCGCTACGTCGGCACCAAGGGCGAGGGCCTGCGCTACAACTTCCCCTATCCGATCGGCGGGGTGGTGAAGCCGGATGTCGGCTCCCAGAACTCGATCCAGATCGGCTTCCGCGCCGGCCCGAACGGGCAGGGCCGCAACCGCGACGTGCCGGACGAGAGCCTGATGCTCACCGGCGACGAGAACATCGTCGATCTCGACTTCGAGGTGCAGTGGCGGGTCAACCCGCTGAAGGCCTCCGACTTCGTGTTCAACCTCCAGAATCCGGAGGGCACCATCAAGGCGATCTCCGAGAGCGCGATGCGCGAGGTGATCGGCCGCCGCAACATCCAGGCGATCCTCACCAACGAGCAGTCGAGCATCGCCCAGGAGGTGAAGGAGATGGTCCAGAAGGCGCTCGACGAGTACGGCGCCGGCGTGCGCATCGAGGTGGTGCAGCTCGTCTCGGTCAACCCGCCGCCGGAAGTGCGCCCCGCCTTCATCGACGTGAACGCGGCCCAGCAGGACGCCGACACGGCGCAGAACGAGGCCAAGACCTACGCCAGCCGCGAGGTGCCTCAGGCCCGCGGTAAGGCGTCCCAGATCGTCCAGCAGGCCGAGGCCTACCGGACGAAGGCGACCGCCGACGCCACCGGCCAGGCCGCGCGCTTCAGCGAGGTCTACGCCTCCTACAAGGCCGCCCCGGCGATCAGCCGCGAGCGGATCTTCCTGGAGACGATGGAGAAGGTCCTGGGCTCCGTGAACAAGGTGATCATCGACCAGAACGGGACGCAGTCCGGCGGTGCCACCGCGGCCGGCGTGCTGCCGGTGCTGCCGCTCTCCGAGTTCGGCGCCCGCGCCCAGACCCAGACGGGAGCTGCCCGATGAAACAGGCTCTCCGCACCGGCCTGATCGTGGTCGCGGCCATCGTCGCGATCGGCCTCTACGCCTCGATCTTCACCGTCGGCCAGATGCAGCAGGCGCTCGTCCTGCAGTTCGGCCGCGTCCGGGCCGTCCTCAACGCCACCGGCGAGGACAAGCCCGGCCTGTACTTCAAGATCCCGTTCATGGAGAACGTGGTCGTCTTCGACAAGCGCGTGCTCGACCTCGACCTGCCGGTCCAGACGGTGCTCACCGCCGACCGGCAGAACCTGGAGGTGGACGCCTTCGCCCGCTACCGGATCGTCGATCCGCTGCGCTTCTACCAAGCGGTGGGCAATATCGGGCTGGCCAACCAGCGGCTCGCGAGCTTCACCAATTCCGGCCTGCGCAACGTGCTCGCCCGCTCGACCCGCGACGCGATCGTGAAGACCGATCGCGGGCAGCTGATGCACCAGATCCAGGAGGACGTGAACCGGCAGGCCAAGGCGCTCGGCATCGAGATCGTCGACCTGCGCATGACCCGCGTCGACCTGCCCGCGCAGAACTCGGCCGCCGTCTACCGGCGGATGAAGACCGAGCGCGAGCGCGAGGCCGCCGACATCCGCGCCAACGGTGACCAGATCGCCGCCACGATCCGCGCCAAGGCCGACCGCGAGGTCACGGTCATCCTGGCCGAGGCGACGCAGAAATCCGAGCAGCTGCGTGGACAGGGTGACGCGGACAAGAACCGCATCCTCGCGGACGCGTTCGGGAAGGACGCGGATTTCTTCAGCTTCTACCGCTCGATGCAGGCCTACGAGAGCGGGCTGAAGGGATCCGATACCCGCCTAGTGATCAGCCCGAACACGGACTTCTTCCGCTTCTTCAGCGATCCGCAGGGCCGGGCACCCGCCCCGGCCGCCCGCGGGCCGCGCGGGCCGGCCGATCCGAGCGCCACCACGGGCTCGACGACCGGCTCCACGGCGGGGACGGCGCGCTGAGGGGGCCCGTTGGCGCCCCGGCGCCCGGGGATTACCGTGCAGGACAACCCGCGGGCGATCGACCATCGGTCGAGGCCCGCGGGACCGGAAACGCGTTCTTGAAGAGGTCGACCATGCACCCCGTCGCGAGCGCTCCCGAGGCGCCGTTCGACCGCGCCCCGGCGCGGCCCCGCTCCCGCGCCCGCGCGGTGATGGCCTCGATCCTGATCGGCGCCTCGGTCACCGTCTCCGTGGCCGCGACCGCCCTGCCGGTGCCGGCCTTCGCCAAGGGGCCGGCCTCCCTCGCCGATCTCGCCGAGCAGGTCACCGACGCGGTGGTGAACATCTCCGCGTCCACCACCGTCGAGGCCCGCGCCGGCCGTGCCGGGCCGCAGGTGCCCCCGGGCACCCCGTTCGAGGACCTGTTCGAGGAGTTCTTCAACCGGCGCGGCGGCCGCGGCGGCGGCGGCGGCGACAGCGACGGGCCGCGTCAGCAGCGCAAGTCGAACTCCCTCGGCTCCGGCTTCATCATCGACTCCGCCGGCCTCGTGGTTACGAACAACCACGTCATCGGCGACGCCAACGACATCCAGGTCATCCTGCACGACGGCACGAAGCTGAAGGCCGAGATCGTCGGCAAGGATTCGAAGATCGACCTCGCCGTCCTGCGGGTGAAGCCCCCGGCCGACCGCACGCTGAAGGCCGTGCCGTTCGGCGATTCCGACAAGATGCGGCCGGGTGACTGGGTCATCGCCATCGGCAACCCGTTCGGGCTCGGCGGCTCGGTCTCGGCCGGCATCGTCTCGGCGCGGGGCCGGAACATCGAGTCCGGACCCTACGACAATTACATCCAGACCGACGCGGCCATCAACAAGGGCAATTCCGGCGGCCCGCTGTTCAACATGGACGGCGAGGTGATCGGCATCAACACGGCGATCCTGTCGCCGACCGGCGGCTCGGTGGGCATCGGCTTCGCGGTCCCGTCGGGCACGGCCAAGCCCGTGATCGACCAGCTCCGCGACTTCGGCGAGGTCCGCCGCGGCTGGCTCGGCGTGCGCATCCAGAACGTCGACGACACCACCGCCGAGGCGCTCAACCTCAAGGGCGGCGCGCGGGGCGCCCTGGTGGCCGGCGTCGATGAGAAGGGACCGGCCAAGACCGCCGGGATCGAGGTCGGCGACGTGATCCTGAAGTTCAACGGCGCGCCGGTGAAGGCCTCGGGCGACCTGCCGCGCATCGTCGCCTCGACGCCGGTGGGCCAGAAGGTCGACGTGGTCGTCATGCGCAAGGGCGAGGAGGTGACGAAGCCCGTCACCCTCGGCCGCCTGGAGGACGGCGACAAGCCGCAGCTCGCTAACCTGCGCCAGCCGGAGCCCGAGAGCGCGACGCGGCAGGCGCTGGGCCTCAACCTCTCCGGCATGACCGACGAGCTGCGCAAGAAGTACTCCATCAAGGACACCGTGAAGGGCGTGGTCGTCACCCGGGTCGACCCGAACTCGACCGCCGCCGACAAGCGGATCCAGCCCGGCGAGGTGATCGTCGAGGTCGGCCAGGAGTCGGTCAGCACCCCCGCGGAGGTGACCAAGCGGATCGACGCCCTCAAGAAGGATGGGCGCAAGTCGGTGCTGCTGCTGGTGGCGGGCGCCACCGGCGACGTGCGCTTCGTGGCCGTCGGCCTCGACTGAGCGGCCTCATCCGCGTTGCCGAGGGCCGTCGCTCCGCGGGGAGCGGCGGCCCTCGCGCGTTCAGGGGTCCCACATTGACGCTGCGCCGCGGCACGGCACACTGGTGCCGCGAGTCGGTGCGGCTCGGGCGAGTTCGGACCCATGACGGCCGTAGCGTTCGACACCCTGAAATTCGCCCGCGCCCTGCGGGAGAAGGCGAAGCTGTCGCCCGAGCAGGCGGAGGGCCTGGCCGACGCGCTGGTGGACGTCTTCGACGGGAATCTTGCAACCAAAGCCGACATTCGCGACGTGCAGGCCGAACTGCAGATCGTCCGCGGCGATATCGAAGCCCTCAAGATACAGACCCGCGGCGACATCGAGGCACTGCGACTCACGACCCAGGCGGATATCGAGGGGCTTCGCATCTCGACCAAGGCGGATTCTGACAGTCTTCGTCAGTCGACCAAGTCGGATATCGAAGCCCTCCGCCTATCCACAAAAGCCGACATCGACAGTCTGCGCCTTGAGACCAAGGCCGACATCGAGGCCGTGAAGGGCGCGATCGCCTCCGCGAAGGTCGAGACGGTGCGCTGGCTCGTCGGCGCGATCGGCTTTCAGACGCTCGCCGTGCTCGGCGCGGTCATCACCCTGACCCGCACCCTCCACTGAGCCTCACCCCACGAACTCCGCCGCCGCGTAGCCCTGCAGGTACAGGAGCGCGGTGAGGTCGCCGTGCTCGACCCGGACCCGCGCCGCGGCCGCGACCGCGGGCTTGGCCCGGAACGCCACCCCGAGGCCGGCCTCGCCCAGCATGTCGAGGTCGTTGGCGCCGTCGCCGACCGCGAGGGTCTCGGCGGCGCCGAGGCCCAGCTGCCCGCGCAGCGCGATCAGCGTCGCGCGCTTCTCGGCCTTCCCGACGATCGGGTCCTCCACCAGGCCGGTGAGCCGCCCGTCCGCCACGCCCAGCACGTTGGACCGGTGCTCGTCGAAGCCGATCATCGCGGCGATCGGGCCGGTGAACAGCGTGAAGCCTCCGGAGACCAGGCAGGTATGGGCGCCGTGCGCCCGCATCGTCCGCACCAGCGTGCCGCCGCCCGGGGTCAGAGTCAGGTGCTCGGCGATCAGCCCGTCGACCGCGCCGACCGGGATGTCCTTCAGGAGCGCGACGCGCTCGCGCAGGGCCGGCTCGAAGGCGATCTCGCCCCGCATTGCCCGCTCGGTGATCGCCGCCACGTGGTCCTTGAGGCCGAGCGTCCCGGCGAGCTCGTCGATGCATTCCTGCTCGATCATGGTGGAATCCATGTCGGCCAGGAACAGGCGCTTGCGCCTGTGCGCGTCGGCGGGCAGCACCGCGAGGTCGATCGGCTCGCCGGCCAGCGCCGCCCGCAGCCGCTCCGTGAGGGACGCCGCGGCCGCGGGCTCGCCCGGCACCAGCAGCTCGGCCGCCACCTCGCCGTGCAGGATCCGGGGCTGGTGCTCCGTCCGCAGCACGGCGCGCGTCTCGGCCAGCACCGCGTCGGTGATGGACGGCCGATCCGGGTTTGCTATCAGGACCGCGACCAGCATCGTGGAGTTTCGCCTTGCCGCCAGACCGGGAGGAGGCCGGGGCGCGCCCGGCCGCGGTCCTCATCGCAGGGCCCACCGCGTCGGGCAAGTCGGCGCTGGCCGCCCGGCTGGCGGAGCGTCACGGCGGCGTGGTGATCAACACCGATTCCATGCAGGTCTACGCGGACCTGCGCCGCCTGACCGCGCGGCCCGACCCGGACGAGGAGGCGCGCGTGCCCCACCGGCTCTACGGCCACGTCGACGGCGCCGTGAACTACTCCGCGGGGCACTTCTCGCGGGACGCGGCGGCGCTGCTGGCGACGCTCGGCGGGCGCCTGCCGGTCTTCGTCGGCGGCACCGGCCTGTACTTCCGGGCGCTGGAGCAGGGCTTCTCGGAGCTGCCGCCGGTGCCCGACGTCGTGCGGCAGCAGGTGCGGGACGCGGCCGAGGGCCGCCCGACCGAGGCGTTGCACGCCGAGCTCGGCCGGCACGATCCCGAGGGGGCCGCCCGCCTGCGGCCGAGCGACCGGATGCGGGTGATGCGCGCCCTGGAGATTTTTCTCGCGACCGGCCGCCCGATCGCGAGCTTCTACGGCGACCCGGTGCCGGGTCCGCTCGCCGGATGGAAACTCCAAAAAATCTTCCTGGCACCCGACCGCGCGGTGCTGCGGGCCCGGATCGACGCCCGCTTCCGGACCATGATCGCCGAGGGGGCGCTGGACGAGGTCGCCCGCCTGCGCGCGCGCGATCTCGACCCGATGCTGCCGGTGATGCGCGCCCACGGGGTGCCGGGCCTGATCGCCCACCTCGACGGGGCGATGAGCCTCGAAGCGGCGATCGTCCGGGGGCAGGCGGACACGCGGGCCTACGCCAAGCGCCAGGTCACGTGGTTCCGCCACCAGATGGGGGAGGCGTGGCGCTGGGTGGATCCGGAGGCGGCGGAGGTCGAGGCGCTGTTCTGAGGTGAGCGCCCGACCCGCCGGGCGAGCCCGGCGCGCCCGGCGCCGCGGCCGGTGCGGCCCCCTCTCGCGCGGGAGAGAGGGCCTGTCGCGTCCGTCTTGCCCGCGGTCCTCGGGCTCCGAAGGCTGAGAGCCCTCAGCGCTCCAGCCGCGCCACGAGGCTCGACGTGTCCCAGCGGTTGCCGCCCATGGCCTGCACCTCGGCGTAGAACTGGTCGACGAGGGCCGAGACCGGCAGCTTGGCGCCGTTGCGGCGGGCCTCGTCGAGCAGGATGCCGAGATCCTTGCGCATCCAGTCGACCGCGAAGCCGAAGTCGAACTTGCCCGCATTCATGGTCTTGCCGCGGTTCTCCATCTGCCAGGAGCCGGCGGCGCCCTTGGAGATCACGTCGAGCACCGCCTCGACGTCGAGGCCGGCGCGCTTGGCGAAGTGGACGCCCTCCGACAGGCCCTGGACGAGGCCGGCGATGCAGATCTGGTTGACCATCTTGGTGAGCTGGCCGGCGCCGGCCGGGCCCATCAGCCGGCAGGCGCGGGCGAAGGACCCGATCGCGCCCTCGACCTTGGCGTAGGTCGCCGCGTCGCCGCCGCACATCACGGTGAGCACGCCGTTCTCGGCGCCCGCCTGGCCGCCGGAGACCGGCGCGTCGATGAAGCCGAGCCCCTTGGCCTCGGCCGCCGCGGCGAGCTCCCGGGCGACCTCGGCGGAGGCCGTGGTGTGATCGACGAACACCGCGCCGGGCTTCATGCCGGCGAGCGCCCCGTCGTCGCCCAGCACGACGCTGCGCAGGTCGTCGTCGTTGCCCACGCAGGCGAACACGATCTCGGCGCCCTCGGCGGCCTGCCGGGGCGTGGGCGCGTGGGCGCCGCCGTAGGTCTTCACCCAGGCCTCGGCCTTCGGGGTGGTGCGGTTGTAGACGGTGACGTCGTGGCCACCCTTCTTGGCGAGGTGTCCGGCCATCGGGCCGCCCATCACGCCGAGACCCAGGAATGCGACCTTCGCCATTGTCGTGCGCTCCTCGCGGGCCCGACCGCGCCGGCGCCCTTCCATCTCCGACGGCGGGCGGCGACGGAGCTCGGCAGCCGGGCCGTGAAGGGGGTCGGGGCCGTGCCGGGGGACCCGATGTGACAGATTGGGCGTCGTGCCGCCGCCGACGCTGCATCACAGCTCGGATCGCTTGCGTCAACGGCGGACCAATAGGATAACCCGCCCGTGTAGCCCGGGACCACGAAGTCCCAGCCGGAGCCCCCCGCGCGTGGCCCCGCGCGCGAGGCGTTCGGTCAGGGAGTGGGACATGGGTTCGGCGATCGGCAGGCACGGGCCCTGGGCCCTCGTGGGGGCGCTCGGCGCCGCGGCGCTGGCGATCGTGGCGAGCCAGCGCGGCGAGACGATCAACGCCCTCTGGATCGTGGTCGCGGCGGTCTGCGTCTACCTCATCGCCTACCGCTACTATTCCCAGTTCATCGCCGACAAGGTGATGCGGCTCGACCCGAAGCGCGCGACCCCCGCGGTGCGCCACAACGACGGGCTCGACTACGTGCCCACCAACCGCGGCGTCCTGTTCGGCCACCACTTCGCGGCGATCGCGGGCGCGGGCCCGCTGGTCGGCCCGGTGCTCGCCGCCCAGATGGGCTACCTGCCCGGCATGCTGTGGATCCTGGCCGGCGTGGTCCTCGCGGGCGCCGTGCAGGACTTCATGGTCCTGTTCGTGTCGATGCGCCGGGACGGCCGCTCGCTCGGCGAGCTGATCCGGGCCGAGCTCGGCACCGTGCCGGGCATCATCGCCCTGTTCGGCACCTTCCTGATCATGGTGATCCTGCTCGCCGTGCTGGCGCTGATCGTCGTCAAGGCGCTGGCCGAGAGCCCCTGGGGCACCTTCACGGTGATGTCGACGATCCCGATCGCCATGCTGATGGGCGTCTATTCCCGCTACATCCGCCCGGGCAAGATCGGCGAGGTCTCGATCCTCGGCTTCGTCCTGCTGATGCTCGCCATCGTCGCCGGCGGCTCGGTGGCGGCGAGCCCGGTCTGGGGGCCGGCCTTCACCTTCACGGGCCCGCAGCTCTGCTGGATGCTGATCGGCTACGGCTTCGTGGCGTCGATCCTGCCGGTCTGGCTGCTGCTGGCCCCGCGCGACTACCTGTCGACCTTCCTCAAGATCGGCACCATCGTGGGCCTCGCGCTCGGCATCGCCTTCGTGGCGCCGCACATGCAGATGCCGGCGGTCACCAAGTTCGTGGATGGCACCGGCCCGGTCTGGGCGGGCAGCCTGTTCCCGTTCCTGTTCATCACCATCGCCTGCGGCGCGGTCTCGGGCTTCCACGCCCTGATCTCGTCGGGCACCACCCCGAAGCTGATCGCCAGCGAGTCCGACGCCCGCTTCATCGGCTACGGCGGCATGCTGATGGAATCCTTCGTGGCGATCATGGCGCTGGTCTCGGCCTGCGTGATCGACCCGGGCGTCTACTTCACCATGAACTCGCCCGCGGCCCTCGTCGGCACGACGCCCGAGACCGCCGCCGCCGCGGTGACCAAGCTCGGCTTCGCCACGACGCCGGAGGTCATCACCCAGACCGCCGCCGACGTCGGCGAGCACACGATCATCTCGCGGGCCGGCGGCGCGCCGACCCTCGCGGTCGGCATGGCCCACATCATCTCGTCCGCCATCGGCGGCAAGGCGATGATGGCCTTCTGGTACCACTTCGCGATCCTGTTCGAGGCGCTGTTCATCCTCACGGCGGTGGACGCGGGCACCCGCGCCTGCCGGTTCATGGTGCAGGATCTCGTCGCCTTGGCGATCCCGTCGTTCAAGAACACCACGTCGTGGGGGCCGAGCATCGCGGCGACCGCCATCTCGGTGGGGGCCTGGGGCTACTTCCTTTACCAGGGCGTGACCGACCCGCTGGGCGGCATCAACACCCTGTGGCCGCTCTTCGGCATCTCGAACCAGATGCTGGCCGCGGTGGCGCTGACCCTCTGCACGGTGGTGATCTTCAAGATGAAGCGCGAGCGCTACGCGTTCGTGACCATCATCCCCACCGCGTGGCTGTGCATCTGCACCCTCACGGCCGGCTGGCAGAAGATCTTCTCGGCCGACCCGAAGATCGGCTTCCTGGCCCACGCCGAGCGCTACGCGGCCGCCGCCGCCGAGGGCAAGATCCTGGCACCGGCCAAGAACGCCGACCAGATGAGCCAGATCATCCTCAACGACCGGATCGACGCGGTGCTGGCGGCCCTGTTCATCGGCCTCGTCGTCGCCATCGCGGGCTTCGGCATCGCCGCCTGCGTGAAGGCGTGGCGCGCGGACCGCTGGACCGCGCTGGAGACCGAGCCGCACATGGTCCCGGCGGAGTAGGAGGTCCCATGCTGCCGTCGTCGAACCTGCGGGACCGGATCCGGACGCTGTCCAAGTGCGTCTGCGACGGCGCCCGCCTGATGGTCGGGCAGGGGGACTACGCGGCCTATGCCGAGCATGTCCGCCGCACCCATCCCGACCAGGCGCCGATGAGCGAGGTGGAGTTCTTCCGCAACCGGGAGAACGCCCGCTTCGGGGTCGGCAACACCGCGGGCTTCCGCTGCTGCTGACAGGCGGCCGGTGAGCTTGGTCGTCCTTGCTTCGCTGCGCGCGCGATGACGGCGGCGTGTCCTCGCCGCGGACCGGGCCCCGCTCGCTGCGCGGACCCGATCGGGCCCGGCCGGCGTTCTCCACGCCGGAGGGCCGCCCGGCCCTCGCCAGATGCGGAAGGCCGATGACCGACCAGAGCGTGCAGGACCCGATCGAGCCCCGGGCCGTCAACATCGCCCATGCCTGGGAGCGGGCCTACTGGGCGCGCCGGTTCATGGTCCCGGTGGAGCAGGTCGAGGCCGCCGTGGCGGCGGTCGGCGACGATCCGGCCCGCGTGGCCGCCCATCTCGGGCGGGACTGGCCGGGCCACGAGCCCGCCACCTGATCCCGCCGCGCGAGGACTAGTCCTCCGCGATCCCGGGCTTAAGCTCGGCCGCATCTTGACTCCGCCGCCACAATATCCGCCATCTCAGGCCCGACGGGAGGTCGGCATGAGCATTTTCCAGGACGCCATCCTTCGGTTCGGCCGCACGATCATGTCGTACGCGGGCGACGCGGTCTTCCTGCAGGCCGCGGTCTCGTCCGCCGCCAACGTCATCGTGGCCGATGGCGACGTGGGCGAGGAGGAGATCGAGTCGGCGATCACCGGCATCCGCGCCAACCCGATCCTCGAGAAATCCTACGACACGCTGCGCGTCGAGCAGGAGCTCTACGAGGCGATCACCCGGGCCAAGACCCGGGCCGGGCGGCTGGAGAACCTGCGCCATGTCGGCGCCATCGCGGATCGGCCGATCGAGCAGCGCCAGGACGTGTTCCTGATCGGCGCGGACGTGGCCGATATCGACGGCATCAGCGAGGTCGAGCACAAGGCGCTCGACGAGATCGCCGGGGCGCTGCAGGTCGACAAGTCCGCCCTGCTGCGCTGATCCGGCCGGCCCGTCGCCCGGCAGACCCCGGGACGGCGCGCCGGGAACGCTCTCCCCGTCCGGCACCCGCATCCCGAGGTGACGCGGCCCGGCCCGCCGTGCCGGGTCTTCGCGGACGCCGGCACGGGCGCGAGGCCGCCGCCATCCCGAACCTGCGGCGACGCGGCCCGTCCCTTGCCTGACCGGACGTGATAGCGAAACAGTCCGGGTTTAGCCGGTGAGCCGGTATACAACGCGGAGTTGCCGGCCCGGGGCCGGACGGCGGAGACCGCATGGGCCTCGTCCTCTACGCGCTCAAGTTCCGGATCACGACCTACGTGCTCGCGGTCCTGATGATGCTCGGCGGCGTCGGGGCGATCGTCGTCGCGCCGAAGGACGTGCTGCCGGTCGTCGACATCCCGGTCGTCGTGGTGGTCTGGACCTATACCGGCCTCTCGGCGCCGGAGATGGAACAGCGCATCACGACCTACGCCGAGTACGGCATCTCCAACAACGTCAACAACATCCGCCGCATGGAGTCGACGACGCTCCAGGGCACGGCGGTGCAGCGGATCTACTTCGAACCCACCGTCAGCCTCAATCTCGCCATCGCCCAGGTGGTGTCCTCGACCAACTCGATCCGTGCCGTGATGCCCCCCGGCACGCAGCCGCCGGTGATCGTGCGCTACTCCGCCTCCTCGGTGCCGGTGATCCAGCTCGCCCTGACCTCGGCCAAGGAGAGCCTCAATCAGGTCTACGACTACGCCCAGTACCGGATCCGCCAGACCCTGGCGCAGGTCCCGGGCTCGACCCTGCCGTCACCCTTCGGCGGCGCGCCCCGGCAGATCATGGTCGACCTCGACCTCAACGCCCTCCAGGCGCTCGGCCTGACGCCGCTCGACGTCACCAACGCCATGACGGCCCAGAACCTGACCGTGCCGTCCGGCCTCGCCAAGATCGGCGAGCAGCAGTACCCCGTCCAGCTCAACGGCACCCCGCCGTCGATCGAGACCCTGAACCTCGCGCCGATCAAGGTGGTGGCCGGCCAGCCCGTGCTGGTGCGCGACGTCGCCTACGTCCGCGACGGCGGCCCGCCGCAGGTCAACGTGGTCAGTTCCGACGGCCAGCAGGCCGTGCTGATGCAGATCATCAAGAACGGCAACGCCTCGACCCTGAGCGTGGTCAACAACGTCAAGGCGGCGATGCCGACGATCCGCGCCGCCGCGCCCGAGGGGCTGGCGATCAAGCCGCTCTTCGACCAGTCGGTCTACGTCTCGAACGCCATCGAGGGGGTGCTCCACGAGGCGCTGACCGCGGCGGCCCTGACCGGCCTCGCCATCCTGCTGTTCCTCGGCTCCTGGCGCTCGACGATCATCGTGCTGATCTCGATCCCGCTCTGCGTCATGACCTCGCTCGCCGTGCTGGCGGCGCTCGGCGAGACCATCAACGTGATGACGCTGGGCGGCCTGGCGCTCGCGGTCGGCATCCTGGTGGACGACGCCACGGTGGCGATCGAGAACACCTACCGGCTGTTCGAGGAGGGCGAGGAGTTCCGCGAGAGCGTGGTCCACGGCGCCGCCGGCATCGCCAAGCCGGCGCTGATCTCGACGCTCGCGATCTGCGCGGCCTTCACGGCCGTGTTCGCGCTCACCGACACGCCGAAATACCTGTTCACCCCGCAGGCGCTCGCGGTCGTGTTCGCGATGCTGACCTCCTACCTGCTGTCGCGGACCCTGGTGCCCCTCCTGATCGACGTGATCGTGGCGCCGGAATACCGCCGGAAGCACGCCAAGGACCGGGACGCGCACCATGACGCGCACCCGGCGCAGCTCGCGGCGCCCCGGCGGGGCCGGATCGCCCGGGCCGTCGGCCTCGTGGGCGCCCCCGCGCTGCGGCTCGCCGGCCGGATCCACGGCGCGTTCGAGCGCGGCTTCGCGCGGTTCCACCGGGGCTATGTCGGGCTGCTCCACGCGGTGCTGCGCCACCGCGTCGTCACCGTGGGCGCCGTCGGCGGCGTGCTCGGCATGACCGGCGTGCTGTTCGTCTTCGTCGGCCAGGACTACTTCCCGCAGATCGAGGCGAGCCAGATGACCATGCATCTGCGCACCCGCGTCGGCATGCGCATCGAGACCGCCCGGCAGGTCTTAGCCGAGGTCGAGGACACCGTCCGCGAGGTGATCCCGGCGGGTGAGGTCGACCAGATCCTCCAGAACATCGGCCTGCCGTCGAACAACTACAACTTCGCGTTCTCGGACGGCTCGTTCGTCTCCTACAATGACGGGCAGATGCTGATCAGCCTGAAGGAGGGGCACGGCCCGGTGGCGGGCTACATGAAGCGCCTGCGCGAGGTGCTCATGAAGCGCTTCCCCGACGTGGTCGTCTACTTCCAGCCCGCCGACATGATCACCCAGATCCTGAACTTCGGCGTCCTCACGCCGATCGACGTGCAGGTCTCCGGCCGGCACAAGGAGAAGGACCTGGAGGTCGCCCAGCGCATCGTGCAGCGGCTGAAGCACACGAAGGGCCTCGTCGACGTCCACCTGCAGCAGATCGTCAACGAGCCGCAATTCTACGTCGACGTCGATCGGCGCCTCGCCTCCGAACTCGGGCTGACCGAGCAGCAGGTGGCGCAGAACATGAACATCTCGCTGTCCGGCAGCTACCAGGTCACGCCGAACTTCTGGCCGGACCCGAAGACCGGCATCCCCTACCAGCTCTGGGTGCAGACGCCCGAGTACCGCAACAGCTCGCTCACCGACCTGCGCAACACGCCGATGTTCGTGCGCGCCGCCGCGACCTCCGGCTCCGGCCCCGGGGTGCTGACCCTGCTGTCGAGCCTCGCGGACATCCGCCGGACGCCGACGCAGACCATGATCAGCCACGTCAACATCCAGCCGACCTTCGACATCTTCGCCTCGGTGCAGGACCGGGACCTCGGCTCGGTCGCGCGCGAGATCGACAGGATCGTCGAGGACGAGCAGAAGAACCTCGAGGCGCCGGACAAGATCGTCGTCCGCGGCCAGATCGAGAACATGCGCTCGGCCTTCTTCCGCCTGGAGATCGGCCTCGGCATCGCGCTGATCGCCGTCTACCTGCTGATGGCGGTGAACTACCAGAGCTGGGGCGACCCGTTCGTGGTGATCGCCGCCCTGCCGATGGCCTTCTGCGGCATCACCTTCGCGCTGTTCGTGACCGGCACGCCGTTCTCGATCCCGTCGATCTTCGGGGCGATCATGTCGGTGGGCATCGCCTCGGCGAACTCGATCCTGCTCGTCACCTTCGCCAAGGAGCACCGGGAGGAGACCGGGTGCAGCGCCCTGGAGGCGGCGATCACCGCGGGCGAGACCCGGCTGCGGCCGGTGCTGATGACCGCCTCGGCGATGTTCCTGGGGCTCATCCCGATGGCGCTCGGGACCGGCGAGGGCGGCGAGCAGAACGCCGCGCTCGCCCGCGCGGTCATGGGCGGCATCGCCTTCGCGACGCCCGCGACCCTGCTGCTGGTGCCCTTCCTCTACGTGCTGATGCGCGGCGGCCCGGCGCGGCCGGTGCAGGATTACCTGGAGCCGGAGGGCCGCCCGGCGGCGGCGTGAGGGACGGCGGCGCGTCGCGCGCCGCGGCCGGTGTCGCTGGCCCGATCCGGATGCCTGACCGTCGGATCCCGGTCGGGGGGATGCCCTTGCGGGTCGCTCACCCCTCCTTGAAGCCGTATTCCGGCGTGTCGTCGTCGTTGCCGTAGTACTTGTACGGCAGGAACTTGCCCGACATGGTGAGCTTCACGCGGTCGCCCTTGTTGTTGGCCTCCCGGGCCATGTCCATGTTGAAGTCGATCGCCGACATGATGCCGTCGCCGAACTCTTCCTGGATCAGCTCCTTGAAGGTCGTTCCGTAGACCATCACCAGCTCGTAGAACCGGTAGATCAGCGGGTCGGTGGGCGGCATGGACGGGATCGAGCCGCGATAGGGCGGCTCGTTGAGCATCCGCTCCTCGGCGGCGGTGAGGCCGAAGAGCTCGGCCGCCCGCTTGGCCTGGGCCTTCGGGAGCTTCATCTGGCCCATGCAGGCCGCGGTGATCAGGAACGGCGACAGGCCGCCGATCTCCGCGTGGATGTGCTTCCAGCTCCACCCCTTCTCGCGCTTGATGTCGAGAAGCTTCTCGGTGAGGTCTTCGCGCTTCATCGTCGGCTCCCGGATCTCGATCTGCGATGGGTCCGGTGAGGCCGCGCGCTCCGCGGCCCCACCCACCCGGTGTGGGTGCGCGTCCGGACCGCGACCGGTGAGGGGGGACGGTCGCGTCCGGACGCGGACATCCGCCGGGCGTCGTCGCGGCGCGCCTTCGGGAGCGGTGCCGGCCGACGGGCGGACAGCCTCATTCGGCAAAGGGTGTGCCAGAAGGGATGCCGGAGAAATCGCTCGGTCTGCCAGAGATTTGGTCGCCTGGAGATCGCTCACGACATCTCGTCGGAAACGAGATATCGTGAGCCAATGACGATATCTCGTGAGTCCGGTGCCGCCGGAAGCTTCGGGCCGGTCTTCGAGGCGAGCCCGGATCCCATGCTGGTCCTCGCGCCGGAGGAGGACCGGGTCGCGGACGCCAACCCGGCGGCGGCGCGCCTCCTCGGCTACGGCCGCCCGGCCTTGCGCGGCGCACGGGCGAGCGCCCTGTTCCCGGGCCAGCTCCCGGCGCTCACGGTCTTCACCGAGGCCGCGCTGGCCCGGGGGCACTGGTGGACGCGCACATTGGCGCCGCGCGACGCGGCCGGGCGCGACCTGCGGGTCGAGACCGCGGCCTTCCCGCTCCCGGGCGACGCGATGCGCCTCCTCGTCACCCTGGCGGACCCGGACACGCTCCACCGCCGCCAGGTCGACGGCGAGGCCGAGGCCCACATGCGCGCCGGCCTCTCGGAGTGGCAGCGCGTGGAGCGCATCTTCCGCGACATCGAGCGGGGCAACCAGCTGATCCTGCGCGCGGCCGGGGAGGGGATCTACGGCGTCAACGCGGAGGGCGTGACCACCTTCGTCAACCCGGCCGCCGCGCGCATGCTCGGCTGCGAGGCCGCCGACCTCGTCGGCCGGGACATGCACGCCGCCGTGCACCACACCCGCCCGGACGGGAGCCACTACCCCCACCGCGACTGCCCGATCTACGCGGCGTTCCGGGACGGGACCGTGCACCAAGTCGATCACGAGGTCTTCTGGCGCGCCGACGGCACCGCCTTCCCGGTCGAGTACACCTCGACGCCGATCCGCGACCGGGGGCGCCTGCTCGGCGCCGTCATCGTGTTCCGCGACATCAGCCAGCGCCGTGAGGCCGAGGCTCGCCTGACGAGCGCGCTCGCCGAGGTCGACTCCCTCCGGGAGCGCCTGGAGCTGGAGAACGCCTACCTGAAGGAGGAGATCCGGGCCGAGCGCCAGCACCAGGGCATCATCGGCCGCTCGCCCGCCATCGCGGCGACGCTCCGGCAGGTCGACCGCGTCGCCGCCACCGACGCCACCGTGCTGATCACCGGCGAATCCGGCACTGGCAAGGAGCTGATCGCCCGGGCGATCCACGAGGGCAGCCGCCGCAGTGCCCGCCCGATGATTCGCGTCAACTGCGCGGCGATCCCCCGCGAGCTGTTCGAGAGCGAGTTCTTCGGCCACGCCAAGGGCAGCTTCACGGGGGCGCTGCGCGACCGGATCGGCCGGTTCGAACTCGCCGACGGCGGCACGCTGTTCCTCGACGAGGTCGGCGAGATCCCCCTCGACCTCCAGGGCAAGCTGCTGCGCGTCCTGCAGGAGCGCTCGTTCGAGCGGGTCGGCGAGGCGCGCACGCGGGCGGTGGACGTGCGCGTGGTCGCGGCCACCAACCGGGACCTGCGCGCCGAGATCCGGGCGGGCCGCTTCCGGGAGGACCTCTACTTCCGCCTCAGTGTCTTCCCGATCCAGGCGCGGCCCCTGCGCGAGCGGCCCGAGGACATCCCGCCGATCGCCCAGCACCTGCTCCGGGTCGCCGCGCGCCGCCTCACCGTCCCGGAGCCGCGCCTCACGGAGGGCGATGTCCGCCGCCTCTGCCGCTATTCCTGGCCCGGCAACGTCCGGGAACTGGAGAACGTGATCGAGCGGGCGGTGATCCTCTCCGCCCGGGGGCGCCTCCGCCTCGACCTGCCCGACGGTGAGGCGACCGGACCCGCGGACGCGGCCAGCCCGGCCGCGCCGCCCGGCGGGCGGCCCGCCAGCGAGGCCGAGCGCCGGGCGCGCGACCGCGCCGAGATCGTCGCGGCCCTGGCGCTGGCGGGCGGCCGGATCTCCGGGCCGGGCGGCGCGGCCGCGCTCCTCGGCCTTCGGCCGACGACGCTGGCCTCGCGGATCAAGGCACATGGGATCCCGCGCGGCTGATCCGGCGGGCCCTTGATCCGATCTTAAGGCCGCTGTGCCAAAGCTCGCGCCGGGCTTTCCCCGCGAAGGCGCAGCGTCCCCGACCGATGCACGACCTCTCCGATCCCGTCACTCTCCCGGCCGGCACCGTCCTGTTCGAGGAGGGGGCGATCGGGCACTGCGCCTACCTGATCCTGAGCGGGCGCATCGCGATCTTCCGGCGGCGCGACGGCGGTGAGGCCGTGCTCGCCCGGCGCGGCCCCGGCGAGATCTTCGGCGAGATGGCCATCCTCGACGCCCTCCCGCGCTCCGCCGGCGCGCGCGCCGAGGCGGATTGCGTGCTCGTCCCGGTGGACGCGGCGCAGATCCGCCAGCGGCTCGCCGGCGCCGATCCGATCCTGCGCCTCTGCCTCGAGGGACTCATCGCCCGGTTTCGCGAGACCCTGCCCCGCCTCGGGCCGGCTTCCGCCGAGGGGCTTCAGGCGCCGCCGTCGCCCTCCGCCCGCGCCGATTTCGACGCGACGGTCGCGTCGCTCGCGCAGGAGCGCGCCCTGCGGCGCGCCCTGGCCCGGGACGAGTTCGCGCTGTTCCTGCAGCCGATCGTGCGGCTCGCCACCGGGCGCCTCGCCGGCTTCGAGGCCCTGATCCGCTGGCACGATCCCGAGCGCGGGCTCGTGCCCCCCGCCGCCTTCATTCCGGCCGCCGAGGCGAACGGCCTGATCCTGGCGATCACCGCCTGGGTGATCGACGCGATCGGCCGGATCGTGCCCCGCATCCTGCAGGCCGGCCTGCGCGCGCCCGCCTCCGTCGAGCCCTCCCTGTTCGTGAGCTTCAACGTCACGGCCCAGGATCTCGCCCGCGCGGACATACCGGGCCTCGTCGACGCGATGCTGCGCCGGACCGGCCTCGCGCCCGGCGCCCTCAAGATCGAGGTCACCGAGAGCGCGCTGATGCAGGATCCGGCCGGGGCCGCGGCCGCCCTCGCGCGCTGTCGCGCCGCCGGCCTCGGCATCGCGGTGGACGATTTCGGCACCGGCTACTCCTCGCTCAGCCATCTCAGCACCCTGCCGATCACCACGCTCAAGGTGGACCGGGCCTTCGTCCGGGCAATGCTGGCGGAGCCGCGCGATCGCCGGATCGTCCAGACCATCCTGCGGCTCGCCGAGGAGATCGGGGTGGCGGCGGTCGCGGAGGGCATCGAGGGCCGCGCCGAGGCGGAGGCCCTCGCGGCGATGGGCTGCGCCCTGGGCCAGGGCTACCATTTCGGCCGCCCGATGCCGGAGGCCGACGCCCTCGCGGCGGCGGCGGCCTGGAACGCCGACGCGTGGCGCGTCGGGCTCTCCGGGGAGGCTGATCCGGGGCGGCACGGGTTCCACGCCCGGGCCTGACGGATTCCCGGCCCCGGCGCGGTCTTTCGCCACCCCCGCGAGCGTGGTTTCGATGCACCGGGCGGGCGGGAAGCGCGCGGCTCCGGGCGGAAACGCTTGCATCCGGTGCGTGTTTTCGGACCATGCGTCTTCGGGTCTCGGAGGCGGGCTTTGGGCGGAGACGAGCGGGACGGGCAGATGGCCGAAGGGTCTGCGGGGGCATCCGCGCATCCGGCGCCCTGGGAATTCGTGCTGCCGGAGGAGACGGCCACCGAGGATCTCGGCCTGTTCCTGTCCGAGTTCCTGATGCCCGGGGACGTCGTGGCTCTGTCCGGCGGCCTGGGTGGTGGCAAGACCACGCTCGCCCGCGCGGTCATCCGCGAGCTCGCCGGCGACCCGCGCCTGGAGGTGCCGAGCCCGACCTTCACGCTGATCCAGCCCTACGCGGCCCGCGACGGCCAGCCGATCGTCCACGCCGACCTGTACCGGCTGCGCGACCCCGACGAGTTGGTGGAACTCGGCTTCGACGAGATGGCCGAGGGCGCGATCACCCTGGTGGAGTGGCCCGACCGGATGCCGCCCCGCGCCGGCCCGGTGCTGACCGTGGACCTGTCCCTGCGGGCGGAGTTCGGCCCCGAGGCGCGGCTCGCGCGGATCGACGGCACCGGCGGCATGCGCGCCCGCCTCGACCGGGCCCGCGCGGTGCGCCGCCTCCTCGACCGCAGCGGCTGGGACATCGCCGAGCGGACCTTGATGCAGGGGGACGCCTCCTCCCGCGCCTACGAGCGCCTGACCAAGCCCGACGGCACCAGCGCCGTGCTGATGATCGCGCCGCCGCGACCCGACGGGCCGCCGGTGCGGGACGGCAAGCCCTACAGCGCGATCGTGCACCTCGCCGAGAGCGTCCACGCCTTCGTGGCCCTCGACCGCGGCCTGCGGGCACTCGGCTTCTCGGCCCCGAAGATCTACGGCGAGGACCTGACCGAGGGCCTGCTCATCCTGGAGGATCTCGGCAGCGAGCCGGTGATCGAGGGGGGCGCCCCGCGGCCCGAGCGCTACGCCGAGGCCGTGCGCGTGCTGGCCAAGCTCCACGCCAACCCGCTGCCCCCGGTCCTGCCCGTGGCGGAGGGGATCGAGCACAGGCTGCCGCCCTACGACATGGAGGCGCTGCTGTTCGAGGCGGAGCTGATGCCCGAATGGTACGCCCCGGCGATCCGGAACGTCAGCCTGTCGGCGGAGGCGCGGGCGGCCTTCGTCGACCTGTGGCGGGGGGCGCTCCAGGGCGCGATCCCGGACCGGCCGACCTGGACCCTGCGCGACTACCATTCCCCGAACCTGATCTGGCTGCCCGAGCGCGACGGGCTGGAGCGGGTCGGTCTGATCGATTTCCAGGACGCCGTCATGGGCCACCCGGCCTACGACGTCGCCTCGCTGCTGCAGGATGCCCGGGTCGATTCCAGCGCGGAGTTCGAGCTGCGGCTCCTCGGCCTCTATGCCCGCGAGCGCCGCGGCCGGGACCCGACCTTCGACGTCGGCGCCTTCGCCACCGCCTACGCGCTGCTGGCGGCCCAGCGGGCCACCAAGATCCTCGGCATCTTCGCGCGCCTCGACCGGCGCGACGGCAAGCCCGGCTACCTCGCCCACCTGCCGCGGATCGAGGGCTACCTCGCGCGCAACCTCGCCCATCCGGCGCTCGCCGGTCTGCGGGCCTGGCACGCGGACCATCTGCCGGGCCTCGTCGCCCCGGCGCCCGACCCCTGACCACCGGATTCCCGACCGCATGAGCGATCCCAGCCCCGCCGTCAGCCGCGCCTTCGTCCTGGCCGCGGGCCTGGGCAAGCGCATGCGGCCGGTGACCGCCACCGTGCCGAAACCCCTGGTGGAGGTGTCCGGCAAGGCCCTGCTCGACCACGCCCTCGACCGGGTCGCCGAGGCCGGGATCGGGAGCGCAATCGTCAACGTCCACTACCTCGCCGACCTGATCGAGGGGCACCTCGCGCGCCGGGCCGAGGGGGCGGCCCCGGGACCGGCCACGACCGTCTCCGACGAGCGCGCGGCGCTGCTGGAGACGGGCGGCGGCATCCGCAAGGCGCTGCCGCTCCTGGGCGACGCGCCGTTCGTGGTGCTGAACTCGGATTCGTTCTGGCTCGAGGGGCCGGCCTCCAACCTGCGCCGGCTGATCGAGACCTGGGACGGGGACCGCATGGACGGCCTGCTGCTGGTGGCACCGACCGCCACCAGCCTCGGCTACGAGGGCGCCGGGGATTTCGTGATGGATCCGGACGGCCGCCTAGAGCGCCGCGGCGAGCGCGCGGTGGCGCCGTTCATCTACGCGGGGGTGGCGATCCTCACGCCGGGCCTCTTCGCCGACACGCCGGAGGGCGCGTTCTCGCTCAACCTGCTGTTCGACCGGGCGATCGCGGCGGGGCGGCTGTTCGGGATGCGGCTCGACGGCCAGTGGCTGCATGTCGGTACGCCGGAGGCGATCCGGGCCGCGGAGGAGCGCGTCCGCGCGAGCGCCCGGGCCCCGTAGAGAGCCGGATCCGGGGCACGACGCGCGGAGCGCGAAGTCCTTGTCCGAAGTGTCTTGCCAAGCCGGATCTGAGCCTCTAGAAGCCCCTTCACACCGGCGGGCCGAGAGCACGCCGCCGTGTCAGGCGCCCGTAGCTCAGCTGGATAGAGCACCAGACTACGAATCTGGGGGTCAGAGGTTCGAATCCTTTCGGGCGCGCCATCTAACCATCTGTCATCCATTAGCTTTTCCCTTTTCAGCTCTCGCGGCTGGATCGACAGTTTGCAGTTGGTTTGCAAACTTCGTTCGCGGTGAGTTCTCGAAATTGTGGATCGCCTGCTCGGCGAGCCCGCGGGTTCGCGCGAGGTAGCGCTCCAGGATCGCGTGCACGGTCTTGAGCGAGTGGCCTGTGATGGTCGCGATCTGCTGCGGCGTGCACCCAGCTTCCGACAGCAGCGTCACTGCCGTCCCGCGCAGGTCATGGAAGTGCAGCTTCACCGGCTCTTCGAGGCTCGGGAGCTCGACCTTCTCAAGCCCCGCCAGCTTGGCCGCCTTCTCCCAGGTCTCGGCGAAGTACCGCTTCAGGAATGGCTGCCCGGTCTTGGTGGTCAGGATCAGGGGCGATGCGCGATCCATGCCGTCCAGCATGACCCGGAGCGCCGAGGTGCACGGGATCGTCAGGAGCGGACCCGGCTTGCCGTTCCGGCGGCTCTTGCCCTGCCGAAGCCGTATGACCTGGCCGTCGTACGCGATCCACTTCAGGCTCAGGATGTCCGCCTGACGCTGGCCGGTGTGTAGGGCCAGGATCAAGGCTCGCTGCAGCTCGATTGGCGCCACAGCCATAAACGCGGCGATGTGCTCGGGTAGCCAGACGATCTCCGATCGGTCGGCGTGGTAGAGGCGCTTGAACCCCTTCAGGTGGTTCGCGGGGAGCCGGCTGCCGTCGACCGCCCAGGTCAGCATTGCCGAGATGGCAGAGAGCCGGTTGTCGGCCTCGCGATCGCCCGACGCCTTGGCCACTTTCTGTCGCCAGTCGAGGAAGTCGCGGCGGACCCGGGGATCTTCGAGCGCTTCGATCGGCAGGTCGCCGAACTGGGGCTCGGCCTTGGTCAGCATGCGCTTGTACTCGCGCTGCGTGGCCGCCCCAAGCCGATCGGTGAACTCTGGCGCCGTCGTGTAGGCGCGGACGAGTGCCGCGAACGTCTCACCGCTGTGCCGGGCCTTCAACGTTTCCTGGGCCCGAGCGTAGGAGGCGATGAACTCCGGCGACCCTGGCTCGCCCTCCAGGGGCAGGCCCGTGGCCCGGTGGTACCGGTAGACAGCCCGTGAGCCGTCCGCGAGCTGCTTCCGGACGGTGTTGATGCCCTTGAGCCTAACGCGCGTCACGGCTCGCCCTCCAGGCGTCCAGCTTCGACGTGGGCTCCGCGCGCGCGCTCTCGTCGGAGTGGACGACGATGCGACCGTCCTCGATCTCGACGCGGCTTACCTTGAGGCCAGCAGACTGGGCGCCTTTCACGGCTCGAGCGATGGCGGCTTGGGTGAAGACTGGGCGGCGAGCCATGGCAGCTACGCGTGCAACTGGAGGGGCGCGCGGCGGACGGTGCGGCCGCTCCTCGATTCGAGATAGCTCCGTGTCCGCTCAGCCAAGCCGATCGCGAGCCGGCCGATCGGCAGAACAATTGCCGAGGGGCAGCGCCGCAGCTCACGCGCTATGGCGTCTTGGTGGAACATCCCGACGCCGCTCGGGTCTGAGCCACCGAAGACCGCGAAGTACTGATCGGTCTCGTCGAGGGGAATGCCCCGCGGCCCCGGGTCGATCAGCGCCGGGTCGCAGAGGTCTAGCAGCAGGGCCTGGAAAGCCGCGCGCGACCGCTGCAGGGATACATGCATGGACATGCCCTGATCGATCAACGGCAACGCGCCGGCGATCGAGATCAGCGTGTCGCCATCATACAGACGGCGGCTGCCAACGATGCGGGACGGGATGAGATCTCGAGTATTCAGATTTTGCAGGAAGTTCGGCGTCAGGTTGTCGATCACGGCGAGTGTGCCTGCTTGACCCAGCAGCGGCTCGGTAACCCGCTTGGTCAGCCAAAGTAGAGGATGCTCGGATTTCATTGCTGTGGCTCCGATGTATGCTTTATCTGTAAGCAAGTACGGGCAACGTCAATCCAGATGGCGGCCCGGACATTTTTCGATCTTCGAAACTCCGACGCGGATAAAATTTTAAATGCCGCTAATAACGCTCAGGCGGGTCGAGATGTTTAGATTATCGAAACTTTGTTCAGATTATCGAAACATTCTCGGTCTCCGTGGCGGAAAGTGGCGACCGTTAAAATTTAGGCCGATAGGTGCGGCAGGACGCCGCAGCCTCTACTTGGCGTCCTCTAGATCGCGAGCGCCGCCGCGCAACCAGACGACCTGGGACTCGTGGCCCTCGGGAGCTCCCAGGCTCGGCTCCGCATCGGCGCCGTCCTCAAGGTCTGGATCGCCGTCCATCTCATCGAGCACGGCAACCAAGTTCTCGACGCAGTCGAGGGCCAACGCGAGCGCGCCCTCAATGCGGGTGCGCGTGTCCGGCATGCGGGCCGGCTTGGTGCGAAGCTGGAAACGGATCAGGTCACCCATAACTCAGAGCCTCGTCCTAAGGGCTTCAGCGGCGGTGGCGAGCAGTTCGGCAGCGCCGTCGTGGCGGGCAGTCTCGGCGACGTCGCCGAGACGATCGATGCACCTGTCCATCAAGCTCGTGCACAGGCCGAGTTGCCAGTGCGCCAGGCGACCGGAGGCGTTGGGCACCTCAGTGCCGTCCGGAGCGGTCTCAATGCTGCAGGGGCGGCAGGTCATCGCGACACAGACCTCGGCGAGGACCGAAGCTGTATCGTGCAACTCCACGAGCTCGGGGACGGACAGCGCGTCGAGCGCCACCGCGGCTGCCACGGCGCCCGGTGTCGGCATCACCGCCGGGGGCTTCGGCTTAGTGCGGCGGGTCGCGTTGTGGCGCAGCGCGGCCGCGCGCTGGCGCAGACCGGAGGGCTGGTAAGGGCGTGCTTGCTTCACAGGAGCCTCCTCAGGCGAGCGGCAGGTAGCCGTAGGCAGCGATGCCTCCGGCGATGATGATCACGGCCGTCAGCAGCTCGCCGGCGACATCCAGGAAGCGCGGGGCCCGGACGTGGGCGGTGTCCGGCCGCGTGGCGCGAATGACCGGGCCCCGGACGATGAGGTCCGGATCGAGCAAGGCGTCGGCTCTGGTCGGCGGGGTGGTGAGCCGGCGCTTGGCCGGGCGTGAGGCGAGCGGGGGCGTTGCCATACCGGGAATCTCCGGGGCTAAAGCTTCAGGGGTGTGCGTGGGACCGCGCTTTCGCGCAGGCGTCAGGCCTCGGCCGCGTTGCTCGTGCTGGCCGCGTCTGATACTATCGGTATTAAACGACGATGCCGGATGGCGTCAATACCGAAAGTATCAAATGGCCATCTCGACGCGTCAGGCGAAGGCGGCTCGGGCTCTCCTGGCGTGGTCACAGGAGGATCTCGCTCGCGAGTCGGGCGTGTCGATTCCGACAGTGAAGCGGTTAGAAGCAGAGGACGGCCCGATCGGTGGTCGCGCCGATACCGGGGCGAAGCTCCAGGCCGCCCTGGAGGCGGCCGGCGTCATCTTCATCCAAGAGAACGGCGAGGGGCCAGGCGTCAGGCTCCGCAAGACCGACGCAGGGGAACACCGGAGGCCGGCATGACGAAGCTGCCCCTCGGCATGCTGCCTCGAGGGCTTAGCCGTGAGCAGGCCGCAGAGTACTGCGGCTGCGGTTCGGTCTCTTCGTTCGACGATTGGGTCCGAAAGGGAATCGTGCCACGGGCCATGAGGGGCACGAATCGCTGGGACCGTAAGGCGATCGACCGCGCGCTCGACCGCCATTCCGGACTGGCTTCCGAGCCCGGTCGATCGTTCGAGGAATGGGCAGCCGAGCACATGAGCTGACGCGTCTTCGACGGTTGCGCGGCTGGACCCACCGCTGTTCCTGTAGGGGGGCTGCGCTGGTACGAGAGCGACGCTACGGGCTGATCTCGAAGCGGCCGAGGTCATCTTCATGCAGAAGAACGGCGATCCAGGAATCCGGCGTCCTGATAACGGCGCTCTGTGGCTTGGCCGCTGCTTCTCCGCGCAGTCACATCGTGACATTTTGCGGAAAGCTATCAGCGTGCCTCCTCGAAAAGTTCGCTTTTTGTTCTAAACTGCCGGTTCGAACAGATTACCGTTGGATACAGCCACCTGGACCGTCACTATGACACCCCCCAATGACGGACGCGGCTCACGCAGCCGTTCCGTCGAACGTACTCGGCCTGACATCTCCTTGGACGCCAGCGGAGACGAGGGCGTCTTGCGCTCCCGTTGCACCTTGTCCAGCAACGAAGGAGCCATCCGGGCTGCGCTCAAAAATAAGTGCCGACGTCAGCACTACGGGAGAGACGATGTGCTCGTCATTGATGAGCTCGGCTTGGCTCACGCGCGCAGCAGAATTGATCTAGCTGTGTTCAATGGTAGTTTGCACGGATATGAAATAAAAAGCGCGAATGACACACTATATCGGCTTCCGATGCAGCTCGATATTTATTCCTCAGCGCTCCAGAAACTTACGCTTGTGGTCGCTACCCGTCATGTATCCGCAACGTTTGCGCTGATACCCGATTGGTGCGGATTGATAGAAATTGTTGATGGTCCCCGCGGAGGTCTAAAATTTGAGACACGGCGGCGATCTTCCCTCAATCCAAAATTAGACCCTTTCGTATTTGCGCATCTCTTGTGGAGAAGCGAGGCGCAAGAGCTTTTGAAACTTTGTGGAGTAGCTTTGTCCGATCTTAATGCTCCCAGGAAGGCTTTGTACAGAAAATTAGTAGATGAATATTCTGTCCGCGAGCTGGCCTCTGCGATAAAATCTTCTATGGCGTCGCGTACAAGGTGGCGAGATCATTAGTCGCCATTGTGATATGGTGATTTATGCAGACGTCTTTCCACCGGGTTAGGCTGCTTGGGCTCTCAATCATTGCCGCACAGTCGGCAATATACTTGTCGCCGTACGAAAAGGCGGCCCCTTGGAATGAGAACGGCGCCTCGGCCATCACCTTCTTACAATGGCTGTGCATTTGGGCGGGATCATCGCGAAATGCGCCGCCCTTACGAGTCGCCCACGTCTCGGGCGTGGTGTAAATGATCTTGCCGGCTGCCTTTATTTTGCGCATATCCATCACTTTGAAATCAGGATGCACAATAGTGTGGTCGCCGTAAATAGGTCTGCGCATATCCGCCGGCAGCATTCCAATAAAAGTTTTGAAAAATAGCCAGTCGTGACGCGGTATTTCGTCTGATCCCTTCGCTATATTCACGAACGAGTCGGGTATCGCTGTCCCGAGCAAAACGACTGTTCTTATCTCATACAAATTGCCCAGCCGTTTAAGTGCCGTTATGAGCGCCTTTGCGAAGGCCGTATAGGGTTCGAAATTCGGCGCGCGTAAGTCGACTATGACGTCCAGTTCGTCTAACGGTATGTCAAGATTGGCCGCGAATGTCTCGATAGACTTGCGCGGATTGCCAATCATCAAGTCCTCTATCCGAAGCAAGACAGCGGCCCCCTGGCTGTCCTTAGCGACAGCGCGGGCGACTGCGTCCACTGTTGCCGCATCGGCTGCTAAGGGCAGCGCTGGAACCGCTAAGTGATCCTTGGGGCGCAGCCCATCGAAGATGAAGTCGAAAATATGAGTGCCGTCATTCATCCGACCGGCCGCGATCTCTGCATCTAACGCGATCCAGGCCGGCCGTCGTCCCCATTTAGCCTGAAACCGCGAGACGAAAGGATGCACGTGCTCATGGATCGACTTTTTGGGGCGCCAGAGCTCGAAGTCAAATTCGACCGGGGGTATTGTTATAAGTGGTACCACTTTATCTTTCACTGCTGGCGCCAGGCGGAGAAGGGCTTGATACTCCCCCTGGCGCCAGCGCAAAGCTGGCACATAGGTATCATCAAACAAGTTCATCGTTGTCGTCCTCGAACTGGTTAGAAACCCGTCCCTGACCCACAAGATTTGTTAGAATGGTGAAATCGTTCAGTTCTTTGCGGATCCGCCCTGCAATTATGCTGGGATCAATTCCGATGTTCTTGGCATCAATCTGTACGGCTTCCTCAGATAGGGCGAAGCGCGACAGGCACTCGTCCCATTTTGCTTCTGGTATCAGGCAATCGAGCGAAAACTTATCGGCTTCTCGTTCGACTACGTCATCGCCAGATGTCTTTTCTTCGTCAAAGAAGTCGTACCGAAGGCCTCGAGGAAGATGCAAAAATACATGCCCGAGTTCGTGGAATAGAACAAACCAGAAGTTATCAAGTCGATCAAATCTCAAGGTGACTGCTATGACAGGTCTATCTTTATCGTCCAGCATCGCGGCGCCGTCTAAGTAGGTGCCCGATAGATGCTTTTCGACAATCAAAACAATTCCTTTGGACAGAAGTAAATTTTGAGCTTGCCTGGGACCATCTGCGCGCCGTGTCAGTGCAATGAGATCTGGTAACCAGCGGTCATCCAACTCGAACTCTGGCGGATCGTGCGTCTCGACTACTTTTCGAGCGCGCTCTAGGATGCGCGCTTGCCAAGCAAGAAGAGCATACTCATTTGGCGCGGAGCTGCCGTGCATCTTTTTGCGATGGTACGCGGTCGCGAACTGTGGCCCTGCCGCACGCATAAAATAGTCGCGCGCAAGCGCAAATACGTCGGCCCTTCGTGGCAGATCAAACCACCCTCTACGTGCCATTTCGCGAGCAGGGAGCTGCTTCCAGACTATGTCGTCCACGTTGTCCCACGAAAATATAGCGCCTTTCGACTCGTCGCCGGCCTCAAATAGACCGGTGGTGTGCACATTCAGAGCTCTTGATACCTCGACTAATCTATTGAGGCTTGCGCCCATATATTCCGAAGCCTCATAGCGTTGAATTTGCTGAGGCTTCATCCCAAGTTTTTCGGCTAAGTCCGTTTGACTGAGTCCAGAAGCGATCCGCGCCTGAACTAGGACGGAGGGCAGGCTCTCCAGTGAGTGCGATTTTGCAAACGTTATTTCCCCTGCTTTCAATAATTCGTAGTGAGTAAGCTCAGCTTCTACACTGGCAATCTGGCTTTTGATCGCAGCCGCTTCGATCTCTTTCAGCCGAGTTTGATCAGTCGGCCGCACCTTCATTGCCGCCAGGGCGTCCCGTAGCTTGCTCAGCTGATCGGTAGAGATGCTGTACTGCTTGTCGCTGTAAATCATGGCGTCACCGTCATTCAAAGCATCGAGTCTACTGTCAGGTCGATCAGCAGAAGGCCTTTCGGAGCCCCCGTGAACCGATCCACTTGGAAAAACTCGATAAAAGTGGTGCCGACTTGGTCTGCCGGAACGGAGGAAGGGAAGAACTCCCCTTTGAATTTCGCCTTCTGCGCGGCGCGCTGATTGTCGAAGGTCAACAGCACCGGATCAAGCTGGGCGAGATCCACTCCGGCCGGGTCCCAGCACGCGTCGAAATCGCCCGGAGCGGGTTTGGCCGATACGAAACTGCCGTCGAGGAAAGCTCGTACGCAACCGGCGGCCCGCAGGCTCCGCAACGCAGCTATCAAGCCTTCGAACTGGGCGCGCCGGCTCACGTTGATTGCAAACCTGGCTTCGATTTCGCGCAGGCTCGCCGGGTGTAGCCCGGTGGGCAGTACGGCCCAAGGGGAGCCAGCCAAGGTGACTAGGGCGGGAATCATGTTACAACAATAGTGTTGTAAGTCGGTGCTGTCAATGAGGCGTTCTGCCCTTGTTCGCAGGACGGGCTGGCGCTGTTTCTTGAGTTAGCGGGATCGCCAGGATGCGCTATCGCTCACAGATGCGTACAGCCCTCGCCGCCCTCCTGCTGCTCACCAGCCCGGCCCTGGCCGCGGAGCCGATCGTCGGGCGCGCTTCGGTCATCGACGGCGACACCGTGGTGATCCGTGGGACCCGCATCCGCCTGCACGGCATCGACGCGCCGGAGAGCGCGCAGCTCTGCCAGGACGCGGCCGGCAAGTCCTACCGCTGCGGGCAAGTGGCGGCGCTCGCGCTGGCTGACCGGATCGGCGAGGCGAACATCTCGTGCGAGCCGCGCGACACCGACAGGTACGGCCGTACCGTCGCCGTGTGCCGGAAGGGCGACGAGGACCTGAGCGCTTGGCTGGTCGAACAGGGCTACGCCACGGCCTACCAGCGCTACTCCCGCGACTACGTCGGGGCGGAGACCACTGCGAGGGCGCTGAAGCGCGGGCTCTGGGCTGGCACCTTCGATCCGCCGTCGGACTGGAGGCGCGCCAAGCGCGCGAGCGGCGTCGAGACCCGGCCGGAGATGGAGAAGCCCCCGGCGGCCGCTCCGGCGCCGGTGCAGACCGCCTGCGCGATCAAGGGCAACATCTCGCGCAAGGGCGACAAGATCTACCATCTGCCCGGAACACGGGACTACGACCGAACCGTCATCACCACGAGCTCGGGCGAGCGCATGTTCTGCAGCGAGGACGAAGCGAAGGCAGCGGGCTGGCGGGCGGCCCGAGGCTGATCCGGCCTCGTCCACTCGGCGCCGCCCCGATCTGCTCACGGGGCGGGGGAGCGCCTGATCTCGCCGGCGCGCGGCTCCACTGCCTGGACACTCGGCGACCTCACCGGCGTAGAGAGAAGATTACGCGCGGCTCTTCTCGACCGTGGCCCTTAACGGTCGCGATTGGGATGCCGCTGCTGTCGCGGATCATAATAACGGCGTGTCGGTCACCGCCCAAGCGATCGATGTCGCCCAAGACGACTGCCAGCATGTATGTTGCGTGCGAGACAGCGTCGTCGAGGTCTTTCACAAAAATGCCGACGTCATCCCAGTCGGATAGACTGCCTGCGTGGACATCGAAGAAGTAGCGCAATCTGAGCCTCCCGAGCAGAGGCGAGGCCCGGCGGGCGCGACTGTGCAGCGAAGCCAACGCGTCAGAGACCATTTGGTGGCTGCGGATGCGCGTGTCATGGTGGGGTATGTCAGTTCCACTCCACCCCTTTGCCGTCGACGTGAGACGGTCCCGTTCGGGGAACGGTCGATTTATCTGGACTATTCGGCGATCGGGTGCGCTGATCAGCCAATCCATCCTTGACTACGGGACTTTCGAAGAAGCTCGGCTTGATATGAGGGCGGCTCTGACGAAGAGCGTTGCTGCGTGGGAGAGGTCAGAATGGCCGCTACAACACCCAAGCATCCGGACAAGCTCGGCGCCAAGAAACTGACGCCGCAGGAGCAGCTCAAACGCTTCCACGATGTCGTGGGATCAGAGGCTCATGGTGACGTGCCGAAAGTGAAGCACACCGAGCCCGGAGCGGAGAAGCTCGCCGCTGAGGAACAGCCCCGCCGGTTCATCGAAGCCGCGCGTGAGGCTGTAGCGGACCAGAATGAAGCCGACTTCGATGCCGCGTTGAGGCGGATCGCGAAGCCGGCCGCAAAGACCAATTCCTAGCTGAGAGTGTCTTCTTCCGGCTCGGGAATGGGACTATCGCCGATCCATAGCCCAGCGAACGTCAGAGCTGCGGTGTAGACGGTTCGGTTGTTACCATCGCGAACGAGCACGGTGAAAGCCTGCCTGTCCCCGTCTTTGGGGATCTCATCTCGGGCGATCGCCGGGAGTGAACGCATCGCCTCGTGACGGATGCCCTCCATGCCGTCGCACTCCGTGCCAACGGGGTCGCGTGAGAAGGTGGATCCAGTGTGGATGTCGAAGAAGTAACGAGACATGTCGCTCACCGCTAGCTGGGGCGGGAGCACACGCATCTTCCGGCCGCCGGCGCCCGGAAGGTCCTGCCAGCGATGGACGGTTCTTGCACAACCAGCGCCGGCCTGCATTCACATGTGTCAGCCCCGACGCACGAAAAGCCCGCGCCGGCGAACCGGGCGGGCTTCTCGCCGGAGGTCGTAGTGTCAACGCGGAGCCTCCGGCTTGGCGCCAGCGGTTGAGACGGGCACCCAGGAAGAGCGTTAGCACGCGGGCTATGAACAATGCCCGCCACTCTCACTCCGCAGCAGCAGCGGCCTTCTTACGACCACGAGTGGGCTTCTCGGCCAGCGCAGCCACCGCCTCACCCGCCTTCTTCGGGCCCCGGGCCTTGGGCGCCTCCGCAACCGTCTCGTCGGCGGCGGCAGCCTTCGGGGCCGCGTTGCGACGCTGCTGGCCCAAGCCCGCACTCTTTGCGAGCGCGGAGCGCTGGGCTGAGTAATTGGCCGCCGTAGACGGGTAGTCGCGCGGCAAGCCGAAGCGCTCCCGGTACTCCTCGAACGTTAGACCGGCGCCGGTGATGTGGCGCTTAAGCGTCTTGTACGACTTGCCGTCGAGGAAGCTGATCAGCGCGTCCGGCGAGATGGATTTCCGGATCTGAGCCGGGGTCGCTTTCTCCACCGTCGGCACGGCCGAAGCAGAGGTGCCGCTGAGGCCGGACAGAGCCGCGTGAACCTTGGCCAGGAGGGCCGGAAGGTCGGCCGGCTGAACCGAGTTCTTCGACACGTATGCCGCAACGATGTCAGAGGTGAGCTCGATGAAACTCGTCTGTTCCACCGCAGCAATTGCTGCGTTCTCGTCCATTTGCGTCTCCTCGATAGGCTGCCGCAACGAACGATGCCAACGCGATCATTAGTCAAGAGATATTTGCGTTTTTCTGAAAGAATATGGCGAATATCCGCCCTTTCGTAGAAGATTTCTGATTTGCATCGCCAGACACGCTCTCTCAACTCCAGTCGCTCAGGTCTTCCTTCGCGCCAGGGCACGTGATCCCCATATCTGCGGTGAGGCCACCACGGCTCCTCACCTTGAGCGAGGTGGCTCGCAGGCCTGCCTGCCGTAGCCCCGTCACTTCGATCTGACCGTGGAAGCCGGACTGGCCGAACTTCTCGATGTGCCGGCCCAGCTCGGCCACATGCTCGCGGAGCTCCGACATTCCTCGGCCGCCACCGCTTCCGATGCCGCCCGCCGGAGCGTCTGGGATCTCCAGGCCGCTGCGGGTAATCGACCGGATCGACCCGTCCGGCATCCGCATGGTCCCGTCGCCGAGGTCGAGCCCTTCCTTGCCGTCGAGCCCCCTGATCAGCTTGGGCTCGAGCGCAGCCGCATCCTTCGCGACACCGGCGCCCAACGGCGCCCGATCGCCCCGGCGGATGGCCGCACGGAGCGCCGGGTTGAAGGGGGCCCAGTCCTTCGGCCGGCCGCCGCTCGCTCGAAGCAGGGCCAGCGCGACCCGCGTCTGCTCCTCCAGGGTGGACGACATGGCGTTCCGCGTCTTGATCCCGAGGCCGGGCGCGAGCCGCCGCCAGTTCGAGTTCAGGATCTGGAAGTAGCCCTGCGCGGTAGCGCCCCGGGCCGTCATCGGGTCGAGGCCCTGGCGGGTGCCCACGTAGTTCAGGGTGTTCCGGCCGTGGCTCTCGTGCAACTGGATGAGGCCGAGCATGTTCCGCTCGGCGTCGGTCATGTCGACCGAGGCTGGGATGCCGGGTATCGACCCGCCACCGCCGGAGCTGCCCCCACCGCCGCGAACGCTCAGCCCGCCTCCACCGCCGCCGCCCGTACCGATCCCGCTGCCGATGCTGCCGTCGCCGCTGCCGGACCGGCGAATCATGCCGCTCAGGTCACCGCCGCTAGCGCCGCCGCCGAAACTGGCCTTCTGGATCAGGCCTGAACCTCCGCCGGCACCGCCGCCCATGCCCTCGCCCGGCATGAAGTGGATCGGAACGAAAATGCCCTGGCGGAACTGCTCGTTGAGCCGCTGGAACAACGTCTTGCCCTCGGCCTCGACCTCGGGGGCCTTCTCCTTCACGCCCTCCGCGATGCCCTTCCCGACTTTCGTCCCGGTGTCCTTGCCGACCTCGTCCGCCTTCTTGCCCAGCACCATGTCGGGCAGGTTCGGATCCAGGGCGCCGAGAAGGCCACGCCCGACGCCCTCCTTGCTGAACTCGGGCATCTGCAGGGTGTCGTACTGCTTCGCGAGCTCGGCCAGGCCGCCGATCGCCGTGATGCCCAGCGCCCCCTTCGCCAGCCCGGCCAGCTTGCCGCCCTTCCTCGCCGCGTCCGGCAGGCCGCCACCGTTCACCGCCAGCTTCGCGGCCGCCAGTTCCAGCGAGGCCGCCGACTTCGTGAGCGCCAGGGCCGATCCCATCAGGCCAAGCGTGCCGGCGGCCTCGGCGATCTTCCCGCCGGCCACGGTAACCGAGGTCCCCAGCGCGACGATCTTGGGGTCGAGCTCGGCGATGTGCTGCTGGAAGTCGGCGATGGCCGTGGCCGCCCGGGTCAGCAGGCCGCCGCCCTCGCCGTTGTTGTCGAGCGACCGACCCATGGCGGTCTCGACGTTGAGGCGGGTGTTCTCGATGCGCTTCTGCGCGCCGTAGAACCCGCCCATCACCGCGTCGCCGATCGACTTGGCGAACCCCTCGGGCGTGTCCGCGATCTTCTTGCGGTACTCGTCGAACAGCTCGGGCTTCTGGGCGATCGATCCCAGCTTGCCGCCGTGCTCCCGGGTCACCAGGGCGTTGAGCTGCGCCTGGGTCGGGTGGGCGTTGATCACGGCCCGGAGCAGGCCCTCGGTGTCCACCGACTCGGCCGCCATCTTGTAGAAGTCGCCGACCGTCTTTGCGATGGCGTGGGCGTCGGCCGCCTTGAGCTGCCCCTTCTTGTTCTTGTCGAAGCTCTGCCCGATGATCCCGGTCGCGCTGGCCGTGAACTTGTCCCGGTCCAGCAGGGCGTCAGGGTCATTCATCAGCGCCTGCAGGCGCTGCATCTGCCGGGGCGACATGTCCTTGCCGAACGTGCGCTTCACCGAGCTGCCGAGCCGGTCGGCGTTCAGCGCGTCCGGCATGCGCACGAAGTTCTGGTACTTCACGCCCATGGCGTCGAGGGCGGTCAGGCCTTGCTTGGACGGGGCGATGAACTTCGAGGAGATGCCGCGCGCCGCGGTGCCGGCCTCCTCGCCGGAGTAGCCGGACTTCCGCAGGAGCGCGAAGATGGTGTCCATGGTCTCGATCGAGAACCCGGCGCCGGTCGAGGTCGCGCCGCCCATCTTGAACGCGGCCTGGATGTCGTGGTCCTCCAGCCCGCCGACCTTCGCGGTCTTCACCGCCAGATCGACGTTGCGGCGCATGACCTTCGTGGCCGTAGCCGCGTCCTCGATGTGCTGATTGGTCGAGAACACGATGCCTTCGAGCGTCTTGGCCGCGCTCGGGAGCTCGACGTTCATCGCCTGGGCGTAGTTCAGGATCTCCTCTACGAAGGGCTCGACCAGATCCTTGCGCACGCCTCGGCCGGCGAGCGTCCGCTGGGCGTGCAGCACCTGGATGTCGTTAAAGGTCGAGGCGCCGCCGAGCCGCACGGCCTGGTTGATCCGGCTCGACCGCTCCTCCTTCGTGAGCCCCGCCATGGCAACCTGCCGGCGGATCTCCATGTCGAACTCGGCGTAGGTGTGCTCGGCCGCCTTGGCCGTCGCATCGATCTTGCCGCCGGCCACGACGGCCCCGGCGGAGACCAAGCCACGGCGGGCTGCGGTGCGCTCCTGATTGACCACGGCCCGCTTGGCCGCGAGGTCCTCGGCGGCGACCTGGCGCCGGAAGGCAGCGGCGGCCTGATCGGTGCTCCGCGCCAGGGTGCGCTGCTGCTGCTCGACCCGGGACAGGTCCACGCCATAGCGAGAGGCCGCACTCTCGGCCGCCCTGAGCGCCGCCGTCTCGGCGCTGAAGGCTGCCGTCAGGGCCTTGGTGTCGTTGACGGCCGCCCGATGCGCATCACCGAGGCGCCGAACCTCGGCGGCGAGCCGCGCGGCCTGCGCCGCCTGCTCGCTCCCCTTGATGAATGCCTGAGACTTGCCGTACTCGGCCGCCGCCTTCTTCGCCACGTCGTACTCGCGGGCCAGCCGCGTCGCCTGCGCGCCGACCCGCTGCATCCCCTGCACCGTCGCCTCGAGCGGCTTGCGGGCATCCATCACGGCCGCCGCGGCCTTGGCCGCCTTGGCTTGCTGCTCCCAGGCGCGGCTCAGCTTGGCGGCCTCGGCCGTGTACTTGGTCACGTCGAGGCCTTGCTGAATCGCCTTGGCGACCTTGGCCATCTCGGCCTCGACCCGCGACTCGGCTGTGATGAGGAGCTTGGCCTCGATGGTCTTGGACGCCATGGCGGGTGCTCCTCAGTGCGTTCCGGGGGCGGTCGGGATCGAGGCGCCGATCTCGGCAGTGGCGGCCTCCATGGCGAGGGTCGCTGCCGCCAGCGCTGCCGTCTGGCCGTTCACCGCGGCTTCGAGGTCGGTGAGGGCCTTGCGCGCCGCATCGGTGTCGATCTCGCCGAGCTGCCGGAACACCGTGCTCAGGATCTGCTGCGACGAGTTAGGCTCGGGCTGGGCCGCGAGCACGGCGGCTGCACGAGCCAGGGCCACCCCGACCTCGGAACGCAGCGCATATGTGGCGGGCACTTGGATGTTGCCGGCTACGTCGATCGAGAACACGGCCTGATCGCCTGCCAGCACGACCACAGCGAGGTGGTCCCAGGTCTCGGCCGGTGGCGGGCTCGCCTCGGCCTGTGGCGCGGATGCGGGGGAGTCGGTCAATGCCGTGTCTCCTCGTTGAGCAGGATCGGGATTAAAGCCACCCACGAGGACACCGCGTCGACCGTGCGCAGCTCCGGCGCGAGGCGAAGCAACAGCACCGCCGCGTCGGGCGAGATGTCGAGGCGCAAGGCCAGGGCAAAGGCAACGAGGCGGCGCTCCTCGGCGGCGGCCTCCGGCGCCCCCATGATCGCGTCGATCCGGGTGTCCCGGCGAAGACGATAGGCCTCCGCGCGGTCCGCGGCGTCGAGGTCGTGGAGCTCGGCAAGGGTCATCGCTTCGCCCGGAAGGCTGCGGCAAAGGCCAGATTGGACTCGTGGATCGAGGGGCCGGCCTCCTGAGCTGCGACTTGCTCCGCGTCAAAGGCGCTGATCGCCCGATCCAGCATGTCGAAGGCGAACTGTGCTTCGAAGGGCATCGAGCGGGCGCGGTAGTCCGTGGCGAGCTCCTGAAGGTCCCTGAGGGCTACAGCGCGATCAGCTTCGCTGCTGACTGTCCGGAGCGCCTTGAACTTGGCGGCGAGTGGCGGGTGTTCCGGCTCGATGCGCGCCAGCGGAGGCTCAGGCGGCGCTGGAGCCGGTCGGGCCGCCACCTCGGCATCGTAGTCGTCGATGCCCGCCGCGATGGCGTCGAACTTCGCCTGCTCCTCGGCGGGCATGGTGCTGGTGCGCCAATCCGCGACCATGGCCTGCAGCGCGTCGACGGCTGCTTTCCGGTCCGTGTCGGTGCGGACGATCATGCCTCGACCTCATCCGCCGGGGTGATGCCGGAGGCCTGCAACGTGCGTCGCATCGAGTCCTGAAAGGCCGCGTGGCCGGCGTTGCCGCTGGCGGCGGGCACGTGGGATGCAATCGACGTCTGCTCCTCGGCTGCCACGATGCGCTCGAACAGCTCGGCCCGGATCTCCGGCACGCTGTGGCCTTCGGCGAGCATGTTGGTGCCGAGGTCGGCCGGGATGCTCGGCTCCTTCCACCGCGCAATGGTCGACATCTGTCTGACCGCGGCCACGGCGCTGACGCGGGCCTTCACCTCATCGAGCGACAACCCCTCTCCGAGGAAGCCGGCGGCCAGGTGCGGAACGCCGCACGCATGGCAGTGCTCGGCGATCTGGGCGGCTTCGCTGCGGGTGATTTCGGCCATGAGCCTCACGTTCTTCATCGGGAAGGATGGGGTGGCGCCCGCGGTATCCCGCCCCACCACGAACGGCAGCGCGGGCGCCTCACCAGACGGTCGGAGGGGCCGCCCGGCGATCTCGGGTCAGGCGGCCTGCTGCCGCTCGGCGAGCCAGGCCTCCCGGCGGCGCTTCGTCTCCGCGGCGCGCCATTCCTCGAGGTTGAAGCCGAGGGGCGGCACCTCGAAGATGCTGTAGCTGTCGCCGGCCCGCGCCTGCGCGGCCCGCATGACGTTCGACCAGTTCGCCGGCATGTTGCGCTCGGCCACGCCCTGCTCGATCGCCGCCTCGGCGACGGGGATCGGGAGGTGCTGCTGACGGATCGACACGATCTCCGGGACGTAGCCGGTCTTCTTCAGGTAGGAGAACCGACTGGTCACGTAGACCTCGATCTCCTCCCGATCCGGCTCGAAATTCGGCTCGGGGCGGTGGTACTGCGCGAGGGTCGGCGGGGCCTCGCCGCCGCGCACGGCCGCCGCCTGAGCCCGCATCGGGCCGGTGAGGAGCGCCTTCGCCGGATCGTCGCCGGCCGTGGCCTCAATGGGTCGGGCGCTCACATAGCCATACTGCTCGTGCCGGCCGGCCTCGGAGACCTCGATCAGCGGCAAGGCGCCGGCGATCATGTGCCCGACCAGAAAGGCCGCGACCCGCTCGGGCGGCTCGCCGTCGCGCACGCCGTGCATGTCGCGCTTGGTGAAGAGTGGCGCGGCGGTGGGCGTGATGGCGGCGGCGAAGGCCTCGCTGGCCTTGGCCAGGACCTCGACGGCTCGGCGGACCTTCTCAGCGGCGGCGTCGATGGCGACGCTGTCCCTCTCCAGCTCGGCCGCGACGGCCTCGACCCGGGCGGCGGTGCGGTCCGCCTCGATCCGCTCCTCGGTGGCGAGGATGCGCCGGTCCAGTTCGGCCAGGGCATCGGTGATGCCGAAGGCCGTCCCCTCGATCTCGCGGCAGGCACGCTCGGCCTCGGCGGCCTCGGCGGCGGATGCCCCCTCGATGAGGGCCCTGCGGCGCGCGGCGAGGGCGGCCTCGACCTCGACCGCGACGGCGGACTGGCGGGCCTTCAGGTTCTCGCGGGTGAGGGTGAGGCCGGCGAGCTGCGCCTCCGGCGTCTGCTCCGATTTGGCGGTGGCGGTCGAGGTGCGGGGCATGAGATCTCCGATCAGAGGGCGCGGGACGGCCCGCGGCGGGTGGCGACGCGCTTGAGGTCCGGCAGGCGATCGAAATTGGCGCCGTCGAGCATCAGCCGAGCCTGCACGGCCCCACGGACGTAATCGGCGCCGGTCAGACCGCGGGCCGCGGCGACGGTGCGCACGGCCTCGGCAAGTTGGGCCGGGACGGCGACGGTGAGGCGGTCAGGGAAGGTGATCGCGTCGAACATGCCGGCAGTGTCCCCCGGGCGCGCGGCCTGCGGGAGTGGACAAAACCGGACAACGGACAAGGCAAACCGGACATCGAGGGCAGTCGGCGAGGATTCCTCGCCCAGACACCCATCCCGCTAGATCGCTATATCGCCTGGTCTACATATCGCGAGGATTGGGGCCTTCCTCGGCGAGCACCTCCAAGTCGATCACGGCCAGCCGGTGCAGCTCATTCATGGCGGCGATCTGCTCGGCGATCTTCGGCGCCATCAGTGTCCGCGCATCCTCGACGGTGATGCCCTGCGCCTCGGCGACCTGCCGAACGATTCCCTCGATGAGTTCGAGCCCGCGCTTCATCTCGGCGGCGTGTGCTTCGTCCAGGCGCCGCCGCGCCTCGGCGAAAGAGATCGTCCCGCCGGTCATTGCCCCGCCTTCCACTCAGGCTGCTCCGGCTCACCCATCTCGCTGAGCAGCTTATGCACATAGGCGCTCAACACCATCGTCAGCGAGCGGAAATCGACCTTGCCGGTGCCTGGGTCCACCCGGATCTCGTCGGCCATCTCGATGGCTACACGGGCCGGCCACGCCATCAGGGCGTCGCGGAACTCTCGAGCCTTGTCGAAGAACAGCGCCTCGGCCATTGCCCGATCCACGAGGCGCTTGTCGTTCTTCAGGACCTCCTGGCGACGATAGAGGCCGAGGAAGTTCTCCTTCCGACGAATGGCCTGCGCGGTCGGCAGGTCGTGCGCGTCCGCGTCGTAGTCGTCGGACCGATCGGGATCACCGGGGCGCATCGGGATCTGTTGTCGTCCGGGGGCGGGCTCGGCCGGCGGCTCGCGCCTGCCTTTGCTCTCGACGCGCTCCCGCGGGTCGGGCTCTTCCTCGGGCGCCTTGCGGATTGGCCGATGCGCCTTGCCGCCCCGGTACGTCTCAGGCCGCTGGTCGAGGTTCCACTCGGTCGCCTCGACATCCACGAGGCCGTCGGCCGTCAGGACCAGGAGCCCCTTGGCCTCCCACTTCGTCACCGTTGCCCGATGCACATCGTGCCGCCGCGCAAAGTCAGCCTTCGTCTCGGTCGGCATGTGTTGCCACCCCTGTTGCCTGTTGCCTGTTGCCGGGTTTTGCGACCCTGGCGCTAGGAAGGGGCCGCGCCTCTACAGCCCGTATCCCGATCGAGGTGGCAGGGTCCCTACGGTGTTGCCCATCTGCCACAGAACAGACGGGCACGTGCCATCGGCCGGCGATCTTGCGACCGAGACCCCGCTGAGCCCGCTTCAGTCCGGTCTCCTTCGAGACGCCCCAGACGCGACAGGCCACAGCCAAGGGCACCAGCTCGGTAGAGGTACGCTCGCTGGCGCCGAGCACTGCACGAAGGGTCTTAGCGGCCTGGTCGGCGGCTTCTAGGGCGGCGACACAAGCGGCGCGCTCGGCAGGAGTCATGCTCGCCCCCGATACTGCTTCAGCCGCGCCTCGCGCTCGGACCGCTCGCATGCATCGCGCTCGTACCGGCGGGCCTCTTCTACGCTGTAGTTGGGCTCGAACTCAGCGAAGCGCCTACGGAAGGCCTTGTCGGCTTCTGCGAGCCACGCCCAGTACAGATCATCGGGCTCGCGGCCGGGGTGGCGCGCGAGGGATAAGCGCTCGAGCTCCTTGATCGCATCCTGTCGGCGACCCAAGCCGGACCGCTTGTGATAGGTCCAGGCGAGGTGCCGACCAACCTGGGCACCACGGGCGCCCTCGATCCGCAGACGCAGGGCCGCAGGATCCGCTGCGGCCTCGGCCTTCATCCGACGGAACCGGGCGCGCCATTCCTCGTCGGTCTCGTCCTCCACACGGAACATCAGGTCGGTGTTCAAGTCGAGGTCGTACCACCACTCGTTGGTTGAGCCCTTGGCGTACTCGGCCACGATCAGCGGCTCCTCCGGGCACGGCGAGTACGCTGCCGCCTCCTGCGGGTCCGGGTCGCCGCCGGTGTGGTGCAGCGTCAGATGCACCGCCTTAAGGCGCTCGCGGTACAGATGGTGCCCGGCGTGCACGCCCTTGGCGTAGGCGCGCTTCTCATGGCAGCGCTCTACCACCTCGGCGATCGATGGGCGGAATTTTGAGGTCCGACGCAGCTCGCCGCATGCCGCAGCGATCGTGGCGTTCGCAAAGCCCATGTCTCCAAGGTCGAACACGAGCGCCTCGAAGAACACGCGCGGATTGTTCAGCTTGTCCGTCTGGAAGCAATCCAGCAGCTGGGCCACCAGCATCGAGATGACGTCCGGATGCGGAGGTCCAGAGAACGCGGCTCTGACGGCCGTGGCCGCCTTTTCGGCAGCCTGGGTGCTTAGAAGCTGCCGACGCTGCCCCAAGGCTCGCTCTCGCCAATGCTGGGCTGGTCCAGCCACCAAGGCGTGGGGCTTCGGCAGATCCGGCAGGTTGCGGGCGCGATCCTGGGCGGCGGCGTAGCTCGCCACCTGCCGGTTGGCTGCAATCAGGTCATTGAGAGTCGGCAGCGCTGCTCCAACCCGATCGGTCAGCGGATTCGCGCCGGGGTGCAGGTGTGTGACGTCGGTCATGCGCGCGACCTCCCTTGGGTCTGCCGTGCGTAGTCCATGAAGGAGAAGGGTTCGGATCGGCGGCCGCCGGCCGCGCGTGGCGGCGCAGGCTCGTCGAGCCAGTGCTCGCCGTTCAGCCAGTCGACCGGGTTCTTGGCGAAGCGGACTTCCTGCCCGGCTCGGTCCGCGGCGTAGCGTGCCGCCGCGGCCACCAAGTCGGTGGCCGTAACCTTGCCCGAGGCGACCACTGTCTGAAACGCGACCTTCGCGTCGCCGTGCCGCGTGCGCTTTGGGAAGGCGCGCCAGAACTCCACAAACCCGGGCCCACCGGGCCCGTGGGAGGGGTCATCTCCCCCCACCGGCGAAGCCGGTGGGTTGTTCTTCTCTGTTAGGGTGCACGCCTGTGCACCCATAATTACCGATCCGTGCACCCCAGGACCGTTCTGAGGTGCATGGGCGTGCACCTCAAAATTGGTGTCCTGGGGTGCATTAGTGTGCACCTCAGCCACACGCGAAAAGGCGAGGTGGAAGACGTTGGGCCGCCGATGGCCCCGCCGCTCTACCCTCACCCACTCGGCCGCTTCGAGATCCTGGACGGCTAGGATGGTGGCCCGCTTCTTCACTCCGCAGGCTTCGCCGAGCTGCTCGTAAGGCGGGTTGCAGCGGCCGGTGCTGGCGTTGTGGAAGTGGAGGAGCAGCACGGCTCCGACGTTCTTCGCGAGCGCCGGCAATGACGGGTCCGCCATGATGGCTCGGAACAGCCGCATCTTGTCGGCGAAGCTGACGCTCACGCGGCACCTCCCCGTAGGTAGGCACGTGCCGCTGAGCGGTCCGTGAAGACTCCACGGACCGATCCGTCGCGATCCAGAATGGCGACCAAGGCGCTTGTCAGAGCGGGGCTACCCACCCTATCTCTCTGGCTGGTTCTTTGGTCGGAGCCGTTCGAAACAGCGCCGTTGCGGGCCTTCACCCCCGCGACGGCGTTTTCATTTTCGGCACGCTCCAGCGACAGTTTGCGGTTTGTAGAACCCTCTCTAACCCCTTGATATCTTGTGGCCCGTTTCGACGCCGTTTTGCAGAAAACACCAACGATTCCAGTCGACCGGGTCAGCCTACGAATCTGGGGGTCAGAGGTTCGAATCCTTTCGGGCGCGCCATTCAAATCAAGTGCTTAGCGGATGCCCGGGCAATGCCCTTTCCCGCTGACGACTGTCGGACGACCAACCCACGCAGTCTCTGAACTCGCGACGAGAGCGTGTTTGGTCCCGGCCTTGGTGGAGCGGGTCGAGCCTGAAGTGCTCTGATTCTGCGGCCCAGGCTTTGCTGACAGCCTCGCAGCTCGACCGACAGCACGGTCGAATGCCGCTCCTTCGGCCCAGTACGCTGATCGAGGACGGACGTGCGCGTCTTCCACTTCGCCACGGATTTCAGGTCGATGCCGTAGCGCTCGGCCAGCGTTCGATCTGGCGCAGCCTCAGCACCACCTGCTCCCCGCTCGTCTTCTGACCTCGCCGCATGTCCGACGCCTTCGGCCCCAACTGACCCTCTCAATCAGCCCGGTCCAAAGCCAGCCGGTCAGGTCAGATTCGGAGCGACGCGCTTGGTGTGCCGTCCGCGATGAGAACAGGTCGCGGGCGCGAGCCTCGCCGCCCTCACGGATTCGTCGGCGCGGCGTCCGAGGCTACGCGTACACGCGAAAGTAATCGACGCGCATATGGGTGAGCTTCTGCGCTTCGGTCAGTTGAGGGGCCGGGACATCCGTCCGCAACGCCAATGTGAGGAGCGGCCAGAAGACGTCGCCGGCTTGTTCCATCTCCGACGCGCGGGTGAGTGTCCAGATATTGAGCTGGTTCGTCTTAGGATTGATAATTGGCTTGCGCTCAAAATAAGGAATGCATTGACCGTCCTGGATCAGCACGCCGTACCGGCAGTACTGTTCGGTCATGTCGACGGGCGTGGGAACGCCGGTGCCTTCGTTGTGCTCACCGGGCTGCCCCCATTCGTGCAAGTACGCGCCGTAGAGCTTCGGCTCGAAACCCTTGTGCTCGACGATATCAACCTCTATGCTCCGTTTAGCATTGGTGATGCCATCCCGGTTGAGAAGCCAGAAGGCCGGCCACGTGAGCGGATGCCGCGGAAATCTCATCCGCGCTTCGAGATAGCCTTGGCGCCAGCCGACCGATACGACACCGCTGCGGCTGCCGGTCTGCAAATTTCCGGAAATCCACTGATAGTCGGATGTGTTGTTTCCATAGTAATTCACGACGCTCATCTTGCGTCCGATGTATTTCGCGGAAATCTGGAGGGCCGTGCCGCCCGTGGCCTCCGCATCCGCGACGATCTCGTAGGGTTTGAAGCCTTCCGCCCCGGCAAGGGGAGCGAAGGCGGAACGGCCGTAGAAACCGGACGGCCCTGTCGTGGCCTTCGGTCCGCCATTCCAGATCCGTCCGTTGATCTCCGCGAAGGGCTCATCGAAGACGAGCGTGCGGCCCTGCGTCGGATCCACGGAGGCGTCGATCGCCGCGCTCGAGCCGCTGGTCGGCAGCAGGGACGCGGCCGCGCAGATCGGTAGATCCCGGAAGCACGATTTCAGCAGATCGCGGCGTACCCAGCGAGGTTTCGTCATGGCTCAAGCTCCGAGTTCCGGCGTGGCAAGTGAGAGAGAACTTCGCGGCACGAACCTTCCTTTCGCGGCGACGCCATGAGCTGGGACGTGCCGGTGCCCGGCGGCGCGCCGCTGTGGTGAGGCTGACGGCTTTCAGGACCGGTTTCGCTCCCGTGTTTCCGCTCGCAGGATGTCCAGCGCCATGGCGCGGGCCCTGGCCATTCCGTAGCGGTGTCGATACCCGGCCTGCCGCAGACGATCGTTGGGGAACCGCATCCTCCAGAGAGGATTGCGCAAGGGCAGCGTCCGGTTGCGCAGGAAATCGTGGAGCCAGTCGACGAGGGCCGGCATCGGGATGACCCGGAAGCGGGGATCGCGGCTTATCGTGAACGCCCGCCGCATGAAGTCGCCGATCCGCGCATCGCGCGCCTCTTGATCGGAGAGATTGAAGACCTGGACCTCGCCCGCCGGCCAAGCCCCGGTCAGGGACCGCGTCATCGTCCAGATCGCCGCGTCCGTGACGTCCCGGACGTAGACGTGATGGGAGGGCCGATGCGCTGCGAAGAGGCGCTTCGAGAGGCTCCAGTCGCGCAAGCCGATGAGATTATGGAGATCGACGACCACCGTCGGGCGCAGGATCACGTAGGGAAGGGTCGAGGCGATCCGCCTGATGGCCTCTTCGCCGGCGAGCTTCGTTCGACCGTAGGCGCGAACGTAGTCCAGGGCCCAGTATTCGGATTTGACGTCGACGCTGCTGGTGAGAACCGGCGCCGTCTCCGTCACGGTGCGCGCGCGGCCGCTGCCATACACGGAGACGGTGCTCATGTAGCAGAAGGCCCGGACGCCGTCCCGCTCGGCGGCTTCGGCCAGTCGCCGCGTCGCCTCGACATTGATGGCCTGCATCCGGTCCTGCTTCCCGAGCTCGGCGGCGAGATGCATGACGGCCGCGCAGCCGTGGACGAGGCCGGCGTAATCCTGATCCGCCGTGAAGTCGAAGGTCCGCCACTCGACCCGACCCGTGCGCGGCTGCGCCTCGGTCAGGGGCTGGGACGTGACGGCCCTGACCGCGTAGCCGCGTTCCTGCAGGTCCTCCACCAGGATGCGGCCGATCCGCCCCGTCGCCCCCGTCACGAGGACGCGGAGATCGCCCGGGACGGGCGGAGACGTTCGGAGGTCGGAGACCACGGTGTCGCGCTGCTCCCGGACCTTCAGCAGGTCGGCGAGGCGGATCGCCAGAGCGACGATCATCTGCGTGGGATTGCAGTGGCCTCCTGTCGGGAACACCGAACTTCCCGTGACGAACAGGCCGTCGATCCCGTGAACCTGGCCGCGCGCATCGACGACGCCCCTGGCGGCATCGTCGGACATGCGGGTGGTGCCGGTCGGGTGGGCGACATCGACGAAGCTGAGCGGGATCGGCGCCTCTTCGCGCACCCAGTCTGCCAGCTCGGGCACGGGCAGGCCCAGGCGGGCGAACTCGGAGGCGACGAGCCGCGCCGTCTCGCGCATCGTGCGGCCTTCATCTTCGTGACTGCGCCAGTCGATCAGGGGCAGCCGGCTGCCCAGGTGATCCCGCTGATCGGAGAGCATGACCCGGCTCTCGGGATCCGGCCGCTGCTCGACCATGCATTCGAGGCTCAGCTCGGAGAGCTTCCGCGGAAAGCCGTTGCGCGCGATGAAATGGTCCCAGCAGCCGCGCAGGAGCAGCGGCAGGTTCGACGTCAGCGTCAGGATGTCCTTCGCCCGCGGCTTGCCGACCAGGATCCTCCGGATCGCGTCGCCCGGGTCGTCGGGGGCGAGCGTCTCCCCGAGCCAGACCGCGCTGTTCAGGAGCTGGCGGCTTCGCTGGACGTCCGGGCTCAGGCGGAGCCCGCCCCGGAACAGCCGATCCTCGATGGTGTAGCGGCCGAACCGCCGCTGCAGCGCGCGCGATCGGTGAGGGTCGAAATGCGCGACCGGCCCGCGCAGGTGATCCATCAGGTAGCGACCCACGCGGTCGAACCTGTTGCCGAGGCCGCCCGGGACCTGATGATCGGAGGCGAGGAGGAGCCGCGCATTCTCGATCCCGCCGGCACACAGGACGACATGGCGGGCCGGCAGCTTGACGATCGCGCCGTCGGGCGCCGCGACTTGGACGCCCTGTACCTTGTCGCCCGTCCCGTTCACGTCGATCGCGACGACGGTCGCGCCGCTGATCAACGTGACGTTCGGGCCCAACTTCTCGTCCAGTTTCCGCCCGAAGCGCGTGTACTCGAACGGATAGGATTCCGCGTCGTCGCGGCTGAACTGCCAGAAGAAGGGCAGGAGCATCCGAGGATCCGGCTCGGACCAGCCCGGCTGCGAACCGAACAGGTCCCAGAAGCGCGCGTCGCTGAAATGGTTGCCGTAGGCGAGCCCGAGATACTTGGCCGTCCGCTCGAGATAAGGATCGAGTGCGTCGCGCTGGAACGGCCACCCACTCTCCGGGACCCAGGCACGCTGCTCGAAGTCGATCGTGTCGAAAGGGGCGCACCGGCCGCCCCACGTGTGCGAGCTACCACCCACGATCCGGTTCCGGACGGCCCACTGGGTCGCGCGCGGCCGGCCGACATTCACGATGGCGTCCAGCGCGTCCGCGCTCTCCATCCGGTCGAGGCCGCCGCTCTCCAGCAGCACGACCCTCAGGCCGCCGCCGGACAGCTCGCGCGCCAAGGTGCTCCCGGCCGGGCCCGTCCCGACAATGCAGACATCGCAAGCCGCATCCAGAAGACCCTCGATTTCACGTGCGGCACGCAGTTGGATCACGGTGGGCGGCTCCCGGGCTCATTCCATCGAGACTACCGTCGCGCACTTATTGCTGAAGCGCGGACGTGGACGATCGACGCGTTGAGGAGGCATGAATATGCTCAGTGTCCACTTGCCATGACGCCGGATCGTCAGTGATTCTTCGGGCACGACGCGGATATGGACCAGCGATAGATCCGTCGACGAGCGGGCGCGACGGTTGCGCGCGGTCGTGAGGACGGCGATCCATGACGCTCCGCGGCGCGGTCCGGACGTTGTCGGCCGGTGGTGCGGCTCTCCCGTGCGACGCGCGCCTATCGCCCCGTACCGGCCGGCCGGCGCATCGCGGCTGCGAACCCTGACGCGCTCGGCGGGCCGCCGCGTCGATGCTGCTTCCGCGGCGCGCGCGACGACTTAGAGCCGTGCCCGATCGCGTTGCAATCGGGCACGGCTCTAAACCTTTGTCTTGACGCGCTCTCTCACGCCGAACCGGTATCCACTTCGGCGGAGAGCGCTCTAGGGTCGAGGTGGAGGATGGGCCGGGCCGCTGCGCGACCGGGGGCTGGCCGAGGTTCAGCATGCCGATTGCCGAATCGCGTCGGCGTGAATGTGCACGATCCTCTCGGCACTGTACTGGTCGATGTGAAGCTTCCTGAATTCCGAAAACGATCTCTCCAGGATTATATTGTCGCAGTAATACTCCATGGATTCTATGAGCGCCTCCTCGTCGTCGGGTGGGATCAGGCGCCCGAGACGTCGGTCGACCAGGATGTCGCTGGGGCCGAATTCGCAATCGGTGGATATGACGGGCAGTCCGCACCGGAGGGCTTCGCAGATCGCCAGCGACCAGCCCTCCCATCGAGACGTCGCGACGAAGACATCACTCGCGAAGAGCGCCCGTTGCGGGTTGTCCGGGTAGTGGACGAGCCGAACGACCTCGGACAGGCCGAGCGCCTGAATCTGGTCCGCCAGCGCCGCTTTGTCGGATCCGTGGCCGACCAAGTTGAGCCGCACGTTCCTGCGCCGCTCGTACAATCGCGCGAACGCGCGCACCAGAAGGTCCTGACCCTTCTGGAAGGCGTAGCGTCCGACATTCACGAAGGTGATGACGGCGGGGTCGGGCCGGATGTCGGCGTCCGACGCTTCGAAGTGCCTGACCGGGTTGGGAACCCAGTACATTGGCCGTCTGCAGTTGAAATCGGCCTCGAACGCCCGGAGCTGCCGCGGCGACGTGCCGAAAACGGAAGCGATCCGCGGGAGGATGTAATGCTTCAGGAGGAAGAACTTGACCTTCGATTTCAGGCTGGCTGATTCGCGCCGCGGGTTGCCGTGCAGGTGCATCGTGATCCGCTGCGGGATGCCCAACCGGGCGAGCCAGAAGATGACGGTCGGCTCGATCTGCGGAACGATGATCAGATCGTAGCGGCCTCCTTTGCTGACATCCCTGAAGATCCGCAGGAGGTGCAGGCGCGATGTGACCGGCCGGAAGACGCTTCTGTAAGGCCGCGGTTCCGCCGGGTAGTTCGCGTGCTGCGTGACTCGCAGCACGTCGACGGCGAACTCGGTGCCGCACTTCTGCGCGAGTTCCCCGCCGATCGTGTCGACCACTCGCTCGATGCCGGCGAAGACGGAAGACCCCGGCTGTAGATAGAGGATCTGGACCTTCTCACGATCTCCGGCCGCCATCCCAACCAACTCCTTCCGTTCGAAGCTCCGGCGATCCGGGCGCGGGCCCGTCGACGATGCCGGAGTCCGACTCACGCGCGATTGAGGACGGCGCCGATCACGTTCGCGCCGGCACCGATCAGGCCGTTCACCGCGTCCGACAGTTCGTCGACGGTCGTCCGCCCGGCCTCGGCGACGATCACCACGACATCCGCTCGACGGGCCGCGACCCGGGACTCGGCCGAGACGGAGAGCGGCGGCAGGTCGAGGATGACGTAGCCCCCCCGGCGCATCTGGTCGATGACGCTCTGGAAGATCGAGGAGCTGAGGGAGATGCCGGTGCCGACCGCCGTGTACGGCGACCGCGACGGCAGGACCGAGACGCCCCCGAAATCCACGAACTTGGCGAGGGCCAGATGGCTCGGATTGATGATCATGTCGGCGAGACTCGCGCCGACCCCGGCCTTGGAGTCCGGGGTCAGGAAGAAGGTTCCGGCGCCGTGGATATTCGTGTCGATCAGCCGGGCGGTCCGGCCACCTTCCTGCAGCAGGCGCGCCAAGCTCAGGCCGATCAGGGTCGTGCCGGTGCGCGGGGTGCAGCCGACCAGGGCGATGACACAGTCGGAATCGTGGCCGCGCGCGGAGAGGGCCAGCTGGATCGACGTCCGAAGGTCGCGGACGCCCGTGGAGAATTTGACGTTGAGGAACCACGGCGCGTTGACGTTGCGCAGATCCACGGTCTCGCGGCGCCCCTCGGCCGTCTTGCGCAGGACCTCGGGCATCACGGCGAGGCAGGGGATGCCGGCCCTCTGGACGAGATCCTGCGGCGTCCGGATCCGGCGGTCGAAGGCCTGCAGCAGCGCCACGGCCAGGAAGCCGCCGACGAGGCCGATCATCGCGCCGAGGCCGAGGATCAGGGTCTTCCGCGGGGCCGAGGGTTTGAGGGGCTGCAGCGCCGCGCCGATCACCCGCGCGTCGGCATCGGGCGTCGGCGCGTCCGGCAGCGTGCCCTCGGTGACGGCCGCCGCGGCGGACCGCGCCTGGGAGGCGAGGGCATTGACGCGACCCTGGAGGAACTCGGCACCGTTCTTGGCCGCATCGGCCTTGGCAGCGATGGATTGCAGGAGATAGGCCGAGACGGCCGCGTTCGCGACGCGCCGCGCCAGGTTCGGGTCTCTGGACGTGTACGAGACCTCGACAACGTACGACTGTCCGACCCGCCTGACGGTAAATCGCTCGGCGAAGTTCTCGAACTTCCTCTGCTGCAGGATGGCTGCCGTCGACGGTGGGGCGGTCCGCAGCCCCGACAATTCGGACGCGCCCGGGCCCGGCTCCTTCGGGCTCTCGGCTTCCGGAGGACCGAATTCCGGATTGTTCGCCAGCTGGAGACTGTTGAACACGTTCGCCAGCAGCCGTTCCGAGCGGAGGACCTGGAGCTCACTCTCGGCCCGGCCCACATCGAGGCTCGGCATCAGGGCGCCATCGGAGGAGCCCGAGCCCACCGGGCGCCGCGGCTCGAGCAGCAGCACAGCGGTCGCCGTGTAGAAGGGGGTCGCGGTCACCGTGTAGAGCGCCGCGCAGCCGATGCAGAATACCACCCAGACGGCCACCGCCAGTTTGTGCCGGCGGGCCGCCTTGAGGGCCGCCGAGATGACGGCCAGCGGGCCGTCCTGCACGCCGATGGAGGTCGTCTCCGGAGAATGGGAGACCGATTGGGACTGGTCCGGCGGGATCCGGTTGGTGTTGTGGATGTTCATCTCACACTTTCCGTCGGATCTTCAGGGCCCGCTCGGGCTCCAGCCGTCCCAGGAGCACGTCCGCGGCGCCGCGCAGATTGCCGCGCAGCCGGCCGCGCCGGTCGATGAACGGCTCGGGGGCCGCGAAGCGCGTCACGTTGCTGAGAACGTTGCGGGTAATCTGGCCGAAGACTTGCGACAGGGTCATCGTGCCCTTGCGCAGCATGTATAGCGGGTTGACAATCTGCGAATAGCCGAGCCGATCGCCGGAGATGCGACCGCCTTTCACGCCCATATGGACGCCGCGGGCCTCCATGCATTTGACGAGCCGGCCGCCTCGGGCCGCCAGGGCCGCGCCGAAATCGCGGTCCTCGAGCCAGCCGTACAGGACGAGCCGCTCGTCGAAGCGCAGCGTGCCGATGGCCGAGCGACGGAACGCCATGTTGCAGCCGTACGGGCTGAAGGCCTCGACGGGCGCCGCCGGCTCGACCGGAGCCAGCGCGGCGAGCATCCGGTCGACCTCGGTGAAGCGCAGTCCGGGCCCCTTGATGCCGTCCGCGACGACGTCGCCCGTCAGGCCGACGATGTCCGGCTCGTCTTCGAAGCGCTGCGCGGCTGCCGCGAGCCAGCCGGCCTCGGGGACGAAGTCATCGTCGAAGAAGACCACGATATCGATCGCCTCCGGCAGCGCGGCGAGGGCGGCATTTCTCTGAGTGGCGAGGCCGGGACGCCCCGTGACCACCGTCACGCCGGGCCACGCGGCCGCCTCGCCGGCATCGTCCGGGGTGACGCAGGAGATCAGGATGGCGGCGGGCTTCAGGGTCTGCCGATCCAGGATCCGCCGCAGCGTGCCGGTCACCACCTCGGGACGGCCCAGCGTCGCGATGGCGACGGCGATGCTGGGCGGAGATGGCGGTGCCGCGGATCGCGCGGCAGGGCGCGCGGCGGGGCGCGCGGTCGGCCGCACCTTCGGCGCCCGCATGAGATCGAGGTAGCCCTGCGCCGAAGCCTCCCACGAGAAGAGGGCGGCCTGATCGCGACCGCGGCCGATCAGGTCCGATCGCAGGTCCGGGCTCGCGGCCAGGGCGCGGATCTGGTCGAGCCAGCGTTCCGGCCGGTCCGGCGGAGCGAGCAGGGCCGCCGACCCGCAGATCTCCGGCAAACTCGCGCGGTCGGTCGAGACGACGGGGCAGCCGCGTGCCATCGCCTCCAGCGCCGGAAGCCCGAATCCCTCCGTGAGGGAGGGGAAGGCCAGGCACAGGGCGCGCTCCATCAGGTAGGCGAGGTCGTGGTCGGTGACGAAGCCGAGGTGGCGGACATTCTCGCCGCGCCGCAGGTCCTCGGCGGCGTAGATGGTCGCCTGGCCGCCCGCCACCACGAGGTCGAGCCCGAGTTCGCCCAAGGCGGGCGCCAGTTTGAGCAGCAGATCGAGGTTCTTGTGGCGGGCGCGGGACCCGAGGGCCAGCACGAAGGGGCGCTCCAGGCCGTCGGCGTCCCGGTCCAGGGCCGCCGGCGCCCGGACGGCCTGTCGCGGATCCCAGGCGTGCACGTGCTCGTGCCCGTTCGGGAGCACGACGATGTCGGAGGCTCTCACCGAGAGATGGTTGGCGATCTGTCCGGCCGAGAAGCTCGAGACGGTGGCGATCCGCGCGGCACGGCGCGCCAGAAGCGGCTGGAGCGTCCTGTAGAAGGTCCGGAACGACACGCTGTAGCTCTCCGGCGCGTTGAACACGTTCGCGTCGTGGATGCAGACGACCTGATCGGCCTTCAGCGCGGGGGCGGTGTTGCAGAGGTTGAGCAATCGGCCGGACCAGGCGCGCGGCAGGACGAATTGCTCCCAGGCATGCCCACCCGCCGGTCCGACGGTGCGGAGCGGCGTGCCTGCGAGACGGGGATCCTCCGCATCCGGCACGGACAGCAAGGGGGCGCTCTCGCCACGAGCGGTCAGGGCCGCGCTCAGCGCCCGGGTGACGTTCATCGCGTAGCGCTGAACCCCGGTCATCGGCTGGGTGAGGAACCGACCGTTGATTCCGAACGATCCGACTGCCGTCATGCTGTCGCTCTACTCCTGTCGGAGCCCCGATTCGCGGATCGAATACGAGAACAAGAGTGTTCCACCTTTCGCGTGAGCGGCGCGGTCGGACCCGCGATCCCAGGAACCGGGATCGCGCATGACCCCGCGCGTGCGCAGAATTCGCGTACGTAATAGAGGCAAAAATCCGGGACGCTAATTATTTTATAGGCAGCATTCTGATTCTCGACAGGAAAATCCAAGTTCAGTAGCCGAGGCCCGAACGCTGCATTCGACGACACGGAGAGACCTCAGTTCGCGCCAGAGGCCTGCCGGCGCCACAGGGGCGGCTCCGCGCGCGCCTCGGGCGCGGGCTCGCGGCGGCGGACGAGACGGGACGTGGCCTCCCTTCGAAGGGCGCGACCGGCGTAGACGGCCTCGATCATGGGAAGCAGGAACCGGCCGGCCCGCGGGAAGAAGCGGAGAAGCGCGCCCTCGCGCCAGAGACTGTCGCGGATCTGCTGCGCGGGTCGGGCCGGCCGCGGTGTGGCGTACTGCGCGCTCAGCTCGACGCGTCCGAAATCGCGGGATCTGCCGCCGAGACTCAAGGTCGAGACGGTCCGGTCATCCGGCCAGATGATTGCCTTCTTCAGGGCCGCCCAACCCCGCGCCGCGTCGTCCGGGATCGCCGCGACGCTCTCGGAGCGAAGATCGTCGATGTGGGCCAGAACGCCGGTGAAGAGGTCCGGCCGCGTCGATGCGATCCGCGCCTCCCAGCCGTCGTCCTGAAGATTGGCCCGCGGCGGCGATCCCGGGACGGCCTGGGCGAAGGTGCGGACGCTCGGCAGGTCCGGTTCCAGGCAGGCCTCGATCAGGTGCCAGAAGCGCAGCACCGACGTGCGCGCGTCCCAGGGCTTGTACCAGTCGCTCTCGACACTCAGGCCGAACGTGCGGCGGAAATGCGGTGTGGCGAGGCGCTTGTAGTTGCAGCGGGCGAGCTGGAGCCCTGACCACGTCCGCTCCGGCAGGCCCTCCTGAAGCATGCGGACCGTGCTGCCGTAGAGCCCGGTATCGACCAGCACGCAGTGGCGCGCCGGGCCGGCGCAGGCCTCGAGATGCGTGCGGAAGCGGGCATCCTGTTGGGCGACCGCGGCGTGAAGGCGGGCCACGCCGGGCTGGTTGCCGGACAGCAGCGCGGTGAAAGCCCCCTCCTCGAAGGGCTCATCCCAGGACGCCGGAAGGGCCAGATCGTCGCGTTGCGCCAGCGCCGCCGCGATCTCCGCCATCGACCGGCCGCTGAACTCCCGACCGAGTTCGGAGAGCATGCCGGGGCTCGGCGGATCGAAGGCGGTGCGGGCGGCCACGAGGCGCGAGACCATCAGGGCCGCGCGCGGGAGGTTCTGTGGCAAGCCGGTTCGCTGGAGGAAGCGCTCGTAGACGAGTTGCAGGCGCAGGCCACCCCGGGCGCAGAACAGGAGGACGGTCCTGTCCGGCGCGAGGAAGCGTTCCGCGAGCCAGAGGCGCAGGCAGAACTCGGCGAGGATCGGGCCCAGCACGCGCTGGCCGAACGCGACCGCGTCGTCGCCCGCGGGGCCGCGTGCGGCGTCGGTCGCGCTCACGGCCCGATCCTCCTGGCCCCGCTGCGGGCGGCACCGATCCAGTGCCGGTGCATCACGCGAGCGCGGACGGCATCGAGGCGGCGACGCAGCACCACGTGGCGCGGCCGGAGCAGTTGTGCCGTCCTCAGGCCCGCGGCGGCGGCCATCGTCACGTCCGCCAGCGTGTCGTCGCCGAGGTGGAGGATCTCGGCCGGGGGCACTTTCTCGCTCCGGAGAACGACATCGAAGAGCGCCCGTGTCCGCTTGGTCGCGTCGTGGTCGGCACTGGTGTAGATGCGCGCGATGGGATGGTCGGGAGCCAGCGCGTTCAGCAGATGCGCGATCGTCTCGCCGCGGTGGTACGTATCGCTCACCGCGATGATCCTGCCTCCGGCCCGCGCCCGGCCCCTCAGCCACGTCATCAGCCGGGTGTTCGCGCGCAACTGAGCGCGTTCGACCGTGATCTCGGCCCGATACAGAATATCCGCGGCCCGATCATCGAGGCCGAGGACGCGCGTCATGGCCGCGAGCATGTCGGAGAAGCGCACGTCGCCCGAGGGATTAGCCAAGTCGAGCGCCCGGTAGGCCGCTCGCTGCACCTCCAGGCGCGCGGCGTAGATCGCGCCCGGACGGCGCGCCACGCCGTGCTCCGCCGCGAGCAGCTGCGACGCGACGGCCGCGATCTCGTGGAAGCGGCAGCGCTCGGACCGGTGATCGCGCAGGAGCAGCGTGTCGAAGACGTCGCAGGATACGATACGGGCTGCCGTCTCGGGTAGGTGCATGATGGCTAGATCTCTCCCGATCGATGGCGATCGAACCTGATGCCTGCCCGCCGGGCCGCGTCCGGCGGATCCCTTCTGCAATGACGGTGCCGTGACGGCACCACGCTGCGCGCGATGTCCATCCTCCAACGAGTATAGCAACAATCTGTCCCGTCCGACATCAATGAAGGCGTGCTGCTACGGCCATAAGAATTGACGAGGCGACCGCGCACCCCCCGAAAAGGCGGGTTGATCGGCCCGACCGAGGGGGAATTTCCGGGAAAGGGGGCCTTAGTGGAGCTTGGGGGCGCCCAACAAGACCGCCGTTCGGAGTAGGTCCGGGGGATCAAAGGTACGACCGCCCGCGCTGGGAGGGCGGCCGGCGCCGTCGGCCGCGACGGATCGACCGACAGGCTCGACTTGCCTGGATGTCACCTCGATCTCGCGCCTCATCCGGGGTTCAACACGTTCCTGGAAGCCCGGCTCGGGCCGGAAAGGGATGGACCTCGATCGATTCTCGATCACGGAGAATTGACTATTGTCATCGAGACAACGTGAAATGCTGAGCTCGTCAGCGATAAGTCCGGCAATTAGACTTGGGTTGTGACTGCGTCTTCATGTATCGATTGTGGATCTCGGCGGGATGCCGTGCTAGCCAACATCCTGTTGAGCGCTCGAGACAGTGAGAGACGGGAGCGCGGAGCGACGAGCGAGAAAGACGTCTGTCGTGGTCAAGGATCCTAAGCTCGCAGTCATTATTACATGTTTCAACTACGAAAGTTTTGTCGATAAAGCGATTCAGAGTGTCGTCGACCAGCACAACGATTCTTGTGAGATCGTCGTGATAGACGATGGATCGACGGATGACTCATGGTCGATTATCCAGCGGTCCGGCGTCGCGGCATTCCGGATCCCGAACGGCGGTCAGAGGGCGGCCTGCCTGTACGGATTGGCCAAGACTTCTGCCCCGTTTCTGCTCTTCCTCGACGCGGACGACGAGCTTCTGCCGGGTGCTCTCGACCGTATTCTCGCGGAACTAGATCCGACTGTCGCCAAACTTCAGTTCTGTCTGAGATGCGTCGACTCGACGGGGGCGATCCTGGCGGACCCATACCCCGCTCTCGGCGCGTTCCGCGGGCAGGACAGGACTGTCGGCGACATCCTGCGCTCAGGCGTCTACCAGACGCCGCCCACGTCCGGGAATGTCTTCCGCCGCGATGTCTGCGATCTGCTCCATCAATGCGCGTACGACCAAGCTGTCGATGGCGTGATCCTGTTGGCTGCCCCGTTCATGGGCGAGATCGTCAGCCTTTCCGAAAGTCTCGGGCTCTACCGTGTCCATGGCCGCAATGACTCCGGTCTGGGCCGCGTCCCGCAGGCGGCCACCGTCGAGCGGGATCTTCAGCGTTTCCAGTCACGTCTGAGGCATCTGCGCGGTCTTCTTCACGACTGGCGTCCCGGGGTCTCCCTCGTCGAGCCAGAGCAGACATACTATTTTCAGTTCCTCAAGTTCTGCATGGCGATCCTCCGGGGTGTCCGGTACGGTGGCAGGCCGTTCCTGGGCCTGATCAGATCTGTCCTGATCGAGCCGCGTTCCCTGAAGTGGAAAATGGCGAATGCGCTCTTCGTCGTCGCGACGTTTCTCGCGCCCGTTCGCTGTGCGCAGGCATTGCTCGCCTTCCGCTTCTCGCCCAAGCGCCGGCCGGTCCGACAGATCCTGCGCGCCACGATCGGTGCGGGGCATTGTTGAAAATCAGTAATGCGCCGGATTTTTCTGTTGCGCCCGGTCGCGCTTTTACACCTAGATGGCTCCGGAATATGTGGCGGCTCTCCTGTTCGGCCAGGGTCGTATCTCCCGCCTAATCGGCGCCGCGGCTTGCATGGAGTCCAGCGCAGGCCGGGGCTCGGATCCGACACGAGCGCTCGTAAGTCATGCGTATTCTCCATCTGCTGAATCACACGCGCCGACTGAACGGCCATGTCCACGCGGCCGTCGATCTCGCGTGCCAACAGGCGCAGGCCGGACACCGGGTCGCGATTGCCAGTCAGGGTGGGGATTTCGATGCGCTGCTCCGGTCCAACGGCGTCGAATCGATCTTCGCGAGCCACGCGCGCACGCCGGCCCGGATCCTGACGTCGTTCCTCGGATGTGGCGGTGTGCTCCGGCGTTGGCGTCCCGATGTCGTCCACGCCCATATGATGACCAGCGCCGTGCTGGCTTGGCCGACCTGCAAGCTGCTGCGCGTTCCCCTCGTGACGACCGTCCACAATGAGTTCGAGAAGGGGGCCGTCCTCATGGGCCTTGGGACCAGGGTCATCGCTGTGAGCGGTGCGGTCGCCGCGTCGATGCGGAAGCGCGGCATCGCGGCTTCCCGCATCGACGTCGTGCTCAACGGGACCATCGGCTCAGCCCGCATGCGCGGTCGGTCCGAGGAACCGCAGGCTCTGGATCATCCCGCCATCGTCTTCGTCGGAGGCCTGCATCCCCGGAAGGGATTGCCCGATCTGCTGCAGGCCTTCGACAAGGCGTTCCCCCACAATCGCGCCATGCGGCTCTACGTCGTCGGCGGCGGTCCTCACCGGGACGCCTACGAGCAGACCGCGCGCACGCTGGCCTGCACGGATGCCATTACCTTCGCCGGGCCGCGGGACGATCCGTACCGCTGGATGCTGGGCGCCGACATCTTCGTGCTCCCGTCCCACGCCGATCCGGCACCGCTCGTGCTCTCCGAAGCCCGGGAGGCGGGCTGCGCGATCGTCGGCACCGACGTCGACGGGATTCCCGAGCTGCTCGACGGGGGAAGGGCGGGCATTCTGGTCCCGGCAAACGATCCGGACAAGCTTGCGCAGGCGCTGATCACGCTCACGACCGATCCGAGCGCCCTGGGCGCTTTGAGAGCGAAGAGCCAGATCAACTTGGATCACCTGCGGATCGCACGGGTGGCCGACGAGACCTTGACCGTCTATCGGCGCGCTGCCGGCCTCGCGGGGTGATGCGCGTCCCGGTGCGCGGAACCCGGACACGGCTCCCACAACGCACCGCGGGCGCGGCTCGATCGCAAGCTGACCAAATTAGCTAGATTGATGCCGCCGCCGGATGCTGGTTCAGGACTGCCTTGCAGAGCGTGTCAGGATCGGAATCGCCATGTTGCTCAGATCCGGATCCATGTCGTGACCACGAGGCACGACGTCGTTCCGGGCCGGTGTGGCGCCGGTCAGTCCTCCGTGGGACACGTTCATGCTCGCCTCTAAGACGCTGCGCGGCGCCGGATGGAGTGTCGCCGCGCGGATCTCCGCGCGCGCGATCGATCTCGGCACGCTGCTCGTCCTCGCACGGATCCTGTCGCCCGCCGATTTCGGCCTGACGGCCATCGCCGCGTCCCTGATCTCGATCGTCGAGATGATCCTCGAGATCCCGCTGGTTCAGGCCCTGTTGCGTCTGCAGAAGATCGAGAAGTCGCATCTGGATACTGCATTCACGCTGGGCCTTCTCCGGGGCGGGGTCATCGCCGTCCTGATGATGGCCGCCGCTTGGCCGGTCGCCCACATCTACGACGATGTCCGACTGATCCCCATCACGCTCGCGCTCGCGTCGGCGCCGATCGCGCGAAGCCTCTACAGCCCGGCCATGGTACACCTGTTCCGCAAGATCGACTTCCGTGCGTCGTTTCTCGCGGATTTTTCCGGAAAAGTGGCCGCGGCCCTGATCTCGATCGGGTCTCTCTACTTGGGAGCCGGCTACTGGGCCCTGGTGATCAACCCGGCTGCATCCGCGATCCTGCCGACCATCCTGTCCTACGTGCTGGCGCCTTACCGACCGGGGCTCTCCCTGGCGCGGCTGAGTGCCTTCTCGGCGTTCACAGGTTGGTTCACATCCTCACAGATCCTCGCTGCCTTCAGTTGGCAGTTCGATCGCATGTTCCTCGGTTACCACGTCGACAAGGCCGTACTCGGCCGCTACGGGGTGGCGAGCGATTTCTCCGTCCTCCCGACCCAGAGCGTCATCGGTCCGGCTATGCGGCCGGTCATGGCCGCGTTCGCGACGATGGCCGATGACCGCCTCCGCTTACGAGCCGCCTTCCTGAAGGCGGCTCGACTCACGATGATCATCGCGCTCCCGGCTGGCGTGGGCATCGCACTGACCGCCGACCAGATCGTGAGCGTCATCCTCGGTGCGCAATGGATTTCCGCGGCACCCTATCTGCGATGGCTGTCGCTGGCCGTCATGTTCACCGCCTATTACCAACCTGTCTCAACGCTCTGCCTCGCGATGGACGAGCCGAACGTGATGCTCAAGATCACGCTCCTCGAGTCGGTGGCGAAGGTCTTGAGCATGACACTGGGATTCTATCTCGGCGGCGTGATGATGATGATCTACGCGCGCCTTGCCACGGCCCTGTTTCACTTCCTGATCAGCGCGATCTACGCGCGGCGTCTCGTCGGTGCCGGTGTGGCGGGGCAGATCCGTAATCTCTGGCAGATTGCCCTCTCGTGCGCGGTGATGGCGGCCGCCGTCCTCGCGCTGCGGGCCGCCTTGAGCCGCCTGGATATCGGCTCGGCCGGGCTTCTCGCGGCCCTGATCCTCGGCGGCGCGGCGGCTTACGGCGTGAGTATGCTGCTGCTCGGATTCCGCCTGCGGACCCTGCGTCCATGAGGCCGGTCGCGCGAGGGCCAGCGGCGAAGAACGCAGAACTTACAGCCGCCAGCGGGCTGATCCACGAGATTGCGGAGGGTATAATTTTGGCCGCGCTCACTTCAACGGCTCGGATGAGCAGCGGCCGCAAGACAGACCTCGGGTCGTTAAATCTTGGCTAACTTGGCGGCGTCTGCTACCTTTCGATGTGGCCTTCGGGATTCTGTGCTACGGATACCGTAGGGCGATCGCAGCGCGCAGACTTATACTCAAGATTTGGCTCTGGTCGGGGAGAATTTGATGCGTCTGCGTCTAGTTGCGGCGGCGTGCGTCCTGCTGTTCGGCAGCCCGCACGCGAATGCGGCCGCCGACGAAGCCGGTCGATATCTGCTCGGCCCTCAGGATCATCTGACGATCCGCGTCTATGATTTGCGTCGCAACACAGGCGAAGCGTACTCGTGGACGGCACTGAACGGTCAGTTCGTCGTTGCGGCGGACGGAACCGTGTCCATGCCACTGATCGGCCAGATCAAGGCGGCGGGCGGCACGCCGATCGATCTCGCGAACGCCATCGGTGTCGCTCTGAAACAGGTCGCCGATCTCGCGGAGAAGCCCGCGGCATCGGTCGAAGTCGCGACCTACCGTCCCTTCTACATCATCGGTGCGGTCCAGCAGCCCGGCAAGTACGAGTATCAACCCGGCCTGACCGTACTACAGGCCGTCAGCACGGCTCAGGGACTGATGCGCGGCACCGACCCGCGCAGTATCCAGCGCGACGCGGTCACAACGCGCGGCGAGTTGCGAAATCTGGCCGCGGAGCGGGTCGCCTTGGCCGCCAAGCTGGCGCGTCTCGAAGCGGAGGTCGGCGGCGCGGAGACGATCGCGTTCGGCGGCGAGCTAAAAGGCACGGTGGACAGGATATACGCGGAGCAGGCCGTCCGCGGTGAGCAACTCCTGTTCGACACGCGTCGGAATGCGCTGAAGGCCGAGATCAAGTCGATTGAACAGTCGATCGCCAGCTTTCAAAATGAAATGAGCACGCTCGATAATAAGTCCAAAACGCTGGACCGCCAGATCGAGCTCAGTCGCGGTGAGCTCGGCCTGATCAACGATCTGGTCTCGAAGGGGCTCACGATCGCGCCGCGCAAGCTGGCTGCGGAGCAGAGTCAGGCGTCGTTCGAGAGCAGCCGACTCGACGTGCAGGTCGCCATGCTGCGCGCTCAGCAGAGCCTCACGCGCGCCGAGCGCGACATCATCGACCTCAAGGCCCGGTTCCGCCGCGAAGCTCTGTCGGAGGCCGCGGATGCCCGTCAGAAGCTCGCCTCGATCGACGAGAAGGCGCGGACAGCCGAGCGGCTCGCGGCCGATGCCGAGTCTCAGATGGTCGGCAGCACCGACGACGCGGCAGAAGCCGTGAGCGCGCGCTACGAGATTACCCGGAAGCAGGGGGTGAAGGCGGGCACATGGCTCGCCTCCGAGGAGGCCGTCGTCGAGCCCGGCGACGTCGTGCGGGTGACGCTCGTGCGCCAGCCGGCCGACAAGGCCGGGGAGACGCGGCCGTCCCCGTCGCCGCGGCCCGGATCATCGGGCGCTCCGGTGAGCCGCGGTCCGGCCACTTCGGATGCGCCACTGCGGCCAACCGAGAGTGCGAATCGCTGAGATGGTCGATGCGTGCGCGTCGCATCGATCCGGGCGGTGACCAGACGACGCGATCGCCCGATCCCGGCCCGGCACGACCGCCGGGGGTGCCGGTGCGTCGCCTGAGTGCCACCGCCGCTCCGCCGTCGATCATGCCTGGATCAGCCTGACATGAGCTTCGAACCAATAGGCGCCATCGCGGTCGTCATCGGCCTGTTCTGTCTGCTGTTCGGCAGGGAATCGGTGGTGATCGCCTTCGTGGTGTTCTGCAATCTCGGCTCGGCCGCGGCACTCCTGCTGGGCGGCGCCAACGTGCAGCCGGCGCATCTCTTCCTCGTGTTCCTGATGATCGCGACTCTGTTCCATCGCAACATCTCGACACAGGTCCTGAGTTCGTTCCGCCTGCCTGAACCGGGTTTCTGGCTTCTCTGTCTCACTCTCTACGGGGTGGCGAGCAGCTACATCCTGCCGCGGCTCTTCGCGGGGCAGACCTATATCGTGCCGCTGGGAACGTCGTCACACCTGATCACGAGCGACGGCGTCGTTCCCCTGGGACCAGTATCCAGCAATTTCACGCAGCCGATCTATCTCATCGGTGATCTGGTCTGTTTCAGTATCATCACCGCTTTCGGATCCTCGAAGAACGGGATTGAGACGCTCGCGAAGGCGCTCATCCTCTACGCGGCTGCCAACATATGTTTCGGCATCATCGACGTCCTCACGGCGGCAACGGGCACGCAGGAGGCCCTGCAATTCATTCGCAACGCTCAGTACACGTTCCACGACGAGGAGAGTGTCGGCAGTATGCGGCGGATCATCGGGGCTTGGCCGGAGGCGTCGGCCTTCGCGGGAATGACACTGGGAGGTTGCGGGTTCACGGGCATGCTGTGGCTCTGTGGCCGCAAGCCCTTGGTGACGGGACCTCTGGCGTTGATCTCGCTGTTGTTCGTGATCCTGTCGACTTCCTCGACCGGCCTGGTCGGCGCCGCGGTGCTGATCCCGATGCTCTACACGATCGCGTTGCTGCGATGCAGCACGCGTCGTCAGGACCGCTTCAGCGCCTGGCTGGTGGTCGCGGGTCCGTTGGTCGCCTGCGTCCTCGTGCTCCTGGCCTTCTCGGTCGGCGGCGTGGCTGAGCGCATCTACGATTACGTCGATACGCTTGTCCTGAGCAAAGCCGAGACGAGTTCGGGTGTTCAGCGTTCGGCCTGGAACGCCTATGCGTGGCGGAACTTCATCGACTCGAACGGCCTGGGCGTCGGCCTCGGAACCAATCGCACATCGAGCTTTCCGCTCGCGGTGCTGTCGAATGTCGGGATTCCCGGAGCCGTCTTCTACGTGCTTTTCCTGGCGTCGGTGTTCGGATTTCGGCGCGGAGCGCCGCGGACCTACGCGAGCGACATCCGTGCTGCTGGCCGCGTCGCCTGCCTGTCCCTTCTCCCTGGCAGCCTCATCGCGGGCCCGACCGTCGATCAGGGCTTGATATTCTACATCTTCGCCGCCACCGCCTGCGCCTATCCCGCACGTCATCCAGTCGGGCGTATCGGTGTCTCCGCAACTCCGATCGAGCCGGCCGCGGTCGCGATACGGTCGCGGCTCGCCGAACCGGCTCGCCATTCGGCTCAGAACGTATCACTCGGCACGTGAGGGCGGCCCCGGAGGCCGATGGCCGGACCGAGGGCTGGGCGTTGCTGCCGTCCGGCACCGGGGACTGCCGTTCCGTGTTCCGCTCCGGGAGCAAAACCACGGGCCGCGCCGGCGCGCCGCGACGGCCGTGCAGGGACCTCGAAAATGGCCCGGGGGCGCGGGGGACGCTCAAGGTATGCTGGGTGGATCCACTGCCTCGAAGCCATTGATCAAATGGCTCATGGGACATCTGTCGTTTTCGTTGTTGACTTTACCCTGCTGAAGGGCGGCCAATGCTGCCTCTGTCGGCCGCAAGGCGCGGAGCGCCTGTCCGCTCGTTCAGAACGGGGACAGATCCATAGTGCGATCGTCAGGTGATGTTTCGGTCCGCGCGCATAGTGTGTTTGCAAATTCTGCTCAGTTAACGGTAGTCATGACTGGGTTCCGAACTGATCCTATGGTATCGATCCGCAACTTCCGATCTGATTCGAGTGTCGGCGATGATCATCGTGCTCGGCGCGGCCGACCATCATGCTCCGGCATCGTCCTCCATCGCCTGACGCCGTGGCCGATGCAAAGCGAATCATGACCGTTTCTTCAGCCTTCGATTGTCATGGGCACTCGGGAGACGAGATTTTCGATGCGATCGTATTAGGGGCCGGTATTACAGGCCTCGTATCGGCTTCAATTCTTCACGATCTCGGCTGTCGAAATATTGCCGTCATCGACGAATTCGAAAATATCGGCGGCAATCATATCGACCGGTCCATCAATGGATATACATTCGACATCGGAAGTCTAATATTTCAGGACGATTCGCCGCTGCTGAAGTATTTTCCAGAGTTGCTGGAACATTACGTTCCGATCAAGCCGACGTGGGGAAAGCTAACACCCCAGGCTTTCGTCACCTCCTACCCGCTGTCGATCCGGGACGACATCGTCCGGGCCGGTCCATGGGGCATCTTCAGGATCGTGCTATCGGCCGCTTTCTCGCGCGTGGCGCGGCGCAGAATCGGGAATGCGCGGGAGTTTGCTCGCTACTGGATCGGTGATTATCTGCTCAGAAGGTCCGGCCTCGAGAGCTACATGAAGCGGTTCTTCGGCGTTCCGGCCGACTGGGTCGATCTGGAATTTGCCGAGAAGCGGATGCTCTGGATCAAGGAGCACGCCAGCCCGCGCGTCTTGTTGCGCTATGTCCGCCGGCATCGCGCGCCGGGTCCGACCAACAGGCAGTTGGCGCGACCCCGCGAAGGCTTCAATGCCCTCTACGAAGTGGCCGCCCGGACCCTGCGGCAGCGCGGTTCGGTCTTTCATCTGGGCGAGCGGATCGAATCGATCACACGGCGCGGGACGCAATTCGATGTCCGCACAGGTGGCCGCCGTTTGACCGCCCAGCGACTCATCTCGACGATCCCCATTGCGCGGGCGTTGGCCCTCTGCGGAGTCCGAGAGGATCCCGGTCTCGCCTCGGTAACGCTGATCAGCCTGTATTTCAGCTTCGACGGGAATCGCGGCTTCGACTGTTCGATCCTCTACAACTTCGCGCATGACGGCGCTTGGAAGCGGCTCACGATGTATTCCGATTTCTACGGTCGGGTGGAGGGGCGCGAGTATTTTGGAGTCGAGGTCATCGCTGGCCACGCGAACGATTCCGTGACGATCGCCGAGCAGGATTTTCGGGCACATGTCGCCAAGAACGGGCTCTTCGCCGGTGATCTGGTTTGTGAGGGCAGCCAAGTGGTGCCCTGTGCCTATCCCATCTACACCGGGCAGGCCCATGAGCGGGTGTCGCGCGCGCTCGCCCAACTCGCCGACTTCGGGATCGAGTCGTTCGGACGACAGGGCGGTTTCGACTACCAGCCGACGGCCCGTGTTTCGACGCTCAACGCGGCGGCTCACCTGATGCCGACAAGAACATCGGACGCTTAGTCGAGTCGATTCTGCCGGCGGGCGCCGCGCGCCGCCCTCTGAGACCGGGGCCTCCCCCGCCTCGGTCGTGACCTCGGCGGTTCGGCGAGGAGGCCGGGGCCGCCGACGCGGGGCCGTCTCACTGGACCAGATAGGCGCGGCTCGGCTCACGCGGAGGACGAGGGGCCGCCAAGCGCTCGCGCGCGAGGACCCCGTCGACGAAACGGCTGATCTCGTCCGCGAAGCGGCCGACACCGAAGTCGGCTGCGCGGCGGACGAGGCGCTCTGGCTCCACCCCGATCGCCCGACAGCGCTGGACGGCATCGATCAGCGCGTCGACGGACTGCTCGTGGAAGAAGGTGCCGGTCACGCCGTCGATGACCGTCTCGGTGACACCACCCTTGCCGAACGCGACGACCGGCCGTCCGCTCGCCATGGCCTCGACCGGGACGATGCCGAAATCCTCTTCTCCGGGGAAGATCAGGGCTTGGCACCGTGCGTAGTGGTGTTTCAGGACCTCGAAGGGCTGCGGCCCGAGGATCTTGATGTGCGGACCGGCCATGCTGCGCAGTTCACGCAGCATCTCGCCGCCGCCGATCACCACGAGCGGCTGCCCCAACCGGTTGAAAGCCTGGATCGCCAGTTCCGGCCGCTTGTAGCGAACCATTTCGCCGACCATCAGATGGTAGTCACCGCGCTGGCCATCCGGAGCGATCTCGAAGGCCGCCGTGTCCACGGGCGGATGGATGACCTTGGCTTGGCGTCGATAGTAGGTCTCGATGCGTCGCGCGACCGTGTCCGAGTTGGCGATGAACTCGTGGACCCGGCCCGCCGAGACCGCGTCCCAGTTGCGCACGTAATGGGCCACCGGCGGCATCAGCAGGCGCGTGAGCAGCCCCGTCCGCTCGCGATAATCGTGGTACATGTTCCAGACGTACCGCATCGGTGAGTGACAGTAACAGATATGAAGCGCGTCGGATGGCGGGATGATCCCCTTCGCCGGACCCGATTCGCTGCTGATGATCAGATCGTATCCCCGCAGATCGAGCTGCTCGAGGGCCATCGGCATCAGGGGTAGATAGGATTTGTATCGGCTGGTCGCGAACGGCAATCGGCCGATGAACGAGGTCCTGACCCGGTGCGCCCTGATGGTCGGCGACATGGATTGCGGGGCGTAGGCGTGCGTGAAGATGTCGGCTTCCGGATAGAGGTCGCAGAGCGCCTCGACGACCTTCTCGCCGCCGCGCATCCCGATGAGCCAGTAATGGACGATCGCGACTCTCATCGCTCGGAACCTGCTTCCCCGATCGCCGCGCAGCTCTCACCGAGTCGCCCGGTGGATGTCCGATCGGTCGCTGGCAGGCAGCTGCTCCACAGGCAAGGGACCATGATTGCGCTATTCTCAGTCTTGATCGGAAACGTGCGCCTTCGGCTGGACCTGTGTGGTTCGAGCCTCGGGAGCCGCGGGGATTGATGACTTTCAGACGGGATCGACGGGTCTCACGCCATCCGCTGCGGATGGACGTTGCAGGCAGGCCCGGTCGACTTGGCGGGTATGCTCCGGGGCCGCATCAGGCTCCGCGCTCCCACCCGTCGGCCGAACAGGCGCAGACCACCCGGCGTGCCGCGCCACCCGGCACTCTGTTCTCTCTCGGCGCATGCATCATGAGTGGCCCCAATCCGTACTGGCTCCGGCATTGTGGCCGCTCCTGCACGTTGGATGCCGCTTAGCCATCCGCAGGATACTGAGTTCGCCCATCCGGGTCACGCTGCGGAACCCGCCGCCATAGGGATTAGTCCCGCGGCATCGCAATAGGGCCGCGCACGCACGGTCCGTCGCGGCGCGGCGGCCGATGCCACCGATCCGGCACGCGTCTCATCCCGCTGACCGCGCCTGAGGTACTGTATCGGAAGTCCATCCATAGAGCGCGCCCCGCACCTTGTCATGATCGCCCTCGGCGCGAAATTGATTTCGTCGCGCCATTCAGCAACATCCCGGCGATCGCCGCCGCAGCGATCTCCCGGAATGCCTGCGGCGGGACGTCTGGACATTGCACCGCGATCCCATGCGCGAGCGTCCCGGTCCGGACGGGTGGCCCGCGCGCGCGGGAGAAGCACAGAGCTGCAAGTGGCTCAGCTCTCGACCATCAACCGTGGGAACGCGCGGCATTCCTCGGGCCGGACGGACGCAGTGCACAATGATGGGTGAGCATCCGGCCAAGGTCGGTGTCTCGTGACATTGCTTGGATTGCGGCATCGAGGCGGATTCGTGTCTGGGTCGAGAGGCAGAGGCCCGGTGCCACTGTGCTTCATCCTGCGGGATCGAAATCTATTCTTGCATTTTTGGGCGGAAAATATACTGACATTTAGGGTACGGTTAAGCTTGAAACAGGCGCGATGATTTGATATCCCGTCGTTAACAATTGATTAACCGTTGCTGCGCCTGGCGGCCACCTGCCGTCACGAGGAGCCAGAACATGCTGCGCGACGTCGGCCCACCGCTTCAGCCTGCCTTGCGTGCGCCGCAGTACGGTGTCGAGCTGGCGGACCAAGTGGGCGATGCCGCGGAGGCTGTCGCGGAGGCCGTTCTGCCAACGGCGCCGTTCGTGGCGCGCGGCCTGCGGTTGGGTTGGGCGGCCAAGCGCGGGCTCGACATCACGGTGGCGGCCACGGCCCTCTTCCTCTTGCTGCCGTTGCTGATCCTGATCGCCGCCCTCGTGTATGCCGGTGATCGCAAGGCGCCGATCTTCCGCCACATGCGGGTGGGCCGGGACGGTCGCCGCTTCGGGTGCCTGAAGTTCCGCTCCATGGTGACGAATGGCGACGCTGTTCTGGCGGCCCATCTGGCCGCCAATCCTCTGGCCCGGGCCGAGTGGGCGGCGACGCACAAGCTCAGCGACGACCCGCGCGTCACCGCCGTCGGCTACGTGCTGCGCAAGACCTCGCTCGACGAGCTGCCGCAGCTCTGGAATGTGCTGCGCGGCGAGATGAGCTTGGTCGGTCCGCGCCCGATCGTGCCGGCCGAAGTCGCCCGCTACGGGCGGGCATTCCCCACCTGTTTCGCCGTGCCGCCGGGCGTGACGGGGCTGTGGCAGGTCTCGGGCCGCTCCGACACGACCTATGCCGAGCGCGTCGCGCTGGATCTGGACTATGCCACCCGGTGGACCTTGCACCGGGATCTCGCCATCATGCTGCGCACGGTTCCCGCGGTTCTGGCGCAGCGCGGGAGCCGATGAGGCGCGGGTGGTCCCCGAGCCGCCCCGCGCCGGGGCGCGGCGTGCTCTGGCCCTGCGCGACGGCGCAGCACGAACCGCGCTCCCAGATCCGGTTCGGGGCAGCACTCTGCTGGTCCGACAGATGAGGGCCGGATCGGATTGTGGCGGGTGCCAGCGATGACCGAACGAGACCCGTACCGGCACGAGGATCCGATCTGGTACGATCGGATCGAGGCGGATGAGCCGCCTGGCGTCATCCTCGATCTGCTGGCGCACGCGTTCGTGCCGATCGTGGCGGCTCTCGGTGCGGTGAGAGCGCTGTACTGGCTACCGACTCGACTGTGGTGCCGGGCCGCGCGCTCGATCCTGCGCGATCGGACCACCGCTGCGAAGCGGCTCTGAGCCGAGCGCAGCATCGTCACAGTCGAGCATTCGCCGGGCTCGAGCGGCCTGTCGTGATACGTCATCCGCCGACGGACCCGCGACGCGGCCTCCAGCCGTCCGAGCTCCGGTGAGCGTGATGCCACGCTGAACGCGCATCTGAGCGTCCGTTCACCGCCCACCTCTCGGGCACGCAGGCCGGTTATGTCCGGAGCATACCGAACTCGGAGCCGCGGCGCCGGTTGTGGGAGCTTCATCAGGTCGAGATTGACAATATTAACGCTATGAAGTAGCGCTATTGACTATTCTGAAAATTGACAGACGTGATGGATCCCGAACGGGATCAGATGTCATTTGCCCATATCGAGTGGCGAGTGCTTGTATGAGGTTCTCGGAGGCAGGGGCTGCCATTCGGCGCTGGCACTTTGGCTGGCCGCCGCGCACGCGCAGGATGACCGCCAGCGAGCGCTCCCTCTCGGTCGGTGCCTGCCAAACGTGCGGGGCAAAGGTGGAGATCTCCAACGCATACTGCGTTCCCTGCGCCACAGAATACGCCGACTGCGATGTCGCATATTTTGATCGATGGTTGCTGGTCTTTATCTGGGTTGCTGCAGGTGTAACGCTGTTCGGCGTAATCTATTTTATGTTGAGATTCTTCGGTGTCGTATCATAGAGATGTTCACGATCCTTCGTCGCTCGGCGTTCGCGTCATCGCCGACGTCGGATTGTGGAGCGGTCGGAAGGCTCACCGATCGGAGCGGAACGGCGCAAGCGGCATTCTCAGGATTCGGTGCGCGATGCCGCGCCATCGATTCCAGGTCTGGGACGTATAGGTCCCTGGTCAGGAAAGGTGGCACGTTCCCGGTATCGGATGGCGATCGCGTCGATGCGCCGGCTGTCAGGTTCGTGCACGCTCCTGTCCCGGACCCAGGGACCTGGCTCGGTGATCACGGGCGGGCCGGCGCTCGAGCGTTGGTATACGGTCCGTCCAGCTCGATATCCCGGTGGATGAGAGATCTGAGTACCTCTATCGGGTGATGGATGCTGGCCATTGCTCGGTAGAATGGCTGTGGGACCCGCTGTTCAGGGCGCGATCACGGCTGACGATACAATCGAGTCGGGTCTGAACAGGTTGCGGGTGAGGGTGAGGGCAGGATGCGCGGCTTGGTTTCGACGGCGACGCTCTCCGGAGTGCTGGCGCTTGTCTTCAGCATGCCCGCATCGGCGGCCTCCGATATCACGGTCGCTGCCATCGCCACCGGTCGCCTCTATGTTGTCGGGACAACCGATCGCCCGCACACGGCCGTGATTTTGGACAACCGGTTCAAAACGGAGTCCGACGAGAACAGGAAGTTTCAGTACGAGTTGGTGTACCATCCCGCCAATTGTGTGGTTTCCGCCGCAATCGATGGGACGATACATGAAGCGGTTGTCAGCAATTGTGGGCAGCAGGTGGTGCCCGGAACTTGGCTGGACCCGAAGCCCGCGATGACGAGGCCGACTCCTCTGGAACGGGTGCTCTCACCGACGGTCGAGGTGCCCTCCACCGTCTTCTGCCCCTCGGTTCAGACAGAGCGCTCGCAGGATCCGGCACGCATCGAGCTTGCTGACCGCACACCACCGGTCTTCACCGTCGTGACGGGGATGAATTTCTCGCCGCGCTACTGACGCTTGGCCGCAGGTGTGAAGAAGGCGGAGAGGATGGGTGCGGCGCATCGTCGGGATCCTCCCCGGAAGGAGTCCGCGAACGGACTTCTGTGCGGCGTCGGCTGACGGAGCGCACGGCGAAAGCGATGGCCGCTTCGCCGGCTTGGGGGCCGTAGTCGGGACCGGCGTGGCGGGTGAGAACGCACCAAGGCGTGCCGGTCGATACGGAGAACTTGCCGTTCACTCTCGAGCCGCGTCGAAGAGCGACGTCAGCATCCTGAGCATACGCTCTTCGCGGCGCCGCGTCCGCCCTTAAGGAGCGCCGCCATCGCCGCTTCGCGATTGTACTCCGACATGATCCTCTTGGTGGCGAGATCCTTATCGAAGCCGGGAATGTTGTCTTTCTGTGTGGCCGAGGCTTCTCCGACGCCGGCACCGTTCGACATGCGGGACAGGCCGGAATAGATCGGCGGCTTCGTCAGATTCTCCGGACGGAGACTCTTCCAGCTCATGCGGTTGCGCATCGAGGAATCGAGAACCGCCAGAGGGTTCACACCGTTCTGGCCGATCTGCGCGTCCGTGAGCTTCAGAGTGCCGGGAATGACGATGGGGAGCGGATCGATATCGGACTCAGCACGCGGCGCCGCGGCGCCCACGAGCGGGCCCGTCGACGCGGTTGCCGCAGGCATCGCGGTCGGGGGCGGCAAGGCGCTGTAGGCAGTCGGCATCAGCGGCGCGTGGGAGCACGCGCCTAGAGTGAGCACCGCCACGAGCGTTCCGATTCGTCTGAAAGCCATGGTCGCCCTCGCGCTGCGCCGGGCCATTCTAGCCAAGCTTGCGCATGACATACCAGTGTTGGGCGGGGCGAGTCCAACCCCTATAAACTGGCTACAGCAATCTCCGAAGTACGCAATGACCAAAAGTAGTATAGGGGCTCAGTGGCCATTCTTGCCGGCGGATCTCGGCGATGGGCTCCGTCTCGCGACAAGTGACTTTCGGCCCTGATATGAACAGCTCCGATTTCCGTGCACTTAAGACAAATCGAATTTCGATGATGTATCTAACGCAGTAGATTTGTCGATTGAAGCGCGCAGCTACGCCCTCGGTTGTCCCTGTCCTTCATGCGAAGTTGGTTGCGGTGTTCGGGTCGGAAGGTGTCCGTGCCCGCGAGAGCGGGGTCGCGGGTCTCCGGGCATTTAAAGATAGCCCCGATAGATCGTCCTCGCCGTCGAAGAGGCTGCGCCTACTGGCCCAGTTGGGCACGAGATCGCCACAGTTCGGCCGAGCACGTTCGATCTGTGAGCATTCATGACGCTGCCTGCAGGTAGGACGCCACGCGACACGCAGGTTGGGGGCGGCCCGGGCGGTGCGGGGCAAGCCGACGGCCGACGACGTCAATTGACCGAGTCGGCCGCCGCACGAGCGCGCGGCCGGCAGGCAGGGGCCGCGCAGATCCGCACCGCGCTCCGTCGGTCACCGTCCCCGGAACGCGGCGTCCAGCGCGTGCGAGACACGCGCCAGGATCCCGGCGCGGGCGGCGGCGTCGGAGCCAATATGCGGGTCGCGCTGCACGCACGGGTCCGCGTAGGTGAACGGCGTGGCGTCCGGGCCCGCCACGAGGGCGCCGTCCGCCGCCTCGCTTATCGCGCAGGCGCGGACGGTCTGCGCGCCCCGGGCGACCACGGGCTGGGTCGGCCCGGCCGGGTTGTCGAAGACGTGCTGCGCTCCGGGAAAGACGGTCAGGTCGACATCGGCGCCGGCCGCCCTCAGCCGCTCCGCGTAGGCCGCGCAGGTGGCGGCGGGATTGTAGTCGTCGCTGCCGCCACCGAAGATCCGGATCGGCCGATCCGCCACGGCCGTGTCGTCCCGGAAGCGGATGGAGCAGTCCGGGTAGACCGGCAGGTAGAGGGCGGGGATCACCCCGGAGCGGTTCCAGGCGGCGTCGAAGCGCTTGAGGCTGGCGTAGAGCGCGGCCTGCCCGCCGCGCGAGAAGCCCATTACGGCGATCCGCGCCGGGTCGACCCGCGGATGCTTCGCCAGCACGCCCAGCGCCCGGTAGATGTCGAGGATCAGGTTCGTGCGCGCCAGGAGGCTCTGGTCGGTGTTGACGCTGGTCAGGCCGCGCCCGGTGAAGCCGTCGATCGCGAAGGTCGAGATCCCGCGCGCCGCCAGCGCCCGCTGCCAGAACTCGATGTTGCCGCCCAGACCCCCGGAGCCGTGCATCAGGATCACGGTCGGCAGGCGCTCGGTCCCCGCCTTGGCGATGCGCAGGATCCCCGCGACCGTGACCGGCTTCGCTCCCTCGGACGTGCCGGTGAGGAACTGCCGGTCGGTCAGCGTCAGGCTCTCGAACGGGTGAACCTCCATGCGGGCGGCGTAGCTGCCGAGATCGGCGACGCCGTCCGCTGCGGGCCCGGCGGAGGCCGCCGGCGTGATGCCGGCCAGCAGACAGGCCGCCAGGAACAGGATCGATCGCCGCATCGGAACGCTCCGCCACCGGGCGGCAGCCTAGCAGCGGCGCGGGTGGCCTGTCGCCGCGGGAGGGACCGGAACCGGTTTCCTCTCGCTGCCCGATGTCAGGCCCCGGGGGCGAGGGCTACGCGGCCGCGCGGTCGGCCAGGTAGGCGCGCCAGCCGCCGAAGCGCGTGATGTCGGCCGCCCCGTCGAGGCCGGCTTGCTCGACCAGGAAGCCCTTGGGCGCCGTGCCGTCGGCGAGCCGCAGCGTGCCGATGCCGAGCGGTGCCGGGATGGCGGCGACGAAGCGTCCGAACGCGGCGGGCGGTAGGGCCCACACCTCGGTCTCGATGGGGGCGCCGTCCCCGGCCGCCACCCGGAGCAGCCCCGGGCGCTGCGGCGGGCCGCCCGGCAGGGCGTAGAGCCGATAGTCCCGGGCTGTCGGCACGGCGCGCAGGAAGCGCCCGCCGCAGCCGGCCAGCTCGCGGTTCAGCGGCAGTCCCGAGAGATGCGCCCCGACGACCGCCAGCTCGATCGCGTCCGGTCCGGCCGCAGCCGGCCCCGGCTCCACGACCGGCACCGGCATCGTGCCCGCGCCGATCCGCGGCGCCGAGGCCGCGTGCAGGCGTGCCCCGAGGGCGGCGAGGAGCCCGTCCGAGCCGCGCGGCGCCAGCAGGGTGATCCCGGCGGGGAAGCCGTCGGCGCGGGGCCGGCCCGGCACCGCCAGGGCGCACCAGTCCAGCAGGTTGACGAAGTTGGTGTAGGTGCCGAGCTCGCTGTTCGGCCCGATCGGGTCGGCCGCGACCGCCGCGCAGGTCTGCGGGCGCGGGTAGGTCGGCACGGCGAGGACGTCGATCCGGTCCCAGACCGCGTCCGCGGCCCGGCGCAGCGCCGCGAGGCGGTAGAGGCCCGCGAAGGCGTCGGCCGCGCTGTGGCGCTCGGCGGAGGCGATGACCGCCCGCGTCGTCGGGTGGAGGATGTCGGGGCGCGTCTCCATCACCGGGCGGATCGCCGCGTAGCGCTCGGCGACCCAGGGGCCGTCGTAGAGCAGAGCCGCGACGGCGAACATCGGCGCGAGATCGACCGGCGCCGCCGCCCCGGCGAGGGCTTCGAGATCGGCGACCGTCGCCGCGAAGGCCGCCTCGGAGAGCCCGTCGCCGCCGAAGCGGAGGCTCGCCCCGTCCGGGAGCCCGAGGCGCAGGCCCGGCGGGAGGGCGGCGGGGGCGGCCGGCACCGGCAGGGCCCGCGACCAGGGATCGGCGGCATCCGGACCCAGCATGACCCGGAAGGCCGCGTCGGCGTCGGCCACGGTGCCGGCGAAGACCGAGAGCGTGTCGAGGGTCCGGCAGGCCGGCAGCATCCCGCGGCTGGAGATCGCCCCGAGGGAGGGCTTCAGCCCGACGACGTTGTTGAGCGCCGCCGGCACCCGGCCCGACCCCGCCGTGTCGGTGCCGAGCGCGAAGGCGACGATCCCATGAGCCACCGCCACGGCCGAGCCGCTGCTGGACCCGCCGGGCACGTAGGCCGGATCGATCGCGTTGCGCGGGGCCGGGTAGGGGGTGCGCAGGCCGACGAGCCCGGTGGCGAACTGGTCGAGGTTGGTCTTGCCGATCAGGATCGCGCCGGCCGCGAGGAGCCGCGCCACCGCGGGCGCGGTCTCGGCGGGGGTGTGGGCGAAGTCCGGGCAGGCGGCGGTGGTCGGCAGCCCGGCGACGTCGATGTTGTCCTTGACGGCGAAGGGCACGCCCCAAAGCGGCATCGCCGCGGGGTCGAAGGGCGGGAGAGCCGCCGCGGCTTCGCGAGCATCCGCCTCCGGGACGAGCGCGAGGAAGATGCCGGGATCGTCCACCGCGGCGAGCCGCCGGTAGGCCTCGGCCACGACGGCGCGCGGGTCGAGGCCTTCGGCGTAGGCCGCGTGCAGGAGCGGGATGGTCGGGAAGGGGGGCACGGTCATTCCTCGCAGCGAGGCTCAGGATTCGTCGCCGGTGGCGCGGTACCAGTCGAGGATCTCGACCCCCTGCATGAACACCGCGTCGTCGCGGGCCAGGATGGCGTCGAGCAGCCGCTCCAGCAGGCCGATCCGGTGCGGCACGCCGGTGATGTAGGGGTGGATCGCGAAGCTCATCACCTTGGCCCCGCCGAGGGAGCCAGGGCCGGCGGCCTCGGCGGCGAGCCGGTCGAGATGGGCGAGCGCCCGTTCCACGAACTCGTCGGCCCGGTGGTGCTGGATGGCCAGCAGCGGGATGTCATTGAGCTCGACCGAGTAGGGGAGGGCGACGAGGTCGCCCGTGCGCGTCGCCACCCGGCAGGGGCGGTCGTCGACCACGAAGTCGCCGACGTACTCGAGGCCGGCCGCGCGCAGGTGGTCGGGCGTGTCGAGGGTCTCGGTGAGGCCCGGTCCCAGCCAGCCGCGCGGCGGGCGCCCCGTGGTCTGGGTGATCGCCGCGATGGTGCGAGCGATCATCGCCGGCTGGTCCGGGATCCGGTGCGTCGGGACCTGGTGGAAGCCGTGGGCCATGAACTCCCAGCCGGCCGCGTGGGCGGCCTCGGCGACGCGGGGATAGGCCGTGCAGACCGAGCCGTTGATCGACAGCGTCGGGCGGATTCCGCGGCTGGCGAAGGCCTCGAGGAAGCGCCAGAACCCGACCCGCATCCCGTACTCGTGCCACGCCCAGTTGGGGATATCCGGGAGCAGGCTCGCGGCGGTCGGCGGCACCAGGATCTGGCGCGGCATCGGGTTGTCGATCAGCCAGTGCTCGACGTTGACCACCGGCCAGACCGCGACGTGCTTGCCGCCCGGCAGCGTCAGGCGCGGCCGGTCGACGGCGGCGCGGTAGGCGAGGCGGTTCTCGGGCCGGCGGGGATCGTCGGGCGCGGTGTCCATCAGGCGGCGGCCCGCGGGGCGTGGTGGCTGTGGAGCTGGGCCGCCAGCATCCGGCGCAGGTCGTTGAAGGCCGGGCTCGACACGTCGCGCCGCCGCGGCAACTCGACCGGGTGGATCGCCTCGATCCGGCCGGGGCCGGGCGACATCATCACGATGCGGTCCGCGAGGAAGATCGCCTCCTCGATGGCGTGGGTGACGAACAGGATCGTCAGCCCCGTCCGCGACCACAGGTCGAGCAGCTCGTCCTGCAGTCGCTCGCGGGTCATGGCGTCGAGCGCCCCGAAGGGCTCGTCCATCAGCACCACCTCGGCCTCGTTGGCGAGCACCCGGGCGATGGCGACCCGCTGCTTCATCCCGCCCGAGAGCTGGTGCGGGTAAGCGTCGGCGAAGGCCTGGAGGCCGACGAGGGCGATGTAGCGCTCGGCGGTGTCGCGCACCTCGGCGGCGGGCCGCCCGCGGGCCTTCGGGCCGAAGCCGATATTGTCCCGCACCGTGAGCCACGGGAACAGGCCGTAATCCTGGAAGACCATGCCGCGGCTCGGCCCCGGCCCGGCGATCGGCTTGCCCCACATCAGGGCCTGCCCGGCGGTCGGGGCCTCGAAGCCGGCGGCGACCCGCAGCAGCGTCGACTTCCCGCAGCCCGAGGCGCCGAGCAGGCAGACGAACTCGCCGCGGGACACCGTGAGGTTCGCCTCGCGCAGGGCCTCGGTCCGGCGGCCGCCCGCCGTGTAGGTCTTGGAGACCGCCCGCATGTCGAGGATCGGGATCGTCGGATCAGCCATGATTCGGGCTCCAGGCGAGCAGCCGGCGGCCGAGCTGCATGACCAGCCAGTCGGAGACGAAGCCCGCGACCCCGATCACCGCCATGCCGCAGATCACGATCTCGGTGCGCGAGAGCTGGCGCGCCTCCATGATGATCGCCCCGAGGCCGGTCTGGACGCCAGTCATCTCGCCGACCACGATCACCACCCAGGCGAAGCCCAGCCCCAGCCGCAGGCCGGTGAAGATCGACGGCAGCGCCGCCGGCAGCACCACGCGGACGAACTGGGCCGGCCCGGTGCAGCCCAGCATCGCGGCCGCCTCGAACAGGCGCGGCTCAACGGAGCGGACCCCGAACACGGTGTTGACTAGGATCGGGTAGAACGCCCCGAGGAACACGAGGAAGAAGGCCGAGCGCGGCCCGAGACCGAACAGGATCATCGCCAGCGGCAGCCACGCGGTGACCGGCACGGGCCGCAGGACTTGCAGGACGGGATCGAGCAGCGCCCGGATCAGCGGCACGCGGCCGATCAGCAGGCCGAGCGGCAGGGCGGCGGCGGCCGCCAGCGCGAAGCCGCCGTAGACCCGGCTCAGCGACGCCGCGAGATGGGTCCAGAGCGTGCCGCTGAACGCGTCGTCGTTGACGCCGCCGACCGCGAGATCTCGCATCTCGGCCCAGACCTCCGCGGGGGGCGGGATCAGGCTGTAGGGCCGGCCCGCGGTGGTGACCTGCCAGACCGCGACGAGCGCGGCCGGCACCACGCAGGCGAGCGCCAGCCGGCGCAGGTGGGCGAGCCCGGGCCCGGATCCGGCCCGGCGGGAGGGCGCCGGCGTCACCGCCGCCGGCAGGGCGCCGGCCTCGATCCCGGTGCTCACGCCCGCCCCAGCGCGTCGACGAAGCGGGTATCGATGAAGCCGGGCTCCGGCAGCCGCTTGATCTGCTTGAGCGCGAGCATGTGCTGCGCGTAGGCGTCGGCCTGCCGGATCTCGTTCGGCCCGAGGCGCCAGGTCAGCTCGACGTTCGGGGCCGAGAGCTCGAGCGCCTCGCGCTTCTGGCCGAGCTTCGCCACCGCCATGGCGATCATCGCGTCGCGGTCGCCGGCCGCGAAGTCCGTCGCCTTGCGGTGGATCTCCAGCATGGTCCGGACGAGGTCCGGCCGCTCGGCCAGCGTGTCGCGGTGGGCGCCGAACACCATGTTCAGCGCGCCCATCTCGGTGCCGTAGGGGTACTCGACGAGCTGGCCGACGCCCGAGGCGAGGCTGACGCCGGGGCCCGGCTCGGCGCCGACATAGGCGTCGACGTCGCCGCGGGCGAGGGCGATGTGCATCTCCGAGAAGGAGACGCGCACGGGGGTGATGTCCTTCACCGAGAGCCCCTCCATGCGCATCCGCTCCAGGACGAAGACCTCCTGGGTGCTGCCGGGCCAGATCGCGACGCGCTTGCCGCGCAGGTCCTTGATGGCGTGGATGTCGGAGCCCTTCTTGGCGATCACCGCCATCCCGCGGTTGCAGGTGGAGGCGATGACCACGAGCGGCTCGCCGGCGGCGGCGCCCAGCGTCGCGGCGGCGATCCCGAAGGTGCCGAAATCCACCGACTTGGTGACCACGGCGTTCTTGCACTCGGTCGGGCTCTCGAAGGGCACAACCTCCACATTCACCCCGGGCGGGGTGAAGCGCGCGTAGAAGCTCGGCGCGATCGAGTGGATCAGCTTGAGGGAGCCCATCCGGATCGTGACGGGCGCGCCCTGGGCGCGGGCCCGGGCCAGGGGTCCGAGGGCGAGGCCGGCCCCGAGACCGGCCAGGAGGGTGCGGCGGCGGATCATCGAACGGCTCCTGAAGGGTCCCGATGTGCCGAGGCTACGGGCACCACCTGTTGCGAGGAAGTGCTATTTTCTGAGTATGCCGTTGCCATAAACGCAACGGCCGGGCAGGATAGGGGCGTGAAGCACCTGCGCACCGTCACCTACGTCGCCGAGGTCGCCCGCGCCGGCTCGATCCGGCGCGCCGCGGAGCGCTTGAACCTCACGCCCTCGGCCCTGACCCGGCAGATCCAGGATCTCGAGTACGAGCTCGGCACGCCGATCTTCGAGCGCCTGCCGCAGGGGATGCGGCTCAACGCGGCCGGCGAGCTCTTCGCCCGGCACATCCGCGACCAGGCCGCCGATCTCGACCGGGTCCGCTCGCAGATCGCCGACCTGTCGGGCGTGCGGCGGGGGCACGTGGCGCTCGCCTGCAGCCAAGCCTTCGTCACCCAGGTGGTGCCCGAGGAGGTCGAGGCCTACCGCGCCCGCTTTCCGCAGGTCGGCTTCACCGTGCAGGTCCGCGACCACGCCCAGGCGGTCACCGCGCTCGCGGCTTTCGAGGCCGACCTCGCCCTGATCCTGCAGCCGCCGCCCTCGGCGGAGCTGCACCCGCTCTATTCCGGCCATCAGACCCTGTGCGCGCTGATGCGCAGAGGCCACGCGCTGGCGGCGGAGAGCGGGCCGGTGCGGCTGCGCGACTGTCTCGCGCACGCCCTGGCGCTGCCCGACCGATCGCTCGCCATCCGCCACCACATCGAGCACGCGCTGGCCCGGCGGGGCGTCGAGCTGCGGCCCGTGGTGGAGTCGGGCTCGCTGGAGTTCCTGCGCAACCTCACCCTGCGGGAGGACGTGGTGAGCCTGCAGGTGCCCAGCGGCATCCCGGAGGATCCGCGCCTGCACAGCCGGCCGATCGACACCCGCGACCTCACCCCGATGACGCTGATCCTGGCGCAGCTGCGCGGGCGCTCGCTGTCGGTGGCCGCCGCCAAGTTCGCCGATCAGCTAGTCGTCCGGCTGAACCGGGAAGGGGCCTGACCGGCGCCCCGCTCAGGCGGGCAGGCCGGCTTCGGCCAGCGCCTCGGCGTATCGCTGCCCCAGGGCGGCGACCGGGAAGGGGATCCGCGCCAGGAAGCCCGAGACCGTCAATCCGGGCTCGATCGCCAGGAGCTCGGCGACCGCCGGCCGGGCGCGCTCCGGCTGGCCGAGCCCGACATGGGCCACGGCGAGCGCCCGCAGGGCGACGGCGAAGCGCCGGTTCTGCGCCAGCGCCCGCTCAGCCCACCGGATCGCCTCGGGATAGTCGGCCTCGCTGACCGCCGCGACCGCCATCACGCCCGACATCAGCCAGCCGCGCGGATCCCGCGGGTTGAGCTGCAGCGCCCGCTCGACCATGGCGCGTCCCGCCTCCGCGCGGCCGCACATGGTCTCGATCCAGCCCGCGAGGGTGAGCGCCAGGGCGGAGTTCGGGTTGACGAGCAGCGCGCGGCCGAACAGGTCGCGCGCCCGGTCCCGCCCGGTCTCCGACATGTTCCAGACCGCGAAGGCCGCCATCCACAGCACCTGCGCGTCCCCGGGCGCGCGCTCGACCGCGCCCCAGGCCAGCCGCACGGCCGCCGCGCGCTCCGCCTCGCCCTGCGCGATCCAGCCCTGGAAATGGCACTGCGCCCGGCAATAGGCCGCCGCGGCCATCGCCGGGGCGTAGCCCGGGTCGAGCGCCAGGGCCTCGTCCAAGTGATCGAGCGCCGCCGCCATGCCGGCGGCGGTGAAGTCGGCGAGCCGGGCATTGGCCCGGAGCAGCCGGTCGTAGGCGTCCGGATGGGCCGGCGCGTCGCGGCCGAGCCGGCCGATCTCCGCCAGCTGGAGGGTGGGCTCGATCGCGGCGGCGGCGCGCGCGGCGACCTTCTCCTGCAGGGCGAAGACGTCGTCGAGCCCGCCGTCGAAGCTGTCGGCCCAGAGATGGGCGCCGGTCCCGGCATCGACCAGCTGGCCGGTGATTCGCAGGCGCGACCCGCCGCGGCGCACGCTGCCGGCGACCACGTAGCCGACGCCGAGCTCCTGCCCGACCCGGCGCACGTCGATCGCCGCGCCCCGGTAGGTGAAGGTCGAGTTGCGCGCGATCACGAACAGGCCGCTAACGCGGGACAGCGCCGTGATGATCTCCTCGGTGATCCCGTCGGCGAAGTAGGCCTGCTCCGGATCCGCGCTCATGTTGGTGAAGGGCAGGACCGCCACCGCGGGTAGGCGCGGCCCGGTGCGCCACGTGACGCTCGCCTCCGCCGCGTCTTCCGGAGCGATCCCGGGCGAGACCTCCGATGCGGCCTCCCGCACGGCGCCGACGAAGCGCACGCCCTTGCGCGGGAGCGTCCGGATCCAGCGCTGCTCGGTTCCGGTGTCGCCGATCGCCGTCCGGGCCGCGTTGATCCGGCTGCCGAGGGTCGCCTCGGAGACGATGCGCCCGTTCCAGACCGCCTCCAGCAGGTCGTCGCGGCTCACCACCCGGTCGCGCCGCTCGATCAGCACCCGCAGGAGGTCGAAGACCTGCGGCTCGACGGCGATCTCGGCGCCGTCCCGGCTGAGCTCGCGCCGCGCAGAATCGAGGGTGAAGGGTCCGAACCGGTAGATCACGGGGCGTTCCTGGGCGGGGCCATGTCCGCGTTCCGCGCCCTGCTCACCGAACCGGTCTCCGCGGCGGAGGGCGCTCTAGCACGGGCCCGGGCGGGCATAAATCATGGGCCTCTGAAGGTGTCCTCAAGGTCCTCTCAAAGCGCGGTGTCGAGCATCGGGATAGATTTCGCTCCATCGAAGACTTTCCGACGAGGGAGCCGTCCATGGCCCGCGAGACCGATCCCGACACATCCGCCTGGAGCCGCCGCCGCCTCCTGAAGAGCGCGGTAGCCACCGCCGCCCTCGCCGAGCTCGGCCTCGGCGGGACCGCGCGGGCGCAGGGTGCCGCGGTCCCCGGCGCCCCGGTCCCCGGCGCCATGCCGGGCGTCCTGAAGCAGGTCGAGGCCGGCGTGCTCGACGTCGGCTACGTCGAGGCCGGTCCCGCCGACGGGCCGGCGGTCATCCTGCTGCACGGCTGGCCCTACGACATCCACGCCTTCGCGGAGGTCGTTCCGATCCTCACGGCGGCCGGGCACCGGGTGATCGTGCCGTACCTGCGCGGCTACGGCACCACCCGTTTCCTGGCGTCGGACACGGTCCGGAACGGCGAGCAGGCGGCACTCGCGGTGGACGTCATCGCCCTGATGGACGCCCTGAAGATCCCCCAGGCCGTCCTGGGCGGCTTCGACTGGGGCGCGCGGACGGCCGACATCGTCGCGGCGCTGTGGCCGGAGCGGTGCCGGGCGCTGGTGGCGGTCAGCGGCTACCTGATCGGCAACCAGGAGGCCGGCAAGAAGCCGCTGCCGCCGCGGGCCGAGCTGTCCTGGTGGTACCAGTTCTACTTCGCCACCAGCCGGGGGCGGGCCGGCTACGAGGCCTACCGCGCCGACTTCGCCAAGCTGATCTGGCAGACCGCCTCGCCGCGCTGGCGCTTCGACGACGCCACCTTCGCGCGGAGCGCCCCGGCCCTCGACAACCCGGATCACGTCAGCATCGTCATCCACAATTACCGCTGGCGGATGGGCCTCGCCGAGGGCGAGCGCCGGTACGACGCGCTGGAGAGCCGCCTCGCGCAGGCGCCCACGATCGGCGTGCCGACCATCACCCTGGAGGGCGACGCGAACGGCGCCCCGCATCCGGATCCCGCCAGCTACGCGGCCAAGTTCACCGGACGCTACGCGCACCGGCTGATCACCGGCGGGATCGGCCACAACCTCCCGCAGGAAGCCCCGCGCGCCTTCGCGCAGGCCGTGATCGACGCGGCCGCGGCCTGACCGCGCCGGCGCGGCCGGATCATCCCCGGACACACGATCATCCCGAGACGATGACGGAGGTTGCCATGCGGTTCCTGGCTGTCGCGCTGCCGGCCCTGCTCGCTGCGGGCCTGATTTTGGGAGGCTCCGCGGTGCGCGCCGTGGATGCCGGGACCGCCCCGGCGGCCTCGCCGATCTACGGCGTCACCGTCCCGGACGGGTACCGCGCCTGGCAGCTCGTCGGCGTCGCGCAGGAGACCGGGGCCCTCGACGAACTGCGCGCCGTGGTCGGCAACGCGCGGGCGCTGGACGCCTACCGGTCGGGCACCCTGCCGTTCCCGGACGGGACGGTGCTGGTGAAGCGCGCCTGGACGCGGGTGCCGTCCGCGGAGTTCGCCCCGGCCTTCGTGCCCGGCGGCGCCACGACGGTTCAGGTCATGGTGAAGGATTCGCGGCGCTACGCGGCGACGGGGGGCTGGGGGTTCGGGCGCTTCGTCGACGGCAAGCCCGCGGACGCGGCCCAGCACGAGACCTGCTTCGCCTGCCACAGCGCGAATGTCCGGGACCACGACTACGTGTTCACGCGGCTCGCGCCCTGAGGCTGGCTGCCACCCGGACGGCCGCCACGACGCCCCTGTCAGCGCGCGGCTTCCCTCAACGTCCGCTCGCTGTCGCGCCTTGCGTCTCCCGTCAGCCGGCGCCTACACCTTTGCCGGCTCAAGCTCGGCCCGGACCGGGCGGGACATGACGGCGCCGGCCCGAGGCACGGCCCCGCAGGGAGGATAGCGCGTGACGATCGCCCGATACGGCGCAGCCCTGGCGCTGCTCTGCGGCTTCGGTTTCCTGTCGCCCTTGAGGGCCGACGAGTGCCCCAACCGCGGCCAGCTCGACGACGCCTACTGCGACGCCAACAAGGACCTCGTCGCCGACGTTCCGGCCAAGACCCGCGACCCGAGCGTGATCGTCTTCGCCTACACGCCGGTGGAGGATCCCGCGGTCTACGAGAATTCGTTCAAGCCGTTCACGACCTACCTGAGCCAGTGCACCGGCAAGCGCGTCGTCTACTACCCGGTCCAGTCGAACTCCGCCGAGATCGAGGCGATGCGCTCCGGCCGGCTCACGGTGGCGGGCTTCTCGACCGGACCTCTCGGCTTCGCGGTGAACATGGCCGGCGCGATCCCGTTCGCCGCCAAGGGCACCGAGAAGGGCGCCGAGGGCTACAACCTGATCGTCGTGGTGAAGGCGAGCAGCCCGTACAAGACACTGGCCGACCTCAAGGGCAAGCGCGTGGCCCACACGGCGCCGTCGTCGAATTCCGGCAACCTCGCGCCCAAGGCGCTGTTCCCCGAGCAGGGGCTGAAGCCCGGCGAGGACTACAAGCTCATCTACTCGGGCGGCCACGACAAGTCGGCGCTGGGCGTCGGCACCGGCGACTACGACGCCGCCCCTGTGGCCTCCGACGTATTCTACCGGATGGTCGCCCGCGGGACGATCAAGGGCGACGATTACCGGGTGATCTACACGAGCGAGAAGTTCCCGACCTCGGGGTTCGCCTACGCCCACGATCTCAAGCCGGAACTCGCCGAGAAGCTGAAGCAGTGCTTCTACGACTTCCGCTTCCCGCCCGACATGGTGAAGGATTTCGAGGGCGACGACCGGTTCGCGCCGATCACCTACCTCAAAGACTGGGCGATCGTCCGCAAGGTCGCGGAGGAATCGGGCACGCCGTACAACAAGGTCGCCTACGAGCGCGAGGCCGCCCGCGAGGCCGAGGCGGCACGCAAGAAGGCCGCGGGCGCGCCCAAGCCGTGACTCAGGCGTTGACGTCGGCCGTGACGGCGAGGAGCGCGGCGCGCGCGGTGGCGGCCGGACTCGAGGGCGATCCCCGGGCGGAGGATCCGCGCGCGCTGGTGATCCGGGGGCTGACCAAGGCGTACCGGGCCGGCCAGCCGGTCCTGAAGGGCATCGACCTCGTGGTGCCGGGCACTGGGCTCACGGCGATCATCGGGCCGTCCGGTACCGGCAAGAGCACCCTGATCCGCTGCATCAACCGGCTGGTCCAGCCGACCTCGGGGGAGATCCTGTTCCGGGGCGAGGACCTCGCCCGGCTCTCCGGCCCCGCCCTGCGCCGGGCGCGCCGCCGGATCGGGATGGTGTTCCAGGAGTACAATCTCGTCGAGCGCCTCTCGGTGATGGAGAACCTGCTCTGCGGCCGCCTCGGCTACGTGCCGGCCTGGCGCGCGTGGCTGCGGCGCTTCCCCGAGGCGGACATCGCCCGCGCCTTCGACCTCCTCGACGCGGTCGGCTTGTCGGGCTTCGCCACCCGCCGGGCCGACGCCCTGTCGGGCGGGCAGCGCCAGCGCGTCGGCATCGCCCGGGCGATCATGCAGGAGCCCGAGATCGTGCTCGCCGACGAGCCGACCTCGTCCCTCGACCCGAAGAGCTCCGTCGAGATCATGGAGATCCTGTCCCGGCTCGCGGCCGAGCGCGGCGTGCCGGTGGTGGTCAACATCCACAACGTGGCGCTCGCCCAGCGCTTCGCCGCCCGGATCGTCGGCATGTCGGGCGGGCACGTGGTCTATGACGGGCCGCCGGACCGGCTGAGCGAGGCCGACCTGCGCGGCATCTACGGCGGCGAGAACTGGCTCGAATGAGCGCGCCCGCCCGCCCGGCCTCCCCCGACGCCTCCCCCGACCGCGTCGCGTTCCGGCCCAACTGGACCGCCCGCGCCGGCTGGGCGCTCCTCGCCGCCTACGCGGTCTACGCGGCGACCCAGCTCGGCTTCTCGCCCGAGCGCTTCGCCGGCGGCCTCGCCCACGGGCAGCAGTTCCTGGCCCGGATGTTCCCGCCGAACTTCTCCCGCTGGGAGCTGATCCAGTCGGGGATCCTCGAGAGCCTGCAGATCGCCGTGATCGCCACGGTGGTCGGCATCGCGGTCGCCCTGCCGATCGGATTCCTGGCGGCCCGCAACCTGATGCCGCCCTGGGTGACGTGGCCGACCCGCATCCTGATCGCGCTCTGCCGGTCGTTCCACCCGATCATCGTGGCGATCCTGTTCGTGAAGGCGATCGGGTTCGGGGCGCTCGCTGGCGTCATGGCGCTGATCGTCGCCTCGGTGGGCTTCATCGCCAAGCTGTTCGCCGAGGCGATCGAGGAGATCTCCCTGAAGCAGGTCGAGGCGGTGCGGGCGACCGGCGCCGGCTTCCTGTCGACCCTGATCATGGGCGTGCAGCCGCAGGTGCTGCCGCGCTTCATCGGCTTCGCCACCTACCAGCTCGATTCCAACCTGCGGAACTCGACCATGGTGGGCATCGTCGGCGGCGGCGGCATCGGAGCGACGCTGTTCACCGCCTACCAGCGCTTCGACTTCGACGTGGTGCTGGCGATCCTGATCGTCATCGTCGCCCTGATCATGGTGGCCGAGATCGTCTCCGGCTGGGCCCGCAAGGTGTTCCAGTGAGCGTCGCCCTCGCGCCCGCGTCCGCCGACCCGCGCCGCTGGCAGCGCTTCCCCCTGTGGAAGCGGCTGGCGCGGCTCGCCTTCACGCTCTGCGCGGTGGCGGCCTTCGTGGCGAGCCTGCGCACCATCGAGGTGATCCCGGAATTCCTCTACGACGCCCCCGACCAGCTCGCCGACCTGTTCGGCCGGATGTGGCCGATGGATGCCGGCTATGTCGGGCCGACCCTGCGGGCGCTGGTGGAGACGCTCCACATCGCGACGCTCGGCACCCTGATCGCCATCGCGATCGCGGTGCCGATCGGGCTGATGGCGGCCCGCAACGTCACGCCCAACCGCGCGCTGAACCTCTTCGCCAAGTTCGTGTTCGTGACCTCGCGCTCGGTGAACTCCCTGGTCTGGGCGCTGCTGTTCGTGGCGGTGTTCGGCCCCGGTCCGCTGGCCGGGACCCTGGCGATCGCGCTCCGCTCCGTCGGCTTCACCGGCAAGCTGTTCGCCGAGGCGCTGGAGGAGGCCAATCGCGGCTCGATCGAGGCCCTGCAGGCCGCGGGTGCCGGCCGGATGTCGACTTTGCTGCTCGGCTACTGGCCGCAGGTGAAGCCGGCCTTCTGGTCGATCGCGCTGTTCCGCTGGGACATCAACATCCGCGAATCCGCCGTGCTGGGGCTGGTCGGCGCGGGCGGCATCGGCGTCGCGCTCGATACCGCCCTGAACCTGCTCTACTGGGACCAAGTCGCCGTGGTGCTCGCCGCGATCTTCGGCGTCGTCATCCTGGCCGAGATCGTCGTGACGGCGCTCCGCGCCCGGACGCTCTGAGACGGGCCCCGGTCAGCGCCCCAGCGACATGCCGAGCGGCGGCTCGACCTCCGCCGGCAGCGGCGAGACGTAGCCCGCCGCGCCGACCCGGCGGGCGAGATCCGCCTTGGCGGCGTCGCGGAGGGCCGCGTCGGTCACCGCCCGGGCCCCGGTGGCGGCCATCGCCTTGGCGACCTGCACCATCGCCTTGTGGGCCGCGGGGGTCTTGCCCTGCGCCACCACCTGCCAGGTGTGGAACGGCGTGCCGATGGCCACCGTGGGCGCGTGGGCCTGGACGGTCGGCACCACCCAGCTGACGTCGCCGACGTCGGTGGACCCCACCGCCGGGTTGCGCAACGCGTCGAGGGGCACGAGGAAGTCGGCAAGCGGCGCCTCGGTGCGCGGCAGCCCGATGGCGCGAAATACGGCATCGATGTCGCCGTCGGTGAGCGTCGCGCGGATCTTCCCGGCGAAATCCCGGTCGGAATCGTCGAAATGCGGCGGCCCGAGCTCCTCCATCACGCCGTGCAGCGCCTGCTCCAGTGGCGTATTGCCCAGCAGGTTCGACACCGCGCTGACGATCCGCACCTCGACTGCGGTCTCGGTCATCAGGGCGGCGCCCTGCGCGATCTTCTTCACACGCTCGACCAGCGCCAGCATGCCCGGGAGGTCGCGGGCCCGGATCGAGTAGCGCACCGTCGCGCCGGCCTGGACGACGTTCGGGGCGATGCCGCCGGCGTCGAGATAGGCGTAGTGGACCCGCGCGTCGGACGGCATGTGCTCGCGCATGTAGTTCACGCCGACGCTCATCAGCTCGACGGCGTCGAGCGCCGAGCGCCCGAGATGGGGCGCGGCCGCCGCGTGGGCGGTGCGGCCGGTGAAGACGAAGTCGGCCCGGGTGTTGGCGAGGGCGACCGGCGGTGCCACCTCCCAGAAGCTGCCCGGATGCCAGGTGATCGCGATGTCGGCGTCCGCGAAGGCGCCGGCGCGGACCATGAAGGCCTTGGCGGCGCCGCCTTCCTCCGCCGGGCAGCCGTAGTAGCGCACGCGGCCGGGCGTCCCGGTCTCGGCGAGCCAGTCCTTCAGCGCGGTGGCGGCGAGCAGAGCCGCCGAGCCGAGGAGGTTGTGGCCGCAGCCGTGGCCGTGCCCGCCCGCCTCCACCGGCCGGTGCTCGGCGACGCCGGCCTCCTGCGACAGGCCCGGCAGGGCGTCGTACTCGCCGAGGAACGCGATGACCGGCCCGCCGTCCCCGGCCTCGCCCATCACGGCGGTCGGGATGCCGGCGACTGCCTCGGTGACCCGGAAGCCCTGGTGGCGCAGTTCGGCGACGTGCTCGGCGCAGGAGCGGCTCTCCGTGTAGCAGACCTCCGGCATGCCCCAGACCCGCTCGGACAGGGCGATCAGCCGTTCCGACTGCGCGTCGACGTGGCGCCACACGGCGTTGCGGTTGTCCATCGGGTCCACTCCGGGAAAGCTGCGCGTCGAGGTCGCGCCACCATAGCGGGCTCCGCGCCGTCTTCGCGAGCGCAGCGAAGCGACCCAGGGTTGCGCGCCCTCGTGAAGCGTGGCGCCGCTGGATTGCTTCGCTCCGCTCGCAAGGACGGACACGGCGCGAGCCCCGCTGCTGCCTGACCGCATGCACCGCCCAGGCCATGCTCCTGCCCGAACCAAGCATCCGTCAACACGTTCCGATTGAACCGTCACTGGCCCGCCCCTTGCCAAGGCCGCTGCCGGAATGTTGCTGTGCCTGTCACGGCGGTAAACGGGAAAGCGTACATGGACGAGCGGGATCTGCGCGGCCTCATCGGGCAGGTGAAGGACGGCCGCCTGTCGCGGCGCGCTTTCGTGCAGCGGATGGTGGCTGTGGGCCTCACCGCGCCCATGGCCGGGCTGATGCTGGCCGGGAACGGGGTCGCGATGGCGGCCGATATCCGGGCCGGCTACAAGCCGACCAAGGCCGGCGGCGGCGGCGCGCTCAAGCTGCTCTGGTGGCAGGCGCCGACGCTGATCAACCCGCATTTCGCCGTCGGCACCAAGGACCAGGACGCCTCGCGGATCTTCTACGAGCCGCTCGCCGCCTGGGACGCGGACGGCAACCTCGTGCCGGTGCTCGCCGCCTCGATCCCGTCCAAGGAGAACGGGGCGCTCGCCGCCGACGGCCGCTCGGTTGTCTGGACGCTCAAGCCCGGCGTGAAGTGGCACGACGGCAAGCCGCTCACCGCCGACGACCTCGTCTTCACCTGGGAATATGCCCGCGACCCCGCCACCGCGGCGGTGACGGCCGGCTCCTATAAGGATTGCAAGGTCGAGAAGGTCGACGACCTCAGCGTCCGGGTTCTGTTCGACAAGCCCACGCCCTACTGGTGCGACGCCTACGTGGGCATCGTCGGGATGGTGCTGCCCAAGCACCTGTTCGGACCCTACAGCGGCGCCAAGTCCCGGGACGCGCCGCAGAACCTCGCCCCGGTGGGCACCGGCCCGTACCGGTTCGTGGAGTTCCGGCCCGGCGACATCGTCCGCGGGGAGCGCAACCCCGACTACCACCTGCCGAACCGGCCGTATTTTGACACGGTCGAGATGAAGGGCGGCGGCGACGCGGTCTCGGCCGCCCGCGCCGTGCTCCAGACCGGCGAGTACGACTACGCCTGGAACATGCTGATCGAGGACGAGGTGCTGAAGCGCCTGGAGACCGGCGGCAAGGGCCGGGTTGACGTGGTCTACGGCGGCAAGCTCGAGTTCCTGCTCCTCAACGCCGCCGACCCGAACGTCGAGGTCGACGGCGAGCGCGCCTCGATCACCACCAAGCACCCCGCCTTCTCCGACCCGAAGGTGTGCCAGGCGATGAACCTCTTGGTCGACCGCAAGTCGATCCAGACCTACATCTACGGCCGCACCGGCAAGCCCACCGCAAACACGGTCAACGGCCCGGAGCGCTTCGTCTCGAAGAACACGAGCTTCGCCTTCGACCCGGTCAAGGCCAACGCGCTCCTCGACGAGGCCGGCTGGAAGAAGGGCTCGGACGGCATCCGCGCCAAGGACGGCAAGAAGCTCAAGCTGGTCTTCCAGACCTCGATCAACGCCCCGCGTCAGAAGACCCAGGCGATCATCAAGCAGGCGGCCGCCAAGGCCGGCATCGAGATCGAGCTGAAATCGGTGACCGGCTCGGTGTTCTTCTCCTCCGACCCGGCCAACCCCGACACCTGCACGCATTTCTACGCCGACATGGAGATGTACGCCTACAGCATGACCCAGGCCGATCCGGCGATCTGGCTGCTCATGTACGCCTCCTGGGAGGTGGCCCAGAAGGCCAACAAGTGGCAGGGTCGCAACGTCGTGCGCTGGCGCAACGACGCCTACGACAAGGCCTACAACGCCGCCCAGAGCGAGCTCGACCCGGTCAAGCGCGCGGCGCTGCTGATCACCTGCAACGACCTCGCGGTCTCCGAGAACGTGCTGCCGCTGATCCACCGCGCCGAGGTCTCGGCGGTGGGCGCGACGCTGACGGCGCCCCGCAGCGGCTGGGACAACGACCTGTCGTTCCTGCCCGACTGGTACAGGGAGGCCTGAGCGGGAGCGCCGCGCCATGGGCGCCTACATCCTGCGACGGCTCCTGATCGCGATCCCGAGCCTGCTCGGCATCAGCCTGATCCTGTTCACCGTCCTGGCGCTCGCGCCGGGCGACCCGTTCGGCGAGCTCGCCAGCAACCCGAACGTGCCCCCGGAGGTGCGGGCGGCGCTCCGCGTCAAGTTCGGCCTCGATGACCCGATCCTTACCCGCTACCTGCACTGGCTCACCGCCATGCTGCAGGGCGACTGGGGCTTCTCCTTCGCCAGCCGGGTGAACGTCGACACGCTGATCCTGCAGCGGCTGCCGACGACCCTGTTCATCGTCGGCTCCTCCCAGGTTCTGGCGCTGCTGATCGCCGTACCGGTGGGCCTCTACGCGGCGCGGCGGCCCTACTCGCTCGCCGACCAAGTCGCCAACACCCTGGCCTTCGTGGGCTTCTCGCTGCCGACCTTCTTCACCGGCCTGCTGTTCATCCTGCTGTTCTCGATCAAGCTCGGCTGGCTGCCCTTCGTCTACCAGGCCGACCTGCCGGGAACCGGGTTGCCCTGGGTCTGGGCGAATGTCCGGCAGGCGATCATGCCGGTGGCGGTGCTGGGCTTCTTCCAGGCCGCCTCCTACACCCGGTACGTGCGCGCCTCGGCGCTGGACGTCGCCCGCCTCGACTACGTCACCACGGCCCGCGCCAAGGGCCTGCCCGAGGGCACGGTGACCCGCCGGCACATCGCCCGCAACGCCCTGATCCCGGTGGTGACGCTCGTCGCCCTCCAGATCCCCGCGGTGTTCGGCGGCGCCATCGTCACCGAGCAGATCTTCCGGATCCCCGGCATCGGCTCGCTGCTGATCGACGCGATGCTGTCCAACGACACGCCGGTGGTGATGGCGGTGACCTTCGTGTTCGCCGGCCTCGTCATCCTGTTCAACCTCGTCGCGGACCTGCTCTATGGCTGGCTCGACCCTCGCATCGCCCTCCGATGAGGCGGTGCCCGTCGCCCGCGCGCCGGCCTCGCCGGGGCGGGAGACGTGGCGGCGCTTCCGGCGGCACCGGCTGGCGCTCGCCAGCGTCGGCGTGCTGGCGCTCCTCGTCGCCGGCGTGGTGTTCGGCGGCCTGCTCTGGCCGGTCGCCATCGACGACATCGACTTCGCGGCCCAGCTCCAGGGCCCGTCCTGGGACCACCCGTTCGGCACCGACGATCTCGGCCAGGACCTGCTCGCCCGGATGATCTACGGCGGCCGGATCTCGCTCGCGGTCGGCTTCGCCGCCATGGCGGTGGCGAGCCTGATCGGGGTGCTGGTCGGCGCGCTCGCCGGCATGTCGCGCCGGTTCCTCGACCCGGTGCTGATGTGGCTGACCGACCTGTTCCTGTCGCTGCCGCAGCTGCCGCTGCTGCTCCTCGTGATCTACCTGTTCCGCGACAGCCTGAAGGCCGTGTTCGGCAGCCAGGGCGGTGTGTTCCTGATGATCGTCGCGGTGATCGGGGGCCTGCGCTGGATGCCGGTGGCCCGGCTGGTGCGGGCGCAGTTCCTGTCCCTGCGCGAGAAGGAGTTCGTGGAGGCGGCCCGCTCGCAGGGGGCGACGACCGGGCACCTCGTGCGCCGCCACATCCTGCCGAACGCGCTCGGTCCGGTGATCGTGGCGGCCTCGATCGAGGTCTCGTCCGCGATCATCGCGGAATCGACGCTGTCCTTCCTGGGGCTCGGCTTCCCGCCCGACATCCCGACCTGGGGGCGGCTCCTGTTCGACGCCAAGGACCATCTCGACGTCGCCCCGCACTGGGCGCTGTTTCCCGGCGGCGCGATCTTCCTCACGGTGCTGTCGATCAACTTCATCGGCGACGGCCTGCGCGACGCCCTCGACCCGCGACGGGTTCTCTAGCGATGGCGGATCCAGTGGACCCGATCCTCTCGGTCTCAGACCTCACCGTCTCCTTCCGCTCGGACGGGCGCTGGCGCGAGGTCGTGCACGGCGTCTCGTTCGACGTGGGCCCGCGCGAGACCGTGGCCCTCGTCGGCGAATCCGGCTCCGGCAAGAGCGTCAGCGCCCTCTCGATCCTGCGCCTCCTGCCGCGGGACGCGAGCCGTATCGGCGGGCGCGTGCGCTTCGAGAGCCGCGAGCTGCTCGCCGCCCCCGAGGCCGAGATGCGGCGGGTGCGCGGCGATTCCATCGCCATGATCTTCCAGGAGCCGATGACCTCCCTGAACCCGGTCCTGACCATCGGCTTCCAGATCGCCGAGGCGCTGATCCGCCACCGGGGCCTGTCGCGGTCCGCGGCCGAGGCGGAGGCGCTCCGGCTCCTCGACAAGGTCCGGATCCCGGCCGCCCGGTCGCGCCTGCACGAGTACCCGCACCGCTTCTCCGGCGGCATGCGCCAGCGGGTGATGATCGCCATGGCGCTCGCCTGCCGGCCGAAGCTCCTCATCGCCGACGAGCCGACCACGGCGCTCGACGTCACGATCCAGGCCCAGATCCTCGACCTCATCAAGAGCCTGCAGGACGAGGAGGGCATGTCGGTCCTGTTCATCACCCACGACATGGGCGTGGTCGCCGAGATCGCCGACCGCACCGTGGTGATGTACCGGGGCCGCGCCGTGGAGGCCGGCCCGACCGCGCGGATTTTTTCCGAACCCACCGAGCCTTATACGCGGGCGCTGCTGGCCGCGGTCCCGCGCCTCGGGACCATGGCGGGCCGGGCCCGCCCGATGCGCTTCCCGGTGGTCGACCGGGCCACCGGCCTCGCGGCACCGACGCCCGAGACCCCCGACACCGTCAGGGCCGCCGAGCGCCCGGTGCTGGAGGTGCGCGACCTGACCACCCGGTTCGACATCCGCTCCGGGCTGCTCGGCCGCGTGACCGGCCGCGTCCACGCGGTGGAGCGGGTCTCGTTCAGCCTCGCGGCCGGCGAGACCCTGGCGCTCGTCGGCGAATCCGGCTGCGGCAAGTCCACCACCGGGCGCTCGATCCTGCGCCTCGTCGAGCCGCTCTCGGGCTCGGTCCTGCTCGACGGCGAGGACATCACGGGCCTCGATGCCGGCACCCTCCGCGCCCGCCGCCAGCGCATGCAGATGATCTTCCAGGACCCATTCGCCAGCCTCGACCCGCGCCTGAGCGTCGGTGCGGCGGTGGCGGAGCCGCTGCTGATCAACCGCATCGCCGCGCCTCGCGAGGCCCGGCGGCGGGCGGAGGATCTGCTCGCCCGGGTCGGGCTTCCGCCCGAGACCGCCGCGCGCTTCCCGCACGAGTTCTCCGGCGGCCAGCGCCAGCGCATCTGCATCGCCCGCGCGCTCGCCCTGAACCCCCGCCTGATCGTCGCCGACGAGGCGGTCTCGGCGCTCGACGTCTCGGTGAAGGCGCAGGTCGTGAACCTGATGCTCGACCTGCAGGCGGAGCTCGGCCTCGCCTACCTGTTCATCTCGCACGACATGGCGGTGGTCGAGCGGGTCAGCCACCGGGTGGCGGTGATGTATCTCGGCGAGATCGTGGAGATCGGCCCCCGGGCCGCGATCTTCGGCGATCCGCGGCACCCCTACACGAAGAAGCTGCTCGCCGCGGTGCCCGTGCCGGATCCGGCCCGGCGGGGCGAGCGGCACGCGCTGCCGGACGACGAGATCCGCAGCCCGATCCGGCCCCCCGACTACGTGCCGCCGGAGCGCCTCTACCGGGAGGTCGCGCCCGGCCACGTCGTGCAGGACTGGGGCACCGAGTGGGACGCGGGCGCCCGCCAGGGCGCGGCCGCCTGAAGCCGGCGGCCCGGACCCTCGCGCGCGATGCCGCGCGGTCCGCGACAGGATCCAGCGTAAAGCTTGCGGTACTGCTCGCAATACGGGCAATGTTGCTCAGAAAGCGATCAGTACCGGTAAGAAATCTTTGATTATTTCCGCATTAATGTCGGCCCTACACACGCGGTGTGTTGCCGCGATGAAGCGGTCGAGAGGCTTCCTTGCGCGCGAGCGATTTCCGATCCTTCCACGAGGCGTCGAAGCGCAGCGGCGTGATCCTGTCGTTCGGCGGAGATCTCTCGGAGAACATCCTGTTCTCGCTCGGGGAAGTGCTGAAGCTGCGCATGCGGCACGAGGAGACCGACGCCGCGGTCGCCAAGCGCGTCTTCTCGATCTTCGTCGAGCAGGCCCAGAACGTGATCCGCTACTCGGCCGACAAGGTCGCGCCCGCCGAGCCGCCGGGCCCCGCCCGGGTCAGCGCCGGCATGATCGCCGTCGGCACCGAGGAGGGGCGGTTCTTCGTGGTCTGCGGCAACGAGGTCGGCAGGACCGAGGTGCCGCGGCTGCGCGAGCGGCTCGACGAGATCGCCACCCTGTCGAGCGACGAGCTCAGGAAGGTCTACCGCGAGAAGCTGCGCCAGCCGCCGGACGAGGGCAGCCTCGGCGGCAGCATCGGACTGATCGAGATCGCCCGCCGGTCGAGCGCCCCGGTCGAGTACGACTTCCAGGATCTGGGCGCGGAGCGCAGCCTGTTCTGCCTCAAAGCCTTCATCTGAGGATCGCACGGACATGGACCGCATCACGCTGCCCCGGACCGAGCGCTCGCCCGAGGTCGATTTCGACTTCGCGTCGGGGCGGCTCGTCCTGCGCGGCGAATCCTACCCGGAGGACGCCGCCGCATTCTTCGGCCCGCTGCTGCAGGCCCTGCGCGGCCACCTCGCGGCGACCGAGGCGAGCCCGATCACCTTCGACGTCGCGCTCGCCTACTTCAACTCGTCGAGCGCCAAGGCGCTGATGAACCTGTTCATGCCCCTGGAGGACGCCGCCGCCGAGGGGCGCCCGGTGACGATCCGCTGGATGTTCGGCGCCGACGACGACGTGATCCAGGAGGCCGGCGAGGATTTCGCGGCCGACTTCGCGCATGCCCGGTTCGAGATGATCGCGAGCGTCCCCGCGTGAGCCCGCACCGGGCACCGGCCCACGATCTCCTGTCCGAGCCGGCGGACGCCTTCAGCCTGTTCGACACCGAGGAGGCCGTTCTCGGCCGATCCGAGGTGATGCTGGCCCGCCTCGCCGAGGTCGGCGACGGGGTGCGGGAGCTCGCCGGCGCCTACCGGCGCAGCTACCACGAGCAGCGCCGGCTGGTGCGGCTGAGCGACCGGATGCAGCTCGACCTGCACCGCGCCAACCAGCGGATGGCCGAGCAGCAGCGCGCCCTGCGACACCTCAACGACGCCCTCTCGGCGGAGATCGAGCACCGGGCGCGCCTCGAGGCCGAACTCCGCCGCCTCGCCGACACCGACCATCTCACCGACGCCCTGTCGCGCCGCCGCTTCCTGCAGATCTGCGAGGAGGTCTGGGCCCGGACCCAGTCGGGCGACACGCCCTCCAGCGTGCTGATGCTCGACCTCGACCGCTTCAAGCTGATCAACGACCGCTACGGCCACAGCGCGGGCGACACGGTCCTCAAGGCCTTCGTCGAGACCTGCCGCGACAGCCTGCGCGCGGTCGACGTGATCGGCCGCATGGGTGGTGAGGAATTCGCCATCCTCGTCACCGGCACCGTGATGGCCGAGGCGCAAGTCATCGCCGAGGCGCTCCGCCGCGCGGTGGCGCAGCGGCCGGTGCGCCTGGAGCACGGCCCGCTGCCGATCTCGGTGAGCATCGGCCTCGCGGCGTTCGGCCCGAGCGAGTCGATGTCGGCGACGCTCCGGCGGGCCGACGCGGCGCTCTACGCTGCCAAGCATGCCGGCCGCGACTGCGTGCGCTGCGCGGCCGAACCGGGCGCGTCCCTGATCTGAGGCGCCGCGCGCCCGGCCTCGGAGCGGAACCGCTGTGACACGGAGTGACGTCGCGTGAGCGGACCTGACACGGCCCTAGACAGCCCGCGTCCCGCCGGGGGGATCCGCGGCGCGCGACCGCTGCGGACCGGGGATGCCCTGGCGCGGCTCGGCTTCGCCGACATCGATCCGGTCCCGGCCGCCGGCGGCGCCGGGCGCGCGGGCGGCCTGCGCGGGGCCGGCCCGATCCGCCGGGGCGATCCCCTGTCGAAGCGCGGCTTCGCCGACGTGCTGGCCGCGGGCGCGCCCGCGGACGAGCTGATGAAGCCCGGCGCCCTGCGCGGGGCGGCCCGAGGCCGCGACCTCGACAGCCTGTCCCACACCCTGTTCCTGCGCATCTACCCGGTGATCGGCGCCCTCCTGCTGCTGACCCAGCTCGGGATCGCCTGGGTAACCTACACCGACCAGCTCCGGCTGTACGGCGACCGGGCGCATCTCCTCGCCCGGCTCACCGCCGCGGCGATCGCGCGGCCCGACTGGGCGCGCGACCCGGACGCCTACGACGGCCCGCTCAAGGCCCTGGCCGCCGAGCCCGATTTCACCCACGCCGTCCTGCGCGACGCCACGGGCCACGTCGTCGGAACGGCGGGCGCGGCGCCCCCCGCGCGGGGCTGGTCCACCCTCTCGGCCCAGGCCGACCTGTCGGTGCCCGGCCGCGCCGGCCCGGCGGGCAGCCTGACCGTCACGGTCTCCACGAAGGCGCTGCGGGACAACGCGGCGTGGCAGGTGATGCTCGCCCTCGGCGCCAGCGTCGGGCTGATGATCGCCTTCGTGGTCACCCTGCACGCCACCGTGCGCCGCCACGTCATGGCGCCGCTGATGCGGCTGCTGCTCGCCATGCGGGAGATCGAGCACAAGCGCTGGACGACCGTGGAGCTCGGGGGCGCCTACCGGCCGAGCAACGAGATCGACGTCATCAGCCAGGCCTTCAACCGCATGGTCGAGGGCCTGCGGAGCGGCGACGCCGCCAAGCAACTCCTCGTCGAGCTGGAGCAGGCCCACGACAGGCTGGAGCGCGCCAACCGCCAAGTGGTCGAGAGCATCGGCTACGCTCGGCGCATCCAGGATTCGGTGCTGCCGGACCGCAACGCCCTGGCGGGCGCGGGGGTCGAGGTCGCGGTGCTGTGGGAGCCGCTCCACGTCGTCGGCGGCGACTATTTCTGGCTGGAGGAGATCGACGGCCTCTGCGTGATCGCGGTGGCCGACTGCACCGGCCACGGCGTGCCCGGCGCGTTCCTGACCCTGATCGTCGCGACCGCCCTCGACCGGCTGCTGCACGAGCGCGGCCTGCGCGCGCCGGCGGCGATCCTGGCCGGGCTCGACGCGATGGTCCGCACGCAGCTCCGCCAGGACGGCCGCGGCGCCGAATCGGATGACGGGCTCGATTGCGGCCTGTGCGTCTGGGACCGCGCGGCCGGGACGCTGCACTTCGCCGGCGCCGGCCTGTCGCTCACGGTGGTCCGGGACGGCGTGGCCGAGCGCGTCCGCGGCGGCCGCCGGGGGCTCGGCTACCCGCGCCCCGCCCGTGACGGGCAGCCGGAGGACGTCGTCGCGGACATCGCCGTTCCGGTGGCGGGCGCCACCTTCTACCTGATGACGGACGGCATCACCGACCAGATGGGCCGCGCGGCGCCCGACCGGGCGCCGCGGCTCCTCGGCCGGCGCGGCGTGGCCGACAGCCTCCTGCGCCACGCCGACCTGCCCCTCGCCGCCCAGACCGTGGCCCTCGAGGCCGATCTCGACGCCTATCGCGGGACCGAAGCCCGGCGGGATGACATGACCCTGGTGGCGTTCCGGCTTCCTCCGGCGACGGCCGCCGGCTGAGACCGGCCGTCCCCCTCGGGGCCATCGATGCCAGGTGCGCATCGATCGATCCAACAATGACGTTGGACAGGCCGTCCGGCCTGCGCCACTCCTGGGCCCGGCCCCGGGAGAGCCGTCGCGGTCGCCGCCGAGAGGCACCGCCAAGAACCGCCTCCGGGGCTTCCAGCGCGCCCCCGCGGACAAGACCTGGAGGAAGCCATGGCTGAGGACGCCGTCACCGGGATCCGCCTGCGGTCCGTCGCCCTGCCGCTGAGGACCCCGATCAGCGACGCCAAGGTGCTCACCGGCCGCCAGAAGCCGATGACCGAGATCGCGATCCTGTTCTGCGAGGTCGAGAGCCGGGAGGGCCATCGCGGCCTCGGGATCAGCTATTCCAAGCGCGCCGGCGGGCCGGGCCAGTTCGCCCATGCCCGCGAGATCGCTCCGGCGCTGCTCGGGGCGGATCCGAGCGACATCGCCAAGGCCTGGGACACGCTCGCCTGGGCCGGCGCCTCGGCCGGCCGCAGCGGCCTCGCCGTCCAGGCGATCGGCGCCTTCGACGTGGCCCTGTGGGATCTCAAGGCGCGGCGGGCCGGCCTGTCGCTCGCCAAGCTCCTCGGAGCGCAGCGCGACTCGGTGCGCTGCTACAACACCTCGGGCGGCTTCCTGCACACGCCGCTGGAGGAGCTGCTCGTCAACACCGACCGCGCCCGGGCGAAGGGCATCGGCGGCATCAAGCTGAAGGTCGGCCAGCCGGACTGGGCCGAGGATATCCGCCGGGTCTCGCGGGTGCGCGAGCATCTGGGCGACGCCTTCCCGCTCATGGTCGACGCCAACCAGCAATGGGATCGGCCGACCGCGATGCGGATGGGCCGGACCTTCGAGCGCTTCAACCTGATCTGGATCGAGGAGCCCCTCGACTGCCTGGACGCCGCCGGGCACGCGGCCCTGGCCGCCGCCCTCGACACGCCGGTCGCCACCGGCGAGATGCTGACGAGCGTCGCCGAGCACTGGGACTTCATCCGCCAGGGCGGCGCCGACTTCCTGATGCCCGACGCGCCGCGGGTCGGCGGCATCACGCCCTTCCTCAAGGTGGCGGCGCTCGCCGAGTTCGCCGGGCTGACGATCGCGCCGCACTTCTCGATGGAGCTCCACATCCACCTCGCCGCCGCGCTGCAGCGGGAGCCCTGGGTCGAGCATTTCGAGTGGCTGGAGCCGCTGTTCAACGAGCGGCTGGAGCTGGAGGACGGCCGCATGCGCGTGCCGACCCGGCCGGGCCTCGGCCTCTCCCTGAGCGAGCAGGCGCTGGCCTGGACGCGCGAGACCGCCGGGTTCGGCAGCCTCGGCTGAGCGCACGGGGAGGGGACGCTCCGAGGCCGGCCGACCCGGATCGTCCGATCCTCCCCCCATCCCGCGGTGCGGTCGCGCGGCGGCCGCCTCGAAGGAGCTCTCTGCCGAGGCCGCGACGCGTCACCTCAGGACGAGGGTCGGACCTCGTCGTGCCGCGCTCCGCCCGAGCGGGCACAGCGAAGGCCCGTTCTGTCCCGACCACGCCGTCGGGCGGCCCACCGGAGCCGGGGACCGGCGCCGCCTGTACCAGTGTCCGCCGCCCGGAATCGACCGCCGGCGCGCGCGCGACGATATCCTGACCTGGAAAATGACATAGGCCGCTTTTTCAAGCCGGTCAGCGAAGTAAAACCGTGACTTTTTCGCGGGGTAGCGTCCGCGATCGATTACCGATACGCTGCGCTTCTGTCGTCGCGATCCTCTCATTTGAAAATTTATAAAGAACAGATCTGGAGTGACCGGTCCATGTCGTGTGTCGAAGGAGAAGGTCATCGCCGCGTCCCGGGCGGCACGCGCGCGGGGCCCGGCGCGACGCGGCCGGTCGCGCGTTCCGAGGCGGCGGGCAAGATCGTCAACCGCCACGGCGATCACGCCTGTCGCCTGCGGCTGACCGCCGGCGCCGCGCCGATGCTGACCCGATGAGCCCCCCCGGCCATCTGTCGCGCCGCGCGCTCCTGGCCGCCGCGGCGGCCGGGGCGCTCGCCCCGCGCGCCGCCGCCGCGCAGGCGGCCACCCGCATCGCCGCCCTGGGCGGGGCCGTCACCGAGATCCTCTACCGCCTCGGCGCCGGCGGCCGGATCGTCGCGGTCGACACGACCAGCCTCTACCCGCCCGAGGCGCTGCGCGAGAAGCCGAGTGTCGGCTACCTGCGGGCGCTCTCGGCCGAGGGCCTTCTGGCGCAGCAGCCCGACCTGATCATCGCCGCCGAGGGGGCCGGGCCGCCGGCCGTCCTGGCGCAGCTGCGCGAGGCCGGGCTGCGCGTCGAGACGGTGACAGAGCCGCCGAATCCCGAGGGCGTGCTGGACAAGATCGAGACGGTCGGGCGCCTCGCCGGCCTGGAGCGCGAGGCCGAGGCGCTCGAGACCGAGGTCCGCGCGCGCTTCGCCGACCTCGCGACCCGGCGCGCCCGGATCGCCCGGGCGGCCCGGGCCCTCGTCGTCCTGTCGGTCCAGGGCGGCCGGACCGTCGTCGGCGGCACCGGCTCCTCGGCGGACGGCATCCTGGCCCTGGCGGGCATCGGCAACGCGGCCGCGGGCCTGGAGGGCTTCAAGCCGATGACCGACGAGGCCATCGTGGCCGCCGCCCCCGACGCGGTGGTGATGATGCAGAACGGGCCCGAGCCGCCGAAGCCCGATAGCATCTTCGCCCCCGGCACGGCCCTCGGCCAGACGCCGGCGGCGGCGCGGGGGCGGCTGGTGGCCATGGACGGCCTCTACCTCCTCGGGTTCGGGCCGCGCACGCCCGAGGCCGCCACCGACCTGATGCGGGCGCTATACCCGGACCTGCCGCGTGACTGAGCCGCGCGGCGGCGGGCGGGGCGCGTGAGCCGCCGCGCGGCGCCCTGGGTGCTGGGTGTCCTGGCGGCCGTGGTGCTCGCCGCCGCCCTGCTCTCGGTGAGCCTCGGGGCGATCCCCATCCCGCCGGACCGGGTCCTCGCGGTCCTGATCGGGGAGGGGAGCGATCCGGCCCGCGCCCGCGACGGGCTGGTGATCCTCTCGATCCGCCTGCCCCGCACCCTGCTGGGGCTGCTGGTCGGGGCCGGGCTGGCGGTCTCGGGGGCGCTGATGCAGGGGCTGTTCCGCAACCCCCTGGCCGATCCGGCGCTGGTCGGGGTCTCGTCGGGGGCGGGGCTCGCGGCCGCGGTGATCATCGTCCTGGGCGACCGGATCCTCGCCGGGCTGGGGCTTGCCGGGCCGCTGCCCTACGCCGCGCTGCCGGCCGGGGCCTTCCTCGGCGGCCTGTGCGCGACCCTCATCCTCTACGCCCTCGCCACCCGGTCCGGGCGCACCGCGGTGGCGACGATGTTGCTCGCGGGGATCGCGCTGGGGGCGCTGAGCGGCGCGCTGACCGGCCTGCTGACCTTCGTCAGCGACGACCGGCAACTGCGCGATCTCGCCTTCTGGTCCCTGGGCAGCCTCGGCGGGGCCACCTGGTCCAAGGTCGCGGCCTCGGCGCCGCTGATCCTGCCGGTGCTGGCCGCGGTCCCGCTCCTCGGCCGCGGCCTGAACGCCCTCGTCCTCGGCGAGGCCGAGGCGTTCCATCTCGGCGTCCCGGTGGAGCGGCTGAAGCGCGCCTGCATCGTGCTGGTGGCGGTCGCGGTGGGCGCCAGCGTGGCGGCGGCGGGGGTGATCGGCTTCGTCGGCCTCGTGGTGCCGCACGCCCTGCGGCTGCTGATCGGCCCGGGGCACCGGCTGCTGCTGCCGGCCTCGGCACTCCTCGGCGGCGCCTTCCTGGTCCTCGCCGACGTGGTGGCGCGCCGCGTCGCCGCGCCCGCCGAGCTGCCGATCGGGATCGTCACGGCGCTGGTCGGCGCGCCGGTCTTCCTGTGGCTGCTTCTCGGCCGGGTGCGACCGGACGATGTCTGACAATGTCTGACAATGTCTGATCCGGCCCTGCTCACGGCCCGCGACCTGACCGTCACGGTGGCGGGGCGCGACCTCGTGCGAGACGTCTCCCTGGCGGTGGCGGGCGGCACCCTGCAGGTGATCGTCGGCCCCAACGGGGCCGGCAAGTCGACCCTCGTCCGCCTGCTCAGCGGCGCCCTGCGCCCGACCCGGGGCAGCGTCGCCTATGACGGTGCGCCCGTGGCGACGATCCCGCCCTGGCGCCTCGCCGCGACGCGGGCGGTGCTGCCGCAGGCGGCGCGCCTCGCCTTCCCGTTCGCGGCGGCCGAGGTCGCCCGGATCGGCCTCGACGGCATCGGCCGGGGCCTCGGGGCCCGCGACCGGGCGGCGATCCTGGCCCGGGCCCTCGCGCGGGCCGACGTGGCGCATCTCGCCGACCGGGCCTACCCGACCCTCTCGGGCGGGGAGCAGGCGCGAGTGCAGTTCGCCCGCGTGCTCTGCCAGCTTGAGGCCGGCCGCACGGTGGCGGACCGGCAGGTGCTGTTCCTCGACGAGCCGACCGCGAGCCTCGACCTCCGGCACCAGGGCGCGCTGCTCGACGCCGCCGCCGGGCTGGCGGCGACCGGCGTCGCCGTGGTGGCGATCCTCCACGACCTCAACCTCGCGGCCGCCTACGCCGACCGGCTGCTGGTGCTGGACGGGGGCCGGCTGGTCGCCGGCGGGCGGCCGGCCGAGGTCCTGACCGACGACCTCATCGCCGGCGTCTTCGGCGTCCGCTGGCCGGTCGGGCGGGTGCCGCCGGGCGGCCAGCCCTTCCTGCTACCGCACCGGAACGCGCCCGGTCGGCGCGGCTAGCGATAGCGCGACGGGTGGTATTCCCGGTAGCTCACGCCGATCACGGCCGCGAGCAGCCCGGCCCCGCGGCATAGCGTGTAGCCGCCGCCGATCAGGGTCGCCGGCCTGAGGGACAGGCCGGCGATCCCGAGCCGCAGAAGGCCGCCGCCGAGGCGCACGAAGCCGCGGCCCGCGTTGGCGAGACGGCCGCCCACCGTTTCCGGGCGGAGCCGGCCGAGATAGGCCTCGACGCTGCCGCTGCGGTACCAGCGCGCCAGCAGCCAGCGCACCCGCATCCGGTGCGTCGGGATGCTGTCGTAGACCACGGCCGTCTCGGCCCAGGCGACCCGGTGCCCGGCGAGCATCAGGGCCCGGAAGAAGAACGTGTCCTCGCCGCCCATCGTGTTGAAGCGCATGTCGAAGGACAGGCCCAGCGCCCGGATCACCCGCAGGTCCAGGAGCGCGTTGGCGGTGTAGCCGTCCTCCACGTAGCCGTCGCGGACCGGCAGGCGCTTGGCGAAGAAGCCCCCGGCGGCCGCCCAGGCGGGCGGAACCCGGTCGAAGAACGGCACGACCGGCCCGACGCAGGCCGCGACGCCCGCGGCCAGGGCGGTCTCGAGCAGGTTGTGGAGCCAGTCGCGGTCGGGAAACTCGTCGTCGTCGATCAGAGCGACCCAGTCGGCGCCGGCCGCGGAGGCCTCAGCGAGGCTGCGGTTGCGGACCGCGGCGAGGCCGCGGGTCTCCTCCCGGGCGTAGGTGACGGGGAAGCGGCCGGTCGCCCGGTAGGCCTCCACCACCGGGACGGCGGCGCGGCTGCGCCCGTTGTCGATGATCAGGATGCGCAGGGCGGTCTCGGCGAGGCTGCCGAGCCGCTGCTGGTCCAGGGCCTTGAGCAGGCGCGCCAGCCCCACGGGCCGCTCGCAGGTGCAGATGCAGATGCACAGGCGCATCGTCTTACCTCTGTCCGATCGGTTGGGCGTGCGGCCGCGGCCGCAGGCGCTTGCCCGCCGCCGCCAGCAGCGTCGCGGCCAGGAACCGCCAGATCCGGGGATGCCGGAGCGCCAGGGTCGCGCCCGCGCGCCAGCGGCCGGCCTGGGCCGCCTCGATGACCTGGGCGATCAGCCGCGTCACCGCGAGGCCGTCGCGGTAGGCGCGGCTGCCGTGGCGGATCTCGGCGGAGCGCGACCGCGCCTCGGCGAGGCGGCCGTGCTCGGCCCGGGCCGCGAAGGCCGCGTCGAGGCGCGCGATGTCGGCCTGGCGCAGCCGGTGCGACAGGGAGGTGGGCCCGCGCCGGTAGCCGTAGCCCGCGTAGGTGGTGACCACGAACCGCGCCCCCGCAGCGAGGGCTTCCAGGCACAGCAGGAAATCTTCCCCGATCCGGACGCCCTCGTCGTACCGGATGCCGTGCCGGCGCAGGATCTCGGCGCGCATCATGGGCTTGAGGTAGCCGAGCTTGGTCACCCGGCTGAGCAGCTGGTTGCTGGCGATGTACTTGGCGAGGTCGATCTCGAACAGGTACGGCTCCCGGCCGCCCTCCAGCATGCCCGGCCCCTGCGGGTCGAACATGTCGGTGAACGGGATCGGGTTGTCGGCGACGATGTCGGCATCCGCCGCGAGCGCGAGATCGAGCAGGGTCCGGGTGCGGTCGGGCAGGATCAGGTCGTCGGCGTCGAGGATCGCGATCCACCGGCCCCGGGCGGCGTTCAGCGCCGCGTTCCGGGCGCTCGACGGGCCCCGGGGCGTGCCCGGTCCGGCATCGGCGAGGGGAATGACGCGGACCCGCGGATCGGCTTCCGCCAGGCGCGCCAGCACGGAGGCGGTCCCGTCCCGCGAGCCGTCATCGACCGCCACCACCTCCACGGCGACGCCGGTCTGGGCGAGGGCGGAACGGATGGCCGTCTCGATCCAGGGCGCCGCGTCGTGCGCGGCCATGATGAACGAGACGTCCACGAAGGTGCCCCGAGCATCGGACAAGAGTTGATCCGCCATCGCGCTTCCTGGGCCGCCGGGCGCGGCCTCCGAGACCGCCCCCGACTTTGGCCGGAAGCGATCGGCGCGCACGACGCTCAAAGGGCGTAGGGCGGCCGCCATCCCCTCCCATTGCGGGGGATGGCCCCGACGGCCGGAACAGGTCAGTGCGTGTCGGGGGCTGTGTCGCCCGCGGGGCGGGAATTCCGGACGCTGAGGCCCTTCGCCAGAATCGTCCGGACGTGGGCGCGCAATTTTTGTTTTCTCTCCGCCGAGGCAGGAGAATCTTTTTTGAGGCTCGAATCGCCGGAGGCTGCCATGTCGAACGCCCCTGAGGCCCGTCACCGCGCGCCGCCATCGCCGAAGCGGCCGCAAGGGTGATCGGCGATACCTATAATGGATTATTTGGCTGGAATCTCGACATTATTGCAACGCAACCAACGAAAACAGTTTTGATGTTTGTTAAGGTTTATGTCTCCTACTGAGCATTGTCGGACGTGGGCGAACTACGTAGGTAGTATCCGAGGGCCCTCCCGAGGGCGGAAATCAGGGAGGAGATGAGTGCCCAGTCGCTTCTATTTCGACATCGAGAACGGCGAGGAGACGATCCGCGACGCGCAGGGCGTGGAAGCCGCGGACTTGGCCGAGGCGCTCGCGGAGGCCCGCAGCGTGATCGACGAAATGGCGGGTGAACTGGAGGTCGCGGGACCGGCCGGCGCGTGGACGCTCGTCGTGCGCGACGCCACCGGCGCGGAGGTCGGCCGGGTGCCGATCAAGGGCTGAGCCGGGGACGCGCGAGCGGATTACGGGCCGACCAGCGCGGAGGCGCCGACCCGCCGGCGCGGGGCCCGCAGCAGCCGGCGTGCGGGCCGCTCCAGGAGCCGCCACGACAGTTCGGCCAGCAGCAGCGTCAGCATCAGGTCGAGCGCCATGGAGACCGAGCGCGGTCCGGCGACGTCGAGGCCGACGAGGGCCAGCACCCGCTCCGCGTGGAGCGGCACGTGGAACAGGTAGGCGGCGTAGCTGATCACGCCGATCCGGCGCAGCCACGGGATCTCCAGGAGGGCGACCGCGCGGCCCTCTCGCGCCTCGACCACCTGCAGCAGCAGCAGCGCCGCCAGGACGCCGCTGAGGCGGCCGAGAACGAGCCACCAGCCGGTCGGCGCGATCAGGAGCGGCAGGGCCACGAACAGGGCCAGCACGCCGGCCAGGGCGGCGTCGCGGGCGAGCCAGGCCGGGAGCGGCCGGGTGCGCAGGCCGGCGAGGCCGCCCAGCGCGATCAGTCCGACATTGGCCAGGGTGTCGACGTCGAAGCACCGCGGCGCAGCGCCCGCCCGCCACAGGGCACCGTGCGCCAGGACGCTGATCCCGACCAGGAGCCAGCACAGCGTGCCGAGGTGGCGCCGCGGCAGGAACAGGGCCGCCGGCGCGAACAGCAGGTAGAATTGCTGCTCGACCGCGAGGCTCCAGAGATGGCCGAGCTCGGTGCCCCAGCCGTTCAGCTCGATGTAGATGTTGGTGACGTAGAACCACGTCGCGAGCTTGAACGCGTCGTTGCCGAGACTGGCCGGGTCGCCGGTCCGGACCGTGTAGAGCACGAACAGGAAGACGTAGTAGACCGGCACGATCCGGGCGACGCGATTCCGGTAGAACAGCCCGAGGCTGCCGAGCGGGGTCGACGCGCCCGCCTCCACGGCCGTGCGGGCCGCGGCGAGGATCCGGACGATCAGGAAGCCGCTCAGGACGAAGAACAGCCACACGCCGGCCGTGCCGAGGGCCTCGGTCCTCGGGCTCGGCGCCTTGTGGCTGACGAAGACCATCAGGAACGCCAGGGCCCGCAGGCCGTCGAACCCGTTGATGCGGCGCTCTGAAGGGGCCACGGCGCGTCCTGTCCGGTGATCGACCGCGCCGCGCCGGGGCAGAACGCGCCCGCGCGGCCGGGTCCGGCCGGGAGGGCCGGGCAGCCCGGTTTAGACCGGCCCCCGCGCGGGGGCCCTTACCTCGATCGGCGGACGGGACCTCCCCGAAAGCGGTCCCGCCGCCCGGTAGGGCCGTCAGCGGCGGCGGATGAGCAGGACGACGAGGCCGACGGCGACGGCCGCCCCGGCCTGGGCGGCCAGCAGCGCGAGCAGGAACCCCTTCGGTAGAACAACCGCGAAACCGATCGCTCCTCCAATCAGTGCAGCGAACACCAGCACGACCAGCAACGCCTTACCTCCATTGATGGATCGGCGGCCGTCTTGTTGCCGAACCGGTCGTGGGCCCAGTGTTGTCGCAAGGGTTCCGCCTGCGATCGACGCCCCTTCGGACCGGCCGAGCGCCGCCGAAGCCGGCTGCGGCGAGGCTGGCCGAACCGGCCGGCTGCGCACGTCGCTCCGCAAGTTCCGATCCCGTCTCACCCCGAGTCAAGGAGCCGACATGTTGCGCCCGGCTGGGACCCCGACGCCGATCGAGTCGTCGACGCCGCAGGATATGGTCGAGACGCTGAACGAGGCGTTGGTCAAGACATTGCCGGCCCCGCGGCAGGCCGGCCCCGGCCTCCGGGCGAGCTGGGCGATGAAGCGCGTCCTCGACGCGACGATCGCGCTGACGGCGCTCTTCCTGCTTCTGCCCCTGCTGCTGTTCATCGCCCTGCTGATCTGGGGCAGCGACGGCCGGTCGCCGATCTTCCGACACAAGCGCCTCGGCCGGCACGGGCGCCCCTTCGGATGCCTGAAGTTCCGGTCCATGGTCGCGGACGGCGACGCGGTGCTGGCGCGGCATTTCGCCGAGAATCCCGATGCTCGGGCGGAGTGGGAGGCGTCCTTCAAGCTCACCCACGATCCCCGCGTCACGGCGCTGGGCCATGTCCTGCGCAAGACGTCCCTCGACGAGCTGCCGCAGCTCTGGAACGTGCTGCGCGGCGAGATGAGCCTCGTGGGGCCGCGGCCGATCGTCCAGGCCGAGGTCGTGCGCTACGGCGCCGACTTCACCGCCTGCTTCTCCGTTCCGCCGGGCCTGACCGGCCTCTGGCAGGTCTCCGGGCGCAGCGACACGGGCTACGCCGAGCGCGTCGCCCTCGATTGCGCCTATGCCAGCCAGTGGAGCCTCCGCCGCGACCTCGCCATCCTGCTCAAGACGGTTCCGGCCGTGCTGAGCCAGCGCGGCAGCCGCTAGGGCCATGACCGGGCGGCCGCGCCGCGCCCGCCGCGCCCGCCGCGGAGCGCGCCGATGAAGGGCATGATGCTCAACGCCCTGCTGGGCGTGATGCTGGGCCGCTTCGGCTCCGTCTGGCGGCTGCTGGTCTTCGTCCCGATCGTCGCGGCCGAGGTCGGCTACGGCCTCCTCGTCTACAACCTGAGCGCCGGCGCGTGCCTGCGGCGCGGGACGGCGCTGCTGGTCTGCGGGCAACTGGCCTTCCTGCTCGGCGCCCTGCTGCGGCCCATCGCCAACGAGCGGTGAGCCGTCCGGGCCCGGTGCGGCCCGGCGCGGCGAACCGGACACGTCAGGCCGGATCCTCCTCGGCGGCCGGCGCCTGAAGGCAGAGCCGCCAGAACTCCACGAAGCCGGCGGCGTACGCGGCGATGACGAGGCTCGACCAATGCATCGCGTGGCTCCGGGCGCGTTCGAGGGCCCAGCCTGCCGCGGAGACGTTAAGATTTAGTCCGGCCCGGTGTCGGTTCCGGTGTCCGGAGCCCGGTTCCGGTGTCCGGAGTCCGGTGCGGTGTCATGTGTGGTCCGATGCCCGGGGCGGTCGCCGGTGCGGCGTCCGCCCGACGGTGCGGCTAGCGGCAGACGATCGATTCCTTGAAGCCGCACGGATCGCCCATCCGGGTGAACGCGACCCGCTCGAACAGCGCGGTGACCGGCTGTCCCGAATACTCCGTCGGTCCGAGCCACGACGCGAAGTCCGGGCCCTGTCCCGACCAGACGCTGAGCATGATCTTGCTCGGATGGGAGGGAAGCGGCCGGTCGGGCGTGCCGACGACCTCGCGCAGCAGGCGTCCGTTGACGTACCAGCGCAGGCGGTCGGGCAGCCACTCGAAGGCGTAGTCCGCGGTGGTGGTCGCGGCGTCGAAGCCGAGGGCGTCGAGGCTGACGTGCTCGCCGACGCCGCCGACGAAGTAGTTGAGCTGGACCTTGCTCGTGTCCTTGCCGAGCCACTCGAAATCGATCTCGTCGTTCGTCCGCCGGTCGCCGTTGTCGGGGCCGTTATAGGTGAAGAACGCCGAGACCATGCCGGACCCGGTGCCCGCCCGCATCCGGACCTCGTAGGTGCCGTAGCCGTAGCGCTCGCGGGTCTGGATCTCGGCGCAGCTGAAGGGGCGCTCCTTGTAGGTGATGTCCGTCAGGGACAGCGAGAGTTCGCCGGGCGTCGCGATCCGGGCGCGGTGCTTCGACCACGTGCAGCCCTGCCAGTCGCCGTTGACCCAGCCGTCCGAGACGTACCAGCGGCGTTCGTTCAGGGTGCTGAACAGCTCCACGAAGGATGCGCCGCCCTGGGCAGCCTGGGCCGCGGCGGGAGAGGCGGGAGAGGCGGCCTGGGCCGCGGCCGGCGGCGCGGCGGTCTCGCCCGCGCTCGCGGGATAGGCCTGCAGGAGAAGCGTCGCCGCCACGCAGAGGCGGCGGCCCGGGCCGGACCAGATCGTCATGCGCACGTCCTCAAACCAGTCGCCGCAGGATCGCGGCGGCGCGCATCGTAGCGGCGGGGGCGGCTCCGGCCGGGGATCATTCGGACGATCCGGCCCGGGGCCGGCCCACTCCTTTCGGACGATCTCGCGCGCCGCGCCGGGATCGCCCTACCGTGCCGGCGGACCGGCCGCGGTGCGGACCGGCCGGAGAGTCGCGGAGTCGTCCGGTGCGCAGCTTAGAGGCCTCGTCCCCCGTCCCGGAGGTCTGCGTCATCATCGCGGCCCGGGACGCCGCGGACACGATCGCGACCGCCGTCGCCTCGGCGCTCCGGCAGCCGGAGGTCGCCGAGGTCATCGTCGTGGACGACGCCTCCGCGGACCCGACCGGCGCGGCCGCCGCGGCGGCCGACGACGGTACCGGCCGCCTGCGGATTATCCGGCTCACCGAGAATGTCGGACCCGCCGAGGCCCGGAACCGCGCCATCGCGGCCGCCCGCGCCCCGCTGCTCTGCATCCTCGACGCCGACGACTACTTCCTCGAGGGCCGGCTCGGCCGGCTCCTCTCCGCGCCCCGGACCTGGGATCTGATCGCCGACGACATCGTCATGGTCCGCGGCCGCGAGGCGGCCTCCGCCGCCGGCCTCGTCACCGGACCGGGGCGGCCGCAGCGGCTCACCCTCGCGGCCTTCGTGACCGGCAACATCCCCCGTCCCGGCGCGAGCCGGCGCGAGCTCGGCTTCCTGAAGCCGATCATGCGGCGGGGTTTCCTGGACCGGCAGGGGCTGCGCTACGACGCGCGCCTGCGGCTCGGGGAGGATTACGCCCTCTACGTCGAGGCGCTGGCGGCCGGGGCGGTGTTCGCCGTGACCGCGCCCTGCGGCTACGTCGCGGTCGAGCGGTCGAACTCGCTGAGCGCGCAGCACCGGACGGACGACCTCGGGGCGATGCTGGCCTTCGACGACGCCATGCTGGGCCGGCCGGGTCTCGCCCCGGAGGCGCGGGTGGCCCTCCGGGCCCACCGCGCCGCCACGGCGCGGCGCTGGCAGCACCGGCGCGTCCTCGACCGGCGGCGCGCCCAGGGCTACGCGGCGGCCCTGCGGGAGCTGCTCGGCACGCCCCTGGCGTGGCGCCACATCCTGTCGGTGACCCTGGCGGACAAGCTCGCGCGCCTCGTGCCCGCGTCCGTGCCGGAGCGGGAGACCGGTCCGCGCCTGCTCCTCGGACCGGAGCGCCGCCTCGAGCCGGCGCGCTGAGCCGGCGCCGGGCCGGGCCGACAGCGGCGCGTCAGCGCTCCTCCCTGCGCGCCCGCACGGCCGCCACGTCGGACCGGACCTCGTCCAGCGCGCTGCGGACCCGCTCCAGGGCCGTCGAGACCGTCGCGTCCAGGTCCGGATCGACGGCGTCCGGCGCCGTGCCGTGACGGAAGCCGTCCAGCAGGTAGGGCATCATCTTGCCGTGGAGCGCCGTGTAGGCACCGGGACTGGACAACTCGTAGACGACCGCGAGAGCGTGATAGGCTCGGACGAGAACCTCGAGCGCGACATCCGCGCTGCGCGCCCCCCGATCGCAATCATCGTTGCCCATCATCGTGCTTGATAATTTATTGCTGCCCCGTCCGCCGGGTAACATGCCCACTTAAGACTGTCGACGTCGGGAGCCATTGCAATCTTCGATCCCCTATGGCGCGGGGCCGTTTATCCGCGCGCCATGGCTCGACTGCAACAGTCGCTGAATAGCGGGGGGCAATTCAAGGTCTCGTCTAGCCACGGAGCTGCCGCGTCGGCCGGATCATTGTGGCGATCTTGGTCTCGACCTCGACCAAAACGCTGTTCACAAGGTGAAGGGCGCCGTCAACTGTACCGGTTGTCAGGCTCTCGTCGCGGCTCGTCTCCTGGATGATGCGGAAATTGTCCTCGACGAACGCGCGGATCTTCTGCTGGACGTCGACGAACTCTCCCGGATGGGCCGTCTCGTAGAGGAGCGCCAGGGCCAGGTAGGCGCGCCCCACCATGTCCAGCGCCAGGGTCGTGCTGACCTCAGAATGTCCGGCGTCCGGGGGCGACACGACGACTGAATTTCCTGTCGGATGTTAGTTATTTACACTATCACGGACTTTATTCGGCGCCAACCGCGCCGATGATCGGTGATGTGGATTCTGCATTGATTCCCGTCGACCGTGGGCCGGTCCTCGGCGGGGCGGTCGGTGCCCGGTCGGAGCGCCGACACGACGCGCGCGGGCGCCGCGCCTGCCAGCAATCCTCGCCACAGTGATCAACGGACCGCCGGCAGGCCGGTCCGGGTAAGCCGGGCTCGGGTTGGTGAGACGCATCCCGTCGCGTGCGGCGCGGGCTCCGTGACCGTCCCGGGCCGATCGCGCGCGGCGTTAACGGCCGGCGGTGGCCCGGCGCTCGGCGCGGTCTTGGCCCGGCGCCAGATCCTGCGCGATCCGCAGCTTGAGCGCGAGGATCCGGTTGTGTCGCGCCATCGCGAGGAGCGACTCGGCGGTCCCGACATCGCCGCGCATCCGCAGCGCGTGGGCGGCCAGCGCCATCTGGGCAGCCATCGCGTCCGCCTGGCGGGCGGCGTGCGGGACGTTCTGGGAGAGGGGCATTCCGGATGGCCACGGTTCGAGGGCTCAGCCGATCCTCCGGACGATCCGTTAACGATATCTTAATGGCCGCACCCCCGCGCCGTCCGAGCGGCGCGGGCCGTCACTTCCGGATGGGCAGGCGGCCGACCAGCCAGCCCTCCTCGTTGCGCACGAGGAGGGTCCAGGGCGGCTCCCGGCCGTTTCCCGTAATCTCGTCGGCCATCTCGGCGATCACGCTACGCGCCTCGATCAGGGCTTCCTCGAGGCCAGCGGCCTCGACCCCCACGTGGTCGTGGATCGTCTCCTCGGCATTTGCGATCTCGAAGTAGAAACGCGCCGCCAACAGGGTTCTCCTCCGCCGGAACTCTTCGGGGAGTTCAGTTCTATAGACCGGTGTTAGCATCTTAGCCGTTCGCGCTCCCGGACAAAGCGGTCGGGAAAAAGCAGCCTGTCTTTGACAATTCGGGTGATGCGCCGGGAAAATGTTCGCGCGATCGTCGACCGGCGCCGCCGGATCAGCCGAATGGCGTAGCCGCCCGGCCGCCGCCATGGCCAGATGGCGATGTAAGGCGCGGTTCGGGGCGGCCCGGCTGCCGGTTCGGGACGGGCCGCGGCGGGGTCGGGCCGGTCGGGCCGAATCGTCGCCGCTACGCCCGATCGGCAGAGCCGCGTACGCCTAAGATATGATGTTGGTGGCCCTGTCGGGCCGCCGTAGACCCGAGCGTCGGTGCGATCGCGGCGAGGATTCCATGAACATCACGATGGTCGGGTCGGGCTATGTCGGTCTGGTCTCTGGCGCGTGCTTTGCGGATTTCGGCCACACGGTCGTGTGCGTCGACAGCAATCGCGGCCGGATCGACGCGCTGAATGCCGGCCGGATGCCGATCTACGAGCCGGGCCTCGAGGCCCTGGTCGCCGAGAACGTCCGCCAGGACCGCCTGTCCTTCATCACCGACCTGGAGACGGCGGTCGGTCAGGCTGACGCGGTCTTCATCGCGGTGGGCACGCCCTCCCGCCGCGGCGACGGCTTCGCCGACCTGAGCTACGTCTACGCGGCCGCCCGCAGCATCGCGCGCGCGCTGCGCGGCTTCACGGTGGTGGTGACCAAGTCGACCGTGCCGGTGGGCACCGGCGACGAGGTCGAGCGCATCATCCGCGAGACCAACCCCGAGGCGCAGTTCGCGGTCGTCTCGAACCCCGAGTTCCTGCGCGAGGGCGCGGCCATCGCCGACTTCAAGCGCCCCGACCGCATCGTCGTCGGCACCGACGAGCCGCGGGCCGTGGCGGTCATGGAGCAGATCTACCGCCCGCTCTACCTCAACGCCGCGCCGATCGTCGCGATGAGCCGCCGGACGGCCGAGCTGACCAAGTACGCGGCGAACGCGTTCCTCGCGGCGAAGATCACGTTCATCAACGAGGTGGCGGATCTGTGCGAGGCGGTGGGCGCGGACGTGCAGGCGGTGGCGCGCGGCATCGGCCTGGACAACCGGATTGGGTCGAAGTTCCTGCATGCCGGGCCGGGCTACGGCGGCTCGTGCTTCCCCAAGGACACGCTGGCCCTAGTCAAGACCGCGCAGGATGCGGGCACCCCGCTGCGGCTGGTCGAGACGGTGGTGGCGGTCAACGACCAGCGCAAGCGCGCGATGGCGCGCAAGGTGATCAAGGCCTGCGGCGGGTCGGTGCGCGGCCGGACGGTGGCGCTGCTGGGCCTGACCTTCAAGCCGAACACCGACGACATGCGCGACGCGCCCGCGCTGGCGATCGTGGCGGGTCTGCAGGACGCCGGCGCCGTAATCCGCGCCTACGATCCCGAGGGCATGGAGCAGGCGCGCCCGCTCCTGCCCGGCGTCGCCTTCGCGGAGGATGCCTACCACTGTGCCGAGGGCGCCGACGCGCTGGTCCTCGTCACCGAGTGGGACGCGTTCCGGGCCCTCGACCTCGACCGGCTGCGGGCGGCGATGCAGCGACCGGTCCTCGTGGATCTCCGCAACGTCTACCGGGCCGCCGACGTCCGGGCGCACGGCTTCGCCTACAGCAGCGTGGGCCGCCCTGACGAACCCGGTGACCAGCCCGGCGACGAGTCCGAGATCCCGCCGGCTCTGCCCCCCGCCGACGCCGTCGCCGGGACCGCGTGAGGCGGGGCCGGGCCCGCGGAACGCGGGCCCGTCGTCGCCCGGCGCCGGTGAGGGCGGCGGACGGGAGCCCCGCCGATCCGCTGGACGATCACCCGTACGAGCGACCCGGCGCGCGGCCGCTCCGGCCGCGGTGACCGCGCCGGCGCGCGGGGCGAGAGGACGGGGAGGCCGATCCGCGGCGTCGGGACCGGGCCGGTGGCGCCGCGCCGATCCGCCGACCGCTTGGCGGGACGGTCGGACGCGAAACGGGTCCCCTCGCGGGCCGCCCGGGCAGGCGATCCACGAGGAGACCCCGAAGCTCCGTCCGGCCGCGCCGGACCGAATTTCTGCCAGGGCGGCCCCGCCGCGGCGGGGCCGGCGCCCGAGCGATCAGGCCGCCGGAGCCTTCACGCTCGCCAGGCTGGAATCTTCCCGGAGGAAGTACTTGTTGGTCAGGTAGGCGACCTCGGTCCGGTTCTTGGCCTTGAGCTTCTTCATGATGTTGCGGACGTGAACCTTCACGGTGCTCTCGCACATGTTGAGTTCGTACGCGATGATCTTGTTCGGCGTCCCCTTCCGGAGCGCCCGCGCCACGCAGAGCTGCCGCGGCGAGAAGATGTCGTCGTCCCCGGCCTCGACCGGCTCGTCCACCTTGATGTTGGCCAGCAGGGGGAGGAGGCATTCGGCCGGGATGTAGACGCCGCCGGCCTGCACGAGCTGGAGCGCCTGCAGGGCGATGTCCACGGAGGTCGTCGTCGGGATGTAGCCTTTGACGCCGAGCTTGATGATCCGCACGATCTGGTCGAGGTTCTCGCCGTCCGAGATGACGGCCACCGGCGGAGCGCCGGCCTCGCCCTGCAGGAACGCCAGTTCCCGCGTGATCTCGGTCCATTCGGTCTCGGTCAGGTTGCCGTCGGGCCGGCAGAGCACGACCACGCTCGCGGCGACGAACGGCGTCTGCCGCTTCCACGATTCGATGTCCGCGAAGACTTCGAACGACGTCTGCCGGTCGGCCTCGCTGAGCGAGGCGGCGAGGCATCGGCCGACGAGCTGGCGTCGATCGATGATGACGATGCGGCTGGCGCGGCCCCGGGACTGGTCCCGTTGCTCGACGACGACCGGGTTGTCACCGGCATGTGCACCCGAAAAGCCGCGGCGGCTTTCGGCCGTGTCCCGCTCAACGAGGGTGAGCGCGTCTCGAGTACCAAGACTGGCCATAGAAAATTACCTCCTTTCGAAGGAAGCCGAATGTCAGCGATGACGGGATACCCAATGCGCTCGCCGACGGCGTGACACTGAGATACGCGGTGGCGCCGGTCGCCTTGGGGCGATTGCCGATGACCACGGATACAATGCTAGCTTTCGTAAAATCGTCTGTAAATACCCTATTTGAATCTTAACCCTTAAATTGCAGGGCTAAATACAATCATCGCGCACTACGTACGTACATAGTGATTTGTTTGATTGCGCACGACGGTGCTGGTGGAGAGATGCATTCGCAAGATCATTCGCCGTCTGTGGTGGTCCGATTCAAGATCTTTTCGAATGTAGTCGCTCAGATGTCGGTTTTAAGAATATCGAAACTTTGTCTTATTCGGAACTACTTGTTGCGTGGTCGTATCGGTGGGACTTCGAGGGCAATTCAATGATCTCGGTGCGATGTAGGTATTCGTGACGGGAGTATTCGAGGGATGAGGGCCCGCTGTACCTGACTGAGGCTAAAAGGCAACATGCGTACTCGGTTGTTTGCCCTGTTGGGGTCCGAGTACTGATTTCATCGGTGCGGCGCTGTACCAAACGGCACGCTCCGCGGGAGAAGAGGCCGCCCCGCGCGCCGTCCGACGCGACGGGCGAATCACTGGCGGATCCCTGCCGGGATCCGGAATCGCCGCGGCGGCGATCGAGAGCGCTCTCCGCCGAAGTGGATACCGGTTCGGCGTGAGAGAGCGCGTCGAGACAAAGGATTAGAGCCGTGCCCGATCGCAACGCGATCGGGCACGGCTCTAGTCCAGCCGGACCAGGAGATCGCGCATGCCGCCGACATCGACGAACGTGCCGAGGTCGCGGCCGAGCAGGCCGGCATGTCGCTCCGCGTAGGCCTCCGGCGTGAGCGTCCGCAGGAACGCCGTCACCGAATCGGCGAGCGGCTCGGGAAACGCCCAGCCCAGGCGCTCCGACACCGCGTAGCGTCCGGTCGCCGTCGCGGCGCGCGCCAGCGTCAGGGCGCCGCACAGGCCGCCCTCGTAGAGCCGGTTCGGCAGTAGCCAGTCCGAATTCAGTCCATCATCGAGGTAATCGACGGCCCAACTAAAGTGGATCCCGCTGTAGATCTCCGGAAGGTCGCGGGGATTGGCGTAGGGGCCGCGGAACGACATGTTCGGCCGGCCGTCCAGCGTGTCCGCCAGGGCGCGCGGGGCGATGTCCTCCTCGGAGAGGCGCCCGGCCAGGACGATCCGCACCGAGTCGCCGAGGGCGTCCGCGATGGCGGCGAGGATCGTCAGGCTCCGGCGGCAGCGCAGCGTCCCGAACCAGCCGATCACCCAGGGCGGTTCCGCCGTCCGGGTGCGGTCGAGCCGGGTCGTCACCTCGCCGAGGCGGTGGCCCATGACCTTGTTCTCGAGGAGGTGCCACGCGCCGGCGAAGCCCTGGACCGGCCGGAAGTACCGGTCGATGAAGTCCGGGGCACTGACGACGAGGAGGTCGCTGCGGCCGAGGATCCAGCGCTCGACCGCGCGGGCGATCCGTCCCGGCGCGTCCGGCCGCACCATCAGACGCTGGATGTCCAGCACCTCGTAGACGAGGCGCGCGCGGCTCCCGGCGAGGCGCGCCGCGGTCCAGGCCACGAGGGCCATGTCGAGGTTGCGCACGTAGATCACGTCCGCCCCGCGCAGGTCGCGCCGGCGGCGCAGCGCCCGGGCGATGCCGACGGCGAGGCGCGGCAGGCGGCGGGCGTAGTTGCGGTCGACGGTCAGGCCGAGGGGGACGATGTCGTCGGCCACCGGGGCCTCGGCCGGCACCGCGCCGGGGCGGTCCCGCTCGAAGGCGTACACGATGACCGACCACCCGGCGTCCCGGATGGCGTCGACCCGCTTCCGGACCGTGGGCTCGGCCCGGTCGTGCCCGAAGAAGGCGACGCGGCGGCCGCGCGGGGTCGCGGAAACCGCGAAGGCCGGGGTCGGGGCGGCCCGGGCCGGCACGAAGGCCGCCACCCGGTCGAGACCTTCGGCGCGCGGGCCGGTCACGAGGCTGCCTGGGTCGCGCCGCGGGCGCTGCGCCGGGCCGCGGTCCAGCGGCTCAGCGCGCCGCGGAATCCGCCGCGCCGGACCGTCTGGCCGTCGTTGGTCTTGTTGAGCACGACGCCCAGGACGGTGCTGCCGCTCGACTCGAGATCGTGCACGGCGGCGGCGACGTCGTCGATGCTGGTCCGGCCCGCCTCCACCACGATGATCAGGCCGTCGAGCGTGTCGAGGAGCGGCCGGAGCGTGGGGAGCTCGTCCACCGGGGGCAGGTCGACGACGACGCGGTCGAGGGCGGGGCGGTCGAGGGCGGGGCGTCCGTCCCCCAGCACCGCGGCGACGCCCTCCGCGGTCATCAGATCGCTGAAATGGGGATCGTTCGGGTGGCGGTTGCCGCAGGCGAGCAGGCGGACCTCGCCGGGCTGGGGGCGGACCGCCTCGGTGGCGCCGCAGCGGCCGGCGAGCACGTCGAGGAGGCCGCGCTGCTCGGTGGCCTGGCTGAGCCGCGAGAGCGTCCCCTGCCGGACGTCGGCGTCGATCATCAGCACCCGCCCGGAGCTCGCGCGGGCGCGGGCGAGGAGCTGGCCGAGATTGCTCGCGAACAGGGTCTTGCCCGCGCCGGCCCCCACGGACGTGACGCCGATCGCGAAGACCGGGCCGCGGCGGTCGCTGCCCAGGACGTGGGCCTTGAGGCTGTGCAGGCGCTCGACGAACACCGATTGCGGCATGAACCGCACGGCGCTCGCCCGGAACGCCTCGATGCTGGCCGGACGCTGCGCCTCGTTGGCGTGGGCCTGCGCCAGGGCGAGCGCCGCCCGGAAGCCGGGCTCGCGCCGCAGCTCGGGGAGGGCGGCGAGGCAGGTCAGGCCGTGGCCGGTCAGCTGCCGGGGCGTGCGGATCGTCCGGTCGAACCAGTGCCGCGCGAAGGCGCCGCTCACGCCGAACCCGGTGCCGACCAGGAGGCCGAGCAGCATGATCAGGCTGCCGCGGGGCGCGCTCGGGGATTCCGGCACGGTCGCGGGCGTGATCACGTGGGCGGAGGGCTGCGGATAGGATTGCTGGTTGACGGCGTCGATGTAGCGCTGGAGCAGGTTGGTGTAGATCTGGTCGTAGGTCTCGGCGGTGCGGTCGAGCTCCCGCGCCTTGACGCGGGCGTTGCTCATGATCAGCGTCTTCGAGATCAGGGCGTCGAAGGCCGCCGTCATGCTGTCCTCGCGGGCCTTGGCGACCTCGAAATCGTGGTCGAGGGACACGGCGAGGCGCTCGAGCTCGGTGCGCAGCGACTGCTTGGCCGCCAGGATGTCCCGCTGGATCGCCTGGACCGCCTCGTGGTCGGGGCCGAGGCGGCGCTTCAGGTCGTCGGCGCGCTGCACGAGGTCGACGTACTGCCGGCGCAGCTGGATGATGACGCTGTCCTTGAACGCCTCGGTGATCCCCGGATCGGCGATGTCGGAATCGAGGAGCCCGCGGATCTGATCGCGCACCGCGCGGGCGTCGACGGTCTTGGACCGGGCTGCGGCCACCGCGGTGTTGAGCTCCTCGACCTGCTGCTCGCCCACGAGGCCGCGCTTGCCCAGGTCGATGATGGTGTGCTCGGCCTTGTAGGTCTGGGCCTCGCGCGAGGCCTGGCTGGCGCGCTGCTGGAGTTCCTTCAGGCGCGGCAGCATCCACTCGCCGGCGACCTTCCAGACCTGGGCCCGGTTCTCCAGCTCGGTGCTGACATAGGCCCCGGCCACCGCGTTCGCGACAGCGGCCGCCGTGGCGGGATTGTCCGCGCTGTAGCCGACCTCGATCACGTAGGCGGCGCCGATGCGGCTGGCCTCGACGTTCTCGCGCAGCGTTCGCGCCTGGCGCAGGTCCGGGCTGACGGGGGCGGGTTCCTGGACCGGCCGCTCGGCCCCGATCAGCCGGAGGGGCAGCGCCTTGGCGGCCTTCACGAACTCCCGGACCTTCGCGACGAGCGGGTGCGTCGGCGCCGCCAGATCCTTCAGGGCCGACTCGTCGAGCCGGTGCACGGCGGCGAGCGCGATCTTCTCCGAGCGGATGTACTCGACCTGGCTCTCGACCTCGGCGATCTCGAGCGGCGTCCCGGCATTGGGCGTGTCGCGGGCCGTCACCGGGCTGGAGCGGCTCTCGATGTAGACGCGGGCCCGGGCCGTGAAGATGGCCGGCGCCGTCGCGACGTAGATCCCGGCGCAGACCAGCCCGACGGCGGCGAAGGCCAGGATCGACCGCCAGTTCTGCCGCGCGATGGTCAGGATCGAGACCTGGGACTCCGTCTCGGGCGAGAAGGGCTGGCCGCGCCAGGCTCCGGTCCCACCGGGGCGGGTCGCACCGATCGGCAGGAAGGACGCGCTGGTCGAGTGTCGGTTCATGGATCTCTCCTCACCGCGGCGGTCACCGCCTCGGGGCGCTATCCGTCAAAGGGGACGCCGGCTCGGCCCGATGGGCGCGTCGAGCCGGGGCGGGTGGGTCAGTTCTGGCCGGCCCCGTCGCCGACGCCCCGCATGGCGGGATCCGGCTTGAGCGCGATCTCCACGACGTCGCCCGGCAGCAGCTCCGTGTCCTCGGCGGCGTCGATCTGCGTCTTGGCCGGTCCGCTCTGCCGGAAGACCGCGATCGCCGCCTGCGCGCGGCTTCCGGACAGGAGCTGCGCCCGGAGGGCGCCGGTATAGACCAGCTTGTCGTTGATGCTGTTCAGGCGCGACCGGTACGTCGCCAGGTTGTTCTCCGCGACCTGGAGCTTCTCCAGGGCGTCCATGGCCTGCACGTCGTCGACCCGCTCGAGCTTGCGGGCGACGTCGCTCTTGTCGCGCTCGAGCTGGGTGAGCTGGACCGTCGTCTGCAGCGCGCGGGTCGAGGAGAGCAGGACGGCGCGCCGCGCGTCGGTCAGCCGGGTCGTGACCACGGCGCCGCGCTGGAAGAGCGCCCGCACGGTGTCGTAATCCTCGGCGTCGGCGGTGACGCCCTCCTTCTCCTTGACCTGCTGATCGCTGAGGCTGGTGAACTGCGTCTGCGTCCGGTTGAGGGAGCGCTGCAGATGGTCCTTCTCCTTGGCGATGTCGGTCATCTGTACCCGGAGCTGCTGCTCGGCGAGCTTCTGCGCCGGGGTCGCGCGGCTGCCCGGGGCGACGTCCGCCGGCGGCGGGGACTTGTCGCCCCGCGACGCGGCGACGACCGCCTTCAGGCGCCAGATCGTGGCGGATTCCCGCTGGATGCTCGCCCAGGTGCTGTCGTACTCGGCGCGCAGGTTCGCCGTCTCGACGACGGGGTTCTCCATCCTGAACCGCAGGAGGTTGTAGCCGCCCGCCAGGGCGATGGCCTGCCGCACGGTCATGCCCGGATGGAACGGGTGCTCGCCCTGCTTGGTCACGTCGCCGCTCAGGTAGACCGGCTGGTACTTCGAGATCCGCACCCCGATCTCGTCGGGCTCGAGCACGGCGATCGATTCCTTGCCCTCGGAGTTGCGCTGCCGCACCGCCTTGGCGGGCAGCGACTTCTGCAGGCTCTGGCGCAGCTCCGCGACGGTGAGCCCGGCGGCCGGGACGTCCCCGAGCAGCGGGACCATGACGGTGCCGTCGGTGGAGACCGTCGCCTCCTGCTTGAAGGTCGGGATGCTGAGGGCCGTGACCTCGATCGTGTCGCCGGGCCCGATGCGGTACTCCGCGGCCGCCGGCAGCGCCGACAGGGCGAGCAGGCACGCCGCGAGACCGGCGCGGCCGGCGCGGGCGGTGGCGCGGGTTGCCGCGGTCTTCGTCGACATCTTCGACACGCATCGTCCCCTTAAGGCTCGCCCTCGGAACCCGGGCGCGGCGGTCGAGCGGCAGGACCGCGCCGGCCTCACGGGCTCATGAGGGCTGAGACGGCATGATGCGTAACGGCCGAGCCAGCCGGGACTCCTCCAAATGGCGGGCGCGGGCATCCTTGCCGGGGCGGGGGCTTCGCCTTTCGACGTAGGCCCCCTGGCCCGAACGGTGCGCCGGGCCGGGGAGGGGTCACACCGGATGGGCGCCGTTCGCCTTTCGACGGACGAACCGCATCGAAAGCCTGGGTTCCCGGCCGTCCGCAGCTCTGTGCAGTTTTGACGCACAGAAGTTCGGCGGAAGGAGCGGCGGGCATGCCGATTACCGATGCAGATATTGGGGCGGATGTGGGGATCTTCTACCCGGATCTAGTCAATATTTATGGATGTCGAATCGAAAGCGGTTCGCGCATCGGCCCCTTCGTGGAGATCCAGCGCGGTAGCCGGATCGGCCCGCGCTGCAAGATCTCCTCGCACAGCTTCATCTGCGCGGGCGTCTCGATCGGGGCCGAGGTGTTCGTCGGCCACGGCGTGGTCTTCACCAACGAGCTCTACCCGGAAGCCACCAACGCGGACGGGAGCCTGAAGCGGGACGGCGAGTGGGAGCTCGTCGAGACCGTGGTCGAGGCCCGCGCCTCCATCGGCTCCAACGCAACCATCGTGGCGGGGATCACCATCGGCGAGGGCGCCCTGGTCGGCGCCGGTGCCGTCGTCACCCGGGACGTCCCGGCCTTCGCCATCGTCGCCGGATGCCCCGCGCGGGTCGTCGGCGACACCCGCACCAAGCGCGCCGAGAGCGCCGCGCGCGCCCGTTCCGTCCAGTCGCCGCGGCCCGAGCCGGCCGAGCCTCTGCAGGTTGCTTGAGGGGAATGCAGTCATGATCTCGATCGGTATCGTCGGATACGGCTACTGGGGGCCGAACCTCGCCCGGTGCACCTCGGAGAGCGAGCGCTGCCAGCTGGTGGCCATCGCCGACCAGTCGCCCGCCGCGCTCGGCCGGGCCGGCAAGCGCTACCCCGCCGTCCAGCTCCATCAGGACTGGCGCGACCTCGTGGCCGATCCCGCGATCGACGCCGTCATGGTGGCGACGCCGGTGAGCTCGCACTTCGAGATCGCCATCAACGCGCTGCGGGCCGGCAAGCACGTCTTCATCGAGAAGCCGATCACGCCCTCGGCCTTCGAGGCCCGGCTGCTGATCGAGGAGGCGGCCAAGCGCAACCTGCGGCTGATGGTGGACCACACCTTCGTCTACACGGGCGCGGTCGAGAAGATCCACGAACTCATCACGACCGACGCCATCGGCGACGTGTTCTACTACGACTCGACCCGGGTGAACCTCGGCCTGTTCCAGCGCGACGTGAACGTGATCTGGGACCTGGCGGTCCACGACCTCGCCATCCTCGACCACATCCTGGACCTCGCCCCGGTGGCGATCTCGGCGAGCGGCACCGGCCATTTCAGCGGCCGCCCCGAGAACATGGCCCACCTGACCGTCTTCTACCCGCGCGGCGTCGTCGCGCAGATCAACGTCAACTGGCTCGCGCCCGTGAAGGTGCGGCAGACGCTGATCGGCGGCAGCAAGAAGATGATCGTCTACAACGACCTCGACCCGATCGAGAAGGTCAAGGTCTACGACCGCGGCGTCACCGTCGGCGGCGGCTCGGACGACATCACCGAGCTGATGGTCTCCTACCGGACCGGCGACATGTGGTCGCCGCACCTGTCCTTCCGCGAGGCGCTGATCGTCGAGATCGAGCACTTCGCCGACTCCATCGAGAACGGCACCGCGCCCATGACCGACGGCCACAGCGGCCTGCGCGTCGTCGAGATGCTCGAAGCCGCCATGCGCTCCCTGCGCCAGAACGGCACCCCCATCGACCTCATGCCACTTGCGAGGGCCTCGTGATCCCCTTCCTCGACCTCAAGGCGCAGTACGCGGCGATCGGCGGCGACGTCGAGACCGCGGTCCTCAACGTCCTGCGCAGCGGCGACTTCGTCCTCGGCCCGGCGGTCAGCGCCTTCGAGGCGGCCTTCGCCGAAGCCTGCGGCGCCCGCCACGCGGTCGCCGTCAGCAGCGGCACCGCGGCCCTGCACCTCGCCCTCCTCGCCCTCGACATCGGTCCGGGCGACGAGGTGATCACGGTCTCGTCGACCTTCGTGGCGACGGTGGCGGCGGTGCTGTACGCCGGCGCCACTCCGGTCCTCGTCGACATCGACCCGGTCGACTGGACCATGGACCCGGCCCTGGTCGAGGCGGCGATCACGCCCCGCACCAAGGCGATCCTGCCGGTGCACCTGCACGGCCGGATGGCCGATCTCGACGCGCTCGGCGCCATCGCCCGGCGCCACGGGATCGCCCTCGTCGAGGACGCCGCCCAGGCGCATCTCGCCGAGCGCGGCGGCCGCAAGGCCGGCACGATCGGGGATCTCGGCTGCTTCAGCTTCTATCCCGGCAAGAATCTCGGGGCCTACGGCGAGGGCGGCGCCATCGTCACGGACCGGGACGACCTCGCCGAGGCGGCCCGCTGCCTGCGCGACTGGGGCCAGCAGGGCAAGTACAACCACGTCCGCCACGGCTTCAACCTGCGCATGGACGGCGTCCAGGGCGCGGTGCTGGGGGTCAAGCTCCCGCACCTGGAGGGCTGGACCCGCGCCCGCCAGGCGGTGGCGGCGGAGTACGGGGCGCGGCTCGCGGGCCTCGGCCTGGAGCTTCCGGCCCCCGCCGGCCTCGACCACGTGTTCCACGTCTACGCCGTGTCGACGGCGGACCGCGAGGGGCTGCGCCAGTACCTCAACGCGGCCGGCATCGCCACCGGCATCCACTACCCCGTCCCGGTCCACCGGCAGCCCGCTTACAGCCACCTCGACGACGGTGCCGGCCGCCTGCCGGTCACCGAGCGGCTGGCCGCCCGGACCCTGTCCCTCCCGATGTTCCCCGAGATGACGTCCGCGCAGATCGACACCGTCTGCCGGGCCGTCGCCAGCTACTGCGAGGTCGCCGATGCCCAAGCTGCGTGAGGTCACCAAGGGAAGCCGGTTCAGCGGCGACCTGCGCGGGACCCGGATCCTGGTCACGGGCGGATCGGGCTTCATCGGCTCCCACATCATCGACCTTCTGGTCGAGGCCGGCTGCGACGAGATCGTGGCCATCGACAACATGATCCGCGGCCGCCCCGAGAATCTCGGGGACGCCCTCGGCTCCGGCCGCGTCCGCCTCGTCCAGGGCGACATCCGCGACCGCGCCCTGATGGACACGCTGGTCAAGGGCACCGACGTGGTGTTCCACCAGGCGGCCCTCCGGATCACGCAGTGCGCCGCGGAGCCCCGCCACGCCTTCGAGGTGATGGCCGCCGCGACCTTCAACCTGCTGGAGAGCTGCGTCGAGGCCGGCGTCGCCAAGGTCGTGATGGCCTCCTCGGCCTCGGTCTACGGGATGGCGGAGGTCTTCCCGACGACCGAGAAGCACCACCCCTACGACAACCGGACCCTGTACGGCGCCGCCAAGTCCTTCGGCGAGGGCCTCCTGCGCTCGTTCAACGACATGCACGGGCTCGACTACGTCGCGCTCCGGTACTTCAACGCCTACGGCCCGCGGATGGACCTGACCGGCCGCTACACCGAGGTCATGGTCCGCTGGATGCAGCGCCTGGCCGAGGGCCAGTCGCCGATCGTGTTCGGCGACGGCCTGCAGACCATGGACCTCGTCCATGTCCGCGACATCGCCCGGGCCAACATCCTGTCGGCGATCTCGCCGGCCACCGACGTGGTGCTCAACGTCGGCACCGGCGTCGAGACCTCGCTGGTCGACCTCGCCGGCCACCTCACCCGGATCATGGGCCGGGACGGCACGCCGCTGGTCCACGAGGCCGAGCGGGCCGTGAACCCGGTGCCCCGGCGCCTCTGCGACACGAGCCTCGCCAAGGAGCTGATCGGCTTCGAGGCGAAGATCGGGGCGGCCGAGGGCCTCGCCGACCTCGTCGCCTGGTGGCAGGACGAATCCCGCTCGGAACACCTGCGGCGGGCGCTCGCATGATCCCGATCGCCAAGCCCGAAGTCGGCGCCCCCGAGGCCGAGGCCGCCGCCGCCGTCGTCCGCTCCGGATGGCTGACCCAGGGGCCGCAGGTCGCGGCCTTCGAGACGGAGTTCGCCGCGATCGTCGGCGCGCCCCACGCCTGCGCGGTCTCGAACTGCACGACCGCGCTGCATCTCGCCCTGCTCGCCGTCGGGGTCGGCCCCGGCGACGAGGTGGTGACGGTGAGCCACAGCTTCATCGCCACCGCCAACGCCATCGCCCAGTGCGGGGCGACGCCGATCTTCGTCGACATCGACCCGGCGACCTACAACATGGCCCCGGACGCCGCCGCGGCGGCGATCACCGAGAAAACGAAGGCGATCGTCTGCGTCCACCAGATGGGCATGCCCTGCGACCTGGAGGCGATCGCCGCGATCGGGCGCCGCTCCGGCATCCCGGTGATCGAGGACGCCGCCTGCGCCATCGGCTCCGAGCGGCTCCAGGGCGACGTCTGGCGGCCGATCGGCAGCCCGGCGGGCGACATCGCCTGCTTCTCGTTCCACCCGCGCAAGGTGCTGACCACCGGCGACGGCGGCATGATCACCACCGCCAACGCCGCGTGGGACCGGACCTTCCGGCTGCTGCGCCAGCACGGGATGAGCGTCTCCGACATCGCCCGCCACGGCAGCGCCAAGGTGGTGGTCGAGGCGTACTCCATCGCGGGCTTCAACTACCGGATGACGGACGTGCAGGCGGCCATCGGCCGGGAGCAGCTGAAGCGGCTGCCCGACCTGATCGCCCGGCGCCGCGCCCTCGCCGACGGCTACCGCGCGCGGCTCGCCGATCTCCCCGGGGTGACGCCGCCGCCCGAGCCGATGGGGCTGCGCAGCAACTGGCAGAGCTACTGCGTCCGCCTCCCGGACGACGCGGACCAGCAGGCGGTCATGCAGGCGATGCTCGACCGGGGCATCGCCACCCGCCGGGGCATCATGTGCGCGCATCTGGAGCCGCCCTACGCGGAGGCGCCGCGGCGGTTCGCCCTGCCCGAATCCGAGCGGGCGCGCGACCACGCGATCCTGCTGCCGCTCTACGCGGCGATGACGGAGGCGGAGCAGGACCAGGTCGTCGACGGCCTGCGCGACGCCCTGCGATGATCCCCGCACCGGTCAAGAGCCTCGCCCGGACGGTCGGCCTGACGCGCCCGCGCGTCGCCGCCGCACGGATGGCCTGCGAGCGCACGACGCTCGCCCTCGCCCGGATCCGGCGCCCGGCGCCGGGCGGCCGCATCCTCTGCTACCACTCGGTCGGCCAGTCGGAATGCGGCGTCAACGACGTCTCTCCCGCGCGCTTCCGCCACCAGCTCGAGCGCGCGCTCGGTCTCGGCTACCGCTTCGTGCCGGCGGCCACGATCGCCGACGGGCGCGGCGGCGCGCGGGATCTCGCCATCACCTTCGACGACGGCTGGCGCAGCGTCCTCAGCGGGGCGGCGCCGGTGCTCAGCGATCTCGGGATCCCCTGGACCCTGTTCATCGTGTCGGGCTGGCTCGACCGGCCCGAGAGCGCGCCGCCGGGCATCCTGGGCTGGCGCGCCATCGAGGCGCTGGCCGCCAACGGGGTCGAGATCGGCAGCCATTCCGTCACCCACCCGGATTTCGGGCGCCTCAGCGCGGAAGAGGCGGCCGAGGAGCTGGAGGAATCCCGGCGCGCCATCGGGGCCCGCCTCGGCGTCCTGCCCGACTCCTTCGCGATCCCCCTGGGGCAGTCGGCGAACTGGACGCGGGCGGCCGCCCACGCGGCCCGGGAGGCGGGCTACCGGATCGTCTACGCGCAGGCGGTGGAGACCCGTCCCGCCGGAACCGTGGCGCGCAGCTTCGTCACGCAGTTCGACAACGATCTCGTCTTCGGTGCCCTGCTCCGGGGCGCCTACGACGCCTGGGAGGAGTGGGTATGAACCGACCCGCGCGGCGCCGCGTCTCCGTCGTGGTGCCCACCTGCAACCGGCCCGCCTTCCTGCGCGAGGCCCTGGCGAGCATCCGCGCACTGGAGGGCCCCGACCTCGCCTTCGAGATCATCGTCGGCGACAACGGCGCGGCGGGCCCCGCCGCCGAGGTCGCCGCCGCGTTCGGCGCGATCCACGTCCCCGTCGACCGGCCCGGCGCCGGCGCGGCCCGCAATGCCGGCCTGACCCGGGCGAGCGCGCCCTACGTGGCGTTCCTCGACGACGACGACGTCTGGCAGCCGGCGCATATCCGGGAGCATCTGCGCCTGTTCGAGGCCGATCCGGAGCTCGGGGTCGTGTTCGGGCAGATCGTCACCGCCGACCACGACCTCGTGCCGACCTACGGCCCCTGGCCGCCGGAACTTCCGACCGACAAGGGCGCGCTGCTGCGCCGCATGCTGAGCGGCTACTTCCCGCAGATCGGGGCGACGGTGGTGCGCCGGACCGTCGTGGACGCGATCGGCCTGTTCGACGAGGCCCTGCTCGGCGATCAGGACTGGGACTGGCAGCTGCGCGCCGTCCGCGGCCACGGCGTCGGCTTCGTCGCCGCGCCCTGCGTGCATTTCCGGCAGCGTCCGGCCGGGACCTTCGACCGCCTGATCGCCCGCCGGATCCACTTCACCCGCCTCGTCTTCCGACGCCACGCGCCGGCGCTCGGCGTCTCGCGTCTCGCGGCCCTGCGGCTCTATTTCGGGACTGTGCAGGGCTACTACGACGCCCTGCTGGACGCCACCGAGGCCCACATGGCCCGCGGCGATCGCCGCGCCGCCGCGGGGGCGTTCCTCACGGCTGTCCGCCTGATGCCGCACCGGGCGATCCGGCAGGCCTTCCGGCCGACGCGCGTGCGCGCGGCCCTGCTGGCGCTGGCCGCCGGGGCGGCCGCGCGGCCGCTGACCGCCGACCCGAAGACGCGCTGAGCCGAGGACGAGGACGCGCTGAGCCCGACAAGGCTGTCGCTCCGCGGCGCGGACCCTCCCGGGGCCCGCGCCGCGGAGCGCGCTCGCGCTGTCCCTGTGGTGTTCGGCGGGCCGCCCAGAATTCCGCGCGGTCCTGGCGGCTCCGCCGCCCCTGCGGCGGCGCGCGGGCCTGCGTCACGCAGACCGGTGAGGGCTGTGGAGGCGCGGGCGGGCGAACCGGGCCTCCCGCGACGCGCGCGCCGTCCGGCGTGACCGATCCGCGGCCACCCGGGCCCGGGGGCGGCCTCAGGCGCCGGGGATCTGCGCCCGGAGCCGCATCGGGCCGAACCGGTCCTTCACGTTGCGGACCAGCCATTCCGGGAGGAGAAGCCGCACCGGCTCCCAGAGGCCGGAGAAGTCGCCGGCGCGACGCAGGGCCAGCCAGGAGGCGACGCGCTGGCGCAGCGGCAGCATGCCGATGTAGTTCTTGGTCATCTCCGACACGGGGAAGTCCGAGCCGAACATGTCCTGGTGGCGCAGGTCGGGCTCGCCGAGATGGGGCGCCTCGGCCGGGCCGGGCGCGCCGGCCTCCGGGAGCAGGCGGGGCAGGGCCAGCGCCTGCGCGTAGATCGCGTCGAGTCCCGCCAGCCAGGCGGCCGGCGCGTAGAGGCCCGCGACCGCGGCGGCGCTCTCGGCGCCCGCGGCGTCCCGCGCCGCGGCGTCGGTGATGAGCGCCGTGAGGTGGGCCTCGTAGGCGGCCTGGTCGTGGGCGACCCGGGCCGTGACGTCGAGCCCCGGATGGTTGATCGCCACGATCTCCGCCGCCGCGGGCGCCTCGAACCGCGTGACCAGCGGCAGCCCGTAGGCGGCGGCCTCCAGCATCGAGGTCGACGACACGAACGGGTAGGAATCGACGTAGATGTCGGCCGCCTCGAAGAAGACCCGCGGGTCCGACAGCTCGGGATGGGCCGTGATGCGCCCGCCGGTGGCGGCCCGGGCCCGTTCCCAGTCGGCCCGCTCGCCGGGGCCGACCACGATGAGCCGGGCCTGCGGATGTGCCGCGAGCAGGTCGACGTGGCGATCCGCGTAGGTGACCGGCCCGACGTTGCGGTACTTGGCCCCCCGGGCCACCGAGACCAGGAGGACGCTGTCCTCCGGGACGCCCAGGGCCTGCTTGGCCGCGCTGCGAGCGCGCTGGCGCTCGGGCAGGGTGATCAGGGTCGGCAGCAGGAGGCTGCGGGCCGGATCGACGCCGCGCCGCGTGACGGCGAGCCGGCGCGCGGCCTCGCGCAGGTTGATCACCGCGTGGCTGATCCGCGTCCCGATCCAGAACAGGTGGTCGGCGTGGTTGAGGAGCAGGACCGGCGGGCTCTTCGCCGGATCCGCGAAGGCGATCAGCGGGACCACGTCCTCGCAGTGGATGTGCAGGACGACGACGTCGTAGCCGCGCGCGATCTGGCGCAGCTCCCGCGCCCAGGCGAGCTTGTCGCCCTTGTGGTGGTTCAGGTGGTGGATCCCGCCGCCGCTCTCGCGCACCGCGGCGGTGATCCGCCCGTCGACCGGGCCGCGATGCTGGGTCAGGGCGACGCCGTTGACCCGGTTGCGGTCGGCGCCGATCCAGAGCGCGAGCATCTTGGTGAGGCCGCCCACCGGGGCGAGCTGCGTGCAGACGTGGAGGACGCGCCGGTACGGAGCCCCGTCGGCCCGCGCGCGGTCCGGGCCGCCGCCGTCGAGGGTCCGGCCGATCCCGGTCATCAACCGTTCGAGGCGCGGGCTCGCGAACACGCCGCAGTGCCGGTGCGCCGCCAGGGTCGCCGCGATGGCGGTCTCCACGGCCGCGCCGGCATGGTTGCCGGCCGCCGCGAGACGCTCCGCGTGCCGCACCCGGGCATCGAAGGCCGCGAAGTTCGACCGGATCCGCCCGGCGCGGGACGCCGTCCCGCCCGCGGTTTCGCCGTCGCTGTCACGGACGGGTTCAAACGCGCCTTTGACCATCACGCCCTCCGGGCCTCAGCGCTGCGACGCGGCGCCGTTCGTTGTCCAGGTCCCCGCCTCGTGGAACACGCCGAAGACGTCCGGCGCGAAGACGGGGTGCTCGATATGGAAGCGGCCGCCGATCTTGGCCGCGAGGAGCCGCTCGAAGCCGCGCTGCCGGACCACCATCGAGACCGTGTAGGTGTCGGCGGTCAGGGTCAGCGGCGGCGTCAGCAGCTCCACCTCGCCCTCGCCCGCGAGGGCGGTCAGGCCGGCGCCGTCCGCCTGGGTGCTGAAATTGCAGCAGAGCAGCTCGTCGGACCGGGTGATCGAGAACAGGACGTGCGGGTCGGCGATCGGCTCGGCGGCGCTGTAGCGGGCCCGGATCCGCATCCGCTCGCCGTGGCGGAACAGCGTCCGCGGCGCGCCGGATTCGTCGGCGATCGTCACGTCGCTGATCCGGACCGGCAGGTCGCCGGTGTCGGGGCGGAACCACGCGGTGTCGGCGAGGTAGCTGTCCCGCTCGTAGTGGGTCAGGCCCTCGTCGGTGGGGCCGTCATAGGCGACGCGGCCGCCCTTGATGTAGATCACGCGCTCGCACATGGTCTTGATGCTGAACATGTTGTGCGAGACCAGCAGGATCGTCGAACCCTTGCCCTGGAGGCGCCGGGCGAAGTCCATGCACTTGCGCTGGAAGGTGTAGTCGCCCACCGCCAGCACCTCGTCGAGGAGCAGGATGTCGGGTTCGAGATGCGCGGCGACCGAGAAGGCCAGCCGGACATACATGCCGCTGGAGTAGCGCTTCACCGGCATGTCGATGAAGTCGCCGATCTCCGAGAAGGCGACGATCGCGTCGAACTTCGCGGCGATCTCCCGACGGTCCATCCCGAGGATCGAGCCGTAGAGGAAGATGTTCTCGCGGCCGGTCAGCTCCCGGTGGAAACCGGTGCCGACCTCGAGCAGGGCCCCGACCCGGCCCTCGAGGCGGATCCGGCCGGTGGTCGGCGCGGCGATCCGCGACAGGAGCTTGAGGAGCGTGCTCTTGCCGGCGCCGTTGAGGCCGATGATGCCGACATTCTCGCCGTGCCGGATGCCGAAGCTGACCTCCTTCAGCGCCCAGAAGCTCTCCTGCGACGGGCGCGCCGCCGCGCGGCGGGTCACCAGGCCGCGGACGCCCTCGCTGAGCGCGTCGCGCAGCGAGTTCTGGTGCGCGGCGCGGGGGGCGCGCCAGTACTGCTTGCCGATATCCTGAACGCTGATTGCCATCGACATCAGATTACATCCGCGAAGGAGCGCTCCATGCGCTGGAAGAAGATCAGTCCGCTGATGAGCAGGGCGAAGGCGGCCGTGACCGAGACGGCGACCGCGAAGGCGTCGGGCGGCGTGCCGCCCAGGATGGCGAACCGGAACGCCTCGATCAGGCCGACCATCGGGTTGAGCGCGTAGATCCAGCGCACCGAGGCGGGCACGATGCTCGACGCGTAGACGATCGGCGAGGCGTACATCCAGATCTGGATCACGAACGGCAGCGTGTGCTTGATGTCCCGGAAGCGGACGTTGATCGGCCCGAGCCAGAGGCTCACCCCGAGGGCGAGCATCGCCGTCACGATCAGGGTCGGGACGGCCAGCACGAGGTGCCAGTCCGGCACCGCCCCGTACCAGGCCATCAGGGCCAGCAGCACGCCGAGCGCGATGGCGAAGTCGACCATCGGCGACACCACCGTCGCCAGCGGGATGACCAGCCGCGGGAAGTAGATCTTCCGGATCAGCTCGGCCTCCGCCACGAGGCCGTTGGCGCTGCGCCGCACCGCCTCGGAGAAGTACGTCCACAGGACGACCGCGCTGCCGGCGAAGAGTGCGTAGGGGGCGCCGTCGGTGGGGATCTTGGCGAAGTGGCCGAAGATCACCGTGAAGATCAGGACGGTGAAGAGCGGCTGCGCGATCGCCCAGGAGGCGCCCATGGCGGTCTGCCGGTAGAGCACCTTCAGGTCCCGCAGGATCAGGACGCGCAGCAGGTCGCGATACTGCCAGAGGCCGACCGCGTCGAAGGCGACGATCCGGTCGTCGGGCGCGATCTCGGTCACCCGCAGCGTCGACGGGTCGGTCCGCTGTTCGGTCGGCCCGCGTTCCGGCGTGCCGAGGGCAAGCGCATCCAAAGATTTCATCATTCGAGGCGGTCCCGCATGACGCTCTGAGCCCGTGGTCGAGCTCGGGGACCCGGTGCGAATCGGAAGTCGTGCCGCCCGGTCGTCCCGCCGGAACGGGCTATCATCGCGGTGCGGCGGTCCGAATTACACCTTTCGTCGTATCGGTCCGGCCGACTGAAGTGGTGGTTGTGATCAACGACCGTAATCGTAGCCAATCACGACAAATGAGACCTCGGGGGCGCGCCGCACGCGGCGTCGGTCCCCGTCCGGGACGACCGGCCCTCATCGGCCGGCGACCGGGACCAGGTTTCGGGAGAACCGCCATGCAGGACCCCGTGAGCGCCGCCGGCGCTCCGCTCGTGACGATCGCCATGCCGGCCCTGAACGAGGCCGCGCACATCGCCGACGCCATCGCGTCGGTGCTGCCCGACCGGGACGCCATCGCCTGCGAGCTGCTGGTGCTGGACGGCGGCAGTCGCGACGACACCTGCGCGATCGTCGCCGCCCTGAGCGCCCGCGACCCCCGCATCCGGCTCGTCCACAACGAGCGCCGCATCCAGGCGGCGGCGATCAACCTCGCCGCGCGACTCGCGCATCCCGCCTCCGCCTACCTTGTCCGCGCCGATTGCCACGCCGTCTATCCGAAGGGATTCGTGCAGAACCTCGTCGGCACGATGCGCCTGCGCCAGGCCGTCTCTGTGGTCGTGCCGCTCCGGACCGTCGGGGTCACGCCGCTGCAGAGGGCGATCGCGGCGGCGCAGAACAGCCGCCTCGGCAACGGCGGCTCGGCCCACCGGCAGGGCGGCATCTCGGGCTACGTCGCCCACGGCCACCACGCGGCCTTCGACCGGCGCGAGTTCCTGCGGGTCGGTGGCTACGACGAGACCTTCACCCACAACGAGGATGCCGAACTCGACCGGCGGCTCTGCGCGGCGGGCGGGCGGATCTACCTGGCCGCCGAGCTCGCCATCACGTACTTCCCGCGCGCCTGCCTCCGCAGCCTCGCCCGGCAGTACCTCCACTACGGGCGCGGCTGCGCGCGGACCCTCGAGAAGCACGCCAGCCTGCCGCGCGCCCGCCAGATCCTGCCGGCCCTGGTCCTGCTCTACGCCGTCGCGGCCCTGCCGCTGGCGGCCCTGATGCCCGCCCTGCTGATCCCGCTGCTGCTCTATGCCGGGGGCTGTGTCCTGAGCGGCCTCGCCCTCGCGCTGAAGGCGCGGGAACCCGTCCTGGTCATGAGCGGCCCGGCGGCCGTGACCATGCACCTGTCCTGGGCGGCGGGGTTCCTGTCCTATCCGGGCTACCGGCGGACGCTGCTCCGGGCCGCCCTGCGAAGGAAGCGCCGCCTGCTCGGCCTCCCGCCGGGATCCGACGCGGCGCGCGTCAACTGACCGCCTGAGTCCCCGTCGGCCGCGCCTTTCCGGCCGCGTCCCGCCAGCCGCGCCCCACCATGTGCGGAGCGCGGCCGGGGCATGTCAGAAGCCCGACGCTCTCTCGCATCCGTCGCCCATTGGCCCTTCGGGGCGGTGGTCTCGCGCGACCAAGGCGATTATCGACACGCGCAACGATCCGGCCGCGTCAGGGCCCGGAGACCGGCCGCGCGCCGCGCGCGGCAGCCCAGGAGAGTTGTGCCCGTGCCCGACAGTACCCCGCGTCCCGTGATGCTCGTGATCCTCGACGGCTGGGGTCTGCGGGACGCGGTGGCCGACAACGCCGTCCACCAGGCCAGGACGCCGGTCTTCGACGGTCTGATGCGGGAGCGCCCCCGGTCGCGGCTGACGACCTTCGGCGCCGATGTCGGCCTGCCCAAGGGGCAGATGGGCAATTCCGAGGTCGGCCACCTCAACATCGGCGCGGGCCGCGTCGTCCTGCAGGACCTGCCGCGGATCGACGCGGCGGTCGCCGACGGCTCCCTCGCCCGGAACCCGGCCCTAGTCCGGTTCATCGAGGCGCTGCGCGCGTCGGGGGGGACCTGCCACCTCGTCGGCCTGCTCTCGCCCGGCGGCGTCCACGCGCACCAGGACCATGCCGTCGCGCTGGCGCGCGCGCTGACGACGGCCGGCATCCCGGTCCGGCTCCACGGCTTCACCGACGGGCGCGACATGCCGCCCCGCTCGGCCGCCACCTGCATCGCCGACGTCGCGGCCGCCCTCCCGAAGGGCGCCCGCATCGCGACGCTGTGCGGCCGCTACTTCGGCATGGACCGCGACCGGCGCTGGGAGCGGGTCCAGACGGCCTACGACGCCCTCACGGAGGCGCGCGGGACCCGGTTCGAGCGGGCCGGGCAGGCGGTCGCCGCGTCCTACGCGCAGGACGTGTCCGACGAGTTCATGCGGCCCGCGATCATCGGCGACTACGCCGGCATGCGGGACGGCGACGGCATCCTGAGCTTCAACTTCCGCGCCGACCGGACCCGGCAGATCCTGGAGGCGCTGCTCGACCCGGCCTTCGCGGGCTTCGAGCGCGCGCGCACGGTCCGGTTCGCCGCCGCCCTGGGGATCGTCCAGTACAGCGTCGAGATCGACGCCTTCGCCGAGACCCTGTTCGGGGCCCTCGACCTGCCCAACGGCCTCGGCGAGACCGTGGCCCGGGCCGGGCGCGCGCAGCTGCGCATGGCCGAGACCGAGAAGTACCCGCACGTCACCTACTTCATGAACGGCGGCCGCGAGGAGCCCTTCGCGGGGCAGGACGCGATCCTCGTGCCCTCGCCGAAGGTCGCGACCTACGATCTGCAGCCGGAGATGTCGGCGCCCGAACTCACCGACCGCGCCGTGGAGGCGATCGGCTCCGGGCGCTACGACCTCATCATCCTGAACTTCGCCAACCCTGACATGGTCGGCCACACCGGCAGCCTCGCGGCCGCCGTGAAGGCGGTGGAGACCGTCGACACCTGCCTCGGCCGCGTCGTCGAGGCGGTGACGGCCCAGGGCGGGGCGCTGCTGGTGACCGCCGACCACGGCAATTGCGAGATGATGCGCGATCCCGAGACCGGCGAGCCGCACACCGCCCACACCCTCAACCCGGTGCCCGCCGCGCTCGTCGGCGTCGACGGCGTGACCCTGGCCGACGGACGGCTGGCCGACGTGGCGCCGACGCTCCTCGACCTGATGGGACTGGACCAGCCGGCCGAGATGACAGGCACGTCGCTGATCCGCCCGCGGGGCGAGGGCTGAGGGCCGGGGCCGGCGGCACGCCGCCTGCGAAGCCCGGGCTGTCATGCGCGCCGTCCCTGCGTTACCTCCCGCCACGGGCCGGTCTGTCCCAGCGTGGTGCGAGGTCGTGGTGCGTCTGACCGGTTCTAGGACATGATCGCCCGGCACAGCCTGATCTATGTCGGCTCGCGGGGCTTCGCGGCCGCCCTGAACATGGCCTCGGTGGCGGTGTTCACGCGGCTCGCGCCGGTGGAGAGCTACGGCACCTACCTGTACGTCCTGTCCTGGGCGCTGGTGCTCTACGGGGCGACCTGCCAGTGGCCGAAATTCGCGTTCTTCGCCCTCTACGACGAGGCGCGCGAGCCCGCGCAGGTCGGCACCGTGGTGCGGATCCTGGGCGGCACCTTGCTCCTCGCCGGGCTCGGCAGCGCGCTCGCCGCCGCCCTCGGCCTGATGCCGGCGCGGATGGCGGCCGCGATCCTGGCGCTGGCCTTCGGGACCACCCTGTTCGAGGGCTCCACCGAGATCGCCCGCACCCGCCTGCGGGCCGGGGCGGTGGCAGCCTCGGTGATGAGCCGCGCCGTCCTGATCCTGGCCCTCGGCAGCCTGGCGCTGCACCTCTCGCAGGATCCCCTGCACCTCGCCTTCGCGGTGGCGGCCGCGAACGCCCTGGCCTCCCTGCCGGCTGCGGCCACGATCGCCCCGATGATGCCCGGCCGCGGCAGCCGCGCGGAGGCGCTGCGGCTGTTCGCCTACGGCTGGCCGCTGGTGCTGTCCTTCGGGACTGCGGCGCTCGCCCAGAGCCTCGACCGGCTGATCATCGCCAAGACGGTGGGGCCGGCGGGGCTCGGCGCCTACGGCGCCCTGGCCGACTTCCTGAAGCAGAGCTTCATCGTGTTCGGCGAGGCGATCGCCCTGTCGCTGATCTCGATCGCCAAGCGCGAGGCGCGGGTGGGCGGGATGGCGGCGGCCTCCGGGGTGCTGCGCGACGCCGCACGGGCCATGACGCTGATCGCGGCCTTCGGGGCCGTGTTCTTCCTGTGCTTCGACGATCTGGTCGTGGCGGTGCTGCTCGGGCCCGACTACCGGGCCGAGGCGCGGGAGCTCGCCCCGGTGCTGATCCTGGCGAGCATCCTGATGATGTTCCGCGCCTACTATTTCGGGCAGGTGATCTACTTCGCCCGCTCCAGCGGCCTGGAGGCGGCCGCCGCGTTCGCGACCCTCGCCACCGTCGCCGCGCTGTCGCTCCTGCTGATCCCGCGCTTCGGCGCCGCCGGGGCGGCCCTCGCCTTCGCGGGCGGCCAGAGCGCGGCCTGCCTCGTGCTGGTGCTCGGCGCCCGCCGGACCGGCACGACGATGCCGCTGCCGCTCGCCGACATGGCCGGCATCGCCGGGATCGCGCTGGCCTGCGGCGCGGTGAATGCCGGCATCGCCCTGGTCCCCGGCGGGCTGATGCCGCCGGGACAGGCCCTGCGCCTCGTCCTGCTCACCGCCGCCGCCGGGGTGACGGCGTGGCGCTACGACGTGCTCGGCTTCGCCGGCGCGATCCGTCACCGTCTCGCGGCCTGACGGTCCCGCGATGGCAGGCCCCGCGTCGGACACCCCATCGGACACGGCCGCGCTTCCCGGCGGGCTCGTGGCGGCGGTCCGGCCCCTCGACGGGGCGGCGCCCTGGGTCCCGGCCTGGCGGGCCCTGGGTCGGGCGAGCCTGATGCGCAACCCGTTCTACGAGGCGGGCTACGCCCTGGCGGCCCGCGACGCCTTCGGGGCGGGCGTCCGGCTCCTCCTCGTCGCCGATCGGCCCCCCGAGGCGCCCGGGGCCCGGCTCCTCGCCGCCTGGCCGTTCCGGCCGTCGCGCCGCCGCTGGGGCGTGCCGCTGCCGCTGCTCGTGGGCTGGACCCACGGCTACGCCCCGTTCGGGGCGCCGCTCCTCGACGGCGCCGCCCCGGAGGCCGCCCTGGCGGGGCTGCTCGCCGCGCCGGGCGCCCTCGGCCTGCCGCCGCGTCTCCTCCTGCCGAACGCTCCGGCCGACGGCCCCCTGCCTGAACTCCTGACGGCGTGTGGCGGGCGCCGCGCCGCGTACTGGCCGCACGACCGCGGCCTGCTCGACCTGACCGGCCGCGGGCCGGAGGCGCGGGCCTCCTATCTCGGGCACCTCTCCGGGCAGCGCCGCCGCAAGCTCCGCCGCGCCCGCGCGCGCCTGGAGGCGGCGGGGCCCGTGACCTTCGAGATCCTCGCCGCGCCCGAATCCCTCGGCCCCGCCCTCGACGCCCACGTCGCCCTGGAGGCCGCCGGCTGGAAGGGTCAGGCCGGCACGAGCCTGGCGCAGCGGCCGGCGGAGATCGCCTTCCTGCGCGCCGCCCTGGCCGATCTCAGTGCCGATCTCAGTGCCGATCTCGGGGCCGATCGCGGGGCCGATCGCGGGGCCGCGGACGGCGTGCGGATCGCGCGCCTGCGCCGGGGCGACCGGCTCCTGGCCTCCCTGATCCTGCCGGTCACCGGCCGGGAGGCCTGGGTGCTGAAGATCGCCAACGACGAGACGCGGCCGGAGACCGCGCCGGGCGTCCAGCTCGTCCACCGGCTGACCGAGGCGGTGGCCGGGGGCGACTGGCCGATCGACCGGATCGATTCCTGCGCGCCGCCGGACTTCGCCCTCGGCACCACCTTCTGGACCGCGCGCCGGCCGATCGCCCATCTGCTGGTGGAGGCGGGCCGCGATCCGCTGTTCCCGGTGGCCCGGACCCTGGAGCGGGCCCGGGAGCGCGTTGCCCGGGCGCGTGTCACCATCCGAAGCGGGCGATCTGCTCCAGCCGCGCCCGCGTCGCCGCCGCGTCGCGGCCCGTGACGGCGATCCGCCCGGACAGGTCGTAGCAGGTCGCGCAGAACGGCAGCTGCAGCAGCGTGTACCCGTCGTCCCGCGCCCGGGCGACGGAGGCGATGAGGCAGGGCAGGACCGGCTCGTCGGGCGGCCCGGCGAGGCAGTCGGCCCGGGGGCTGCCGAAGGCCGGGCGGTTCGGCCAGGTCAGCAGGAGCGTGGTCCCGCCCCGGCGGTCCGGGGCCGGCGGCAGGGTGTAGCTGCGCAGGAACAGCGCGCAGGCCGCGAGGACGAGGACCGGCAGGATCAGGGCTGTGCGCATCGGCGGTGTCCTCGCGCCTCAATCCCCCGCGTCGAAGCGCGTCCGATAGAACACCTCGCGGCCGGCGCCGTCGATCACCCGGACCGCCTCGGCCGGCTCGCCCGAGCGCTGCGGCACCCGGGCGCGGGCGAACAGCCGCAGGGCCCGCTCCTGCGCGCTCTCCAGGCTGCCGACCCGCACGGAGATCCGCGTCTGGATCTCGTCCGGCTCCGGTCCGAGGACTTCGATGTGGAAGGTCTCGCGCACGGGTATCCGCCTGATCGAGGGATCTTCAGCGCCGGATATCGGGATCCGGCTGCCGGCCGCCATAGCATGTTCCGGCCGGGTATCCGGTCCGGCGCCGCGCGGCGAGCCCGGGACGACGCGCCGCGGGCTCGATCTCGGCACGAAGTCCAATTGCCCCGCGGCCCGCCTCGGCACTAAGAGGGCCGTTCCGCCCGAGGAGACATCACCGGAGGAACCCCGTGGACCCGCTCAAGGCCGCCGCCGCGACGCTTCTCTGCCTCGCCCTGTTCTGGCTGGCCTTCCGGCTGACCCGGCGCCTGGTCGATCTCGCCATCGCGGGGGGCTACGCCGAGGAGCGCCGACGGCTCGCCGAGGAGGAGGCCGCTCAGGCCGAGGCGGGCGCCGTCCCGCAGGCCTCGGCCATCCGGGCCACTCCCGCGAGCTTGGCCTCGAACAGGGACCAGTCATCCGCCGCGGCGATCGGCGCCCACAACGCCTCCACTTCGTCGATCAGGAGCGTGCAGGGCGCCTCCGCGAAGTAGGGATGGTCGAGCCGCGCGCCCGGGGCGGGCGCGAGCGGCTCCAGCGCGGCCCGCACCGGCGCGAAGGCCTCGTGCGCGTAGTGGCCGGCGGACGGCCCGGCCTGCGCGCGGGTCGCGCTCGCGAGGCCGCCGTACCAGTCGAAGAAGAACCGCTCGAAGGGCGCCCGCGTCTCCGCGAGGAACCGCCAGACCGCCGAGACCAGCCGGTCGGTCTCCGGCCGCGGCGCCGGGGCGAGGCCGAGCCGGCGGAACAGGGCCTCGGCGAACGCCTCCTGCAGGGCCGGCCCGAATCCGGAGAGCGCCGTTTCCAAGCGCGCCTGGGGGGCCAGCACCAGCAGGCAGTCGGCGAGCCGGGCGAGGTTCCAGAACAGGGCCTCCGGCTGGCGGCCGAAGCTGTAGAGCCCGGTCTCGTCGAAGTAGGCGGCCGTGAAGTCCGGATCGTAATGCGGCAGGAAGCGCCAGGGCCCGTAATCGAAGCTCTCACCGGTGACGTTGATGTTGTCGCTGTTGAGGACCCCGTGGACGAAGCCGGCCGCCGCCCACTGCGCGCCCATCCGGGCGACCCGGGCGACCACGTCCTCCAGCAAGCCGACGGCGCGATCCTCAACGCCGTCGCGCCAGAGCTCCGGCCGGTGGGTCGCGATCGTGTGGTCGAGGAGCCGGGCGATGTTGTCCGGCTCGCCGAGCGCCAGGAAGCGCTGGAAGCTGCCGATGCGGATGTGGCCGTGGGACAGGCGCACCAGCACCGAGGCGCGTGCCGGCGAGGGCTCGTCGCCGCGCACGAGGTCCTCGCCGGTCTCGATCAGGCTGAAGCTCTTCGAGGTGTAGACGCCCTGCGCCTCCAGGAGGGCGGTGGCCAGCACCTCGCGCACGCCGCCCTTGAGGGTGAGCCGCCCGTCGGCGCCGCGCGACCAGGGCGTCGTGCCGCTGCCCTTGGTGCCGAGGTCGAGGAGGCGCCCGTCCAGGCGGTCGTGCAGCTGCGCGAACAGGAAGCCGCGCCCGTCGCCGAGGTCCGGATTGTAGGCGCGGAACTGATGGCCGTGGTAGCGCAGGGCCAGCGGCGTCTCGAAGCTGCCCGGCAGGGGCTCGAACCGGCCGAAATGGGCGATCCACGCCGCCTCGGACAGGCCGCCCAGTCCGACCCGCTTCGCCCAAGTCTGGTTGCGGTAGCGCAGGATCGTCCGCGGGAACCGGGCCGGCGTCACCGGATCGAAGAAGGCGGGGCCCAGATCGGCGTGGCGCCGGGAGGGCGTGAAGGCGGTGTCGTCCATGCGGCGGCGCGTCTCGCGGGGTGAGGATGAGTCCCGTTGTACCAAGCGAGCCGGACGCGATCCGTTGCCGATCCCGTCCTCGCGAGCGCGGCGAAGCAACCCAGTGCAGCGGGACATCGGCCGAGCGTGGCGCTGCCTGGATCGCTTCGCTCCGCTCGCGAAGACGGCGGCCGACCCGAGAGGCGTCACGATCCTAGAGATCTGGTCGGGCCGTCCCGGACACCTGCCGCAGGGCCTCGCCGGCGATCATCGCGGCCGCGACCGCGACATTGAGCGAGCGCAGGCCCGCCCGGATCGGCACCACGATCCGGGCGTCGGCGGCCGCGTGCACCGCCTCGGGCACGCCGGCGGATTCGCGCCCGACCATCAGGCAATCGTCCGGGCGGAAGGCGAAGTCCGTGTAGGGCACGGCGCCCGCCGTGGTGGCGAGGACGAGCCGGATCCCGGCCTCGGCCCGCCACGCCGCGAAGGCCGCGAAGGAGCGGTGCCGGGTGATCGCCACGTGGTCGAGGTAGTCCAGGCCCGAGCGGCGCAGGTGGCGGTCCGAGACGTCGAAGCCCGCGGGTTCCACGATCTCCACCGCCAGCCCGAGGCAGGCGGCCATGCGCAGCATCGTGCCGGTGTTCTGCGGGATATCGGGCTGGTAGAGGGCGAGGCGGAGCATGGCGCCGGCCTTGTGCGGGGCGGAAGGCCCCGCCGTCAAAGGCCCCCGGCGCCGACGCGCAGCCGGCAAACCGCCGGGCCGGCCCCCGCCGGGGCCGAGACCGCGCGGAACTTAAGCCCCGCCAGAACCTTGAGGCGGCGCGACCCCCCTGTGCGGCCCCCGTCTGAAAGACCTGCTCCGATGCGCACCCCGCTCCTCGCCTCGGCCCTCCTGCTGGCCGGCCTCGCCACCGCTTCGGCGCAGACCGACGGCGCCAGATCGGACGGCGCCAAGCCGGACGGCGGCGCCGCCGCGACCCCGGTCCCCGGCCAGCCCGCCACCATGGCCGACAGCCTGCGCCCGACCTTCGTGGCCCAGGCCCCCGACGACATGGTCGCCAGCAAGCTGATCGGCTCCAGCGTCGTCAACGGCGCCAACGAGACCATCGGGCAGATCGCCGACTTCGTCCTCGACCAGAAGGGGGCCGTGAAGGCCTGGATCATCGGGGTCGGCGGCTTCCTGGGGATCGGCTCGAAATACGTCGCGGTCGACCCGTCCGTGCTCAAGCTCGACCGCACCGACGGCAAGACCCTCCAGGCGCGGATCGACACGACCAAGGACCAGCTCCGGGCGGCGCCGGAATACGTCTATCTCGGCAAGGAGCCGCCGAAGGGCGCCGCCCCGGCGAGCCCCGCGGGGGAGCCGGCCTCGAAGCCGTAGCGGTCGCGCCGGCGCGGCGCCGATCGGTCGGCCGGCGGCACCGCGCCGGCTTGCCTCCGCGCGCCGTTGTGTGCTGTGCCGGCCTCCCCGGAGGTCGGAACCCGTCCCATGCGCCGCGCCCTCGTCCCGCTCCTCGCCTTCTGCCTCGGCCTCATCGGCCTGACCGGGGCGGCGGTGTTCGCGTTCCTGCCCGACAAGGCACCGGTGGGCGTGCCGAGCGTCGGCGGCCCGTTCACGCTGGTGAACCAGGACGGGCGCACCGTCACCGAGCGCGACTTCGCCGGCGCGACGCACCTCGTGTTCTTCGGCTTCACCCACTGCCCGGACGTCTGCCCGACCACCCTGCAGCAGATCTCCGACGTGCTCGCCGCCCTGGGGTCGAAGGGCAAGACGATGCGGGTCGCCTTCGTCACGGTGGATCCCGAGCGGGACGATCCGGCGAGCCTCAAGACCTACCTGTCGAGCTTCGACCCGCGCATCACCGGCCTCACCGGCACGCCCGAGCAGGTCACCGCCACCGAGAAGGCGTACCGGGCCTATGCCCGCAAGGTGCCCGCCAAGGACGGCGACTACACGATGGAGCACACCGCCCTGGTGTACATCATGGACGCGCAGAACCGCTTCCTCGGCGCCCTCGACCTGACCCGGCCGGCCGACGAGGTCGCCGCGCAGCTCGCCAAGAAGATCTGACCGCCGGCCGATCCGGCCGCACGCCCGTCAGAGCGTCATCCCGGCGTGGAAGCGGTCGGGGGAGAGCGGCAGCAGGAACTGCACGCCGAAGCCGCCCTCGAAGTAGCGCACCAGCCGGCCCGGCGTGCTGCCCACCGTGACGGCGGCGCCGAGGGGCAGCGGCACCGGGCAGGAGATCGCCACGCCCGACATTGAGATGTCGATGAGGCGCGCCCGGATCTCGCGACCGCCCTCGACGCGCAGGACCACCGCCGTGTTGGTCGGCACGAGGCGCTCGTGCGAGCGTCCCTCCGGCAGCCCCAGCATCTCCCGGTTCGCCAGCCAGGTGAGCTGGGAGGCGAGCTTGTCCCGCTTGCGCGACGTGGCGTTGAGCTGGACCGCGAACCCGTCCGGGCAGGTGCGCGCGACGACGCCCTCGATGCGGCCGATATGCTCCAGGTAGAGCACCACGCGCTCGCCGACCGCGCCCTTGACCGCGCAGGTCAGCCGCACGCCGCCCGGCGACATGTCCACGGTCTGGCAGGGATATTCCCGGCGATCGGCCAGCATGTAGCGGCCGAGCACGGCGACCCGCACGCGCTGGTGGCGGCGCTGGTCGGCGGCACCGCGCGCCGGCTCGGCGGCGAGGCCGCGCAGATCAGTTCCAGCGGTGGCCTCGACCGCGATCATTCCGAGATTGGTCCTGCGCCGGAGAATGGCCGGTGCAGACTAGGCACGGACAGTTACGAAACCCTTTTTTCCTGCTTCGGGATCGATCGGCCTTGTAGAAACATCCATTGTCGAGCCCTGCCGCGTCGTGCGCGATCGACTTGTGCGCCGAAGCTTTCCTCGGGTGCACGCGCCGATTCGATCGAACTGGCCGTCCCGGACCGGGCGTAACCTTGGACGAATACGGTTCTCAGGCGCGCCCGCCGGCGTGGACGAGGAGGTGGCCGTGGCGCACCGGCCCGGGGTAGCCCGCGCTCGTGCGCACGGCGGTACGGGCGGGCGGGACCGGCTCGGTCCGGCGGCTGGGCAGGATGCGCAGGGAGGTGGTCTCCGCCTCCACCAGCGGGCGCAGGCCGAGCCAGTGCGGCGCGCCGTCGAGGCTCAGGGTGCCGAGGGCGCGGACCTGCGTCCGGCCGCGGTGGCGCAGGGGCAGGAGCAGGAGTTCGAGATCCGCCGCCTCGCCGGCCGCGTTGGTGCCGCGCAGGCCCGCGACGACGCCCAGCGTGTCGCTGGCCACGATCTCGACGATCCGCCAGGGATCCGTCGCCCGGGAGCCCCACAGCTTGGCGAAGGGCTCGCCCTTCAGCTCGCGGCCGTACAGGGCGCAGACCCGGGTCCCCGCGAGCCGGATGCTCGCGGAGCGGCTCGGCATGTCGAGTTCCAGGATCAGGCTGTCGGCGAGGAGGTGCCGGATCTCGCCCGGCTCGATCTCGGCGCGTTCCGGCGCGGCCCGTTCTCCGCGCAGGCGCTCCCAGTAGGCGTGGAGCATGCGGCTGGTGGGATGCTTCATCGGTGTCCCGATTCTCAACGCCTGTGGTTCATCCCCGGATCATTCTGGCACATCCGCGGGGGTGTGACCGGCCGATCCGGGCGTTCACCGCGTCCGGGCGCACGGGCCGTGCCGGCTCCCGCACCCGCGCGCCGCCGGTCCCGCCGGCGCCGCGCGGGGCGGGGGGTAGCGCGTCGTGGCCGGCGACACAATCGTCGCACCCCGCCGGGCGCGCCGCGGCCGTCCGGGACGGATCCGGACTGAAGACGGGGCGGTGCGCGATACGGACCGCGATCCGACCGGTATTTGCGAGCTTCAATACGTCGCCGGGGCTTGCCCGATCGCGCCGCGCCCCGACATGGTGCGCCGATGGACGCCTCCCCCGATTTCCCGCGGCAGAGCCGCGTGCCCGTGTTCAACATGCCGGGCATCGTCACCGCGTCGATCGGGCTGCTCCTGGCGATCCAGGCGGTGCGCGAGTTCCTGCTGCCGGACACCTGGGACATCCGCCTCGTCCTCGACCTCGCGCTGGTCCCGGCGCGCTGGACCCTCTGGTTCGATCCCGGCCGGGCCTCCGAGGTGATCCGCGCCGCCGCCGATCCGGGCGATCCCGGCCTGGAGGCGGCCCGCGAGGCCTTCGCCCGCTACATCGTGGGCGAGCACGCCCTCCAGCCCTGGACGCTCGTCACCTACGGGCTGCTGCACGGCTCGTGGATGCACGTGATCTTCAACAGCGTCTGGCTCGCGGCCTTCGGCGCCCCGGTGGCGCGCCGCTGCGGCGCCGTGCGCTGGTGCGTGCTCGCGCTGGCCGGCACGGCGGCCGGCGGACTTCTCCACATCCTGATCGATCCGCTGAGCGCGGGGCCGCTGGTCGGCGCCTCGGCGGGGATCTCGGCCCTGATGGCCGCCGCCGCGCGCTTCGTGTTCCAGCCGCCGGTCTCGGGCTACGGCGCGCCGGCCTGGCAGGTGCCGCCGCCCCGTCCCGCCGAGACGATCCCGGAGCTGCTGCGCAACCGGACCGCGGTGTCGTTCCTGGTGATCTGGCTGCTGACCAACCTGCTCTTCGGCCTCGTCAGCGTGCCGCTCGTCGGCGAGAACGCCGCCATCGCCTGGGACGCCCATCTCGGCGGCTTCATCGCGGGCTTCTTCCTGTTCCCCCTGGTGGATCCCCGAGAGCCGCGCCGGCACTGAGTCCCTGCCATCGACGCCCGGCACCTTGCCATCCGGCCGGATCGATCACACACTCGCCACAATGTGAACGAGCCGGGCCAACCCGGCCGAGAACGCCATCAGGGCGCCGCGGGCTGACGGCGCACCGGCCGCGTCACACAGGGAGAGAGCCATGACCGTCGCACGCATCCTCGCCGAGAAGGGCAGCTCCGTCGTCACCGTGGGCCCCGACAAGACCCTCGATGAGGTGATCCAGATCCTCGCCGACAAGCGGATCGGCGCCCTCGTGGTCGCCCAGGCCGACGGGACGGTGGCGGGCATCATCTCCGAGCGGGACATCATGCGGGCGCTCGCCCGGCACGGGGGCTCGGCCTTCGACGCGCCGGTCTCGGCCCACATGACCACCGCGGTCACCACCTGCGGCCGGACCACCACGATCGAGGAGGTCATGACCCTCATGACCGACGGGCGCTTCCGCCACGTACCGGTCTGCGAGGACGGGCGGCTGATCGGCCTGGTCTCGATCGGCGACGTGGTGGCGCGCAAGATCGCCACCGTCGAGGCCGAGCACCAGGCCCTGCGCGACTACATCACGATGGCGTAGGGGCGCCGGCACCGCGCGTTTCTCTCGCCCTCCGCCCCCGGGCCTCGCCGGTTCAGGACAGGCCGCCGGGGCGCGACGCGCTCCCTCTCCCGTGCGGGAGAGGGGACCCGCGCCCCTTCGTCGACGGGCGAGCAGGCCGACATCGCGAGCCCGTACCGCCCGCGGTCCGCCTCACGCCTTCACGGGATCAAGCGTGACGTGCCAGAGGTCGGTGTCGGCCGCGTCCTTGAGGGTCACCGTCATCTGCTCGGTGGCGCCGTCCACCGCCACGTGGCCGAAGAACTGGTAGCCGGCGGCCGGCGACAGGTTCACCTGGCCCTTGTCGGGCGCCTTCACGTAGCGCAGCTGCGGCCCGAAGGTGTTGTCCAGCGCGTTCGGCCCGAAGGTGCCGGCGTGCAGCGGCCCGGAGACGAACTCCCAGAACGGCTCGAAATCCTGGAACTGCGCCTTGTCGGGGTCGTAGTAGTGGGCGGCCGTGTAGTGCACGTCGGCCGTGAGCCAGACCGTGTTGCGGATCCCTGCGCTCTTGATGAAGCGCAGCAGGTCGGCGATCTCCAGCTCGCGCCCCAGCGGCGGTCCGTCGCCCTGCGCCACCGCCTCCGAGCCGAAATTGCGGTCGGTGTCGTAGGTCACCACGAGGCCGAGCGGCATGTCGGCGGCGATCACCTTCCAGGTCGCGCGGGACTCGAGCAGCGCCCGCTTCAGCCACGCGATCTGCTGCGGCCCGAGGAAGTAGGACTCGGGCCCGTATTCCGTCTGCCGGTTCTCGCCGTTCGGGCCCCGGTAGGAGCGCATGTCGAGCATGAACACGTCGACCAGCGGGCCGTAGCCGATCTTGCGGTAGACCCGGCCGGGCTCCGACGGCTCGAAGCGCATCGGCATGTACTCGTGGAAGGCCTTGGCCGCCCGCAGCTGCAGCGCCAGCACGTTCGGGTCGGCGTACTTCTTCTTCAGGTGCTCGGCCCGGGTCAGCGGCTCCCCCGGCCACCAGTTGTTGGTGACCTCGTGGTCGTCCCACTGGGCCAGGATCGGCACGGCGGCGTTCATCGCCAGGACGTTCCGGTCGGTGAGGTTGTACTTGTGCCGGCCCCGGAACTCCGCGAGCGTCTCGGCCGGCTTGGCCACCTCCTCGGTCACCCGATTGCACCACAGGCTGCCGTCGGGGAGCTTCACCTCGGACTGGATCGGCCCGTCGGCGTAGATCGTGTCGCCGGAATGGATGAAGAAGTCCGGTCGGTTCTTCAGGATGGCGGAGTAGATCGTCATGCCGCCGCGGGCCTCGTCGATGCCCCAGCCCTGGCCCGCCGTGTCGCCCGACCAGCAGAACGAGACCGAGCGCCGGTCCGCCGGCGCGGTCCGGAACCGCCCGACCTGGGCCGGCCCGACGATGGTCGGCGCGGCGACGTCCTCCAGGCGGACACGGTAGAACACGTCCTGGCCGGCCGGCAGCCCGGTCAGTGTCACCTTCACGGTGCCGTCGGTCTCCGGCAGGGCGTCGGCGAAGACGCCGCCGCGGATGTCGGCGAAGCTCTCGGTGGTCGCCCACTCGACGATCGCCCGGGCCGGCCGGTCGGACCGGGCCCAGACCACCGCCGAGTCGGTGCCGACGTCGCCCGACTGGAGGCCGTGGGTCAGGAGCGGCCGGTCGGCGGCGCGGCTCAGGCCGGGCCGTCCGAGGCCCGTGGCCAGCCCGACGAGGCCGGCGCCTCCGGACAGCAGGATCTGACGGCGACTCGTATACATTGGAGGTCCTCCAGCATGCACGGGCGCCCATCGCAGGCGGCCACGACAGCCGGATGACGGCCCCCTCCGGACGGAGCGCGCCCGGATCCCTCAGGCGCGCGCGGCCGCGCCCTCCAGCACGGCCCGGATCCGGGGCAGGGCGGCGCGGGCGGCGCGGTGCCCGAGGGCGATGCCCTCCGCGGCCCGGTGGAAGTCGAACAGCCCGAAGGCCGCCAGATCCGGGCCGATGGCCACGTCCGGCGGGTCGCGCTCCAGCCGCGCCCGCGAGATCCGGTCCTGGGTGGTGTTGAACGCGTCGAGCACCACTCGCGCGATGCCCGGCACGGCGATCTCGGGCTCGGGTCGGTCGAAGCCCGGCAGGCGCCCGCGCACGACCTGCAGGAAGCCCCGGCGCGGCGGGGCCGGGTGCGGCGCCTCGCGCACCACCGGTCCGCCGGTGTCGCCGTTGAGGTTCACGCAGATGACGAGGTCGGCCCCGAGCGCCCGGGCGAGGCCCACCGGCACCGGGTTGACCAGGGTCCCGTCCATCAGCACGCGGCCGTCATGGGCCACCGGCGGGAACAGACCGGGGATCGCGTAGGAGGCGCGCACCGCGTCCACCGCCGGACCCTCGGTCAGGCTGACCTCGTGGCCGGTCCCGTACTCGGTGGCGACGCAGCCGAAGCGGATCGGCAGCGTCTCGATGCGGCGCTCGCCGAGATCCGCGGCGAGGCGCTGGCGCAGGCGGTTGCCGGCGATCAGGCCTGAGCCCGGCAGGCGGGGGTCGATGAGCCCCACCACCCGACGCCGGGTCAGCGCCCGGGCGAAGGCCTCGAGCCGGTCGAGGCGCCCGGCCGCGTAGCAGGCGCCGACCACGGCGCCGATGGAGCAGCCGGCCACCACGGTCGGCGTGATGCCGCCTTCCTCCAGGGCGCGGATCACCCCGATATGCGCCCAGCCCCGTGCCGAGCCGCCCCCGAGGGCGAGCCCGACCTGCGGGCCGGGGCTCGGCGGCGCGCGGACCGGCTCGACGGTTCCGGGCGGGAAATGCGGGTCGGCGGACTCGTCTTGCCACCGCGTGGCAAGAGGGCGGCTCATCGCCCGGCGGCTTTCAGGACGACCCGGCCGTCCGCCTCCCGGACGACGCTGCGGTAGAAGCAGTCGCGCCGGCCGGTGTGGCAGCAGCCGCCGTCGCCGCCGACCTCGACGCGGATCAGCAGGGCGTCCTGGTCGCAGTCGACCCGCATCTCGACGACGCGCTGGATCTGGCCGCTGGTCGCGCCCTTGTGCCAGAGCTCCCGGCGCGAGCGCGACCAGTACCACGCCTCGCCGGTCTCGAGGGTGCGCGCCAGCGACTCGGCGTTCATGTGGGCGAGCATCAGCACCTGCCCGTCCCGCGCGTCCACCGCGATGCAGGCGACGAGGCCGTCGCGGTCGAACCGGGGCGTGAGGGCCGTGCCCTCCTCGATCTCGGCCCGGGTGCCGGGGGGAGCGAAGGCGGTGTCGCGCGCGGTCATGGTCGAGGCGTCGCCCGGGGCTACTTGGCGCCGCCGCGCACCAGGGTCAGGAAGCGGACCTGCTCGTTAGCGTTGTCCTTGAAGACACCGCGGAACTGGCTGGTGATGGTCGAGACGCCGGCCTTCTGGACGCCGCGCATCGCCATGCAGAGATGCTCGGCCTCGACCATCACGGCGACGCCGCGGGGCTTGAGGATGCTCTCGATCACGTCGGCGATCTGGGCGGTCATGGTCTCCTGCGTCTGCAGGCGGCGGGCGAAGGTGTCGACCACGCGGGCGAGCTTCGACAGGCCGACCACGCCCCGGGTCGGGTAATAGGCGATGTGGGCAAGGCCCATGAACGGCACCATGTGGTGCTCGCAGTGGGAGTGGAACGGGATGTCGCGCACCAGCACGATGTCCGAGTAGCCCTCCACCTCCTCGAACACGCGCTCCAGCAGCTTCTCGGCGTCGACCGCGTAGCCGCCGAACAACTGCTCGTAGGCCTTGGTGACCCGGGCCGGGGTGTCGAGCAGGCCCTCGCGGGTCGGGTCGTCGCCGGCCCAGCGCAGGAGGGTGCGCACGGCGGCCTCGGCCTCGGCGCGGCTCGGGCGGCCGGTCTCGATCCCGTCCGGGACGCGGGTCGCGGAGGCCGGCTCGGGCGCCACCTCGACGGGACGGCCCTCATCCACCGGCCGATTGTCATTGCGCATGCCGTTCAGCCCTTGCCCGTCGCCCCCGTTCCGGTCGAAACCCTGGCCGTCACCCTGGTAGGACAAGGATTTGAGCGCGGCATCCATGGCATCTCCGGCCCGCGCGATGCGGGATTTCATCGGGGTGCTGTCGGGCTTGGCGTACATCGTCGGATCGCGTCGGGCGTTCGAGGGAAGATCCCGGGCTCGAAAAGGTTTCAAGCCGGCGCCCCGGGATGGACGAAAGGCCGTGGGAACCACCGTGGCCGTTGGCGCGACCCTGGTCGACGGCCCGCCTCCTCGCGAAGCGGCCGTATGGCGCCTATATCATCGTTCGCGGGGTAACGCGCAATGCGCGATGCACGCGGCAGAGTCCCGATGGGAAGTGTGCCTCCGGCCGAGGACCCGATGCTCGACGACATCTACAACCGCCGTATCCTGGAACTCGCCGCCGACATCCCCCGGCTCGGCCGGCTCGAGAACCCGGACGCGAGTGCCACGGCCCATTCGCGCCTGTGCGGCTCGACCGTGACGGTCGACCTCGTCCTGGGCGAGGACGGCCGGGTCGCGGATTTCGCCCAGGAGGTTCGGGCCTGCGCCCTGGGACAGGCCTCCTCGTCGCTGATGGGCCGGCACGTGGTCGGCGCCAGCGCGGACGAGCTGCGCGGCGTCCGCGCGGCCATGCGGTCGATGCTCAAGGAGAACGGCCCGGCGCCCGGCGGCGCGTGGTCGGACCTCGCGGTGCTCGAGCCGGTGCGGGACTTCAAGGCGCGCCACGCCTCGACGCTCCTGACCTTCGACGCGGTGGTGGACGCCCTCGACCAGATCGCCGCCAAGCGGCAGGCCGCCTGACGGGATGGTCCGGCGCGCCGCCCACTGGGCGATCCGCGGCTACCAGCTGACGCTGTCGGGCCTGATCGGGCGCCAGTGCCGCCACTGGCCGAGCTGCTCCGAGTACACCGACACGGCCATCGCCCGGCACGGGCTCTGGCCCGGCGGCTGGATGGGCTTCGCCCGGATCTGCCGCTGCGGGCCGTTCGGCACCTACGGCATCGACCTCGTCCCGGAGCGCGTGCCCGCGCGGGCGGTGTGGTACCGCCCCTGGGCCTACGGCCGCTGGCGCGGCGTCGAGGCGCCGCCGTCTCCGTTCGCCTGCGAGGCCGTGGGGCAGGAGGCCGACGCGCGGTAGATTTCGTTCCTGCTTTGTTTCACGTGAAACACGGGTGCCGGGCGGTCGGGCTGGCGGATCGGAGATCGCTTTTCGGAGATCCCGTGCGCCTGCCCCGCGCTCAACCGGCCTGACGGTTCGCCGCCAGCTTCTCGGCGAACTCGATCGCCTCGATGAGGCTGCGCTCGTTGGCGACGCCGGTGCCGGCGATGTCGAAGGCGGTGCCGTGATCGACCGAGGTGCGGATGATCGGTAGCCCCAGGGTGATGTTCACCCCCGACAGGTCCATCCACTTGCCCGTGGCCGGGTCGATCTCGAAGCCCAGGAGCTTGACCGGGATGTGTCCCTGGTCGTGGTACATCGCCACCACCGCGTCGTACTGGCCCGCCCGCAGCTTCACGAACACCGTGTCGCCCGGCACCGGGCCGTGCACGTCGAGCCCGTCGGCGTTGGCCGTCTCGATCACCGGCGCGCTGACGTCGATGTCCTGGCGCCCAAACAGGCCGCCCTCGCCGGCATGGGGGTTGAGCGCGGCGACCGCGATCTTCGGCCGGGCGAGACCCAGTCCCTTCAGCGCCCTGTCGGTGAGGTCGATGACGAGGCGCAGGCGCTCCGGGGTCAGGCGCTTGGGCACGTCCTCCAGGGCGACGTGGGTCGTGACGTGGGAGACCCGCATGTTGCCGTGGGCCAGCATCATCACTGAGCCGCGCACGCCGGTCAGCTCCGCCAGCATCTCGGTGTGGCCGGCATAGTGGTAGCCGGCCTTGTTGAGCGCCTCCTTGTTGAGGGGCGCGGTGACGATGCCGCCGATCCGGCCGGCCAGGGCGAGGCGAACGCCGGCCTCGATCGCCTTGTAGGCGAAGCGGCCGCCGTCGGCCGAGAGCCGGCCCGGCTCGATCGGCGCGCCCTCCGCGTCGGCCTGGAGGCAGCACAGCGCCGGCCAGTCGCCGTCCTCGGCGACCTCGGGAACGGGATCGGGCAGGAGGCCGAGCGCCCGCTCCGCGCGGCGCAGGGAGGGGGCGCTGCCGATGACGACGAGCTTGAGGTCGCCCGCGTCGATCCGGTGCTTCAGCCGGGCGGCGGCCTTGACGATGATCTCCGGGCCGATGCCGGCCGGATCGCCCATGGTGATGGCGAGATGTGAGGTCACGCGTCGCTCCTGCTGCGCGGAAAGCCGTTGCCGTGAAGTAGATCGCGCCAGACGTCCTCTGTTCCGAAGGCGCCGGATTTGGACACGACCGCGAGCCCGTCCCAGCGTCCGCCTCGCAGGGTCGAGCGGGGCAGGCCCGGGGTGATCTGCCCGGTGACGTCGAGGCGCGCGACGGAGAGCGCGAGGCACAGCGCCTTCAGGGTCTCGCCGCCGGCCACCAGCAGCGTGCCGGGCCGCGGGATGCGGTCGATCACCCCCGCGAAGGTCTGGGCGATCCGCGCCGCGGCGTGCTCCCGGGCGGTGCCCTCGGGCAGCGCGAGGCTCGCCAGGACGACGCCGTCCCGGTCGAGGCGCGCGGCCACCGCGCCGGCATGGTCCGGATGGCGCGCCGACAGGACGAGGTGGTGGGCGCCGCAGGCCGCGAGCTGCGCCGCGGTCTCGGGCCGGTCCGAGCCGAACAGCCCGAGGACGGGGCCGGCGAGCCGGTCGTCGCCCGGCGCCGCCACGCCGCGCGCCAGGGCCGCCGCGAGGCCGCCGCTGCCGCACCAGAGCACCGGCCTGCCGCCGCCGAGATCCGCGACCCGGGCGAGGTCGGCGTCGCTCGCCGCGTCGTAGACGGCGACGCCCGCCACCGGCCCGTCGGACACGTCGGCCCGGCGCGCCGGCAGCCCGACCGCCCGCAGGGCCTCGGCGATGTCGCCCGAGACCGGCTCGAAGCCCGCGCCGCGCCGGGCGAGCTGCCGCCCGCCCTCCGTGCGGCGTCCCTGATACGGGAAGGCCGGCGCCACCACGCAGCGCCCCCAGGTCCCTGTGCGAAGCACGGCCGCGAGTTCGGCCGCCCAGGGGCCGCGCAGCAGGCTGTCGACCTTCTTGAAGGCGATGTCGGCGCCGTCCAGCCGGGGCGCGAGGGCGCCGACGATCCGGTCGGCCTCCGCGGCCGAGCCTTCCCGGGTGCCGGAATCGATCGCCAGGCAGCCGGGTCCATCCCCCGCCAGGAGCTCCGGCCACGCCACCGGGATCGCCCCGCACAGGCCGGTGAAGCCCGCGGCCGTGTCGAGGGTGCCGGTGAGATCGTCGGCGATGAGGCGCAGGCGGGTCATGTCGGGCGGATCATGGCGGGAGCCGCGCCGGCCGCGCCCCCGGCCGAGCGCGGCTCGCGTGCTCGTTGTCAGGTTGTCGCGCGGCATACCGACCGGCCGGCGCGGCGGTCAAGCGGGCAGCCTCGCGCCGCGGATCGGCCGCCGCCCGGGCAAGGCCGCCGGGTCCAGGGAGCCGGACAGGGACGGGGACGTCGCTGACGACATCCGGGCCGCCGCAGATCGTGCCGGGCCGCGCCCAGGCAGGGATGGGCCCGCGCAATTGTCACCATGTGCACCGGTCCGGCCGCGCGTTGCGCAGCCTCGTCGAAAGGTTGTAGCAGGCCGCCCGGGGGGAAGGCGGGTGCCAGGATCCGGAACGGGCCGGCACCGGAAGGGCGACCCATGCAGATTCCCATCAAGCGCTCCCTGGAGCGCGTGCCCGGCGGCCTGATGGTGGTGCCGCTGTTCCTCGGCGCGATCCTCCACACGCTCTTCCCGGACACCGCGACCTTCTTCGGCTCGTTCACCGGCGCGCTGTTCAACGGCGCGCTGCCGATCCTGGCGGTGTTCTTCGTCTGCATGGGCGCGGGCATCGACTTCCGCGCCGCCCCGGCGATCGCCCGCAAGGGCGGCGTCCTGTTGGCCGCCAAGGTCGGCGTCGCGGCGATCATGGGCGTGGTGTTCGGGCAGATCCTCGGCGAGGCGCCGGTGGCCGGGGGCGCCTTCGCGGGGCTGTCGACGCTGGCGATCGTCGCCGCCATGAACGACACCAACGGCGGGCTCTACCTCGCCCTGATGGGCCAATTCGGCCGCCCGAAGGATGCGGGCGCCTACGCGATCATGAGCCTCGAATCCGGGCCGTTCCTCACCATGGTGACGCTCGGGCTGGCGGGCCTTTCGGCCTTCCCGTGGCCGACCCTGGTGGGCAGCATCCTGCCGCTGCTGATCGGGATGATCCTCGGCAACCTCGACCGCGACATGCGCGCCTTCCTGTCGGGGGCGGCGCCGGTGATGATCCCGTTCTTCGCCTTCGCCCTCGGCTTCGGGCTCGACCTCGCCAAGATCTGGCAGGCGGGCCTCCTCGGCATCGGCCTCGGCGCGGCGGTGGTGGCGATCACCGGGGCCGCCCTGTTCGTCGCCGACCGCCTCACCGGCGGCAACGGCGTGGCGGGCGTCGCCGCCGCCTCGACGGCCGGCAACGCGGCCGCCGTGCCGGCGATCATCGCCGCCGCCAACCCGGCCTACAAGGAGGCCGCCGGCCCCGCCACCGTGCTGGTGGCGGCGAGCGTGGTGGTCACGGCGCTGCTCGTGCCGCTGCTGACCGCCTTCGTGGCGGGGCGGGTCCGCCCGGACGCGGCCGAGGAGGATCCGGCGCCGGTCCCCAGCCCCGCTCCGACCGCACCCTGACGTCTCGCGCGGTCTAGCTGCGCGTCCCGCGCGACCGGCGGCAACCGAAGTCTCCGAGTCCGGTTGTCCCTCCAGGAAGCGCGGCACGGCCGCGTCTCACGGCGAACCGGAGCGGGCACTGCATGTCGACCGAATCCAGAGGCAAGACGCATATCGACATCTACGACCGCGCCACCCGCGAGGAGTGGGCGCAGCGTTTCGGCGTCAGCGAGGAGAGGCTGCGCAAGGCGGTGACCATGGTCGGGAGCCGGATCACCAGCGTCGCCGCCTATCTCGACAAGCCGGCCGCCTGAGACCGGCGCCATGGAAGTGCCCCCCGATTTCCGTCCGCCTCCGGATCATCCGATGGCGGGGACACCGGCGCACGGATCCGCACTCGGGTCCGAGTCTGGGTCCGAGCCCGCGCCGGGACCCGCGTCCGGGACCGACGCGGCGGCACCGCAGCCTTCGGCGCGGTCGTCCGACACGATCACGTTCGAGCAGATCCGCGAGCGGGCCTACGAGCTCTGGGAGCGCAACCACAGGCCCGAGGGCTTCGAGATCGAGTTCTGGCTGCTGGCCGAGCGGGAACTGCGCAAGGAGCGCGATCGCCGAAAGGCCGACGCGGCGCCGGCAGCGCCGCGCTCCGATCCGCCGCCGGCCTGACGGTCTCCGACCTTCATCCGAGACGGTCCCGGGTCACGGCGGACCCGGGATCGGATGACCTTCAGGCCTCGATCGCCGCCCGGGTTTCCTTCACCGCCGCCTCGAAGGCGACGAACGCCGTGGTCGCCGAGTCCCAGGTCTGGCTGCGCACGTGGCGGACCAGGGCGGCTGCCTGCTCGCGGGCCTGCGCCAGGGGCTTCTCGATGGCGGCCGGCCGCGTCGCGTCGGCGGGGATGCCCTCCGGCGGCGTGTCTGTCGAGCGCATGCCGACCAGGGTCGCCGCGATGGCGCGCCGCCACGCGGCGCAGTCCGCCGACAGGCGGATCACCCGCTGATCCGCGGCGGTGCCGGTCTGCCGGTCGAGCAGGGTGCGGCCGAGATCCTCGATCCGTCCGAGCTGCGCGAGGGCGTCGCCGATCTCGCGGCGGGCCTTGTCAGTCCCTTCCGCGATGCGGCCGACGTTCTGGGCGATGTCACCGGTGGCCTGCATCTGCTGGCCGAGGATCTCGGAGGCCTCACGCATCTGCGCCGCGACGTTCGCGACGGCGCCGCTCTCGGCCTCGACGCGGGCATTGGCCCGAACCATCGCGGACGCGCCGGCCTCGACGGCGTTGCGGCTGCGCGTCACGGCGGCCTGCATCGCCGCCATCTCCTCGCGCAGGCCGCTGACCCGCGCCCGGATCTCGTCCGTCGCCTTCGCGGTCTGCGCCGAGAGCGTCTTCACTTCGGCGGCGACCACCGCGAAGCCGCGGCCGGCCTCGCCGGCCCGCGCCGCCTCGATCGTGGCGTTGAGCGCCAGCAGGTTGGTCTGGGCCGAGATCGCCGCGATCGTGCCGGCCATCTCCTCGATCCGCAGCGCCGCGGTGGAGAAGCTGTCGAGTCGGCTGCCGATCTCCTCGGTGCCTTCCTCGATCCCGCGCATGCCGTCGGTGGCGCGATGCAGGTCGCCCACGCAGGTGGCGATGCCGGCCCGGGCCGTCTCGGCCATCTCGGCCGCCGACGAGGAGCGGGCGGCGATCTCACCCGTGGTCGCGGCGAGCTCCTCGCTGGCGGCCGCGATGAGCCGGGCCTGCTCAGCGGTGCCGGAGGCGTCGTGGGTCATCCAGCCGATCGAGGTGCCGGCGTCGGACGCGGAGGCGGACAGGCGCGCCAGGAGAGTCAGCCATTCCCGATCGACGGCCGGCTCCGCGACGGGCGTCGGGGCCGTCTCGACTGGCAAGACCGCCGCCGTCTCGACCGGGGCGGTCGCCGTCACCGGGGTTGCTAGCGCGTCAGGGATCTGACGCTGCCGGCGCAAACTGAACATGCGGGCCTCTCCGACACTCTAATCGGGGCGCATGGTCACACAGAACCTTCAACCAATGGTGAAGGATAGACCAGTCTCTCGACAAGCGTTGCGGGGCATCGGTGCAGCGCAACACGTCTACTTCGAGAAGTTGCGCCCCCTGATAGCGCTCTATCAGGGGGCGCAATGCTTCATTCGCCGGTCAGGGCCGCCTTGGTGCGCGACCACCAGCCGGCGCGCTTCGGCCGGTCCGGATCGGACGGCGGCGTCAGCACGATCGCCACGGGCTCGGGCGCCGGCTCGGCGGGAGCGGCCTCGGGCGAGCCGGCCTCTGCCTGCGCGCCGACGGTCGCCCGATCGGCCGCCGGCGCCGCGGACTCGACCGGGGCCACCGGCAGGTCCACCGCGGTCTCGGTCCGGTCCTCGGCGGCCGCGGCCGGCGCCGCCTCGATCGCCTCGGCCACAGCCTGGGCGCTCACCGGCTCCTCCGCCGACAGGGCGACGACATCGCCCGCGGCTTCCGGCGCGTCGTCCGTCTCGGACGCCTCGCGGGTGCGGCCCTCGCTGCGACCGCGGCCGCCCCGGCGCCCGCGGCGGCGGCGACGGCCGCCCTCGTCCTCGGACCGCGCCACCTCGTCCGAACCCGCGACGGCCTCGTCGGCCTCGCCGGCCTCCGCGGCGACGGCCGCGGCGGGAGCCTCGGTCCCGGCCGGCTGCGCGCCGTCCCAGTCCCCATCGCTCCGTTCCGCGTCCGAACGGGCGTCGTCGCGGCCGTCGTCCTGCTGGTCGTCCTGATCGTCGTCGCCGCGATCGTCCTCGGCGCGCCCGTCCTCGCCGCGGCCCTCCTGGCGACCGCCGCGCCGGCGGCGGCGACGACGGCGGCGGCGGCCCTCGCCCTCCTCGCGCGACCCGTCCTCGCGGGCCTCGGCGCGGCCCTCGTCGGCCTCGCCCTCGGCGTCGGTCTCGGTCTCAATCTCGGTCTCGGCCTCGTCGGCCTCCTCGTCCTCGTCGTCGAACTCCATCGCGGGCGAGATCGCCTGGGCGCGCACGCCCGTGACCGGGCCCTCCGCCCGCTGGGCCGGCTCACCGCGGTCGAGCTGGAACGGTGTGGTCGCCGCCAGCCGCTCGTCGGCCGCGATCGTGATCGTCACGCCGAAGCGCACCTCGAGCTCGCGCAGGTGTCCGCGCTTCTGGTTGAGGATGTAGAGCGCGATCTCGGTGCGGGTGCGCAGGACGAGGTTGTGGGAGGCCGACTTGAGCAGCACCTCCTCGATCGAGCGCAGGATGTGCAGCGCCACCGACGCGGTGGCGCGCACGAAGCCCGAGCCGCCGCAATGGGCGCAGGGGATCGAGGAGGATTCGAGCACGCCGGTGCGGATCCGCTGGCGGCTCATCTCCAGGAGGCCGAAGGGCGAGATCCGGCCGACCTGGATGCGGGCGCGGTCGTTCTTCAGGCACTCGTTGAGCTTCTTCTCGACGGCGCGGTTGTTCCGCTTCTCCTCCATGTCGATGAAGTCGATGACGATCAGGCCCGCGAGGTCGCGCAGCCGGAGCTGGCGGGCGACCTCCTCGGCGGCCTCCAGGTTCGTCTTGAGGGCGGTGTCCTCGATGTCGTGCTCGCGGGTGGCGCGGCCGGAGTTCACGTCGATCGAGACCAGGGCCTCGGTCGGGTTGATCACGAGGTAGCCGCCGGACTTCAGCGAGACGTGCGTGGAGAACATCGCGTCGAGCTGCTGCTCGACGCCGAAGCGGGCAAAGATCGGCGTCGAGTCGCGGTAGGGCTTCACGACCTTGGACTGGCCGGGCATCAGCATCCGCATGAAGTCCTTGGCCTCGCGGTAGGCGTCCTCGCCGGCGACCAGAACCTCGTCCAGATCCTTGTTGTAGAGGTCGCGGATGGCGCGCTTGATCAGCGAGCCCTCCTCGTAGACGAGGGCCGGCGCCATCGACGTCAGGGTCAGCTCGCGGACCGACTCCCACAGGCGCATCAGGTACTCGAAGTCGCGGGCGATCTCGGGCTTGGACCGCGAGGCGCCGGCGGTGCGCAGGATGACGCCCATCCCCTCGGGCACCTCCAAGTCCTGCACGACCTCCTTCAGGCGCTTGCGGTCGGCCGCCGAGGTGATCTTGCGGGAGATGCCGCCGCCCCGGCCGGTGTTGGGCATCAGCACCGAGTAGCGGCCGGCGAGCGACAGATAGGTCGTGAGCGCCGCGCCCTTCGTGCCGCGCTCCTCCTTGACCACCTGCACCAGGATGATCTGGCGGCGCTTGATCACCTCCTGGATCTTGTACTGGCGGCGGTAGTGGCGCGGACGCTCGGGGATCTCGGCCAGCGCGTCGCCGTTGCCGCCGACCTGGGCGATCTTGGGCTCGGCGTCGGGATCGTCGGACTCCTCATCGGACTCCTCGTCCGAGTCGTCATCCTCGTCGGACTCGTCCTCGTCGTCCTCCGACTCGTCCTCATCCTCGTCGTCGTCGGATTCCTCGTCGTCCTCCTCGGAGGCCTCGTCCAACGCTTCGGCCGACGGGTCGGCGGCGGTCGGCGCGGTCTCCTCGGCCTCGCTCGCCCCAGCCTCGCTCTCCTCCGTCACGATCGCGTGCGCGGCGGTCTCGTCCGGCGCGTCGGACACGGTCAGCGCCTCCGCCACGGCGATGCGGGCCTCCGGCTCGGAGGGGGCGTCCTCGGACGGGGCGGAGGCGGCGGCGACCGGCTCCGACGCGGCGGGGGCCGCCTGCGCCTCGACCGGCGCGGTCTGGGGCTCGGCGGCCTGCGCCGGCTCACCCTCCGGGAGGTCGCCGGCGGCGGCCTCGGAGGCGAGGGCCTCCTGCACGGCCTCGGGGTTCTCGGACAGCGTGTCGGGCTGGACGGCCGGGTCGATCCCCGACTCGTTCCGGATCTCGGCCTGATCCTCGCTCTCGGACGCCGCGTGCGTGTCCTCGGCGCTCACGGTCTCGTCGGCGCCGCGGGCGCGGGCCTCGGCACGGCGGCCGCGGGACCGGCGCGACGACGACCGGCGGCGCCGCTCCTCGCGCTCGCGGTGCTCCTCGGCGTCGCGGGCCTCCTCTTCGAGGAGTGCCTGCCGGTCGGCCAGCGGGATCTGGTAGTAGTCGGGATGGATCTCGTTGAAGGCCAGGAAGCCGTGGCGGTTGCCGCCGTACTCGACGAACGCCGCCTGGAGCGACGGCTCCACCCGGGTGACCTTGGCGAGGTAGATGTTGCCGCGCAGCTGGCGCCGGTTGGCGGCTTCGAAGTCGAACTCCTCGACCCTAGACCCGTGGACCGTGACGACCCGGGTCTCCTCCGGGTGCATCGCGTCGATCAGCATTTTGTTGGCCATGTCGGACTCTCGGCATGGCGGCCGACGTCGTTCTCCGTGCCCGTGGTCCCGGCGGCGCCTCGCCCGACGTCAATGCTGTCGGGCGGGATGCCGGCCTCGTCGCCGAGGCGGATGGGTTCGAGGGGAAATTGCCGTCAACCGCCGTTCGGCGCCCTGGGCGCCTGGGGTTGAAACAGGCCGGGCGGACGGACGGACCGGCGTGACGCACCGTTTGCGCCTCCGGGGCACGCGCAGCCTTATGCTGGGCCGTGCGTCCGTCCATCGTGGTCCCGACCTCGCGAAACAATCTCGGCCGGCGGGGGACCGGCCGTGAATTCCTGGGTGCGGCGGAGGATCTCCGCCGCGTCGTGCGACACCTGCCCGATCGCGGGCGGCACATGCCGCCGCCAAGCGGACCGACAGGGCCCGCCGCGACACCGCGACCGCTTTCGCGAGGAATTCGGTCACGTCCGCGGGCCGTTGCGGCGACCGGCGGGACCGGAGAGGGGTCGACATCATTACAGACCGCTGCGCGGATTTGGCAAGGGTCAACGTGAATAGATGTCACGGGCCTGTCACGGTGCGCGCGGCGCCACGCGACAGGTGTGTGTCTACTCCGCCGCTTCGAGCCGCGGCGTCACCCCGGCGAGCGCCGCGGGCTTCGGGCCGCCGGTCGCCCAGTCGAGCAGCTCGACCGTGTGGACGATTGGGATGCCGGTGCCCTTCCCGATCTGCGTGGCGCAGCCGATGTTGCCGGTGGCGATCACGTCGGGGCGCACGCGCTCGATGTTGGCGACCTTCCGGGCGCGCAGCTTCGCGGCGAGCTCCGGCTGCAGGATGTTGTAGGTCCCCGCCGAGCCGCAGCAGATATGGCCCTCGGGCACGTCCTTCACGGTGAAGCCCGCGCGCTTCAGCAGCGTCTTGGGCTCGAGGCGGATGCCCTGGCCGTGCTGCATCGAGCAGGCCGAGTGATAGGCCACGACGAGGTCGGTCTCGGCCACGGGGGCCAGGTCGAGCAGGGCGAGGTACTCGGTCACGTCCTTGGCCAGGCTCGAGACCCGCAGCGCCTTCTCGGCGTAGGCCGGGTCGTCGCGGAACATGAAGCCGTAATCCTTGATGGTCGTGCCGCAGCCCGAGGCCGTGACCAGGATCGCGTCGAGGCCCTGGGCGATCTCGGCGTCCCAGGCGTCGATCGCCTGCCTGGCATGGGCGTGGGCCGATTCCTCCTTGCCCATGTGGTGGGTCAGCGCCCCGCAGCAGCCCTCGTTCGCGTGCACCACCTCGATCCCGTGCCGGTTGAGCAGCCGGATCGCGGCGGCGTTGAAGTCCGGCCGCAGGACGCTCTGGGCGCAGCCGCGGAGGAGGGCGACGCGCCGGGCGGGCGTCCCGGCCGCCTGACCGCCCGCCGGCGGGAACCGGCCGGGCCGGTTCGTCGGCTCGCGGGGCGGCGCCCCGGCCGGCGCGAGGTCGAGCATGGCCGCGAGGCGGTTGCCGACCCGCGGCAGCCGGGCCACCAGCCCCCGGAACGGCGCGCCGAGCTTGGCGGCGGTGAGCGCGAGGCGGAAGCGGCCCGGATAGGGCAGGACCTGGGCGAGGAGCGCCCGCAGGAACCGGTCGCCGGCGGGGCGCGCGTAGGTCTCCTCGATATGGGCCCGGGCGTGGTCGACGAGGTGCATATAGTGCACCCCCGACGGGCAGGTGGTCATGCAGGACAGGCACGAGAGGCAGCGGTCGACGTGCTTGACCACCTCCTGCGAGGCCGGCTTGCCGCCCTCCAGCATGTCCTTGATCAGGTAGATCCGCCCGCGCGGGGAATCGAGCTCGTCCCCGAGCAGCAGGTAGGTCGGGCAGGTCGCCGTGCAGAATCCGCAATGCACGCAGGTCCGCAGGATCTTCTCCGACGCCGCCATGGCGGGATCGGCGAGCTGGGCGGGGGCGAAGTTGGTCTGCACGGGTCGCGTCCTCGGCGCCACGGCTCCCCACGCTCGGGGAGGGGCGGGATCTGAAGCTTCAGAGTCCGGCGTACATCCGGCCGGGGTTGAGCACCCCGGCGGGGTCGTGCGCCGCCTTGATGCCGGCGGTGAGCCGCATCAGCGGCTCGGCCAGCGGCTCGAACACCGGCACGGCGGCGCGCACGGCGTCGGGGGCCCGCACCAGCGTGGCGTGGCCGCCCTGAGCCCGCACCGCCCGGCGCACCGTCGCGGCGCCGGCATCGCCCGCCGCGCCGGTGGCGAGCCAGATCAGGCCGCCGCCCCAGTCGAAGAACCAGCGCGCGTCGCGCTCGGCCGCGACCGCCGCCGCCAGGGCCGGCCCGCGGGTCGGCGCGGTGGAGATCCGCCACAGGGCGGCCTCCCGCGGCTCGGCGAGCGGCGCCGCGTCGCGCACCGTCCGCCACAGGGCGGCGCCGGCCTCGCCGTCGATGATCTCGGGCTGGCCGTAGCGCTTCAGCAGGCGCCGCAGCTCGCCCGTGCGGTAGTTGATGGAGTCGGAGAAACCCTCGAGGCGCATCAGGGTCCGCGCCTCCGGGGCGCCGATCCCCGCCGGCAGGTGCGCGGCGCCCGTGAGCTCGAAGGGCGAGCCAAGCGCCTCCGACAGGGCGGTCACCGCCCGCGTGTCGTCCAGGCCGGAGAAGACCAGGGTCGCCACCCGCTCGCAGGCGGGCAGCACCTTGAAGGTGACCTCGGTGAGGAGGCCCAGCGTGCCGTGGGCGCCGGCCATCAGCTTCACGAGATCGAGGCCGGTGACGTTCTTCATCACCCGGCCGCCCGACTTGATCGCCTCGCCGCGCCCGTTGACGAAGCGCACGCCGATCAGGCTGTCCCGGGCGGCGCCGGCATTGATCCGCCGGGGGCCGGCATTGTTGATCGCCGCCACGGCCCCGAGGGTCGGCTCGCCGGCGGTGCCGTACAGGCCGCGCAGGTCCATCGGCTCGAAGGGCAGCATCTGGCCGCGGGAGGCGAGCAGCGCCTCGACCTCGGCGAGCGGCGTCCCGGCCCGGGCCGCCACCACCATCTCGGCGGGCTCGTAGAGCGTGACGCCGATGAGCGCCTGCGCGGAGAGCGTCGCGCTGTCCTGCGCGGGCCGGCCGAGCCCCGCGGCGGTGCCGCCGCCGGCGAGGCGCAGGCCCTCGCCGCGCCCGGCGGCGGCCCGCACGATCTCCCCGGCCTCCGCCTCGGTGCCGGGCTCGTAGACGCCCATCGTTCCCGTCCCGGTCCTGTTTGTATCCATTCCAGGACGGGTGTCGCCGGATCCGGCGGCGGATTCAAGCGCAGGCGGAGTCGCGGGGTTTCAGCGGCGGGATTTCCACTGCGCCGCCTTCGCGTGAGTCTACTCCGCCGGCACGGTCCGCGCCGGGCGCAGGCGCGCCAGGACCTGACGGCGCAGGCCGGCGATGTCGAAGATCCAGACCAGGGCGCCGTAGAGAACCATCCCGGACGGGACCAGCACGGCCAGGGCGGTGGCGGGCGGCAGCTGCCGGAAGGGGGCGAGGGCGAGCCCCATCGCCGCGCAGGCGAGCGCGGCGACGCCGATCTCGCCCCAGGGCAGCGCGATGCGCCCCGGGCCGGTGAGGGCGCGCCAGCCGAGCCACGTTCCGGCGGCGGCGAGGCCCGCGGTCTGCGCCACCGCGACGCCGAGCCCGCCCATCCGGTCCGGGAGGACCAGCAGGCCGGCGCCGTTCACCGCGAGGCCGACCAGGGCGGCGGCGACCACCGGCAGGGTCTTGCGGCGGATCTGGAAGACCGGGTTGAGGGCGTAGAACATCATCGCGAGGCAGAACAGGCCCGGCATCAGCACGGTGCTGTAGGTCTCGAACGGTCCGCGATAGGCGTCCGGCACCACCAGGCCCTGGAGGGCCGGCAGCACCGCCCAGAAGCCGACCGCGCAGGGTGCCAGCAGGGCGAACACGGTGCCGGCATTGGCGGCGACCTGCGCCTCTGCGGCGGCGCGGCCGCTCTGCTCCTCGGCCTGCACGGCGAACTGGAACAGCAGCAGGTCGAGGGCGGTGCCCAGCGTCATCAGCGAGCGCGAGGTGACGTCGGCCGCCAGGGCGAAGTAGCCGGCCTCGGCGAAGCCGGCATGGCCCGCGATGGCGCCGCGATTGACGAAGGCGAGGCACTGGTAGGCGGTGTTGGCGGCGATCAGCGGCAGGCCGTAGCGCGCGAAGACCCGCCAGGTCGTCGACAGGCGCGGCCGCTCGAGGGGCGTGCGCGGGTCGCGCAGGGGGTGGCGCAGCACCGCCACCGCGAGGAGCTGGCTGAGCCCCGCCGCCGCCAGCACCCAGGCCGGCTGGGGCAGCCACCACGCCGCCGCGGCCATCATGGCGAAGGACAGGACGTTCTTCACCGCCACGAGGCCGAGATAGAGCTTGCCGTCGAACCGCGCCCGGGCGAGGGCCGCGTGGTAGTCGAACACGCCGATGCCCAGGGCCGCGAGGCCGGTGCCGCACAGGACCGCCTCGCGCCCGTCGGCGCCGCCGGCGAAGCCGAAGGCCCCGCACAGGGCCGCGGCGGCCAGGAGCAGCGCGCCGATGCGCAGGTAGGCCCGGTCGAGCCCGTGGCGGATCCACGGCTCGTCGACGCGCACGCGCCCCGAGTAGAACCGCGTCGCCGACAGGCGCAGCCACTCGAACAGCACCGTGTTCAGCACGATGGCGCCGGTGGTCGCGAGGGCGAACCGGCCGAAATCCGCCGGCCCCAGCAGCTTGGCGATCAGCAGGCCGAGGACGAAGTTGAGCCCCGCATTGATGACGAAGGCGACGATCACGGCCATGGACGGCGACTCATGCGCGGCGGGATTGCCCCCGCCCGTTGCGTACGCTGTAGCGCGCGAGCCGTAAGACTCCCCTAAACGGGCGAGATCGGGGCGGAGACCCGCGCGGCTCCCGGCACCGTCCGGTCACGCGGCCCGGACGGTGTCGAGGAAGCGCGCGACCTCGGCCGCGAGCGTCTCGGACTGGCGCGACAGCGCGGACGCCGCCGCGAGCACCGCGTTGGCCGCCCGGCCGGTCTCCTCGGCGGCCCCGGCGACGCCGAGGATCGTGCGGGTCACCGCGCCGGTGCCGACGGCCGCCTCCCCGATGTTGCGGACGATCTCCCGGGTGGCCGATCCCTGCTCCTCCACCGCCGCCGCGATCGCGCTCGCCACGCCGCTGATCTCCTGGATCCGCCCCGTGATCGCGCCGATCGCCGCGACGGCCCCGCCGGTCACGCCCTGGATGCCGGCGATCTGGCCCGCGATCTCCTCGGTCGCCCGGGCGGTCTGCGCGGCCAGGGCCTTCACCTCGCCGGCGACGACCGCGAAGCCATGACCCGCCTCGCCGGCCCGGGCGGCCTCGATCGTGGCGTTCAGCGCCAGCAGGTTGGTCTGCCCGGCGATCGCCGCGATCAGCCCGATCACGTCGCCGATCCGCGCGACCGCGTCGCTCAGGTCCCGGACCATCGCGCCGGTCTGCCCCGCTTCCGCGACGGCCCCCTGGGCGAGCCGGGTCGATCCCTCGACCTGGCGGCCGATCTCCTCCACGGAGGCGCCGAGCTCCTCGGCCGCAGCCGCCACGGTGCCGACGTTGGTGGCGGCCTCCTCGGCGGCGGCCGCCACGGTGCTGGACTGGCTGGCGGTCTCGGTCGCGGTGGCCGTCATGGTCTGGGCCGTGCCCTGCAGCGCGGTGGCCGCGTCCGAGACCTGGGCGATGATGCCGCCGACCGTCCGCTCGAAGCGCTCGGCCATCGCCCGCAGGTCGGACCGGCGCCGTGCCTCCGCCGCCTGACGCGCCTCGGCGGCCTCGGATTCGAGCTGGCGGCCGCGGATGAGGTTGTCCTTGAACACCTGGACGGCCCGCGCCATGGCGCCGATCTCGTTGCGGTAGGTGCGCGCCGGGACCGTGACGGAGGCGTCCCCGTCGGCCAGCGCCCCCATCGTGGCGGTCAGCACCCGGAGCGGGCGCAGCACGCCGCCGAACAGGGTCCACAGGCCGAGGGCCACCAGCAGGATCACCGCCAGCAGCGCCGCCCCGCTGCGCGCGACGTCGCCCCGCGCGTCCTCGGCGAGGGCCTCGGCGCGCGCCACCATCGCGTCGAGGGCCGCGTCGCAGAGGGCCACGAGGGAGCGCTGGTTCACCGTGTTGCGGTCGCGCAGCTCCGCGAAGGTGTGGCGCGGGGGCGCGTGCGTGCTGAGCGCGTCGAAGACCGCCCGCGCGATGGCCTCGGTGTCGCCCTCGAAATTGGCGGCCTTCGCCCGCTCGTACGCGGCCCGCACCGTCTCCGAGACGTCGACCGCTGCCTCGGTGGTGCGGCGCCACGCGGACAGAAGCTCGGTCCGCTCCGCCGCCGCCGCGACCGTCTCGGGCAGGGACCACGCCGTGCCGGCGACCAGCGAGGCCTGTACCCGGACCGCAACGTTGCCGCTGGCGACGCGCGTCTCCCAGGCCGCCTGCTTGAGGCCGAGATAGCGCTGCAGCACCGGATCGGACCGGGGAATGGCCGCGTCGACCGCCTTCAGCGTGGCCGTCAGCGCCTCGAGCAGGTCCTGGAAGGCGGCCATCGCGGCGTCCCGCAGCGCCGGGTCACGCCGGGCCAGCGGCAGCCCGAGGGCCGCGTCGATGCGGGGACGCAGGTCCGCCATCGCCGCCTGCGCGGTGCTCAGGCGCTCGAGCGTCGCGCTGACCGCCGGCTCTGCCAGATCGCCCAGGCTGCGCCGGGCCCGGCCGTAATGCTCGGTCAGCGCCTGCCGGCTCCCCGCGATGGTCGACAGGGTCTTCGCGTCCGCCGGCGCCTCACCCCCGAGGGCGAGGGTCGATCCGCGCTCGAGCCGCAGCGGCAGGATCGTCCGGAGGAGGCCCTGGCTCGCCTGCGTCAGGGTCAGGGCTCTCGCGGCGCCCGCCGCCCGCGCCCGCGCGTCGACGAGTGTCCGCACCGCGTTGCCCAGCGCCATGCAGGCCATGATGACGATCACCAGGCACAGCAAAGTCCGGATCGAGAAGCGTCCCAGCCAGCGAGTCATCGGTGAGATCTCATGTCCCGCGATGCTCTGTCTTAGAACGTAAGGTTTTGTCAGGCAATCGACCGAAATTCTTCGACAGAAATACGGATTTATAAGTCGACGATGGACCGAATTGTGAAGTAATATGAGACAAATACCGGAATTGGCGAGGATTGTCGGGAATTGGGCCGCATTCTCGCGTGACGATATCGGCGCGGTCGCCGGCCGCGCGGCGGGCTTGTGCCGGTCCGTGGCGCGGCGCGAGGGACCAGGTATCCTGCGGGCGCACTCCCGAAGAGCCGCAGGTTCAGCGCTGTCGGCCTGCCGGTGCCCCCGCGATGACGGAGTGTGGCGCGAGGACGCGCCTGGCCGGATCTCGCTATCGCCGGGACGGTGTGCGGGCCAGCCGGCGGCTGGGCGGCGGTCCGCGCGGCAGTCCGCGCGGCGACTACAGCGCGCGCTCGTAGCGCCACGCCTCCATCCCGTCCTCGTAATAGTCCGGCCGCACGGCGAAGCGGGTGTAACCCCGGCGCTCGTAGAGGCGGATGCCGGCGCCGTTGTCGGCGCGCACCTCCAGCCGGAGCCGGTCGCAGCCCTCGGCGCGGGCGCGGGCCTCCGCGGCGTCGAGGAGACGGCCGCCGAGGCCGAGGCCGCCGCGATTCGGCGCCACCGCGATCGAGGCCAGCCGGGCGATCCGGCTGCCGCGCCGCCGCTCCAGCACCGCGGCGCCGACGAGCACCGGAACGGGATCCCGGTCCGGCGGGTCGATCAGGGCCGCCAGCACGTCCATGGAGAGCGAGCGGATCGCGTGGCGGATCGCCCGGCGCTCGGCCCGGTCGGTGGCGAAGGCGGCGTGCTCCAGGGCGACGAGGGCGTCGAGATCGGCGAGCGTGGCGGTGCGAATCGTCGGCTCGGGGAGACCGTCGCCGACCGGGCTGCGCAAGGGGGCGCTCATGACCGGGCGCTCACAGGGAGGCGCTCACGCCCGCGCCGTCGCGGTGAATCTGGTCGGCCCGGCCATCGCTCGCTCGCCTGAGTACTCTGCCCCGTCCGGTCAGATGCCCGCTTCCGCCCCGCTTGGGAAGCCCGCACGGCCCCGTCGACGCGGTCGGGGCGCGTCGTCGATGCGTCGTTTTTGCAACGGAGCGCGCGGGGTGTGGATTGCGGGCGGAAAAGCGGGCGTTCCGGGGCGGTTTCCCCTTGTCGCGCGGGTCCCGTCTCCGTATATGCGCCGTGCCCAATTTCGCACGTGCCTGTGGCCGCGTGTCGGTTGGTGGGCATCCGGTCAACTGCCGGACAGCCGCCAGGGGTCTTAAAGGATCGATGGTCGCAAGGGTGGATCCCTACGGCCGGCATCCAGGTGGCAACACCGGACCCCGACAACAACCGGCAGCCGGAGGCGAAACCGGCGAACCCCGCTCTCCACGGGGGACGCAGCTTAAAGCAACGACGAACGGGCTTTTTTGGTCTCGTCGGCCCTCCACAGGCCGGCACCGAAGAGGCTTGTTTCTCTTTGCCCGGCGTGCGGTGGGGGTCCTCCCTTCCAATCCACGGCAGCTTCCGGGTGCTCTGCGCCCGCTCCGACGCACGCGTCTCCAAAGCGCGTGGGTCCGCGCGACGCATCGCCCCCTGACGCCGGCGGCCCGTTCGGGCCGTCATCTTCGACAGCGCGCCCCGCGTAGGGCGCTCGCGAACCCGTGCCGGGAGACGACCATGACCGACCGCATCCGTGACTTCCTGCGCGTGCGCCGCGACCTCGGTCAGGACGAGGGCCCCGTGATGGTCCTCGACCTCGACGTCGTGCGCGACAACTACACCGCCTTCGCGCGCTCCCTGCCGGACACCCGCGTGTTCTACGCCGTGAAGGCGAACCCGGCCCCCGAGGTGCTGCGCCTGCTCGCCGAGATGGGCTCCTGCTTCGACACCGCCTCGGTGGCCGAGATGGAGATGGTGCTGGCCGCCGGCGCCACCGCCGACCGGATCTCCTTCGGCAACACCATCAAGAAGGAGCGCTGCATCGGCCGCGCCCTGAAGCTCGGCATCCGCCTGTTCGCGGTCGATTGCCAGGCCGAGGTCGAGAAGATCGCACGGGCCACCGACGCGCTGGGCGTGCCGGCGGGCGAGGTGCGGGTGTTCTGCCGCATCCTGTGCGACGGCGCGGGCGCCGACTGGCCGCTCTCCCGCAAGTTCGGCTGCGTGCCCGAGATGGCCGCGGACGTGCTGGAGCACGCCCACCGCCAGGGGCTCGAGGCCTACGGCATCTCGTTCCACGTCGGCTCTCAGCAGGGCAACACCGAGGCCTGGGACGGGGCGCTCGGCTCCGCGGCGGCGATCTTCCGCGAGTGCGCGGAGCGCGGCATCGGCCTCTCGATGGTCAATCTCGGCGGCGGCTTCCCGACCAAGTACCTCAAGGCGGTGCCGGGCGTGGAGAGCTACGGCGAGGCGATCTTCCGGGGCCTGACCAAGCATTTCGGCAACCAGATCCCCGAGACGATCATCGAGCCGGGCCGCGGCATGGTCGGCAATGCCGGCCTGATCGAGGCCGAGGTCGTGCTCGTGTCGAAGAAGTCCGCCGAGGCCGACGAGGTCCGATGGGTCTACCTCGACATCGGCAAGTTCGGGGGGCTCGCCGAGACCATGGACGAGGCGATCCGCTACCCGATCCGCACTGCGCGGGACGGGGAGGCGACCGAGCCCTGCGTCATCGCCGGCCCGACCTGCGACTCGGTGGACGTGCTCTACGAGCGGCAGCTCTACCCGCTGCCGGTCTCGCTCTCGATCGGCGACAAGGTGCTGATCGAGGGGGCGGGCGCCTACACCACGACCTACGCGGCGGTGGCCTTCAACGGCTTCCCGCCCCTTCAGCAGATCGTCATCTGATCCTTCCTAGGATCAGGACGGGTTCCGGCTGAGGGACGCAGGCTCCTCCGTCCTCGCGAGCGGAGCGGAGCGATCCAGGGACGCGGGACGCCTTCCGACGTTTCGCTGCCCTGGGTCACGTCGCTTCGCTCGTGATGACGGGGAGGGCGACCCTGCCGGACGCTGACGTCCACCACCGCGTCGACCGAGGGCGTCCGGCTCTCGGTCACAGACAATCGCTTCTCCCGCTCGCCGGCCCGGGGAGGGCACAGCCATGATCGAGATCCGCGCGGAGCATCTCCACGACGTCCCGGCGCGCGAGCGCCTGCTCGACGCGTGCTTTCCCGGCAATCGACGCGCCAAGACCTCGGAGCGCCTGCGCGAGGGCCGCCTGCCGGCCCGCGGCCTCGCCTTCGCGGCGACCCGGGCGGGGCGGCTCGTCGGCACCCTGCGGCTGTGGCACGTCGAGGCCGGGCTCGGCCGCCCGGCGCTGCTGCTCGGCCCGCTCGCCGTCGATCCGGCGATCCAGGGCCAGGGGCTCGGCTCGGTGATGATGCAGGCGGCCCTCGGCCGGGCGGAATCCCTCGGCCACGGCGCCGTGCTGCTGGTCGGCGACGCGCCCTACTACGCGCGCTTCGGCTTCGACCGGGCGCTCGCGGAGGGCCTGACCCTGCCGGGGCCGTTCGAGCGCGCGCGCTTCCTCGGTCTCGAGCTGCGCGCGGGCGCGCTGGCGGGCGCCGAGGGGATGGTCCGGGCGACCGGCGTGCCGGCGCCGGTGGGCGCGGTGGCCAACGAGGCGGGGGTGGCGCGACGACGCGCCGCCTGAACGGGGCTTCGGCGCTCCGCCGATCTGAGGCGACGAACCGTCTTCGCGAGCGGAGCGAAGCAAGCCTGGGTCGCGCCCCGTTCAATGACGTCGCGCTGCCCTGGGTCGCTTCGCTGCGCTCGCGATGACGGCGTGCAGAGCCGGTATGCTCCGTGGGGCGGCCGCATCGACCGCCTTGGCCAGCCCCATGCATTGCGCACGCCGCCCGCGATCCCGCATAGACGGTCCGCCGGCCTCCCGGAGAAGGTTGCTCGACCGATGCAGATCGCCACGCCCTACCTGATGTTCCTGGGCGACGTGCCCGACACGCTGGCGGCCAAGACCGCCTACGGGATCAAGGACTGGCGCCCCGAATGGTGCGTCGGCCAGATGCGCCTGCCGGGCTGCGCCGCCGATCTCGGCATCCCCGACATGACCCTGCCCGAGGCCCTGGCGAAGGGCTGCCGGACCCTGGTGATCGGCGTCGTCAACGCCGGCGGCGTCCTGCCGGACCACTGGGTCAAGGAGATCGTCGCGGCGATCGAGGCCGGGCTCGACGTGGCGAGCGGCCTGCACGTGAAGCTCGGCGCGGTCCCGGCCATCGCGGAGGCCGCCGCCCGCCGCGGCCGCCAGCTCCACGACGTCCGCCACACCGACGAGCGCTTCCCCACCGGCAAGGGCACCAAGCGGGCCGGGCGGCGCTTGCTCACCGTCGGCACCGACTGCTCGGTCGGCAAGAAGTACACCGTGCTGGCCCTGGAGCGCGGCATGCGCGAGCGCGGCCTCGACGCCGATTTCCGCGCCACGGGCCAGACCGGCGTGTTCATCTCCGGCCGGGGCGTCGCCATCGACGCCGTCGTGGCCGACTTCATCTCCGGCGCCGTCGAGACGATCTCGCCCGAGGCCGAGCCGAACCACTGGGACCTGATCGAGGGTCAGGGCTCGCTCTACCACCCGTCCTTCGCGGGCGTGAGCCTCGGCCTGCTCCACGGCGCGCAGGCCGACGCCTTCGTGGTCTGCCACGAGCCGACCCGCACCAACATGCGCGGCGTGAAGCACCCGCTTCCGACCATCCGGCAGGTGATCGACCTCACCGTGCAGCTCGGCAGCCTGACCAATCCGGGAATCAAGCCGGTCGGCATCGCGGTGAACACCCAGGCGCTCGCCGAGGGCGAGGCCCGGGCGCTCCTCGACGCGCTCGGCTCCGAGCACGGCCTGCCCGCCACCGACCCGGTGCGCTTCGGCGTCGACGGGCTGGTCGACCGGATCGTCGCCGACTTCCCGGCGATCTGATACCGCTTCCCTGTGCCGGCTCTCACTCCGTCCCCGTGAGCCGAGCGAAGCGATCCAGCAGCGCCATGCCAACCGGCCGCTCGCTGCCCTGGGTCACTTCGCTCCGCCCGTGATGACGGAGCGGGCTGCATCGACCGCAGGCCTGAACCGGAGACCCTACGACATGGCCCGCCGCCTGACCCTCGCCGTCGAGCGCTTCCCGATCGCCGGCGCCTTCACGATCTCCCGCGGCAGCCGCACCGAGATCGCCGTCGTAGTGGCGACGATCGCGGACGGCGACGCGGTCGGGCGCGGCGAGTGCGTGCCCTATCCGCGCTACGGGGAGAGCGTCGAGAGCGTCAGCGCCCTGATCGAGGGCCAGGCGGAGGCGATCGCGGCCGGGATCGGGCGGGACGCGCTCATGACCCGCATGAAGGCGGGCGCCGCGCGCAACGCCCTCGATTGCGCGCTGTTCGACCTCGAGGCGAAGCGGCAGGGCCGTCCCGCCTGGGAGATCGCGGGTCTCGCCGAGCCCCGGCCGGCCATCACCGCCTACACGCTGAGCCTCGGCACGCCGGAGAGCATGGCGGAGGCCGCCCGCAAGGCCGCCCACCGGCCGCTGCTCAAGGTCAAGCTCGGCGGGGACGGCGATCCGGAGCGCATCGCCGCGGTGCGGGCCGGCGCGCCGGAATCGCGGCTGATCGTCGACGCCAACGAGGCGTGGCGGCCCGAGAACGTGGAGGCCAACCTCGCGGCCTGCCTGCGAGCGGGCGTCGCGCTGATCGAGCAGCCGCTGCCGGCCGACGCCGACGCCCTGCTCGCCGAGATCCCCCACCCGGTGCCGGTCTGCGCCGACGAGAGCCTTCACGACCGCGCCGGCCTCGACGCGCTGGCCGGGCGCTACGACGCGATCAACATCAAGCTCGACAAGACCGGCGGCCTGACCGAGGCGGTGCTCCTCGCCCGCGAGGCGCGGGCCCGGGGGCTCTCGATCATGGTCGGCTGCATGCTCGGCACCTCGCTGGGCATGGCGCCGGCGGCCCTGCTCGCCAACGACGCGGAGTTCGTCGACCTCGACGGGCCGTTGCTGCTGGCCCGGGACCGTGACCCGCCGCTGCGCTACGAGGGCAGCCTGATGCACCCGCCGATGCCGGACCTCTGGGGCTAGGGCCCGCGGCGGGGCGGTTGTCGTCCGCGGTCCCGAGAGGGTCCCGCGCGATGTCCCGGAGGCGCCACCCTGTGGAGATCCCGGGTGCGGAGGATAGGGATCGCCCCGCCTGTCACCGGCAGGGCCTCACAAAGGGTTTGGGATTAGGTATACCAGAAGGCTTGCCTTCCGCTCGCCCGGCTGCCATCCATCGCACGTGCGCTTGGGGCCGTGGCGTGGACGCGCTGTTCCCAGCAGCCAGACAACACACAGCAAGTCTCAATGCTGGGGAGGACCGACGTGGCCAAGAACATCCTGATCCTGGGGGCCTCCTACGGCTCGCTCCTGGGCACCAAGCTCCTAATGGCCGGTCACAACGTGACCCTGGTGTGCCGGCGGAAGACCGCGGACCTGATCAACCGCGAGGGGACCGAGGTCCGCATCAAGCTGCGCGACGAGAAGGAGCACCGCGCGATTCACTCGCGCGATCTGCCCGGCAAGGTCGACGCGATGCCGCCGGAGGACGTCGACGTGTCGCGCTACGACCTCGTCGGCCTCGCCATGCAGGAGCCGCAGTACAACAACCACACGATCCGCGTCCTCATGATCAAGATCGCGGCGGCGAAGCTGCCGTGCCTGTCGATCATGAACATGCCGCCGCTGCCCTACCTCAAGCGGATCCCGGCGCTCGCCGCCATGGACCTCGAGGACGCCTACACCAATGCCGGCGTGTGGGACCGGTTCGAGCCGGGTCTGGTGTCGCTCTGCTCCCCCGATCCGCAGGCCTTCCGGCCGCCGGAGGAGGAGGCGAACGTCCTCCACGTCGGCCTGCCGACGAACTTCAAGGCCGCGACCTTCGCGGACGAGGCCCATAACCGGCTGCTCCGGGAGCTGGAGGCCGACATCGACGCCGTGCGCCTCGACGGGCACGACGTGCCGGTGAAGCTCAAGGTGTTCGACTCGCTGTTCGTGCCGCTGGCCAAGTGGTCGATGCTGCTCACCGGCAATTACCGCTGCATCACCCCGGGCGAGCCGCAATCCATCCACGACGCCGTCCACGGCGACCTGGCGCGCTCGCGGGCGATCTACGACCACGTCGACGGTATCGCCCGGAAGCTCGGCGCCGACCCGGCCGATCAGGTGCCGTTCGAGAAGTACGCCAAGGCCGCCGAGAGCCTGCTGAAGCCGTCCTCGGCCGCGCGGGCCGTGGCGAACGGCGCGCCCTACATCGAGCGGGTCGACCTGCTGGTGAAGCTCATCTCGCACCAGCTCGGCGAGCCGAACGCCGAGATCGACCGCACCGTCGAGACCGTCGACCGCAAGCTCGACGAGCGCATCATCGAGGGCTGACGGGCGCTGCCCTCGCTTCGCTCCGTCATCACGAGCGGAGCGAAGTGACCCGGGGCGGCGCGCCATCGGTCGGCGTGGCGCCGCTGGATTGCGTCGCTGCGCCCGCAAAGACGGTGGCGAGGGCTCCAACCGGAAACGGTATCACTCCGCCAGATCCAGAAAATGCCGCCCCTGGCGGTCGTCGATCTCGACGATCCAGAGATCGGAATCGAACCGGATCTCCTTGGTCAGGCGCTCCTCCACGTCGAGCGGGCTGCCGCCGGTGACGATCGCGGCGAAGCGGCGGTCGCCGCTCTCCTCGGCCTCGAACAGCGCTTGCGGCGCCGGTCCGTAGAGGTCGGCGCTGCCGTCGAGCCGATCGACCTTCACGAAGATCGCGCCCGCCTCCGCGGATCCGCGCCGGCGCAGCACCGCCGGGATGCCCGCGACGTCCAGGCGCCGCAGATGGGCCGAGACCCAGAAATCGGAGCGCAGGCGCATGCGTCTGTAGCCCTGTGAATCGCGCGGCCCGCGCCGCGGGCGGGCGATCCGGCGCGGCGGTCTGCCCCTGAAACCCGGCCGGTTGTGAGCGGCGCAAGCCCCGCCATGCGTGAAAGCGCCGGCACGGGCAAGCGCGGATGCGCGACGCCGCACCTCTAGAGCAAACGACTCAGCGCGGCGAATAATCCGTCAAAAAATCCAGTATTCTTCGGGATTAAAAAAGAACTGAACGATGTGCGGCAGCGCACATCTATAGTATTTTCTGCTGCCTAACTGAGCAAAGGGCGCCCGAATTCGCATGCCACGATGATTTGAGGAGCAATCCGATGCGGAGAATGACCTCGCTCGCGACGCTGATCGTCGCCTGCCTGTGCTTTGCTGTGCCGTCGGCCCACGCCCGTCCGGAGACGCTCATGGATTTACTGGGCCACCGCGACTCCGCGTCCTGCCCGCGCTACCAGCGGACGCCGAGCGATGCCTGCAACATCGTCGTGCACCGGCCCGGCGGTAATCCCACGCAGGACATGACCGGATCGATCGGCCACGCGAAGTCCTGGCAGGCCAATGGCGGCCCGCGCTGCAAGACGATCTGCCGGTTCACCGGCACGCAGTACTGAGGGACGCGCTCTCACGACGACCGGCACCCGCACCGCTTCCGCGGAGCGGGCGCCGCTTCCGTCCCGCTAGCCGTGGCCCGCCCGCGCCATCAGCTCGCGCAGGGTCCGGCCCGTCGCCTCTCCAGTCACCGGCAGCTTGGCGCCGCGCTCGAACTTCTCGATCGCCGCGCGGGTGCCGGGGCCCATCGCGCCGTCGGGCTTCACCGCGTAGCCGAGCTTCGACAGCGCCTTCTGGGCGCGCAGCACCGGATCGCCGTCCTTCTCGGACTTTGCCGCCTTGGCGTCCGTCTCCTTCGCGGCCGGCTTGGCGGCCGGCCGAACCGGCGACGCCTTCGGGGTGACCGAGGCGGTGGTCTCCTCGGACCGGATCAGCTCGCCGATCGCGTCCCGGGCCGCCGGCTTGGCGGGGACCGGCGCGGCGGCGCGGTCGGCCTCGATGACCCGCACCGGATCCCGCGCGGGTTCCCGGAGGGCCTCCCTGGCGGCCGGCGCCGCCTCGCGGGGGGCGGGCGCCTTCTGGGCGAGCTTCGGCAGGATCGGCGCCGGGTGGCGCCCGGTCTGGTAGCCGAGGGCGTTGACGCAGACGAAGCCCGCCGCGCCGAGGGCGACGAGGCTGCCGAGAACGGCGCCCGGGCTGGTCCGGCAGGTGGCGCCCGTCGCCTTCAGCGCGCCGACGAGGACGGCGCGCCAGTCGCCCTGGACCGCGGGGTGGCGCGGCGCGGCGCGGCGCGCGCGGCCGGGTTCGCCCGGTACGGTGATCTCGCGGTAGCCTGACATCATGTCTCCTTCCGGGGATCTTCGGGTCAGCCGGTGCGGCGCAGGACCGGGTCGGCCGGGGCCGCGGCGAGGCCCGGCTCCGCGTCGAACAGGCCGAGCGGCAGGCGCACCACGCGGCGGGGCGCCGGGGCGCCGCGCACGGCCGTGCGGATCGGGGCCGGGCCGTGGGCGGCCGCGGGGGCCTGGCAGACGAGGGGCAAGGTGACGGTCACCACCGTCCCGGCCTGGGGCGCGCTCTCGATCAGCAGGGAGCCGCCGTGGAGGCCGACGAGGCCCTGGACCACCGACAGGCCGAGGCCGGTGCCCTCGTGCTGGCGCTTGTAGCCGCCGCTCCCGGCCTGGAAGAACGGTGTGCCGAGCTTGGGCAGGTCGTCCGCGCCGATGCCGACGCCCGTATCGGCCACGACGATGTCCAGGGTGCCGACGCCGCGCCGCAGGGACAGGTCGATGCGGCCGCCCGCCGGGGTGAACTTCACGGCGTTCGAGATGAGGTTGATCAGCACCTGCCGGCAGGCGGCGGGATCGGCCGTGATCTCCACCGGTCCCGACGGGGCGGCGGTGACGACGACGCCGGCGGCGTCGGCCTTCAGGCGCATCATGTCGCAGCAGGCCCGGAGCAGGTCCGCGATGTCGAACGCCTCGGGGGCGCAGTCGAAGTTGCCGCTCTGGATCCGGCTCATGTCGAGCAGCGTGTTGACGACGCCGAGCAGGTGGTGGCCGGAGGCGCCGATGATGCCGGCATATTCCCGCGCCTGGACCGGTCCGAGGCTGACGGCGCCTTCGCCGGCGAGGACCTCGGAGAAGCCGATGATCGCGTTGAGCGGCGTGCGCAGCTCGTGGGTGACGTTGGCCAGGAACCGGCCCTTGATCGCGTCGGCCCGCTCGGCCTCGGCGCGGGCGCGCTCCAGCTCGACGGCGTGCCGGTGGTGCTCGGTCATGTCGCGGGTGACCGCCACGACCGCCGTGGCGGCGTCGTGCGCGCCGTGCTCGATCCGGTGGGCGCGCATCTCGGCGTAGATCAGGCTCGCGCCGTCGGCGCGGCCGGTCTCGGGCTCGACGTGCAGGCGCAGGGGCAGGGTCGCGGGCCGTCCGGTCGCGGCGACGTCGCTCACCGCCTTGAGGAAGGCCGGGCGGTCGGCGACGTGGACGCGCTCCAGCAGGCCGTGGCCGCGCAGGCGGGCCGGGTCGCTGCCCAGGAGCCGGACGGCCGAGACCGAGGCCTCCAGCACGCGGCCGTTGCGGTCGTGCCAGGTCACGAGGTCGTCGATCGCCGAGAGCAGCAGCCGGTCGCGGGCCTCGTTGTCGCGCAGTCGCTCGCGCCAGACGCCCTCGTTGCGCATGTGCTCCAGGGCCTGGGCCGCGACGTGGCCGATCGCCGTGATGGCGAAGGCCGGCAGGGCGATCGCGGCCGAGATGTCCATGACCGGCAGGGAGCCGGCCCAGGCGCCGAGGGCCACCACGGTCAGGACGCCGAGGACCGCCATCGCGGCGGCCGCGATCGTCGCGCGGAGCGAGCCGGAGACCAGCGCCTCCAGGGGGATCGCCACGAGCCAGACCGCGGCGGGCGAGGTGACGCCGCCGGTGACGCCCGCCAGGGCGACGACGAGGCCGGTCAGGCCCGCCGACGAGACCGCGTGGGCGACCCAGAGGGAGCCGGTGCGGGTGAGGAGGACGGCGGCGAAGACCGGCAGCAGCAGGCTCGCGATCGCCAGGACCTCGAAGCCCGACGGCACCCCGCGCCACAGCAGGTAGGGCGGCAGCCCGGCCATCATCACGGCGCCGGTCGCCAGCCGCGACACCAGGAAGCGCTGGTGGCGCGCGCGGGCGGCCGGGTTGTCGGCCGCGGATTCGTGGACGAGGCCCGCGAGCCGGTCGTCGATCAGCGACGTCAGGACAGTCTTGATGGTCAAGGTTGGCACGCGTCGCGCTGGCTGCGTTCCCGCATCCGTCGCGCCTCCGGTTCGACTTCGAACGACTACCGGACGGTCGCAGAGCCGGCTTAAACGAGTGTTGCGGGACTTGTCCGAATGGTCGGGATGCTTTCCGCGAGGTAACCAGCCGATCGCGAACAAGCTTCATTCACCATCGTGCGGGAAAGCTCGGGTCGGTAGAGGCCCGGTTCACGAAATCCGTCGAATGCTTCGCGCGATCTCGAGCGGAGAAACCGTTCCATGACCGTCCTGCTGCGCGCCGCGCTGGTGATCGGTGTGCTCTCCTACTTCGCCATGCTTCGCACCGGAGCGGACCCGGCCGCGGAGGCCCGCAGGCTCGCCGGGGCGGTCCCGAGCGCCCAGGCGGTCGTGCCGGCCGCCCTGGAGGCGGTCCCGCCCGAGACCCGGGAGCGGGCGGTCCGCGCCGTGCTGGCCCGCGGCCTGATGGCGGAGCTGAGCCGCCGCGCCGCGGAGGCGCCCTCGAACGACACCCTGCAGGAGACGGACCGGCAGCCCGCTTGGCGGGGCGCCGATCCGGAGAGTGATCCGCAGAGCGATCCCCGGACCGGCCCGCGCTGACGGCCGGCCGGTCAGCCCGGCTCCCCGCCGCTCGCCGTCCGGGCCCGCGCCGGCAGGGGCGGCCGCTGCGCGGCGACGCGCTCGGCGCCCTGGCGCAGCTTGGCCTCCGGGCCGTGTGCCGGCTGATGGGCCTCGCTCCGACCGCGCTCGGCGAGCGGCCGGTCGAGGATCGCGGCGATCAGGTCCCGCGAGGCCGGACGGCTCACGGTGCGGAACAGCCGGACCAGATCGGCGACGCGCTCGGCCGAGCGCGCCACCCCCTGGTTGAGGGTCAGGAAGATGTAGACCGCCTCCTCCTCGTGCAGGCCGGCGGCCCGCAGGCCGAGGGTCAGGAGGTCGTAGCGGGTGCCCGCGTCGGCGACCACGGTCAGGAAATCGCGGGGCAGGCCGAGCCCGTCGGCCAGCGCCGCCATGAAGGCGGGAACGTCGCGAGCGGCGGACAGGCCGGTCAGGGTCTCGCCGAGGCCGCGGGGCGGCGGCGGGCAGGGGCGCAGGGCGGCGGTCGCCTCGACGGCCCGGCCGATCACCGTGCGGCGCATCGGGTCGGCGTGCAGGTACAGGGGCACGAGGTCGGCGGCCGAAACGTCGGGCCGGACCAGCAGCAGCCGGGCGAGGTCGGGGGCGGTGCGGCCGCGGTCCACGAGCCGCGACAGGGCCGCGCCCCGCAGGGTGTGGCCGAGATTGGCCGCCAGCGCGCGGTCGATCTCGGGGCGGCCCTCGCGGGAGAGTTCGTCCACCGCCTCCCGGCTCAGCCCGGCCCGGGCGGCGATGCGGGCGGCGATGTCCGACCCCTCGGCCAGGGCCGCCTCGATCAGGCGGTGGCTCAGGGTCGGGGCCAGCTCCACCACCGCATCGCGGGCACCGCCGCCGCGCAGGGCGAGCGCCTCCAGCACCGCGGGCGGCGTCTCGGGGCAGGGGGCCAGCTTGCGGGCCACGACCCGGGCCGTCTCCTCGTCCACCGTCGGGATGAGTCCGCAGGCCAGGGACTCGAAGATCTCGATCTCGGTCCGGTCCCGGGCCGCGGCCCGGACGAACAGGTCCGTCTGAACCCGGAGGATCACCGGCTTGAGATCGAGATTCTCGATGCGTGACAGTTCGAGGAGCCCGGACAGGTCCGGCGGAGCATCGACGGAAGGGGGCATGGAGGATCGGTTACGCAAGACTGCAGTAAGGTCACGCTAACCGCATCGACGTGAATCGACCTTTAAACCGCCTCCGCGGCGACCGTGCCGTCCTGCGCCAGGATGGCACCGGCGCGGTCCCGCCCCGGCCGGACCGTCAGCGCATCCGTCAGCGCGTCAGCCAGAGCACGAGGCCGAGCCCCACGGCGGCCGCGACGATGATGCCGGCGTAGAGCGGCAGGACCCAGGGCTGCCGCTGGTGCGGGTAACCCTTGGCCGCCCGCTCCGAGGGCGCCCGCTCGTTCTGCCGGGCGATCCGGACCTCCCGGGGCGTCGGCGGCGTCCCGCCGGCCTCCTCGCAGGTCCCGAGCGGGGCCGCGCCGATATCCATGTGCGGGGTCTTGTCGGCGGTGCGGCCGCTGTCGATGTCGCCCTTGAGCTGCGCGGCGGTCGGCGCCTCGGAATCCGGCGGCGGATCGCAGGGCAGGTTCGCGGGCGGTGGCGGGGTCTCGGATCGCAGCGTCATCGGGGGGCTCCACTCTCCGGGGGTAACGCCCGGTGAGCCCCGCCGGCTTCGGCCAGGATGTCGCGGATCTCAGCCGTCTCCGGTGCCCCGCTTCAGCAGCGGCCGCGCGAGCACGGTCCCTTCGTCGGCGAAGCCGGCGGCGGCGCAGAAGGCGCGCAGGGCGGCCTGGTCCGGCCCCGCGGCCAGGAGCAGCCGGTCGCAGCCCGCCTGCCGCGCCGCCCGGCCGGCCGCCTTCAGCAGGACCCGACCGATGCCCCGGCGGCGCGACTCGGCGGCGACCGCGAGGCCGGTGATCAGGCCGAAGGGCCGCGGCGCGTCCAGCGTCCGCACGGGGGCGACGGCGATGAGGCCACTCGGCGGCCCCCATTCCACGGCGACGAGGGCGATGCCGCCTTCCCGCTGCAGGGCCTCGAGCCGGGCCGCGAGGTCCGCGGCGCCGACCGCGACCCCGACCTCGCTGAGCAGCGCCGCGAGACCCGCGGCGTCCGGCCCCGCGGCGGCGCGGATCTCCAGCCCGTAGCGATTGCCCAAATCCCGCTCCCGATCGGCATGTCCGGCGCATGCATGTCCGGCGGTTCAACGCGTGGCGACGCCTCTCGACACGGCGCGTCGCGCTCCTGAGGCTCAAACGCGGCGCCATCCCGCAGATCGCGATCACCGCGGGATCGGCTCCGTCGCGCGCGGCGCCGTCGTGATGCGGCGCGCGCGGAACGCGCCGGGCCGTCCGCGCTTTGCTCTCCCGTCGGCGGATCGGGGAGCGCGCAGCATGGCGGGGCGGGTGACGGATCGAGCCTCCGAAGGGGAGGCCGGCCAGGCGCGGCCGGAGACAGCGCCGGCGCCCGAGGCGCCGGGCCCGCGGCCCGGCATGACCGAGGCAGAGGTCGGGCCGGAGATCGGGGCGGAGGCCGAGGCGGTCGAGCGGCACAAGGCCGAGACGGAGATCGCCGCGGGCGACGTGGCCGACGACCTCGCCGATTTCGCGTAACGGACCGGCGCGCGGGTCGCGCGCCGGCCGGTAACCACGAGCCCGGGCGTTGCCGGGCTCAGGCCGGGCTCAGGCCGTCTCCTTGGCCTTGCGGGTGCGGCTGGCGCGCTTCGGCTTCTCGGCCACTTCCGCGACGGGCTCGGGCTCGGGCGCCGGGGCGGCGGACTTGCGGCGCTGCTGGCCGAGGCCGAGGCTGCGGGCGAGTTCCGAGCGCTGGGCCGAGTAGCTCGCGGCCGTCGACGGATAGTCGCGCGGCAGCCCGAAGCGCTCGCGATACTGCTCGATCGTCAGGCCGTTGCGCGACAGGTGCCGCTTGAGCGTCTTGTACGGCTTGCCGTCGATGAACGAGATCAGGGCGTCCGGCGTCACCGACTTGCGGATCTGGGCCGGCGTCGGCTTGTCGGCCGCCTCGGTGACCGTCGCCGTGGGGGCGGACAGCTTCGTCAGCGCGGCGTGAACGCCGGCGAGCAGACCGGGCAATTCGCTGATCGGCACGGAATTGTTCGAGACATACGCCGAGACGATGTCGGACGCCTGCTCGATAAAGGTCTGCTGCTGCTCAGTGGCGTTGTCGTCCATCGATGATTCCCTCTATCCGACCGTCGTGAGACGGTTCTAACGTCTGTGCAGCAAAATCAAGTCGTCGTCGAGCATTTCCCTACACAATGCCCCCGCCATGAACACGCATATTATTCAAACCGTGGGTCGAGCTGAAATCGACCGTCGAGCAAACCGACACCCCGGAGCCGAAGTTGGACGAGACCGGGCGACGCGGACGGGCGCCGGTTATGCCTTCCGCCGCGATCTCGCCGCGGGCTTCCTCTGCGAAGATCCGTCTCCGGTCTGATGAGAGGCGCAGAACTTCACGCGGCGGCCCGCCGCGATGTCCCGTGAGCCTTCGGGACGGGACGAACGTTTCGGCCGGACTGTCACGTGATCTGCCGCGGACCGGTCATGGCCTCGGAGGCGGCCGGGCGATAAGGATCCGGGCGGGGCAGGATCCGGGGCGATCGGCGTGGACCAGCAAGGGGATCACCAAGTGGATCAGCAAGTGGATCAGCGCTCGGAGACGGGCACCGTCTTCGGCGCCATCATCCCGTTCGTGGATCACTGCGGGATCGAGGCGCTCGACGTGCGCGCGGGCCGGACGCGGCTGCGCCTCGCCCTGCGGCCGGAGCACGCCAACAACCTCGGCATCGCCCATGGCGGCGCGCTCTGCACCCTGCTCGACGTCGCCCTGGGGACGGCGGCGCGGCTGCGGGCGGGGCGCCCCGTGGTGACCCTCGACATGCAGACCCGTTTCCTCGCCCCCGGCCGCGGCGTCCTGACCGCCGAGGGACGGGTCACCCGGGCGGGGCGGTCGGTGATCTTCTGCGAGGCCGAGATCCGCGACGAGGCCGGGGAGCTGGTGGCGACCGCCACGGGGCTGCTCAAGCCCGTCGGCGAGCGGCCGGCGCTCGCGTAGGGGCCGCGTAGGGGCCGCGTAGGGGCGTTGTCGCCGGTCGGGACACCGGCGCGGGAGCCCTGCGCGCGAGCCCTGCGCGCCCGTGCGGGGCCGCGACCGCATTGACGTGCGCCCGGCAGGGTGGAAAAGCCTGTGTCATGACGATGCCGGACGACGCGCGCGCAGCCCTGGCTGCGCCTCCCTCCGAGGCCGACGTGACGGCCATGAAGTCCGAGGCCGCGGCGTGGTTCGAGACGCTGCGCGACCGGATCGTCGCCGCTCTGGAGACCCTCGAGGCGGAGGCGGCGGGCCCGTTCCACCCCGACGCGCCCGAGGGCCCCGGGACGTTCGAGAAGACCCCGTGGAACCGGACCGACCATACCGGGCGGCCGGGCGGCGGCGGCGTCATGGCGATGCTGCGGGGCCGCGTCTTCGAGAAGGCCGGCGTGCACATCTCGACGGTGCACGGCGAGTTCGCGCCGGAATTCCGCGCCCAGATGCCCGGCGCCGCCGAGGATCCGCGCTTCTTCGCCACCGGCATCTCGCTGATCGCCCATCCGTGGAACCCGCACGTGCCGACGGTGCACATGAACACCCGGTTCGTCGCGACGACGCGGGCGTGGTTCGGGGGCGGGGCCGACCTGACGCCGGTGCTCGACCGGCGCCGCACGCAGGACGATCCGGACAGCCGCCACTTCCACGCCTGCCTGGCGCGGGCCTGCGCGGCGCACGGCATCGACCACGCCCGCTACAAGGCGTGGTGCGACGAGTATTTCCACCTCAAGCACCGGAACGAGCCGCGCGGCATCGGCGGGATCTTCTACGATTACCTCTGGAGCGGGACGCCGCAGGCCGACCTCGCCTACACCCGCGACGTGGGCCGGGCCTTCCTGGAGGCCTACCCGAAGATCGTGCGCGACAATCTCGGCACGCCCTGGACCGAGGCGGACCGCCACGAGCAGCAGGTGCGGCGGGGCCGCTACGTGGAGTTCAACCTGCTCTACGACCGGGGCACGATCTTCGGCCTGAAGACGGGCGGCAACGTCGCCTCCATCCTCTCCTCGATGCCGCCGACCGTGCGCTGGCCGTGAGTGCGGGTCTGCCGGCCGCCTACGCGCCGCAGCAGGACGCGGCGCTGAAGGCGATCGCCGCGTGGCGGCGGGACGGGGGATCGCAGGTGTTCCGGCTGTTCGGCTATGCCGGCACCGGCAAGACGACGCTCGCCCGCCGGATCGCCGAGGATGTCGACGGCACGGTGGTCTACGGGGCCTTCACCGGCAAGGCGGCCTCGGTGATGCGCCAGAAGGGCTGCTACGACGCCGCCACGATCCACTCGCTGATCTACCGCACCAAGGAGGCGGAGGAGGGCGGGCCGACCTTCACGCTGAACCGCTCGGGCCCGGCCGCCAAGGCGGACCTGATCATCATCGACGAGTGCTCGATGGTCGATTCCGACCTCGGCAACGATCTCTTGTCCTTCGAGCGGCCGGTCCTCGTCCTGGGCGATCCGGCGCAGCTGCCGCCGGTGCGCGGCGGCGGCTTCTTCACCGAGGCCGAGCCCGACGTGATGCTCACCGAGGTGCACCGGCAGGCCAAGGACGACCCGATCGTCCGCATGGCCATGACCGTGCGCGAGGGCGGCCGGCTGGAGCTCGGCAGCTACGGGCAGAGCCGGATCGTGTCGCGCCGCGCCCTGGATCCGGCCGAGGTGCTCGAGTGCGATCAGGTGCTGGTCGGCTTGAACAAGACCCGCCGCCTCTACAATGCACGGCTGCGGGAGCTCGCCGGCCACACGGACCCGATGCCGGCGATCGGCGAGAAGCTGGTCTGCCTGCGCAACGACCGGGTGAAGGGCCTGCTCAACGGCTCGACCTGGACCGTGCAGGCCCTGCGCGCGCCGCCGCGTCCGGACCTGATCCGCCTCGACGTGGTGCCGGAGGACGACCCGGCGCTCCGCCGGAAGCCCACCGACATCAAGGTGCTGCGCGCGATGATCTCCGGCACGGACGAGGAGATCCCGCTGTTCCTGCGGCGCGAGACGGACGAGTTCACCTACGGCTACGCGCTGACGGTGCACAAGGCTCAAGGGTCGCAGTGGGATCGGGTCACGCTGTTCGACGAATCCTACGCGTTCCGCGAGCACCGGGCGCGCTGGCTCTACACCGGCCTGACCCGCGCGGCGCAGGCGATCACCGTGGTGGTCTGATCCGGCGCCGCGCGACGTCTCGCTTGTGAAGCGGGACCACGCGTGCTACGCACCGCCCGTCTCATCGAGGCACCTTGCGGAGAGGTGGCAGAGCGGTTGAATGCACCGCACTCGAAATGCGGCATGCCTGCAAGGGCATCGGGGGTTCGAATCCCCCCCTCTCCGCCAAGCACCCTTCTAAGTGCCTGATCTTCCAGAAGTGGTTGCACGGTAAGGCTTTCTTGATCCGCCTGTTGTACACACAGGTGGTACACAGTGCCTCTTCCGATGCCCCGACCCTGGAAGCACCCCAAGACCGGCGTCTACTACCTCCGCAGGCGCGTGCCCGCCGAGCTCGTTGAGGCTGTGGGCAAGAGCGAGGAGAAAGTTTCGCTCGGGACCAAGGATCCGACCGAGGCCAAAGCACGCCACTTCGCCGAGATCTACAAGCTGGAAGAGCGCTGGGCGAACCTGCGCAAGGGCCAGCAGCCACTCACCGGCAAGCAGGTCCAGGCCCTGGCCGGGGACATCTACCGCGCCAAGGTCGCGGAGCATGCGGACGATCCGGGATCCCCCGAGACCTGGCGCCGCCTCGCCGCCGCCGACCGACGCCTTCAGGATCTCAAAAGCCGTACGTCCGGCAAGCCGTCCGCCCTTCGGATGGCCACGGGCTGGTCAGAGGCGGAGGCCGTGATCCGCGCGCGTCACGGCGAAGCCGTCGATGCCTTCCTCGCGAATAAGGGGGTGGTCGTCTCGGACACGGACCGCCGCCGGATCGTTCTTGCGGCGGCCGAGGCAACCCAGATGGCGCACGAAAGCATCTTCCGGAACGCCCAGGGCGACTACTCTCCCGACGGCAACGCCGACCGCTTCCCGCCCTCCCTGTCAGCCGCCGGTCCCTTGAAGCTCGGGCCGGTTTGGATCGAGTACCAGCGGACTGCGAAGCTCGGTGCCGCGACGGTGAAGCGCTGGCAGCCGATCCTGCAAAAGTTCATTGAGTTCGTAGGCGTCGACGACCTGCGCCGCGTCACCACCGCCGACGTGATCCGGTGGCGCGACAAGATGCTGGCCGAGGGATCGGGGCTGAGCCCGCTGACCGTCCGGGACGTCTACCTAGCGGCGCCCAAGGCGCTACTGGGCTACGCGTCAGACCAGTCGAAGATCGGCGTCAACCCGGCCGCCAAGGTCACTGTCAGGGTCAAGAAAAAGGGGACCGTACGCGAGCCCGACTTCAGGACCGAGGAGGCCGAGATGATCCTGTCAGCGGCCCTGGCACCTCAGAACGATCTCACCTCGCGGGAACTCAAGGACGCGCGGCGGTGGATCCCGTGGCTGTGCGCCTACACCGGTGCCCGCGTGAACGAAATGACGCAGCTCCGAAAGGAGGACGTCATGCCCATCGACGGGATCTGGGTGGTGCACATCACCCCCGAGGCGGGCTCGACGAAGACCGGCATCGCGCGGGCGGTGCCGATCCACGACCACCTCATAGAACAGGGGTTTCTTACCTTCGCTCAGGGTAGGAAGGAGGGGCCGTTGTTCTATAATCTTGGACGCGCCAGGGGCGGCTCGCCGGGCAATCCGCCTCACGCCAGGATGGGCCAGAAGGTCGCCGAGTGGGTCAGAGCCATCGGGGTGGACGATCCGAACGTCCAGCCCAACCATGGCTGGCGGCATCGGTTCAAGACAGTCGGGCGTTCGGTCGGGATAGAAGAGGCCAAGCTCGACTTCATTCAGGGCCATGCCCCCGACACGGAAGGCAGGAAGTATGGGCGCTTTCTGCCCGCCGCGCTCAAGCCTGAGATCGACAAGGTCCCACGCTACGAGGTCGTGCCTGGCCCGGTTCTTGACCGGCGACGGAAGAAGCAGCTCTGACAGCTCTACCCTCGCTGCGGCGCGCGACTGAAGTAGCGTCTCCTTACCGGAAGCTTGTCTGCCTTGCTGTTTGATCAGAGAGCGTCCCCCAGGTGATGGCGTTACTGCGACGCTAGCCTCCCCACCGCATCACGCAGCAAACGCCGCGCCTCATCCGCTTCCTCGTAACCGAACACTGTGACCACGTTTGGTAGGCCAAGCGCCATTAGAGATACGTACCCTTCACCAACCTGAAGGCCGTGCACACTGTGATCAGGATTCTCGTATCGCACTGAGTCCGCCCGAAGGATGGGATCGCGCCGGAAAATCAACATCGCTGGCGTCCCAGCGGCTTCAGCAACTTGAAGCTCAATTCCAAGACCGATCGAAGGGTAAGAAGCTTCTCCAACTACAAGATCAGCGTCGGAAACCATCTCACGATCCCATAGGTAACAAAGCTTAGCTCGATCCTCGAAGGGCTTCTCTTCAAGCTGCGGATCGCTATCGACCAGTGCATACTTGACCGAATGACCACTGTCTCTGAGATCCTGAGCAAGAGCGTGGATTAACTGCACATATGATGTGAATTCATGGCGTGGAACATGGGTCAACCCGCAGGCGATGTAAATCTTCATTGTTCAGCTCAGGATGGTCCGCGAACGTTCGGGATTAAGAACTGGTGCCCAGTGATTTCAGATGCTATTTCGTCGAAGTATTGGACAGGAGACATCGTAACAAACTCGTTAAGCAGCCAATTTCGCTGCCCGTTCATGAATGCCATTAATTCGACCGGTCTATAACGGCAGATTTCGCTTAAGCGATGCATCGCCGCCAGAGTTAGGGTGGGCGTGCGCCGGTCTAGACGGTTTCGCCCAGTTGTCTTTATATACCAAAGCGTTTGTGCGCCATTAATGTAATATAGATCGGTTCTCAAGTTCTGATGCAGGCTAGCCAAAGCGCCGATCTCTTGCGCGCTCGCGGCATTTGCGGCGGCGAAAACGACATGATTTCGCGAACGAATGCCGTTATTTTCCGCTGGGTCAGGAACTATGGCATGAGGAAAATAGGCCTCCAAAGGCTGCCTAGACCAATCGCTGCCGATCTTCGCACGAAAATAGACCTGCCCATTATCGCTATCACGAACGTATTCGCAATCCCGCAGCGGGAAAAACATATCTTTCTTACTTTTGTAGCTTAGGCAAAAGGTGCGATGTACATAAGGCAGATTATAAAATATATCCTCCATTGAGTGCACTCTGCTCGCTTCGAGCTCCCCAAAATGGGCAGACAGACTTGGTACAATGCCGGTTTGCTTGATCCGTACTTCAAGGGTGGAAAGGGCTATCTGCCTTCGAGGTTGCCCGGGAGGATTTTCTCGCACTCCATGATGTGGCTGATACTGAATGCCTTTGACTTCGAGCAGAGCCTTCGCAGCGTTCATGAATGAGTAATAAAGCAGCAGCGGGGAAGATTGCATTGGCAGGTTAATGGACGCGTCGTAAAATTGCCTCGCTTGCTCCCAGAAAAGCACTGCATTTGCATGTTTTTCTCGTTTGAGCCATAGATCAACAAACGTCCATGGGGTATTAGTTAAAACATTTCTTTCAGTAAACCGCGGTCCAACAATGGCCTTGTGGAGGCCAATAGCTTTGGCGCCGATCTTTAAGCGCTCGATTGGCAACTGTCCCCTCCGCCCAATGTCGAACCTTGCGCTGCCATAGGCATCAAGCGCTGCTGTTTGTAGTGCAAGGGGAAATGCGCTTGTTTGCACACTGTCAGGCTGCCGCCACGTTCTCCGCGGCTTCGGGTGGGGGCACCGTCGGCACGACCACCAACGGCACGGCTGAAACCACCCCCGGACCGCCCTTGAGGTCTGGCGTGGGTTCCTCGACCGCGATGATGGTGCGCCTGACCTTCCGCTTGACCGGCCAGACAAAGGGATCCCGCCGCATCCCCGCGAGCGACTCGATGCCGAGCAGCGCGCGGCGGCCGTCGACGTCCGCTGCCTTGCGCTCGTCGGAGTAGATGCCGAGGTAGTCCCGGATCAGCCGCTCCACGGCGGCGTCGAGCGCAGCGAAGGTCGTCTCGTCATTGCAGAAGCGGTAGTGCCTACCCCAGCCCTGTATGGCCCCGTCGGCCCGACGCAGCGTGCCCAGCAGGGATTGGGCCTTCGGGAGCGGCATGCCCCTACGGAACGCCCGGAATGCGGCCGAGCCGTTGCCGAGCGTCTCGCCCAGTGAGGTGATGAACTTCTGCTGGGACTTGGCGGACGGACGGATGAGGCCGTTCCTCAGGTCGATGCCGAGGAACTCGAAGCCGTCGGCGACGCCCCTGGGCTCCGCGTGCGTCTTCTCAGGCGAGAGGCTCATCCCCAGGTCGGCGAGCAGGCGCCTCGCCAGCCGCATACGGGCGCCGGCCGCCCTTCGGGTGGGCGCGAGGACGATGAAGTCATCAATGTAGCGGATACAGCGGCAGTCGCCCTCGTTCATGATCCGGTCGAAGTCGCTGAGGATCACGTTCCCGAGGAGGGGCGACAGCGAGTTTCCCTGCGCCACGCCGATGTCGTGGATCGGAAATTTCTCCGCCCGCTCGCGTAGCTCGGCCATGTTGCTGAGCTCGACCCTAACGGCGTCCTGCAGCAGGGACATGAACGCGTCGTCCCGCACCACCCCCGCGATGATGTCGGTCACCGTCGTCTTCGAGATCCGCGTGAAGAAACCGCTGATGTCGGCGCAGGAGACGTAGGTCGCCCCGTCACCGATGGCCGACAGCACCTCCCGGATGGCGGCCGGCACGGCCGCGAGATCCTGGCCGTCCGCCTTCCGTATGCCCCCGAAGCTATTCGGGTTGCGGAAGTGGGGCTTGAGCTCTTCGACCTCGGTGAGCACCCCGAGGATCGACCTCTGGACGATCCGGGCCTCGACCGTCGCGAGCACGATGGGTCGGAAGCTCGCCCTGTCCTTCTTGTTGCCCTTCGGGATGGGCACCGCCCTGGCCGGCGGGAAGCGGAAGGTGTCGCGGCGCAGCCGGTCACCCAGGGACCGCAGCTTCGAAGATGCGTTTTCGCGGAATCCCTCGATCTCCGAGCGGACGGTCTCGGATTTGGAGAAGCGCCCGTTGTCCTCGATTACCCGCCAAGCGCGTTCGAGGCTTGCGCCCCTTCGGACCTCCTTGAGGAGCGCAGACCCGGCCATCCATCCGACCTCTAGTCTCAGGGCCCTGTTGTTTCACCCACACCCGTCCGACCAGGCTCTGCCCTCACCGGAGGTACCTTTCGGCCCGATCCGGACGGATGCGGTTGCGGCTGCCGCCACGACCGTTCCGCCGCTCCGCCACTGCGGGCCACCGGGCGAGCCGGTCCCCGTCGCGACGAGACGAAATTGCAAGACGGATATCAGAGCTTAGCAGCACGCTGATGGCAAGGCCCCAACCTCAGATGCCCACAGCCGGCAAGCGCTCGGACCTGAGCTCGTCGTCCCTTAGGGAATGGCGCCGCCGCAAACTTTGGAGCGTCCGGGAGGACCTCCCGCTGCAACAGTCGCGCGAGGGGGGCGGGTAACCGTCCGCTTCGGTCCCGGGCAAAAATCAGAAGTCGGACTGGTCAGTTCCGCATCGCAGCAGCCTAGAGTGTTCCGGGTCGCCGCTTAGAAGCGGCGGCCTCATTTTTTTACGGGCATTGAGCCGAGGTAGCCTTCGGGTCGGCTGGCGGCATCAAGCGGCATCGTCCTCTGGGCGCCGCCGTCGATACCGGGCCGTCCCTTCCTTCGCGAAGAGCTTCTTGAACTTGATCCGCTGGTCCATCACGCCCCGGATCAGGTCCACACCCCATTCCCCGGGATAGTCCTCGGCTTCCTTGACGAACTCATGCCCGATCCGGGGCACGATGTCGGCCAGGTGCATCGCCTCAGTTGCCGGGAGGATCTCCCAGATCTCCTGGGCCACCGTCCGCCAGAAGGCGCGCGATCTCACTAACGACAGGTGCTCCCTCACCCGGTCGAGCTCGGTCGCGTACCAGGCAAGCTCGTTACGTTGCGCGTCGATGACTGCCTCGCGGGCATCGAGCATCGCGAGCGCCTCGTCTCGCAACCTTCGTTCGGTCGCGACTTCCGCCTCAATGCGCTGGCGGTCGCGCTGGTAGATCCTGGCGGCCTCGGCCTGCGCCGCCCCCCAAAGGTCGACGCCGGCCTTCGCCAGCCGGGTCGAGACGGATTTGGGCATCCCAGACTGCTCGATGGCAGGGTCGTAGCACCGGTCGGAGGTCCACTCGGCAAGGTACCGGCCGATGGTCTGGTTGTTGCCAGCGACACCGTGATCGCGCTTCACCCGCGCCCAGACAGTCCGCAGGTTCACGCCATCCACGCCCTCCGCCCGGAGGTCGTCCGCCGCCTGGAAGACGGCCCGCCTCCGGCGTTCGTCGTCCGGCACCCGTCCGACGGTGGCTCCCCCCGCCATGATCGCCCTCTCTCCGTACGGTCTCAGTCGGAGGCCGTCATGGTTAAGGAAGCGTTTCGAGTCCGTAGCGGGTAGCAGGTAACGCTACGGATCTCGCGCTACGGGCCCAGCCGGGCCCCGCGCCGGACGAGATCCCGACGCTCGGCCAGGGACGTGCCGGCGAGCCCCTTCGAACAGCTATCCCCATCAATCCACAACGGCATGTCGTCGCAAGCTTGGCCGCTTGCGGACCTTGAAGCTTTTCGTTCACACTTTGTTCTATGAGGATTCGGAGGCCAGGCATGCAGGTCAGCGGCATCGTCATCGGGTTGCCAATGCCCATCCCGATGCTCGCCAAAGCCGTACGGGCCGGCTTCCCGAGCCCGGCCGACGACTTCGCCGAGGAGGAGGTCGACCTCCAGCGCCTGCTGGTCTCGAACCGGCCGGCGACCTTCATCGTCCGGGTTGCCGGCGACAGCATGCTCCTCGCCAGGCTGTTCGACGGCGACCTCGCCGTGGTCGACCGCTCCGTCACCCCTCGAAACGGGGACATCGTCGTGGTCGACGTCGACGGGGAGCGCAGCTTCAAGGTCTGGAAACGGGTCGGCCCGAGGGTGACGCTCTCATTCGCCAATCCCCGGTTCCCGTCATTCGTGCTGTCGAGCGACGCCGTGGTCGAGGTCTGGGGAGTGGTGACGGGATCCATCAACCCGAGGCGCCGCGGCGAATGACCGGCCGGGCCTACGCGCTGTCAGATGGCAACTCGTTCTACTGCTCGTGCGAGCGGGTCTTCGATTCCCGGCTCGCCAGGGTCCCCGTGATCGTCTTGAGCAACAACGATGGCTGCGCTGTGGCCCGCACCAGCGAGGCGAAGGCCCTTGGGATCAAGATGGGGGATCCCTGGTTCAAGATCCGCGACCTGTGCCGGTCGGGAGGCGTTCGCGCCTTCTCCTCGAACTACGCCCTGTACGGGGACATGTCGGCGCGCGTGAATGAGGTCTACGAGCGGTTCAGCCCCCGCATCGAGGTCTACTCCATCGACGAGAGCTTCCTCGACCTCACGGACGTGAGGGAGGCCGACAGGATGCCGCTCGCACGCGACATGCGCGCAACTGTCCAGGCCTGGACCGGCATCCCGACCTGCGTCGGCATCGGGCCGACCAAGACGCTGGCCAAGCTCGCCAACCACGTCGCGAAGAAGGTCCCGGAACTCGAAGGCGTGTGCGACCTGACCGACCCGGTCCAGTACGCCCATTGGATGGCGCGCATAGAGCCCGGCGAGATCTGGGGGATCGGGCCCGCCAACGCGAGGAAGCTTGAGGCGCTAGGCTGCGAGAGCGTCGCCGACGTGCGGGACCTGGATGCCCGGGTCGCCCGCAAGGCCATGACGGTGGTCGGCGAGCGGCTGGTGCAGGAACTGCGCGGCATCCCTTGCCTCGACCTGGAGGAGGTCGCGCCGACCCGGAAAGGCTGCGCGGTGACGCGGTGCTTCTCCGAGCGGGTGGAGGATCTCGCGACGATGGAGCAGGCCGTCGCCACCCATGCCACCAGGCTCGGCGAGAAGCTCCGTGCCGGCGCCCTGGGCACGGACCACGTCACGGTCTTCTTCCACACCTCGGAGCACGACAGGAACCGGCCGCAGCGGTCGGTCTCCACGGTGGTGTCCTTTCCGGAAGCCACGAACGATACCCTCGTGCTCGTGAAGGCCGCCGTGTTCGGCATGAAGAAGGTCTGGAAGCCCGGCTACCGCTACTCGAAGGCGGGCATCGTCACGACCGATCTCGTGCCGCTCGAAGCCTCGCAGCGGGCTTTCCCGGGCATGGGCCAGTTGGATCGCGAGAATGCGACCGCGCTGATGGCGGCGCTCGACGCCTGCAACCGGCGCTACGGCCGCGGAACGGTGGTGCCCGCTACCGCCGGCGTCGTGGAGAAGAGGGAGTGGGCGACCAAGTTCGAGATGCGCTCGCCCCGCTACACCACGCGCTTCGAGGAGCTTCCGGTCGTGGCGGCATGAAGGGGCAAGGCCATTGCCCCTGCCGCGCGGCGAGGCTTACCTCACGTTCTCGAATCCTCCACCGCCCGCCCGCAAGTTGGTTTCGACGACACGCCTCGTCGAGGATGGACACAGCCGCCCCTCCGTCGCTTTCCGGAGCCGCATCGTGAGTTCGAGATACGACCCGTTCCCGCCCGCCGTGTTCGAAGCGGCCCGCATGGTGCGCGAGGCGATGTCGCCGTCCAGCGCGCTCAACGCCCAGATGCAGGCCATCGGAAATGTGTCGGCCCTCCATCTAGTGGAGCGGGCGAGAATAGACGCGGCGATGCACCGTGCCGTCCTGCCCCCGCTGGGACTTATGGACCGCTTCAGCCTGATCGGCGATGCCGTCCTGCGCCGCGCAGAGGAGGAACGTCGGTTGGGCGCGCTCATCGCGCCCTCGGTGTTCGAGCATGCCAAGTCGATGGCGATGCTGGCCCAGAACCTCGCCCTGCCTTCCACCATGGAGCGGTTTCGGACGCCCATTCCCGACCTGACGAGCAGGATGCTGGGCCTGCGGAGCTTCGAGTTGCTCCGTCAGCCGGAATACATGGACGCGTTCAACCGCGCCGCCGCCATGTCGGATGTCCTGGCCGGCAGCATGCGGGTCGGGCGCGAGCTCCGTGAGGCCACGGAGGTGTTCGCGGCCGGTGCGGTGCCGGCGTTCCCCACCCTGGCAGGCTACCGTGAGTTTCTCGATGCCTCAGGCCTCCGCCTCCCTCGGTGGCCGCAGGTGCGCTTGCTCACGGCGGCCGAGAAGCGGCGACGCCTGAAGGCTCGGTTGAAGGGCCATGCCGAACCGGCCCATGTCAGAAGCGCCAGGTCCCTGAACCATCGCTACGAAGCGACCTTGCGGGACATCCTCGACGCGGCGATGGCCGATGCGTACGGCGAGGACTGGCCTGAGAAGCGACTGCCGCTGTGCGAGTGCAACGACCTTCTCGGCAGGTGGCGAAAGCGCGGGGGCGACGTGCTGGAACACGCCGACTACGCCCATTACGAGCGGATCATGGGCCATCCCGATCATTTCGCGACGGTGTTCGAAGCCGGGTTCGACGATCCGGCCGTCCTCGTGGACCTTCTGAAGCAGGCAGGCCGTCTCCGGGCCGCCTCGCACCATGGGCGCGCTTTCACGCAGGAGGACCTCCGCGATCTGCGTCTTACGTGGAGGACTATCGAGGCCGGCCTGATCGCCTTCACGGAGGATTACGAGGTCGAGTTGGCGAGCTGACCGCCATCCGCTCGGGTCGACGTTGCGCTACGTCATCGCTGGCATGCAACGTCGACCCGCAATCGGTTGAAGCGTGGCGGTTGACCCTTCCGGGCACGTCCCGACGCAGGCAAGATCGCAGGGAGCCCTACGCGTCCAAACCCATGATCAGCGACTACGTCACTGCCTTCTTCAAGATGGACCCCGCACACCTGGAAGCCTTCGTGGCCGACTGGCTGAACTTGCGGCGGCATGTCTACGTCGACTGGACCCGCTGCTCCGGCGCGGGCGATGGTGGGCGCGACGTCGTGGGCTTCGAGACGAACCAGCGATACGAGGGGCCCTGGACCAACTTCCAGTGCAAGCTGCTGCGCAGGAACCTGTCCGTCACGGATGCCGTACGGGAGCTGGGCAAAATCTTCATGCACGTCGCGGCCGGCAATTTCACGCTCCCGACGAAGTACGTCTTCGTGGCCCCCAAGGGCACGGTCCGCACCCTGTCCGACCTTGTCGGGCATCCCGAGAAGTTCCGGCGGACGGTGATCGAGCGATGGGACGCCGTGTGCCGCGACCACCTGGTCAAAGGACAGGCCACCCACCTGACGCCGGAGATCCGTGCCGTGGTCGAGGCCTTCGACTTCACCGGCGTGTCCGTCCTCGATGGCGCGAAGCTTGCCGCTCAGGAGGACATCGGTCCCGCGTTGGTGAGATGGTTCGGTGCCGATCCAGGCCCTCTCCCGTCACCCGAGGCGCTACCGGCGGTCAGTCTCGACGAGGCGCCCTATCTGGCCCAGCTCGCCGCGGCATACGGTGCCAGGGCGGAGCTCGTGGAGGCAACCACCGACGACATCCTTGCCCACCCGAAATACGGCGAGCAGCTCAGGGACCAGCGTCTCCGGTACTTCCACGCTTCGAGGTTTGGGCGCCTCTACCGCAAGCGCGTGTTCGAGGACGTCCTCGTCGCTTTCGACGAGGAAATCTACCATGGCGTCGTGGACACCCATCGTGACGACGGGCATCGCGACGCACTAGCCCAGGTCAACGCCGTCATGAGGGTCGCCCCCCTGCTGACACTGACCGGCCCCCTGCGAGATCACGCCTCGGCGCAGGTTAAGCAGGGTACCTGCCACCGATTCGCGAACGAAGGGCGCCTCCCGTGGGGGATCTGAGGCCGGCCGCCACCTACCCGTTCGACAGCCCGCTGGAGACCGGGCTGCGCGCGCTCGTCGTGCTTGAGGCCCTGCATCCGCGAGCCTGCGACCTGAGGGAGATGACTTGGTACGACCACCTCGTGGTGAACACCGCGGACGTGGTCGGCCGGGACGGCGACGAGGCGCCCCAAAGCCTGCACCCGGCCACCCCCGGTCGCCAGGACGCCCTGATCGTGCGCCGTGACGCGGTCGAGAAGAGCCTGCTGCTCATGCATCGGGTCCACCTCGTGGAGGTCGTCCACGGGGAGGACGGGATCCGGTACGCGGCGGGCGAGACGGCACCGAGTTTTCTGGACGCGCTCCAGGCCCCGTACATGATGCGGCTCAAGGATCGTGCCCGTTGGCTCGCCCAGCGGTTCGAGGGGATGCATACCGACGAGATCTCGGCCTTCATCGACGGTCAGTTCGGGCTGCATGCCATCCAGTTCCGGGCCGAGGAAGGCGACAGGCCGTGACCGGGCTCCTGACGCTCCGCCACCTCGCCTTCACGGGGCCCGAGGCCATGGGCGCGGGCCTCGCGTTCGATGACGGCCTGAACATCGTCTACGGCGCCTCGAACACCGGCAAGTCATACGCCGTGGAGGCCCTGAACTTCATGTTCGGCGGCTCGAAGCCTCCCGAGGCTATCGAGGAGGCGGCCCCCTACGACCGGGCCTGGCTCGGCCTGCGCCTGCCCGACGGTTCCGAGGTGACGTTGTCTCGCTCCCTCGCCGGGCACGCCTTCACGGTCTTCCCAGGGCTCGTTACGGCGCCCGGCGACGACGGCTTCGCGCTTGGCCACGAGCATGACCCGAAATCCGACGCCAACCTCTCGATGTACCTGCTCCGGCTACTCGGGCTCGGCAGGAAGGAACTCGTCAAGAACGCGAACGGCCAGAAGGACACGCTCAGTTTCCGTGACCTCGCGCCGTACCTCTTCACGCCCGAGGAGATCATCATCGCGAAGCGCAGCCCGATCCTGGCGTCCGGGCAGCACATCTTCGCCCCCTTCGAGCGCAACGTCTTCAAGCTGCTGCTGACGGGCATCGACGACAGCGCCGTCACGCCGTCGGTCCCGCCGAAAATGCTGGCGGCGGCGAAGGCGGGAAAGATCGAGCTGGTGGACGAGTGGCTGGCCGGCATCGACCGCGAGCTGGGAGAAGCGCCGCCATCACGGGAGGAGCTCGTCGAGCAGGCGGTCCGGCTTGAGGAATCGCTGGAGGGCGTACGAAACGACCTCGCCCATGCGCAGGACCGCCTCGACGGCCTCGTGACGGAACGGCGCCGGGCCAGGGATGCCAGGGATGAGACGCGGGCCAGGGCCGCGGACCTCGAACTGACGCTCGCGCAGTTCGCCACGCTCGACGAGGTCTACGTCTCCGACATTGAGCGCCTGCAGGCGGTCGAGGAAGGCGGTGCGTTGCTGCTCGCAATGACAGGGCACGAATGCCCGGTTTGCGGCGCGCCGCCCGACGCCCAGGTCCACAAGGCCCATGTCGAGGAGATCGGTCGCTCCCACGGTGCGGCGGCCGCGGAGATCCGGAAGATCCGTCGCGACCGCGCCGACCTTGCCGGGGTCATCCGTTCGCTCCGGGCCGAGGCGACCGGCCTGCGAGGCCGGGAGGCGTCGCTGGTCGAGGAGCTGTCGGACCTGGATGCCTCGCTCGATGAGGCTCGTCCCGCCGAGCGGGACTTCAGGCGCCGTTACGAGCGTTTCGGCGTCGAGCAGGACCGGGTGAACCGCCTCCTGGACCTCTACCAGCGCCGCGACCGGCTGATGGTCGAGCGCTCGCGCCTGGACGTCCCGGTGCCGCGTCGCAAGCCGGGCGAGAAGGCGGCCACGGGTCTGGACGGCCCGACCGCCCACGCCTTCGCGCAGGTCGTGCAGCGGGTATTGGAGGCGTGGGGCTTCCCCGGGAAGCCGGCCGTCAGCTTCGACCTCGAACGTCAGGACATTCGGCTGGACGGCAAGGAGCGCTCGGCCAACGGCAAGGGCGTGCGTGCCCTGCTGCACGCGGCCATGAAGGTCGCGCTGCTCGTTTACTGCCACGAGCGGGGGCGTGTTCATCCCGGCTTCGTCGTGTTCGACACGCCCCTGCTGACCTATCGCGAGCCCCTGCGCTCGCGACACGGCGCCTTGAGCGCGGACGAGCAGGCACTGAAGGACAGCGGCGTGGCGGGCCGGTTCTACGCGCACTTGGCGGGGCTTTCGGAGATCGGCCAGTTCCTGATCGTCGAGAACAGCGACCCGCCCGCGGACGCGCTGGCCATGGCGAATGTCCAGCTGTTCACCGGCGAGCCTGACGATGGTCGCTACGGCCTGTTTCCTCGCCGGACGGCAGGCACGGAAACGGATGGGGCGCCTCAGGCCTAGCGGAGGCCACATGTTCAGGGAGAAGGTGGCTTGCGCCTGACGTCGGCGCGAACGTCCTAGCGTCCCGGACCGGGAGCAGGTGCAAGGAGGTTGGTTCGCTCGATCTCGATGCCGGCCTCCGTCAGCTCTTCCAGCCTGCGTTCCACGACCGACGCGACATGGGTGTCATGTCCGTGGTTGGGAACGGCGTTGCCATCGAATTCTGGGAAGAAGGATCGGTTAACCGGGAGCAAGGCAATGCGTGAGACATCGATGTCGAACGCTTTCCGCTGACCAAGGGCAATGGCCTTGGTTTCATCGACATGGATCAGTTGCCTGGGGCGCTTCTCGCCCACGAAATCGGTTTGCGAGGTCGTATAGCAGACGGCAACGGCCGGGACCTTTCCAGCGAACACGCCGAAGACAAGCACAATGTGGGACGAAGGACCGGGTCCGCTGCTTTCCCGGAACGGAAACATGCAACGGACATAGTCACCCTTGCGCATGGCCTAGCGGACGCCGAACAGGTTTCCGTACAGCTTGCGCCGAGCGTCGAAGGACTCGTCGTCCTCCCCCGGCTCCCGTTCGAGCGTGAGGTCGTCCACCTCCTCTACCCCGACCATGGCCAGGATCGTCGTCGCCTCGACCGCGGGTAGCGCCTCTTCGAGGACCCCCTCCACGATCTCCTTCTCGCTGACACCGGTTTCCTTGGCCCGGACCCGGACCCTTTCCAGGACGGATCCGCGAAGGTCGAAGTGAAGCACGTCGTCGCGCATCATGATCTCCTAACTTCCCCAAGATAGCACCGATTGTGTCCCCGAACACTCTTGGCAGGCCAACCCAGCGCTACCCAACAGGTCGTGAAGACGGTCGCCAGCTACCGGTGGAGTTCCCCGGTGTCCCGGGTTGCCACCGCTAGGCGGCCAGGACAATGTGGCCCGAACCGAGGACATCCTGACATGAAACACGCGCGCCCGCACACGTCCGACTGATCCCGGAGTGCCCCGCCGCGTGCCGAGCCTCCGCGCATGGAGGCTCCCATGTCATCCCCTCGCACCCTGTTTGTCGCAGACACGCATTGGTCCCATAGGGCAACCTTAGTAGGCGGTCGCCTCAGCCTGAACCGGCCGTTCGCCACCATCGAGGAGCACGACGAGGCGCTGATCGCCCGCTGGAACGCGGCCGTGCGCGCCCAGGACACCGTCTGGCACCTCGGGGACGTCTTCTACCGTTGCCCTGAAGCCCGTGCGCGAGAGATCTTCTCGCGCCTTAACGGCCGACGTTTCCTCGTCAGGGGCAACCACGACCGTATCGGGCAACGGATGCCGTGGGATGGACCCGTCGTCGACGTCGCCCGGGTGCATGTCACTGGCGATGACGGCACCTCGGCCACCGTATTTGCCAGTCACTACGCGCACCGCGTGTGGCCGGGCATGCACCGTGGCGACATCCATCTCTACGGCCACTCGCACGGCACGCTGCCCGGCACTGCGATGAGCACCGACGTAGGGGTGGACTGCTTCGATTTCCGACCGGTCACCTTGAACGAAATTCGTGTGCGCCTCGCCGAGAACGCGAGACGCGAGGGAGGCGAACTGTGACTTGCCTCTCCCGACTCTGGATTTTCTCGGACCTCCATCAGGAATGGGGAGGGAACGCCTGGGATCCTGCCGCACACACTCCGGCCAACGGCTTCGACGTGGCGGTGGTCGCCGGCGACGTCCACATGCCCCTGACCCGTGCCCTGGCGTGGCTCGGTGAACGCCTGCCCGGCGTCCCGGTCGTCTACGTACCGGGGAACCACGACCTGTATTGGGATCGTGGAGAGGAGCGCTACACGATCTACGATCAGCTTGAACGCGGACGCGACCGGGCGGCGGCTCTCGGCATCCACCTGCTGCTCGACGCCGCCGTCGTCGTGGGTGGTATGCGGCTGGTGGGCGGCACGCTGTGGACCAGTTTCGACCTGAGCCCCCACGGCCGATCCCACGCCTTCAGGACCGCCCAGGGCCGTTTCGGCATGAACGACTACCGCCGGATCCGGACCGGCCCGAGGTCACGGAACAGGATCGAGCCAGGCGAGGTGCTGGCCATGCACCGCACGACCAAGGCTTTCATCGAGGGTGAGCTTGCCCGCCGTCACGATGGTCCAACAGTCGTCGTAAGCCACCACGCCCCGCATCCGGCGAGCCTGCCGGACCCGCATGCAGACTTGGCCTGGTGCTACGCTTCGGACCTGACGGACCTGATCCTGGACCGAGGACCGAACCTATGGGTCCATGGGCACATCCATCGGGCATCTGACTATCGCGTCGGACGCACCAGGATCCTGTGCAACCCGCGAGGGCACGCCGACGAGCGAACGGACTTTCAGCCGAGCTTGGTCGTCGAGCTGCGAGGTGACGATGCTGTCAGGCACGCGCGGTCGGGATCACAATAGCATCCGGTCGATCATGGACGGCCGGCGACCGATCTCGCATGCGTCGCGTTTCGGATCGCCTCACGTCGCCTTCCAGGCAAAACACCCGAACGGAGTCGCCGTCTTGGTGGCAAGATTGTAACCGCCTGACCCGGACTTTCGTCCGCACAGTCAACCCGAACGGACGGAGCCCTCGCAAGTCGGATATCAATGGCTCCCGGGCACCTCGACGCGAACTTTCGGATCATGTTCGGACCAGAGCCACAGAACCATGGCCCTGTTCGCGCATCGAGATAAGGAATGAGGGAACCTTGGCTGCGCGACCGGCGTCACACTAAACTGGCTCGACACCACCCGGTCCGGATGCCGGTTCCCGTCCTTTCCTCTCACCACGCGAACTGAGCCGATGCCGGTGGCCGACAGGACCCTCTACAAGCTTCTCCAGGTTTCGGACCTCCACTTCGGCGACATCCCCAAAGGGCTATCGAACAATCTAAACGCGCCATCGCCGCGCCTCATCGGGCTAAGTCCCTTGTTCGACGGGCAGCTCGGGCATCACGTGAAGGGCGTCCTGTCGCTCCATAATTTCATGGCTAGGCTTCGTCGGAGTGGCGAACCTTTCGACATGGTCATGACCGGCGACGTCACGGCCAACGGAGGCGTCGACCAGTTCGACCTGGCCGGGGATTACCTCGGGTCCGGCCCCTCGGCGTTCGGATACTGCCTCGGTCAGCCGAATTGGGCCCAGGACGGCATACCGGGCAACCACGACCAATGGAACGGCAACAACCTGATGGTCGGAGGCCCGACGCCGGGGTTGGCTCGGCACCTCGCGCGCCGGCTGCCCGCGCAACGGGCCAGGATCCTGCCGGACGGCACCATCCTGAGGTTCATCTTCATCGATACGGATGCGGACGTTCGGCCCTACAGCCAGAAACGTATCCTCGGCCGTGGCGCATTCCAGACCCAACTCCAGGAACTGGAATCGCTACCGGCCATCGAGGACCACGAGATCCGCGTGTTGGTCATGCATCACTCCATCGTGGGGCCCGCGCGGACGAAACCTCACCCGAAGCTGCCATATCCGGCCGTCCAGGTCGCTCGCGGCATCCGGCGGTTTCGTTCCTTGGAGATCACCAGTGCTTCAAGGCGCATGCTGGATCACTTCATCGTCGATCACTCGATCTCGGTCGTCCTGTCAGGGCACATGCACGTCGCCCTGTTGTCGGAGATGGAGGCCTCCAACGGCGCCTACACGCGCGGCTTTTTGGAAGCCCGCTGCGGCTCGACGACCCAACGCGACACGTTCGAGTACAAGGACCGTAGAGGGATGTCCCGGGGGCGCGCCCTGAGGCCAAACACCCTCCTGATGCACGAGATCGTGCGGGAGGGGGGTGATCTCGTCTGGAAGACCGACGTGCATTGGCTGTCTCCGAACAGGCGTTTCGGCACGAACCCGCCGACCGGCTCACCCGCTCCCAACACCGCCCCGCAAGCTCGGTTCGTCCTCCGTTGACCGGGCCTGACGGTCAGAGCGGATCCGGCCATCTTCCCGGGTCCCTCCGCCACTGAAGGGAGCCGTCGAGGCCGACCGGCGAAGTTCGCCGAAACTGCCTGGACGGCAGCGCCCAGGCGGCCGGAAGCCGTCTGGCCCCTTTGTTCCGGCCACCGCGCGGCGGCATGCATCAGCCTTCCTTGAGGAAGCCCTTGAAGGAGGCGTTTCCCGGCTTTCCATCCCTCATGGTTTCCATGAGGCGACCTGTGTCGGAACTCCCCCTCGTCCATGTCCGAATGGCCGCGCTGGCGTTCTCGTCACGAACGGGAACGCCCGTCACGAACGACACGTCGCTCTCCAGGGGTATCGCCTTCCAACGTAGGAGGAAGTCGTCCTCGGTCTCGTCGGTCAGCCGAAGTGCCAGTCCATCGAGGTCGGCCTCCGCGACGAAGTCGTCGAAGAGCAAGGGGACGAACCCGGCGACTTCCAGGAGCCATCGCGTCACCCGACGGGCGAGCTCGCCATCTAGTTCGGCCACGAGGGCCACTTGGTCGGTTGCTTGATCAAGGCTGACGACATCGCCGCCGGCCGCCACGTCGGCGATGCGGATCGCTGAGCCTAAGCCGAGGCCAATCCGGTCTCCCTCGCGCCGTGCGAGGCTGGCGATGGCATGGGCCGCAGTGACCAAGTGTGCCGGCGTGAGGCCGAAGGCGAGCAGTTCCTGGGCGCTCGGGCCGCCGTGCAGCACCGTCAGGTCCGACAACCAGGGTTCACGTTCCACCGGCTCCAAGACGGCGAGGCCCAGGAAGTACGTGCTGATGTCGCGCAGCCTCTTCGGGAGCCCCGGGACCAGCGATTGCCTGAATGCCTCCCCGATCAGGACCTCCTCCCGCTCGTACGCCGTTACGTAAGGAAGCTCGGCCTCCCTGAGCGCCTCGCCGTCTTCTTCGCCGGCCAGCGCGAAATAGATCTCCGCGTATGTCTCGGCGTCGGATGGGTCCATCGGCAGGTCGGCGTCCCTTCCCTCGAAGTAGGCAAGGACGGCATCCGCATGCCGCCTGATCTCGTCCATTGCCCGGTCGCGTGTCTCGGAAGACGTGCCGGCCACGCGTTCGAGGAGCGCCTGGACGTCGACTGCTTCCGACGCCCCGGTGTCCGGTGTCCGTACGGATTCAACGGCCATGTTGCCACTTCCCTTCATGGTCTCCGCGAGCAGGCGGAACATCCTGTTCCGCACGGCTTGCACCTCCGGAACGGTTATCTTGAGATAGCTGGCCGCTTCCTTGGCGGTTCTGTTATCGCGCCAGAGCGCGATCACGACGGAAGGGACCGGCTCGGGAAACGCGCTCATGTCACCGATCTTCACGGCGACGCTCCCGAAGATGTCGGCCAGCTTCGACCGAAGGCGGTACCTCGTGATCCCGAGGTGGCTCGCGATCTCTCGTTCCGAGCCTGCACCCTTTATATAGAAATCGAAAATGATCCTGTCATGCCGTGCAAGGGATCGCACGACGGCCTCCACGAGGTACGTGTCGGGGGATCGCTCCTGTTGCGCCTCCACGGAGTCGTCCCACCCATGCAGCCGCGGGATGTCGTGTGGGTCGACGAGGGTCGTCCGCCAGCGCGTCAGCTTGACGATCCTCGGCCGGGCGAAGCTCGCGAATGACAGGTGAAGGTAGGTCCGGAACTTGGCCTTGTCCGCGTCGTACCGCGTGATGACGGCCGGCCATGCCTCGACGAAGAAATCATGCACGAGGTCGAGACCGTCGTCCGGCGGCACGACGTATCCGTCGCGCGCCAGTCGTCCCAGCACCTGCAGCATCAACGGTCGGTAGGCGAGGTAATCCTCACCGCGGATGCGGGCGCCAGGTGAGGTCGTCTGCGTCTGGTCGTATCGTCCTCGTTCGTTGCGCATGCCCTTCTCGTGTTGGTCCATGCCGGGCTGCGGATGCGGCCCTGAGAGTCCTTATTGTCGGCGCGGATGCCCCGTGGTCGAAAAATCCCGAAAATAATTTCGCACGATTGCACGCCTTGCAGTCTCCGCGCCACGCCTCCCGCGAACCGCATGACCCTTGTCACCCACGAGATTTAATGTGCGCCTTTCGTCGAGGCTTTTCGAGGGCGGCGTGCGTGGCTTGTCGTCTCGCGGCAATGCAAGTCCGTGAACGCGTGACATCGACCGCGGACGAAACGGCCCGCGCCGTTCGCCAAGAGATCATCAAGAGATCACCGATCCGTCGAGCACCGTTTCCTCCACGACGACGGCGAACCAGCGCCACGGGAACATCGCGTCCCTGTCGCCGCCGTCGAGCAGGAGGCGCCAAGTGTCCTCGGTGACGGGCATGTGCCTGCGCGCGTAGACCGCCTCCTAAAGCGAGCCGGGGACGTCCTCCGCCACGATCCGCCTCGCGGCACGGGAGGTCGCGGATGAGTGTGTCACGGGCGAGGCGCGTGGCATGCGTCCATCACGGAACCAGTGGCCCTCCAGATGTGCCGGACCAAGGCAACCAACCTCGGTTGATCTCCGCCGCGTATCCGAGACGATCCTCAGAAGTGCGGCACCCGTTTGAGTACGATCCGCGGCCTGTCCAATTAAGCATACGCGGCGTTTGTCCCCGCAAACCTTTTCGGGACTACTTGCGAACCAAGCCGTTCACCCGCAATTATGGCGGCATGTTCGCGACGTTCAAACGCATGGCGAGCCGGACGGGGACCCCCGTGCCGGCCTGCGCCGATTCCTCCCGCGGATAGCCGCGCGCCCGATCTCGCGCGTCCCGGGAGCCCGTTTGACGAGAGCCTCCCGATGACACGATCCCAACGAAAACACGCTGCCGCGCCCGCGGCGGGGCTTGCCCCGTCCACTTGTCGTCACCGGCGCGTCGAGCGCCGCCCCGACCCCGACACCCGCGAGGGCTGACCCGGCGCCGAAGAGCGCGCCCGGCTGCCCCGCGTGCGGAGGCAGCAATGATCCATGACCTGAAGAGACGCTCCGCCCAGGCGGTGGAGCAGTACCACGCGATCCTCGACGAGGAGGACCGGCAGGCCGCCTCACCGGCGAGGCAGACGGCCCCCTCGGCCAGGCCCTACTCGCTCGTAATCCTGGGCCAGCTCCTGCTGGAAGCTTCCCTGACACCGGTCGAGCGGAAGCGGCTGGCCAAGACGCCCGGCCTGTCCGTCCTGATCGAGTCTCCGACCGCTGAGTGGGTGAGGCCGCTTCATCGGGCCATCGGTTACGTCGGTCCTTGGGTACACCACGAGATGCGCGACGGTACTCCTCGCAACCGTCGGAAGCCGGACGACGGGGCGGACGAGATCGCGGAGACCATGGCGCGGGGCGCCAGGGTTTGCATCGTCTGCCACGCTCCCTCCGCCCACTTGCATCGGTCGTTTCTCGGTGCCGTCGACATGCACGTCCGTGTCAGGCCCCCGAGCATCGAACTTGTGAGGGAAGCCATCAGGCAGGTGACGGGCAAGCCACCCAGGAACGGGCCAGCCACGGTCGCCGGGCTCGACTTCACCGACCTGGTGGCGGCGATCAGGGGCAACTCCGCGGCCCGTTGCGTGGCACGGATCGAAGCGGCGGTGCGAATGAGGTCCGCCGGATCTCAGCATCTTAGGAACGTGCCGGACGTGGAAAACGCACGGGGATATGGGGCCGCGGGCGAGTGGGCTGCACAACTCGTTGCGGACCTTAAGGACGGATCAGACGCCGCTTGGCGGGACGCGGAGAAGTCCGCCATTTTTTACGGTCCGCCGGGCACCGGCAAGACAAGCCTAGCCCACATTGTCGCCAAGTCGGCCAACTTAAGCTTGGTCGAAACTTCGGTGGCGGCCTGGTTCGAGGGATCCTCCTATCTCGAACGGGTCCTGGGCAGGCTGCAGGAAGCGTTCAGGGAGGCGCGGGCGAAGGCGCCGTGCGTGCTCTTCCTCGACGAATGCGAGGCCTTCCCGTCGCGCGATCTGAACGATGACAGGAACGCGTCGTACTACGGACCCCTCCAGGCGGCGTACCTGAAGGAGCTTGAGGAGACGGCGGCCGAAGGGTCCCGTGTCGTTCTCATCGCCGCCACGAACCACATCGCTAAGCTCGACCCGGCGGTTCTCCGGCCCGGGAGGCTCGGCCGCTCGATTTACGTCGGCCCGCCCGACAGGACGGCTCTCGCGGACATCATCCGGCAGCACCTCGGCGACGACCTGCCCGGCGCAGACCTGAGCGGCGTGGCGGTGCTCGGCATCGGCGGCACTGGCGCCGAGGCCGTGGCGTGGGTGCGAGGGGCCCGCAGGCGTGCTCGCGTGGCCGCTCGCGCTATGGAACTCGACGACCTCGTGCGCGAGGTCGCCCCGCCCGACGAGCGATCCGACGCCGCGCGATGGCGATGCGCGTGCCACGAAGCCGGTCACGCTACGGTGGCACATCATGGCGGCGAGGCCGTGCAGCGCGTGAGCATTGTCCCGCGCGGACGTGCCGGAGGTCATACGCTCACCGTAGCCGGCGACGAGGGCCCGACGATGACACCGTCAATCCTTGAGACGGTTGTCGCCGCGACCCTGGGCGGTCGCGCCGCGGAGGAGGCGATGGGCCTTGGCCTCTCGACGGGCGCGCACGACGACCTGCGCGTGGCGACCGGCCTCGCCGCCGCGGCTCGGGTCTCTTTCGGCATGTCCGGCAGCCTCGTGCACCGCGCGCCGTCGGACCGGGCGGCAGCGCTTTGCGAGACCGATCCTATCCTCCGTGAAGAGGTCTGTGCCGACTTAGCCCGGGCCTATTCAGTCGCCCTTGCTACAGTGACGAGACACAGGAGCTTCGTCGAGGCGCTCGCGAGGCTCCTGCTGGAGGTGAGGGTCGTCGAACGCGTGGATTTCCTCGCCCTGGCGGAAGCCCACGACCGTGCCCTGGCCGCTGAGGGAGGTCCGGACCATGGATGAGCGCGTGCTCTGCCTGCTCCAGACCTTCGCCGAGATCGAGCGCGAGCTCGGCGCCGAGGTGTTCGACGGCGTGATCGAGCGGGCCCGGTTGGCCGTCGCGGCCGAGGTAATGGTCGAGGCGGAAAGAAGGGCCATCCGCGCCAGGCGCGGGCCGCCGCCCGGCGGATGCGAGGTCATCGCGTTCCCGAGAGGCGGATGTCGCGTTGACGGGGACGGCTGACAGATGCGTCCGGCGATCCGTGACCAAATCCCTGGCCTCGCTGCCTTGCCTGTGGACAATGCCGGCGGCCAGGGACTTGTTAACCCGGCTTCAGGTGGGGCTAGGCCATTATCCCTTCACACCAGCACGGCAGGCCCCAGGCCAGCATCGAGCCGCCAATCAGGGAGGCGAGCCATGTACGACACGATCTCTCGCCTGTTTGCGGCCTGCCACCCGGCGATGGTGGGATCCTCCGAACGCAAATGACCGGCCGCGCCCTCCGGCGCCCCGAAGCCTCGCGCTTGCCCGATGGCCCGTTCCGCACGGGCCGCGGCGTCCTGCACTTGCCCGGGAGGTTAATCGTGTTCAGCAGACAAGACATACTCGCCGACCTGTGCGCCGGCCGTCCCACACTGTTCTCCGCCCCATTCGTCCTGCCGCCCAAAGGCTGACAGGCTAGTCCTCGCCAAGGGGGGACACGGGGGAACTCGCGCAATCGGCCCCCGATCTCGTCGGTGTCGACTTCGCCAGAACGGGCGCTTCACGGATCCCGAGAAGCAGCAAGGTCAGACCCTCGGCCGGGGACGTTCCCGATCACGTAAGGCGTTGCTGATACGGGTTCGAGAGCGAGAGCGAGCGGACCGTCATCACGGTGCTCTCCTCCTTCTCGACGGTCCGCGCGATCTACGAGCAGGTGAAGGTGACGTACATGCGCGACGGGGCGCGTCTACTTCATGGATTTGCAGGACTGCTTCCGCGCACCCGCTCCAATCGCTCGGAGATTTCCATGCCCGCTTCGATGAACATGCATCACACGAAAGCCCGTCGCCTTTCTGCATCCGCTCGACTTCGCCCGTCGCTTTCTCGCGCGACAGGCCCGCCAAACCTGGAAGGCCGCTCCGATGGATACATCCCTTCGAAAGCGCCGAAAGTCGACCCTCGTTCGAGAGGTCGCCACGGCCAGATCAGTCCAACACGCCTACGTCCGTCCTCTTTTCTGCGATGCTCTGCCTAAGATTGCACGCTCCGCGCGCTCGCATCTGGTGAGCAGCAGGCACTTCCTGTTGGGTGGCAACGCCCTTGAGCGTTTCGGTTCAACGGTAGTCGCGCTTGGTTTTTCGCTCGCTTTCAGCCCTGATGCTGGGACCACGGGCGGTGTACGATATCCCAGCCTAAATTCTTCTGAGGCGAGCCAAGCGCCCGTCACGATACCTGTCGGCGCCCGCGATATTGACGTCCCTCGCGCCAAGACAAGCCCCCGCAACCTCACGACCGTGTTCGTGGAAGGCCAACCCGAGCCCTGCGCTTCTCGGCGCATGAAAGGCCGTCCGGACCTTCGCTGACCCAGCCGGCGCAGCAGGACAATGCTTGCACGCCGCTTCGAACACGCGCCCGCAGACAGGGCTACCGCGAGGTTTGCAAGATGACCCAGAACTTTGAATGTGCGACCGAGAAGGCGCGCAACGTTGACGGCGTGCTGGCGACGGATCTCACTGTCTCCGTATCACCTACTCGCAAGGCTACTCTCACTGAGCTTGCTCAGAGGCTCGGCCTAACCTTTTGGCAGCACGCGCCCTTGCCTGGCGGCGACTTCATCGTCGTGAGCGTCGAGGCGCGCCCAGATCAGGGAGAATGTCGATGAATACGAAGCGGACCCCGCCTAGGGTCGCGGCCCGGCCGGATCCCCGTGACTGGGGAGAGGATGAATTGCTGACCTTGCCAGAAGCTGCCGCGCTGTTCTGGCCTAATGGCCCATTAACAACCCACTCGTTGCGAGTTGCTGTAAGAGATGGGGTTTTAGCTGTAGCCGTTGTTGCGGGGAGATATCTCACAAACCGACGCGCAATCATACAAATGGGAAATTGCCAGCCTTTGATTGTTCACGATCAAGTCGATCGCCGAATATAACTTCATGCATCAAACGTAGGTAGGGAATGCAATTATGCAAAACAATCCGAAAACTAAAATTAAGCCAGACATATAACCGTGGCGCCTAGGACACTTGAGGTGCGCCACTCCAATTCAGACCAAGTTTTATTTGGCCGAATGTTGGCTTTTGGGAGTTGCGTACGATGACCACGACCTACGCGGAACTGATGGCGAAGCTTGCTTTTGCAGGCGGAAACCAAATCTTGCTGAAGGCGGTCGAGGTCGCGCCCCCGAAGGTGCGCCGCGGTCGTCCTCGCAAGCCTCCGCGGGTAGTGATCCGCAAGGACCGCGGAGGCGAGCGGGGAATGGCTTACCTGGCTGGGGATGGCCCTAAGCGGTCCCTCGGTATTACGGGTGACAATTTGGCTGCGGCCGAAGTCTCGGCAACTGTCTCTCGTATTACTGCTGAGGCCGCTGCGTTGGGGATCTATGCCCCGGCGCAAGTGCCCCTCAAGGTTGTCTTCGAAGAATATAAGAAGTCAACCAATCCTGGCCATAAGGGTACAGTCGATCAAGTAAGAGACCACGAACAGATGAAGCGGCGTCTGGATCGTGTTCTATCCAAGTTTGATGAATGGGTGGGCGCTGGTGGAACTAAGATTGGCGATGTCAAGCCCAGACTTTGCCGGATGTACGATGAATGGCTGCAGACACAACCGGCCCATCCCCGCGGCAAGGGGAAGCGGACTTTGACTGTTGGTAGTTCGCGGATGGATCTGGGGTTCGCGCGAGCAGCCCTGAATTGGTATATATTCGACCAGGCGCTCTCAATAACCAGTAAGTTCTGGATACCACTTCGCCCCGAGCCACGCCAAAATTGGCTAACGCGTCGGCAAATTGCGCGTCTGCTTTGGGTTTGTTGCCGGGGGTACACTTGGGACAACCTTAGTAAGTCGTGGGTCACAGAGGTCGTGGTGGATCCGACCTCTGGACAAACTATAAAGCGCCGCAAGGTTTCGGAAGATTTTCAGGACCCAGGCATTAGAGAAAGCTTCCGGCAGGCTGCACGCGCCGTCTTGGTCCTCTATTACACCGGCACTCGCAGCACTAAGGCTTGCAACCTTGTTTGGGATGAGAGTAGGTACAAGGGATGGATTGATCCGGACCGTGGCCTAATCAAGCGGAGCGGAGTGCTGCTATCCAACAACTCTAACTCCAAGCGAAAGCCGAAGCCTGCAGGCACCGCGATCTTACCAGCTGCCTTGCGGCACCTGGCGCGACTTTGGCGCAAGCAGGACGCAAAGGTGGGCCTCTTGGTGGGCAATACGCATGTTTTTCGAAAGGCGGATGGCTCCGCTCATGACGCAGGTTCACTGCTGCGCCTCATGAAGCAAGTGGGCTCAAGATGTGACCTGGAAGACCTTATCGTGCATGAGTTCCGTCATAGCACGGTAACGAATTGCTTGCGCGCTGGCTGCTCGATATCTGATACGGCAGCCTTCGTGGATATGTCCGAAGAAATGGTTCGGACAACCTACGGTCACCTCGCCGAAGAAGCGACTTTGGCTGGCGCGCTGGCTATGGGAGATCGGAAGCATCAGCCGCGGTTCTCATCGCGAGACTTGGCTGCGGATAAGCCGCGCAACCTGCTTACGCCGGCTGAGGCAATGGCGTCGCGGACACGGATTGGGCAGAGAGGTGGATTAGCCTTTTTCGATGAAGGCCCCACGCCCGCGTTGATGCCAGTCCGGCGGAGGAGGCGCAAGCCCGAAGAACCCCTCTCGTCATCCAACTGCATCACCGAGACCGGATGCTCGGCCTAATCGGCCGCAACTGCTGAGCCTGGGAAGACGATTTGGGGCGGATACGTGAACGGAGCCACCCGCCCAGGCCCGTTGTAGTCGATCCATGTGACCTCGGTGAAGGGTTGAGCTCCAGTCGGGGCCGGCCCTAGATGCACTCTGTAAGTGGGCCCACTGTACAACCGGACGAGCCCTATAACTCGCGCTCCGTTGCTCGTGAGCGCCAAGACATGCACCTCCGGAACGGCGGCATCGATCTCCCGGATGCCGGTCGGCCCATCTAGCGAGCCGACGAACGGACCGTTGTCGGAAGCGTCGCGCCTGCCGAGACAGTAATCGAGAACAGGCCGAAAGACCTCGGCCGAGATCCAATCGGCCCCACGCGTTGCCACAGCGAAATTCACGGCCGTCTTTGCGATGGCTCGATGAACCTTGCCTACGTCGTAGGGTGAGCGGATAGCTAAACGATATTCTCCTCCCCGGTGAATGCCGCCCGGTTCCTCAATGCGACCTTGAGCGATAAGCGCTGCAAAAAACTGCGATACCTGCTTTAGGCCGGTTGCTCGGATGCGGAGTCGTCCATGGGCATCCACCGAGACGCGAGGGTCGCGCGCGACCGCCATGTTATTTGGAAAACGGTCGAGCCATGCGTCGACTGGCTGCCGCCTCATTTCGATGCGCTCGACGGCGAAGGTATCTGCGTCGGAGAGTATAGCGACCCTGAAGCGGGCTTCTCCCGGAAAGCGCCTCTTCTGTAGTGTGATCTCCCGCCGAGGGAGAAATGCATCCAAGGCAGTCTTGAAGCGGCCGACGTCCTCCATCGTCGAGGCCCTTTGTGTAAAGCCTGCACCAGAGAGTGCAATCTGCGGCCGAAAGCGTGGCTCAATCCCTCGAAGAATGTCTACCTCGTAGGATACCGGATCGTCCGGCGCGACGAAGTAGATGTGCTCCGATGGGTGTGCCTGATATGCTTGGCCGCCACGATTACGCCCGGCTGGCCCAAAAGCGATCCGCGCGACCGCCTCCCCTGGAGCGCTCGTCCAGGCCCGCTCGTAGGTCCGGAACAGTTTGTTGCAAGGATCGCAAACGGTATCGACAAGAACCCAGTCCTCTCCTCCACCGGAGAAGGCGCGGGTTAGGACGTGCTCGTCGCTGAACGGGCCTGGACGGTGGCAGTAGACGCAAGGCATCGCAGCTCCGAGGATCTGGCTCCCGCAGATAGGTGCGGACGCTCCGGATTTCATCGCCGGCTTAGACCGAACCGGAAACGGCCTTCGCGCCTAACTTGCCAGTGAATTTCGGAACCATTTCGGATCCAAAAAAGACCGTCACAGAGGGGAAAACGGCTGCGAAATTTGAGGCGGGGATTTCATTACGCGTTTGCTGCTCTCGGCGGTCGTTCGTTCTCATCGCGTTTGAGGCGGCTTAAAGCCGGCAAATTGCGCCCTGTCCGGGGAATTTCGACTACCATTTCGCAGCCGGGAAAACCGCCCCAATCCTTCTCATTCATGGTGCTGAACCGGGCTACGCGGCGCGCGCGAAATGGTTAGGTTTGAACGGTATCCACCAAACCGGCAGCAGGCCACTCATGCTGATTTCCGACATGATGCAGCCGGCCGGGCGCGTCTTCTTGAAGAGTGAGTGGGGGCCGATCAACGATTACTGGCCGTGCGTCTCCTTCACCAAGCCGTCGGTTGGGGCATGGCTTCGGAGGAAGTTCTTGCCAGGGCGTGACGTACTCATTTACGTCGGCACCACCAGCCCGACCTCCACGGAAAATCCCGACCACCGGAGTTGCCTGCTCTCGGCCGTCGTCATTGAGCCCAACCAGATCCTGGAGACGAAGAAGATCGTCCCGGTCGACAGCTGGAACAACTCAATCGAGCATCACGGGGACCGGTGGCCGCACGCCCTGGCCGCGATCCGCGCCGCGGACATCGTGGGCCCGCCCTATCCCGAGGCGCGGAGGGTGATGCCGAAGTCCTACCGGACCTTCTCCGAGATCGCCAACCGCGGCAACGTCATCGAGGCCCACCCCGACGAACGGGCGGCCATCATGGCGCTTGAGATCAAACCGCTGACGCTAACGCTGCGGGAGGGCGTCGCCGCCTACATCGGCCTCAGGGAGAGCACGAACCCCGCGATCGACAAGACGATCCGGCAGGAGGCATCACGGATGACCCAACTGATCTGCGAGCGGGTCAGCAGGGGAGGCGAGCAGAACGTACGGATCAATCCACAACGGTTCGCCCCTCCGTTCGCGGAGATGAACGCCTTGATCCTGCGGCTTTGGCTGGACGTGCAACGAGGCAAGTGCGCCCTCTGCAGAGGCCCCTTGGTCGCCTCCACCGGCAACCCGATGCTCAAGGCGTCAGCCGACCGCGTCGACAGCGCCAACGGCTCCTACGACGCGGCCAACGTCCAGATCACGCACCTCGCCTGCAACCTCGCGAAGAACCAGTACGGGCAGGAGCAGTTCGACGACTGGGTGCTCGCCGTTCGAGGCGTCCAGCCCGAGGCAAACCTTGACCCATCAACGCCTCGGGCGCGAGGTGATCAGGATCTTACGAATTCAACCTGACTTGGAGGTAGCGACCGCCACCATGCGTCTGGTGCCTGAAAGGCGTCATAGGTCAGCCGCAGGACGGTCTCCGGCTGCCGATGCGACTGGTCGATCCTGCCGCGATCCTCGTTGCGGGCGAGGAGCATCTCCCAGGGAAGGTCGAACACCTTCCACTCGACCGACAGGTTGTATCGCTCGATGACCCGTAGCTCGGCCTCGAACACCTCGCGGGTCAGGTGGGTGTCGGCCATCACGACGCTGAACCCCGCCGCAAGGGCCGCGTCCAGGGCGGCGACTTTCATGCCGTGGAGCAGTCCGCGTGCCTCCTCGTCCCAGCCCGTCCGTCGGACCTGCCAGTAGACGTGACGATCCGGTGGCCAGAACGTCTGGCGCAGGTCGTCCAGGGTGAGGTGCACCCACCCCTGCAACGGATCGTACCGCCGCGCGTAGGTGGTCTTGCCCGAACCGGGGCACCCGATCAGCCCTACCACCCGCTGCCGGCGCGGGGGTGCCTCAACGTCCATGGAGCACTGTGTCAGGCATGGTTGGCGGCGTCCTCGTCCTCGTCGAGCTCGGGGTCAGCCTCGACGGTCTCACCGCGCAGGTAGCGCGCCTGGACCTCGGCGACACGGCGGGCAGCCTGCGCGTGGCGGTTCGACACGAAGCTGTCCGGGCCGAGGTCTCCGCCGCGCTTGGCTGCGAGCAAGTCAGGATCACCCCACCGGTCGAGGAGGCTCTGAAACGCGTCGTGCCGGGCTACGTCGAAGGCGATCCGCTGGCCCATCATGTCCTTGTAGGGGTGGGCCGGATGAATGCCGGCGCAGGGGACCCAGCCTGCCGGGATCGGCGTGGTCGCCGCGTGCGTGCGGCCGCCGCGCAGGAGCTTGGGCAGGACATGAGTGTGAGGGCCCTCCGGGCTGGTGCCGCCGGGGCCCGGGATCGGTGCGTAGACCTCGATGCGTCCGATCCGAGCGATGAACACCCGGTGAGGGCTTAGCGCGACGAGTTGGCGGCCGATGGGGCTCGCAGGGTCGAACAGCGGCAGCCCGACACCGGACCGAAGACAGGCGATGGCCTCCGGGTCGCTCGTGCGCACGCAGGCATCGACCGCCAGGATGCCGAGGCCCAGATCGAACAGGATGGCATCGCGGTCCCGTTCGCGGGCGGCGTCCCGATCCGGACCGAGCTCCGTCACCACGCCGCGCCGGTTCATCGCGCAGCTCGCCTCAGGCAGGCACAGGGCGACGGCGTGGTTCCAGCCGGTCGCGACGGCGGTCTCGTAGGCCACCGGACGCAGGTCGGGACTGGGGGCGAGCGCGATGGCTCCCCGCTCAGTCGCCAGGCCCATGCGCCCGTCCGGCAACGGCGACGTAGCCTCGTCGGGATCGCGCATGAACTCGGCGATGGCCCCGAAGCTGCCGAGGCTCCAGGCGGTGCCGGGATCAGCCAACGCCTCGCGCAGCAGGGTCGTGACCGCGTCAGCACGTGATGGTGACGTCATCGCGTTCCTCCGTCTGAGCCCCGGACCGCGCCCAAGGCAGGATGTATCGTGTTCCGTCCGAAGCCCAGCCCCGCTCGGCTGTGACCCCGAACGCCTCGTTCAGTATGACGTCGGTCAGGGCCTCCTCCGGGGTGCCGTCCGCGACGAGGCGGCCACCGGCCAGCACGACAATGCGGTCGCAGAACCGGGCCGCGAGCGTCAGGTCATGCAGCACGGCGACGACGCCGGTGCCGTCCCGGGAGACGCTCCTCAGAAGCGCCATCGCGTCGAGTTGGTGCGCTGGGTCGAGGGCCGTGACCGGTTCGTCGACAAGAAGCCACGGCGCGTCGACCGCAAGCGCCCGGGCGAGCAAAGCGCGCATGCGCTCGCCCGAGGAGAGGGTCGGCTCGGCTCGGGCGGCGAGATGGACGATGTCGGTGCGCGCCATCGCCCGTTCGACCGCGGCATCGTCGGCCTCGGCCAGGGATGCGAACGCACGACGGTGCGGCAGCCGGCCGAGCGCCACGATCTCGCGAACGGTCATCGGCCAGCCGACGCCGGCCCCCTGGAACAGGGCGGCGATGCGGCGGGCACGCTCCTCGCGGGCTAAGCCGGACAACGGACGGCCGTCGAGAGTGACCTGCCCCTGCATCGGGACAATGACCCCTGCCAGAACGCGAAGGAGCGTGGTCTTCCCGGCCCCGTTCGGGCCGACCAGCCCGACGAAGCGGCCCGGCCGAAACGTCAGATCGATGTCCGAGAGGATGTCCCGGCCATCCAACGTCACCTGGGCGCCGTGCAGGCCGAGGCTCATGCCCGCCTCCCGCGGCTGCGCAGGAGCAGCACGATCAGGAATGGCGCCCCGACCAGCGCCGTCACGACGCCGAGCTTGAGTTCCGGCCGGGTGGCGAGCAGGCGCACGCCGATATCCGCCGCAAGGACCAGGACCGCTCCCGCGAGGCCGCTCGGCAGCAGGCAGGCGCCGGGGCGAGACCCGACCAGCGGCCGCATCAGGTGCGGCACGACGAGGCCGACGAAACCAATGGCTCCGGACACCGCGACCCCGCTGCCGACGGCCAGGGCCGCGCCCGTAACGAGACGCAGGCGCACTGAGACCAGGCCTACCCCGAGGCTTGCGGCGGTGTCCTCGCCGAGCGTCAGGGCGTCGAGGGCGGAGCCGGTCGACAGCATGAGGGCCCAGCCGACAGCCATCAGCGGCAGGCATAGGAGCACGTGGTCGAGGCTGCGGTCGCTGAGCGAGCCCATCAACCAGAACACGACCTCCAGGGCCGCGTAGGGGTTCGGCGACAGGTTCAGCGCCAGCGCGGTCAAAGCCCCGGCTAGGCTCGACAGCCCGACTCCTGCAAGGATCAACCCGAGGGTGCTGCTGCCGCGGGCGGCGAGCGCGTTCAGGAGGAGCGCTGCGACGCCGGCGCCGGCGATGCCGCCGAGCGGCAGGGCAAGGCCCATGGTGGCGGCGAACCCGCCGTAGAAGACGATGACAGCGCCCAGCGCCGCGGCGGACGAGATGCCGAGGATGCCGGGGTCCGCGAGCGGGTTGCGCAGGTATCCCTGCATGGCCGCGCCGGTCAGGCCGAGGCTGAAGCCGACCAGGGCTCCCAGTAGCGCGCGGGGAATACGAAGCTCCCAAAGGACCAGGGCCGGCAGCGTCGTGCGACCGGCGATGAGGTCCGCAAAGGCGGCGGGCACGTCGAAGGGCGCGTAGCCGATGGCGATGGAGGCGAGCGTCAGCGCGAGGGTGGTGAGGCCCAGGACGGCGATGACGGTTCGCCGGGCGCGCGGCGTGCCGAGGCGACGGGAGACCGTTGGATGGAGCGAGGTGACCGGCGCATTCATGGCCGGGGTGCCCGCTCGTTCGCCGCATCGGCGAGATGCGCCACGACCTCCGCGACCTGCGGCCCCGGACAGGTCCAGAAGCGGTTCGGGATGTCGACCGTCCGGTGCGCCCGCGCGAGGGCCCGGAAAACGGGATGGTACAGGAGCGTGTCCGCCAAGGAAGGCCAGCCCGGCGCACCCTCGTCGACGACGATCAGGTCCGGGTTCACAAGCGCCGCGGCTTCGAGGGGCACCTGCCCGAAACGGTCACGTCCGATCTCGGCCGAGACGTTGGCGAGGCCGGCGGCGCGGATCAACGCGTCACCCAGCCCCCCGGGCGCGACCGTGAACGCGTTCGGGCGCATGACGAGCGCGCGGAGGGGCTGCCTCGCCGGCACGATGGAAGCGAGACGCGCATCGAGCGCCGCGACCATCGCCTCGCCCCGTTCGGGGTGGCCCAGGGCCGCCGCGACCTGCCGGATCTGGGCACGAACGCCGTCGAGATCGGCCGGCACGCCGAGTTCGAGCACGGGGGCGCCGACGCGCTTGAGCATGCCCACCGTCGTGCGCGTCGTGAAGGCTCCGGCGATCACCAGGTCGGGCTTCAAAGCCACGACCTCCTCGGTAAGGCCCCGCGTCACCGGCAGCCCGATAGCCTCGCTCGCGACCGTCGACCCGCGCGGGTCACGGGCGAGATAGGTGACGGCCAGAACCTGGTTGCGGTCGGCCAGCCGCAGGACGAGCTCGTCGGCGCACAGGTTCATCGAGACGACGCGCACTGGACCCGCCGCCGCACCAGCGGATACGGCGGACAGGATCACCGCGAGGGCCATCGCGAGGCGCAAGGGCATCGGCGACCTCAAAACGAGGTCACGCGGACGCCGCCATAGACGGCGAGCCCCGGACCCTGGAAGCCAGTCGGGTTCTGGTAGCGCTGGTCGAACAGGTTATCGATCCGCCCGAAAACCGTGAGGGTCTCGCTCCAGGCGTAGTTGACCGACAGGTTCACCAGCGTGAAGCCGGGAGCCCTCAGGCGCGGCACGGAGAAGTCCCGGTTGCCGTCCACGAACGACCCCAGCACGATGAGCGTGCCGGTCATGGTCAGGCCCGGCATCAGGTTCCAGATCGCGGTCGCGCTGACCTTGTTGCGTGGCCGGCGCAGCAGTTCCTGGTGGGCGATCTCATCCTTCGTCACCGTGGTGGTCCAGTCCAGCCGCCCACTCCAGAACTCGTTGAAACGCAGGGCGACGAAGCTCTCGGTGCCGTAGGCGGTCGCCCGGCCGACGTTCACGTTGGTCGAGAAAGTCGGGAGGAAGGTCGTCTGGATGAGGTTCTTAAAGTCGGTCTCGTAGTAGGTCGCCCCCACCGTCATGAACCCGTCGAACAGCGGCTGCTCGAAGCCCCCGTCGAACCCGAAGCTCTCCTCCGGTCGCAGGTTCGGGTTCCCGAAGAAGCGGAAGCCCGGGTAGTCCTGGTAGAGCTGGCTCAGGGTCGGCGGTTTGAAGCCGGTCCCGACGCTGCCCTTTAGGCGGGTTCCGGTGCCGGGCACGATGTAGCTCGGCGCCACCCGGTAGGTGGTCGCGCCGCCGAATTGGTCGTTCGCGTCGTGGCGGATGTTGGCGACCAGCGCGGCCCCCGCGAAGGGCGTCGTCTGAAGCTCGGCGAAGCCGGCGGTGTTGCCGTTGGACCGGTCGATTCCGGTCGTCTCGAAGCGCTCGTCCTCGCGCTGGGCACCGAACAGGACGAGATTGTCGGGAGAGATCTGCCAGTCGCCGCGATAATCGAACCGGGTTCGCTCGCCGAGGTAGGTCGTCGGCGTCGGCGGCGCGAGGGGATCCAGCGGGCCGGCGAACAAGCGATCGAACTTGGAGTAGTTCGCCCCGAAGACGTTGTGGAAGCCCGGCACCGGCGTCCACTCGGCCTCGCCCCTCATGATCAGCTGCTGCTGATCGTTGAGGTTCCGGTACGGCAGCGGCACGTACGGGAAGCCGCCGTCGGCCTGGTCGAGATAAGTGCTGTCGGAGAAGCGAAGGACGTAGTTGAGGCGGAACTCGTCGGTGAGTTGCGCGCCGAGCTTGGTCGAGACCGTCTTGATGTCGGTGAAGGCGGTCCGCAGCGGCACGCCGCGGGGCAGCAGCTCGAACGGGGTGACCTGGACGGCGGATTGCCGGATGTGGCCGACCGACACCGAGTAGTCGAAGATCCCCTCCGAACCCGAGACGTTGCCGAACTGGTTGAAGGTGCCGAACGAGCCGCCCTCGACGGTCGCCGTCGCCCGGGCCGGTCCCTCGCCGCGCTTGGTCACGACGGAGATCACGCCGCCGATGGCGTCGGCACCGTAGAGGCCGCTCTGGGGCCCCCGGAGCACCTCGATCCGCGAGAGGTCGTAGGTCTGCAACTGGCTGAAGTCGAAGGCGCGGTTCGGGGTCGAGGGGTCGTTGACGTCGATGCCGTCGATCTGGACCTTCACGTGGTTCGAGTTGGTGCCGCGGATGAAGACTGAAGTCTGGCCGCCGGCGCCGCCGGTCTGCACGACGTTGAGGCCGGGCACCTGCTGCAGGGCATCCGGCACCGTCCGGCGCTGTTGCTCCTGAAGGAGGCGGTCGGTGAGCACGGTGACACTCGATCCTGTATTGGCGATCGGCGTCGGCACGCCGGTGGCCGACACCGAGATCTCGGACAGGGAGACCGCGGCCTGCGCGCCTCCCGGGGCATCGGCGAAGGGCGCGGCGACCTGCTGGGCAAGGGCGGGACTGGCGGCGAACAAGGCGGATGCGGCGCAGGACAGCGCCAGCACGCGGTGGAGCGCGTAGAGAGTGGAACAGGACACGGGACGGCCTCGGGGGACGGCTGTGGCACGTCACCGCGAACGAGGCCTCGGCGGTCGCGTCCTCAAGGGAACCACGGCGCCGCGACACCTCCCAGGACACCCCGCCCGGCAAGCTCCGCGTGTGACCACGGCTGACGGCAGGTCTCCTGGCTCGCGGGTCGTCGCCCTCTCATCGTCTTCCCGGGCGAGGCCGCCCAGTGACGTCGTGATGAAGGACTCGCCGCTTACAGTTGCGGGGGCAGCCGCGGCATCGGCCGAGCCCTCACGGGCGTGGCCTCACCGCGTTCCCTTTTGATCCCCGAGGGGAACCGTCACGCTCAAGCTAGGCTGCGATGCGTCCATCCGTCAACGCTGGGAAACACGTTGTTCAGATGTGTGGCGTTCGAGGGGGGCGGTCGCCGCCTCGATAACCCGTGCATGGATGGCCGCGGGGCACCAACGAGACCGCCCCGTCTAGGCCGCCTTTGGTGGGACGCCAGGCACGGCTACATCTCGGACGCACGTGCAAGTCTGAGTTAGGTGGACAGCGGACCTAGCTGGAACGCGCGCTGATGCAATCTCAATGGGTGTTTATGGGTCGTGGCGGCCTTGCACGCGTATTCCGTTCCGCAGATGATCGCTCGACCGTCTAGTAGGAGATCGCAATGAGTTCGGATCGGTCGGAACTTGAGTGGTTTTATCCGTACCAACAAGGACGTTTGAATTCTTCAAACAAATGGATCGCCTCGGGGCCATGGCCGACTAATAACAAGGCTATGGAACGACGAGAGTTCGATAAGGCTGACGGTAACGTAGGAACGCCTTTCCAGGCCGCATCACAGGTCGAGGCTCAAGAAGAAATCGACAAAGGCCGGACGTACTAGCGGCCATCCTCCATAAGGTTGCTTCCGATATATCGGCCCGCTCGGTTCAATGTCCGTGTTGGGTCGCAAGCAGACCGTCGTATACCGAAGCCGATGGGTTCGACCCTAGAGGTACTTGAGCCAGGCAATGTCGCGTCGCGACGCCTTGAGGCGCGAGAACCAGGCGGTCGGGAAGTATAGGGGCGGGATCAGCGCCGCGTACCACACCAGGACCCACGCGTAATTGCCGACGCCAAACACGGTGCCCTGGGTCGCGCCCCAGATCGCGAACGCGCCGTGGTAGAGCAACCGGAGAACGGTCAGATGGAGCAGGTAGAAGAAGAGCGGAGCACCGCCGAAAACCGCCAGCGCGGCGACGACCGGGCGGTCGCCCATCCGCTCCAGCGCGACGAGCAATAGCGCCCCGAGCCCGAGCGTCAGAAGCAGGAACAGCAGCGAGGGCGGATACTTCGTCAGCGCGAAGACGCTCATCGCGGTCCGCAGGACGCTGTCGTCGACAACGAACCAGGGCTTGTCCCCATAGTCGTTCGCCAGGCGCAGCAGCGCGAAGGCGACCAGCATCGTGATGCCGACGACAGCCAAACGGCGCTCGCGCGTGCCTGTGGCGACGCCCGGCAGGAACCACGGACCGATGGCATAGCCGAGCGCGATGACCCCGATCCAGGGAAGCACCGGGTAGGTCGTCTTGGCCACCAGACCGAACGGGAGCGCGATGACGTCGCGCTGGTGCAGCATGGCCCAGACGGTGAAGAAGGGATCATCGGGCCGGAGGTGGATCGGGTCGAGGAGGTTGTGCCCGCAAACGAGCAGCATCCCGACCGCGATGAGAAACGAGCGCGGCAGGCCGACCAGCGCCGCCAGGACGATCATGCACACGCCGATGCACCAGATCACCTGAAGCCAAAGCGTCGGGCTGGCCACCCCCCAGTACAGCTCCGAGAGGTAGAACACCTCCAGCGCCATCAGGACGAGCCCGCGCCTCACGAGGTAAGCGCGCGTCTCCGCCAGCGTGTGCCGGGTGCCGAACAGGTACGCGGCCACCCCCGTCAGCACGATGAAGATGGGCGCGCACAGGCTGACCGCGAGGCGTGCGAGATACAGGGCCGGCAGGGCGGTCCTGGCATCCATCGGGTCGGCGACCGGCACGTGCAGGAACCAGGTTTCCCGCAGGTGGTCGAGAAGCATCAGCACCATCACCAGCCCGCGCAGGGCGTCGATGGAGGCGATGCGTCCGGTCCTGGCCGATTCCTCGGTCGCCGCGTCCAGCGTGCCCGGATGGACGCCCATCAGAACCGCGCCGTCATGCTGATGGTCACCCGGCGAGGCTCGCCGACGCCGACCCAGAAGGCGTTGTAGGAGCGCTCGTAGTAGGTCTCGTCGAAGATGTTATCGACGTTCAGCCCGAAGCGCAGGTTCTCGTAGCGGTAGTAGGCCAGGGCATCGGTCAGCACGTAGCCGGGGAGCCGAAACCGCTCGTTGCCGCTGTCCCCGAGACGCGAGCCGACGGCCCGGACGCCTCCGCCGAGCCCGAAACCCTTCCAGTCACCGGCCTGGACCTCGTAGACGCCGAGCAGGCTGCCCGAGTGGCGCGGGATGTTGAGTAGCGGCGAGCCGACCCGCAGGACCTCGTCGCGGGTCACCGCGGCGTCGATGAAGGCGTAGCCCCCGATCAACCGAAACTCCGGCGTCACCTGTCCGACGAAGCTGAGGTCGAAGCCCTGGCTGCGCACCGCGCCGGCGGCGATCTGGAAGAAGAAGTCCCGCGGGTCGGTCGTGAGGACGTTCTCCTTCTCGATGTGGAAGGCCGCGCCGGTCACGCTCAGGCCGGTGAAGAGGTCGAGCTTGACGCCCGCCTCGTAGCCGAAGCCGGTCTCCGGGGCGAAGGGTCGGGTCGCGATGTCGAAGCCGGTATTGGGCCGGAACGAGGCCGCCACGTTGCCGTAGAACGAGAGGAAGGAGAGCGGCTGGTAGACGAGACCCGCGCGGGGCGAGAAGCCGGTCCGGTCCTGCTCCGTGCGCTCGTTGCCGACTTTGTCGCGGAAGGTCTGGTTGTAGAAGTCGGTCCGGTTGCCGAGGAGCAATTTCCATTCCGGGCTGAGCGCAATCTGATCCTGGACGTAGATGGCGGTGTTCCCGACGTTCTCGCTCGCGCTGTAGCGCCGCGTGAAGGGCGGCTTGGGCTGGCCGTAGACCGGGTTGAACAGGTCGATGGCGAACGGGTCGAGCCGCGGCGTCGAGCGCAGCAGGTTCTCGGTGCTGTTGTAGCGCTCGTGCTCAAGGCCGAGCAGCACTGTGTGCGCGAACGGCCCGGTATCGAAGTGCCCGACGAGCTCGGCCTGCCCGATGGCGACGCCCCAGGTGAAGTCGTGCCGGCGGAACTCGCGCAGCAGGGTGCGGCCGTCGTCGAGGAGGCCGGTCGCGCCGGTCTGCAGGCCGGTCAGGCTGCCGGTGTTGAAGTGGCCGGCAACCCTGAGCTGCCAGTCGGCATTGAAGGCGTGATCCAGGCGGATCTGCAGGATCCCGGCTGCTGACACCGAGTCGTCGCCCGGCTCACCAAAGAATCGCGAGCGCGGGACGAGGCCCAGGCGGTTGTTCACCGCGACCGTCCCGCGGTCGAAGGTCTGACGGTTGCGAAGGTACTGCGCCTCGACGGTGAGCTTGGTGTCTGGGCTAATCAGCCAACTCACCACGGGCGCGACCAGGACACGGTCGCCGTCGACGAAATCGCGAAAGCTGTCCTGCCGGGCGAGCGCGCCGTTGAACCGGTAGAGGACGGTGCCCTCCTCGTTCAGCGGTCCGCCGGCGTCGACGGTGGTGCGCGCCGTGCCGAAGCTCCCGAACAGGGTACCCATCTCGACGAAGGGCAGCGCCACGGGCTGCTTGGTCAGAATGTTGACGGTGCCGCCCGGGTCGCTGCGTCCATAGAGTGCCCCGCTCGGACCTTTGAGCACCTCGATGGACTGCACGTTCTGTGTGTCCGGCGCGCCGTTGTAGCCGCGGGCGATGTTGAAGCCGTTGAAGAAGATGTCTTGGGTAGCGAAGCCGCGCACCGAGTAGAGCGCGAGGTTCTGGGCGCCGAAATTATTCTGCTTGTTGACGCCCGGGACGTAGTCGAGCGCTCGTTCGACCCGGGTGGCGGCGGTGTCCCGCAGGACCTCCTGGGGCACGACGTCAACCTGCTGGGGCAGCGAGAGCCGCGGCGTCACCGTCTTGGTGCCGCTGTAGAGATCTTTGACCTGGTACGTGGGGGCGGCGGTGTAGCTGCCCTCGACCGAGAGTGGGTCGAGTACGACCGAGGCCGGAGCGGTGTCAGCTCGTAGGCCCTGGGCGGTCGCTGGGGCCAACCCAAGGGAGACGAGCGCGAGCGATGCGACGGATGCGCGAAGCCGCCATTGCGGAGCGGGACGGGACACGGGCCTGGGACCTCGGGACGGCAGTGGCACGTCACCGCGAACGAGGCCTGGGCCACCGCCTCACGAGGCAGCGCTTCGACACCCGTCAGGACACCCCGCCCGACGCGTTTCGCGTGTGACCACGGCTGACGGCAGGTCTCCTGGCTCGCGGGTCATCGCCCTCGCACCGTCTTCCCGGGGTGACCCAGTGACATGGTGGTGAAGGGCTCGCCGCTTACAGTTGCGGGGGCAGCCACGGCATCGGGCTGTCACCCTCACCGCGTTCCCTTTTGATCCCCCGAAGGGGAACCGTCACGGCCCAGCTACAGCCTCACGAACCCGTGAGTCAACGCGAGCCGATGATCGGTCCGGGGACCGCCAGGATCCATCCGCCGATAAGCGCTCCACCGTTTCAGCCGTCCCCAGAAGCTTGCGTTGAGGCGGGCTTCCAGCGCTTGCCGAGACGCATCCCGCAGGCCATTGTGGTGGTACACACGTTGACGAGGCGGATCGCCTAAGTCATTGCCGCAGAACGGAATTCTGGATCATACGGCGGAATCCCCCCCTCTCCGCCACGTACTTGAATTTAATCGTTGATTTAACTGAGTCTTCTGACGGGGTTGCAGTAGCCGGCCCACGTTGCGCCCTACATTTCGAAACGGCTTGTACCGGATGTAGATGGACGATGTGCCCGCGCGCGAGGGCGAACCCGTTGCTCGCTATCATCACCAAGGCCGATTTCTTCGAGAGTCATTCTGATAGCGCAGCCGGGGCGAGGACCCATGCGGCAGCGGTCATGCTCGCTGCCGGACACATGACTATAGTGATTGGGAGTTCAGATCCGCCCACCGACAGTCAGCGTGAGAGGGCGAGTCGCATCCCGATGACCGGCTCGATCTTGCCCCAGAAGAACGCCGAGTACTGCTCCGCGCGATCGGCCGGGCCGGCGTAGCCAAGTTGGTCAGAGGCCGACCTCGGCGAGTTTTGGCTCGCGACTGCCGATGGTACGCTGATAGGCGAGCGCGAGATGCTCGCCGAGCGCGTCGGCCAGTATCTTCTCACATCGAGTATGGGTGGTGTCTCGTGACCTGACCGGCTGGCTTTGGACCGGGCTGATTGAGAGGATCAGCCAGGACCGAAGGCGTCGGACATGCGGCGAGGTCAGAAGACGAGCGGGGAGCAGGTCGTGCTGAAGCTGCGCCAGATCGAGGTGCAGACGGCACAAGGCAAAAGCTTGGCGCTGGCGTGCGAGGAGGCGGAGATCTCTGAGCAGAGCTACGACCGCTGGCGCAAGGAGTACGGCGGCCTCCAAGTCGACCAGGCCAGGAAAATGAAGCAGTTGGAGCGCGAGAACGCTCGGTTACGGCGGCTCGTGGCGGACCTGTCTTTGGAAAAGCAGGTACTGGCGGACGTCGCCTCGGGAAACTTGTAGCCCCCGAGCGGCTCCGGCAGGCGGTCGATGGCATCCGGGAGAAGTACGGCCTCTTGCGAACGTCACGCCTGCCGGATCGTCGGCCTGCACCGGGGCACGCAGCGCTACGTGTCCACGCTACGTGCCCACACTGCTGGCCGACGCGGATGCGCTGACCCGCGCCATCATGGCCCTGGCGTCCGAGTACGGCGCGACAGATACCGCCGTGTCACCGCGCTGCTGCAGGCAGACGGCTGGCCGGTGGGCAAGGATCGGGTTCATCCTTCGAGAACCTCAGGACGAGGGCATCTGGCCTCGCGAGGGGCTGAAGGTCCCCCGGGAGCACCGGCCGCGCAGCCGTATCTGGCTGACCGACGGCTCATGCGTGCAACTACGGCCGCTCCGCCGCGGCCATGTGGGGAGCTTCGACTTCGTGCAGGCGCAGACACATGACGGGCGCAGCTTGCGCGTCCTGACGCTGATCGACGAGCACAGTCGGACATGCTTGGCGCTGAAGGTGGCCCGACGCATCAACAGCGTAGGTGTGATCGAGACGCTGGCCGATGCGATGTGCCTGCACAGCATCCCGGAGCACATCCGCCGCGATAACGGCCCCGAGATGATCTCGAAGGCGCTGCGCCAGTGGGTCGCCAAGACGGGGCCACAGATTCAGTACATCGCACCCGGCTCGCCGTGGGAGAACGTGTACTGTGAGAGCTTCAACGGTAGGCTGCGCGACGAGTGCCTGCGCCAAGAGATCTTCTACTCGCTGAAGGAGGCGCAGATCGTGATTGGTCGATGGCAATCTACCTACAGCCGCGTCCGACCGCATTCGTCGATTGGCTATCGGCCACCTGCGCCTGTCAGCTTCCTAGATCTGGCCTCCCGGCTCCCCGTGGCCGCCGGCATGCAGTAGCCTCGCAATCGGCTCGGTCCAAAATACCGGTCAGGTCAAGGAGACACCCGAGCCGAGGCTATGAAGATGGGGGCATATGCGGACGTTCCGCTGGCGACCCATGCCGGCCGCCCGGATCGCGGCCAAGCTTTCGCTCAAGGCGGTCATCTGCGACCGGCCGCGCACGGTCGGTAGCCATCGAAGTCGGCGGCGACTGTACCTGAGATTCCCTGTTCGAAGCAGTTCAACGCCGCGAACTCTTGAACTCGAGCAGTTTATGTCGCGAGCAACGTCGGTACTCTCGCCCCCCGGCGAACGCAGCCGTCGCCGTGAGTGCGCTCATCGACCGGTCCCCTGCTGCATCCGCTGGCGGGGCTTCGAATGCCGTCGCTTGCCCACCCTGCCGAAGGGCAGGCGCAACGTCGCGATCACCGGATAGACGGCGGGAAGAACGACGAGCGTCAGCAGCGTCGCGGTGATCAGGCCGCCGATCACCACTGAGGCGAGCGGGCGCTGCACTTCCGCACCCGCGCTGGTCGAGAGCGCCATCGGCAGGAAGCCGAGCGCTGCGACAAGGGCCGTCATCATCACCGGGCGCAGGCGCCTCTCGGCCGCCCGGGTGGCCGCCTCCCGCGGGTCGAGGCCGGAAGCCTCGAGGTCGCGGATGGTGCTCGTCAGCACCACGCCGTTCAGGATCGCGATGCCGAAGGTCGCGATGAAGCCGATCGCCGCCGAGATCGAGAACGGCATGTCGCGCACAGAGAGGGCAAGGATGCCCCCCGTCGCGGCCATCGGCACGTTGAGGAAGATCAGCCCGGCGCGGCGGATGTCGCCGAACATCACGACGAGGAGGACGAGGATCCCCGCCAGCGCCGCCGGCACCACCACCGAGAGGCGGGCGGTAGCCTCCTGCAGGTTCTGGTACTGGCCGCTCCATTGCAGCGCGTAGCGGGGCGGCAGCTTGACCTGATCGGACACGGCCTTCTGCGCGGCGTCCACGAAGCTCTGCACGTCGCGGCCGCGGACGTTGGCCTGGATCGAGATCCGCCGCTGCAGCCGCTCGCGGCTGATCTGGGCCGGGCCGGAGGTGACCTCCACCGAGGCCACCATCGCGAGCGGCACCGTCATGGCGGGACCGGTCTCCTTGCCCGGCCGCCCCACCGGCAGGGCGCGGATGCGCTCGATGTCGCTGCGGTCAGCCGGGTCGAGCCGGACCACGATGTCGGTGATGGAATTGTCGTCGCCGTAGACCATGCCGGCGGTGCGCCCGCCGATGCTCTCGACCACGTCGAGCACGTCCGAGACGTTGATCCCGTAGCGGGCGGCCCTGACCCGGTCGACCCGGATCGAGAGCGCCGGCATCCCGGCCTGCGCCTCGGCCTTCACGTCCGCCGCGCCCTGAATGCCTGAGACCACCCGCACGATGGAATCGGCCGTGTCCCTCAGGACCTTCAGGTCGTCGCCGTAGAGGTTGATCGCGACGTCGCCGCGCACGCCCTCCAAGAGGTCGTCCATCCGCATCTGGATCGGCTGCGAGAAGCTGTAGGCGACGCCCGGCACCTCCTCCCGGAGGCGCTTGTCGAAGGCCGCGACGAGCCCTTCCTGGCTGTCGGCGGTCCTCCAGGTCGAGGGGTCGGTCAGGGTGATGAAGCTGTCGGTCGATTCGACGCCCATCGGGTCGGTCGGGATCTCGGCGCTGCCGGTGAGGGAGACGATCCGCTTCACCTCGGGGAAGGATTTCAGCACCCGCTCGATGCGGGTCACGGTGGCGAGCGAGGCGTTCAGCGCGATGCCGGGCAGCTTCTCGGAGGTGATGACGATCGAGCCCTCCGACAGCTTCGGCAGGAACTCGCCCCCGAGCCGCGTGGCCATCGCGCAGGAGCCGGCGAACAGGGCGACCGTCGTGAGCACGGTGGCGAACGCGTGCCGCTCGGCCCAGCGCAGCACCGGCGTGTAGACACCCCGCACCGCGTGGACGAGACGCGTCTCGCGCTCATTGACACCGCGCCCGGCGAGAAAGAGCGCCGCGAGCGCCGGCATCAGGATCAGGGTGACGACGAGCGACGAGGCGAGCGCCAGGATCACCGTGAGCGCCATCGGGGCGAACATCTTGCCGGCCACGCCTTCCAGCGCGAGGATCGGGACGTACACGATGATGATGATCGCCACCGCGAAGATCACCGGGCGGGCCACCTCGGCGGCGGCGTCGCGGATCACGTCGTGGGCCGGGCGGTCCGGGTGCTCGCCCCGGGCGCGGAGCACGTTCTCGATCATCACCACCGCGCCGTCGACGATCAGCCCGAAATCGATCGCCCCGAGGCTCATCAGGTTGCCCGACAGGCCGAGCAGCCGCATCCCGGCAAACGCCATCAGCATCGAGAGCGGGATCGCGGCGGCGACGATCAGCCCTGCGCGCAGGTTGCCGAGCAGCAGGAGCAGCACCACGATCACCAGCACCGCCCCCTCGAGGAGGTTGTGCTCCACCGTGCGGATGGTTCGGTCCACCAGCGCGCTGCGGTCGTAGAACGGGACGATCTCGACCCCCGGCGGCAGTTGCTGGCGCAGGGCGGCGATCGTCTTCTTCACCTCCGCGACCACGGCGCTGGCATTCTCGCCGTAGCGCATCATCGCGATGCCGACGACGGTCTCGCCTTCCGCGTCGTGGGTGACGGCGCCGAGCCGGACCTTGGGGGCCTCCTGCACCGTGCCCAGCGTGCCGAGCGTCACCGGCACGCCGCCGGGGCCCGTCGCGACGACGATGTTCGCGATGTCCTCCGGGCCCTTGGCGAGGCCGAGGCCGCGGATCGTCTCCTGCTGGTCGTTGTGCTCGATGTAGGCGCCGCCCCGGGCGGCGTTGTTCTCGGCGAGCGCCGTGTAGACCTGGACCAGCGTCACGCCGTAGCGGCGCAGCGCGTCCGCCGAGACGCGGACCTCCTCGGTCGGCATCTGGCCGCCGTAGATGTTCACGTCGGCGATTCCGGGGGTGAGCTTCAGCTTCGGCGCGATGGTCCATTGCAGGATGCGCTTGAGCTGCATCGGCGTGTAGGCGGGCCCGCGCAGCTCGAACTGGTAGATCTCGCCGAGCCCGGTCGCCATCGGACCCATCTGCGGATCGCCGACTCCGGCGGGCATCAGGCTCTTGGCCTGGGGCAGGCGCTGGAATACCTCCGCCCGCGCCGCTGTGACCGACACGGATTCGTCGAAGGTGACGTAGACCGCCGAGACGCCGGCCCGGGACGTCGAGCGGACGTTGGAGAGCCCCGGCGCGCCGGCCATCGCGTTCTCGACAGGAAAGGTGACGAGCCGCTCGACCTCCAGGGGGCCGAGCCCCGGCGACAGGGTGAGGATCATCACCTGCTTCGGCGAGATGTCCGGCACCGCGTCGATCGAGAGACCTTCGAGGTTAGCGGCTCCGCCCGCCGCCGCGGCCAGCGCGATCATCAGCACGAGGAAGCGGCGGCGGACCAGGATGGCGAACCAGCTCTTCATCGCCGGCGCTCAATCCGTCGAGCCGAGAAGGCTGCGCAGCAGGATGGCCTTCAGGCCGAAGCTGCCCGCGGTCGCAACACTCTCACCCGCCGCCACGCCTCGGCGCACCTCCACCCAGTCGGTGCGCTGGATGCCCAGCGTCAGGGCCCGCCGCTCGAACCTGTCCGGGGCCGTGCGCACGAAGGCGATGGGGCCGGTGTCCGTCTGCTGCACGGCCGCCGCCGGGATGGTCACGCCGTCGCGACCGAGATCAGCCCCGACCGTCACCGAGACGAAAAGGTTGGCGCGCAGGAGATCCTGCGGGTTGTCGAGTTCGATCCGCGCCGGCGCCGTGTTCGTCGCCGGATCGAGGGCGGCGTTGACCGAGCGGACATGGCCCTCGAAGGGCGGATGGCCGGGCACCGGGCTCTCCACCGAGATCGCATCCCCGGCCTTCACCCGGGAGATGTCGGCCCCGTAGAGGTTCGCCAGCACGACGACACGGGTGGGATCGGCCACCGTGAAGGCGTCGCGCCCGGTATCGACGACCTCGCCCAGGGTGATGCCGACGCTCGTCACCACGCCGGCAATCGGCGTGACCACGGCGCTGGTGCCCGGCGCGGCGCCCTCGGCCGGTGCGAGGCGCTGGTACTGCGCCCGGTACATCTCCGCGTTCGCCTGCGCAGACTTCACCGCAGCCTGTGCCTTGGCGAGATCGACCTGCCGCCGCTCGACCTCGGCTTGCGCCACGCCCCCGAATTTCAGCTGCTCCAGCCCACGCTTCACCTGGAGCGCCGCCACCGCCTCGGAGGCCCGCGCCTCACCGAGGGCGGCTTCAGCCGCCTGAAGCCCGTTGCGGGCGTCGAGGAGGCCGGCGGCATCGAGGGTCGCGAGCGTCTGCCCCGCCGTCACCCGGTCCCCGGGCTGGACGGCGAGGCTCAGTACACGTCCCTGCGTGCGCGGCTTGAGATGCGTCACCCGCCGCTCGTCGAAGGCGACGGTGCCCGGCGCCCGCACCGGGAGCACGATCCGGCGGGTCTCCGCCGTGCCGAAGGCCAAGCCGATCCGCGTCTGCCCCGCCCCGTCGAGGGTGACGAGATCGGGGTTCGCCGGTGCGTCGTCGGAACGGTCCGCCTTCGCCTCGGGGACCGCGGGCGGGGCGAGGCCAAGGCCGGCGAGGAGTGGGCCGCGATAGGTCCAGCCCGCGAAGGCCACGGCGGCCAGCACCGCCAGGATGAGCAGCGCTCGCGGCGCGCGGCTCCGGCTCACAATCGGAGCCGGCGCGGAGGCATCCCCGCGCCCGAAGCCATCGGTCTCGGATGCCTCGGAGACCTCCGCGGGGCGCGCGGACGCTTCGGTGTTCAGCGACATGGACAGGCAGCTTGCCGACCGGTCGGGCCGGACGCTCCGCGGATGAGGTTCATGCGTCGAAGCCGGTGGGGAGCACCTCGTCGCTGACGAAGCGCCCGGTCTCGACCTCGCGGATCACAACCTCGAAGCCCTCGCCACGCCATTCCCGCAGTTGCTCGACGGAGACATAGGTGCGGGTCTTGACGTCGTAGAGCCGGCTCTGGGCGTAACGGTTGATGAGGCGGCGGGGCCGCCGCTTCCGGGGCATGTGTGGACTCCCTCAGCGGTGGGGGATCGCGGCGGATGCGGGGAAGCGGCGTAGCAGGAACAACATCGGAAGAGCCCGCTGAGGATCGCGCCCAGCCGAACAGGGCCCGAGGTGCGCGCTAGAGTCATTCTAATAAGTTGGACGAAGCCGATGGGGCGCCACTAAATTCTGGTTCACAGTTGCTTCCTCGCGCAGACCGCAGGGCCGACATGCGACACACTGGCAACGCGGGAGGACCGGGTTCACGTGGCGAGGCTGCTGCTGATCGAGGATGACGGGGACACGGCCGGGGACGTGCGCGACGACCTGCGCGGGCGCGGCCACGAGGTCGCCTGGGCCGCGACCGGGCCGGACGGCGCTCGCTCGGCGCGGCAGGGCGGCTGGGACGCGATCATCCTCGACCGGATGCTGCCCGGCCAGGACGGGCTCGGCGTGCTGCAGGACCTGCGCCGGGATGGGGACCGGACACCGGCCCTCGTCCTCAGCGCGCTCGGCGACGTCGACGAGCGCATCCGCGGCCTCCGGGCCGGTGGCGACGACTACCTCGCCAAGCCCTTCGCGCTCGGCGAACTCGCCGCACGGATCGAGGCGCTGCTCCGCCGCCCGGTCGACACCCGCGAGACGCTGCTGCGGGTCGGAAGCCTGGAGATCGACCTCATCGCCGGGACGGGCCGGCGCGGCGCGCGCGACCTCGACCTCCTGCCTCGGGAACTCAAGCTCCTCGCCTATCTGATGCGCGCGCCCGGTCGGATCGTCACACGGGCGATGCTGTTCGAGGAGGTCTGGAACTACCGCTTTACTCCGAAATCGAACCTCATCGACGTCCATCTCGGCCGCCTGCGCCGCAAGCTTGAGGCGGCCGGGGAGGCGCCCCTGATCCAGAACGTCCGCGGCGTCGGTTTCACCCTCACGCCCGATGACTGACCTCCTGCGCTCGACCACCCTGCGGTGGGCGGTGGGGATCGCCCTGTGGTCGGTGCTTCTCGCCCTGACGATGTTCGCCTTCATCTACTGGCAGACGGCCTCCTACCTGCGGGAGGAACTCGCCGAGACCCTGCGGCTGGAAGTCCGCGCGGCCGCGGCCGACCCCGCCGCCACGGCGTTGCGGGTCGACACCTGGACCGCCATGGACCCGCATGCCCGGCACTATGGCGGCGACTTCGCTCCGGACGGCGTCCGGCGCGCGGGTAACCTCGATGCGATGCCGAAGGGGCTGCCGCGGGACGGGGATGCCTACCGGGTGAACGCCACGGTGGAGGTCGGGGGCCGCAGCCTTGCCGACGAGATCTGGGCCGCGGCCCTGGCGCTGCCCGGCGGCGGCACGGTGGTGATCGCCCACGACACCGACGACATCGACCGGGTGCGGGTCACGACGCTGCGGGCGCTCGGCCTCGGGCTACTGCCGATGCTGGCGCTCTCCGGGATCGGCGGCCTCGTCCTCGCCCGCCGGGGCCGCAGGCGGTTCGCCGCCACCGAGGTGGCGCTCGCCGAGGTGATGCGCGGCAACCTCGGCAAGCGCCTGCCGGTCGGAGGCCGGGGCGATGAGTTCGACCGCCTTGCCGCCAACGTGAACCGCATGCTCGACGAGATCGAGCAACTGATGGGCGAAGTCCGCAGCGTCGGCGATGCCGTCGCCCACGACCTGCGGACGCCGTTGACCCGCCTGCGGGCCCGGCTGGAACGCAGCCGGGCGCAGGCGCGAACGGTGGCGGAATTGCACGAGGCGATCGATCAGGGCCTCGCCTGGATCGACCAGACACTCGCGATGGTGACGGCCGTGCTTCGGATCGGCGCGATGGAGGAGGGCCGCCGGACCGCCTTCGCGCCGGTCGATCTCGGGGAGGTCGCCGCTGCGGCGGTCGACTTCTTCGAGCCCGAGGCTGAAGAGAGGGGCGTCCGGCTCGTCCTGTCGGCGGTGGGGCCTTTCACCGTCCACGGCGACCGGGACCTCTGCTTCGAGGCCCTGTCGAACCTCATCGACAACGCCGTGAAGTTCACGCCCCCCAGAGGGACCGTCCGGGTCGGGGTCGCCTGGACCGGCCAAGCGATCGAGGTGGCCGTGGAAGATACCGGCCCAGGCCTGCCGGCGAGCGAGCACGAGAAGGTCTTCCGCCGCTTCTACCGCGCCGAGATGTCCCGCCAGACCCCCGGCAACGGCCTTGGCCTCAGCCTGGTCGCCGCCATCGCCAAGATTCACGCCGCAAGCGTGAGTGTTCGCACGTCGGAAAAGGGTGGTTGCCGTTTCGCGATGACGTTCCCGAATTTGACCATCGAAGACCGCACGTCTTCTACTTATTGGACGGCTTTGAGAAAAGATCCGCTTGTCAATTTTTGAATGAATTTCTGGCCCTGCCCGCTAAATGATCTGCCAATGGGCTCGCGTATCAAGAAATGTCGCGGCACGTCTGCTTCCATGTCTATGCCAGTCGAAAGCGGGCCGTTTCAGATCCACCCATCTTGGACGTTCAGAAGAGCGCGTCGTGGTGGTGACCTGGCCGGTCACTAGGTCGAGCGGGGCGCGTTAGTGCCGGTCCTGCAGAGCTTCGCCACTGAGCGCTCTGTGTTCACGGCGCTGTGGCCGGAGAGCCGACGCGGCGATCCAAACGTGAAGGCTTTCCTGGCATTCCTCGGTGGTATGCTCCCATCCCCGACACCTTGGGACAAGCTGTTCGAAGGTGCGGCGAGGGCGTGAGTGGTCCCCGTGGAGATGTCCGCTTCGGGACATCCGCCGGTCGGAAGCAGGCGGGCAATAAGCCACCCGAAACAGTCTGGCAGATAGTCAGCAGAGCTTCCCAGAAACGGCCGTTCGTCGATCCGGCGCTCCGATCGTGTGCGTCCCGGGCGGCGAACTCTACGACCGAACGTGCTCCCACACCTTGGAGATGACGACCGATCCCTCGCCGACCGAGGCTGCGACCCGCTTGACGGAGCTGGCGCGGACGTCGCCGACCGCGAAGATTCCCGGATGCGACGTCGCGTAAGGCGAATGCGCGCCGATCGCGTCTCCGGTCAGGACGAAGCCGTGGCCATCGAGCTCGACGAGCCCCGAGAGCCAGCCGGTATTGGGGGCGGCGCCCACCATGACGAACACGGCGCAGGTCGAGATCCTGCGCGTCGCTCCGTCGGCGCCGGTGCGGATCGTGACCGCGTCGAGATGGTCGTCGCCGTGCAGGTCGGTGACTTCGGCCCCGTACTCGATCGTGATCGCCGGGTCTGCCTCGAGCCGGCTCGACAGGTACCTCGACATGGAGGTGGCGAGCGATTGCCCGCGCACCAGGAGGCGAACGTGCCGCGCTGAGCGGCTGAGATACATCGCAGCTTGGCCCGCCGAGTTGCCGCCGCCAATAATGATTGCCTCGGCATTCCGGCAGTAGCGCGCCTCGATCTCCGTCGCAGCGTAGTAGATGCCGGCGCCCTCGAACGCTTCGAGGCGGTCGATCGGCAACCTTCGGTACTGGACGCCGGTCGCGACGACGACGGCCTGTCCCCGAACGCGCCGGCCGTTGTCAAACGTCGCACAGAACGATCCGTCCTCGAGCCGCTCCAACTTCGCCACCCGTCGCGGCATCGCGAAGCGAGTGCCAAACTTCATCGCCTGGATCTCGCCGCGCCAGACGAGGTCGGCGCCCGAGATCCCGGTCGGGAAGCCCATGTAGTTCTCGATCCGGCTCGATGTGCCGGCCTGACCGCCGATCGCCACATCCTCGATGACCAACGCGCGCAGCCCCTCCGCACCCGCATAGACGCCCGCTGCCACCCCGGCCGGCCCGCCGCCCACGATGAGGACGTCGAAGGCCTCGTCGTCGACGAGGTTGTAGTCGAGGCCGAGCAGCCGCGCGACCTTGGCGGGCGTCGGCTCGGTCACGACCACGTCCCGGCCGAAGATGACCGCCGGTCGGTTTGCCGAGATCGAGCAGGCCGTTGCGACGCTTGCCGCCTCCGGGCTGCCCAACGGATAGGTCCTGTAGGGAAGCCGGTTGCGGCTCGCGAACTCGGCGATCCGCCGTACGCTCCGGTCGTCGTCCTCGCCGATGAGCACGAGCGTGCCGTCGTGCGAGTCGAGCTGCCGCCGCCGCCGTGCGGCGAGGACTGTGATGATGATGTCCGACATCTCCGGAATCTCGGACATCAGTCGCAGCATCTCGGGGCGCGGCACCTCGGTGACGACCGTATCTGCGCTCGCCCGCATGGGCATCGACCAAACGCCGCCGTTCAGGAACGAGATTTCGCCCATGAACTGGGTCGGACCGAGGGTGGATGGGAGATGGCGCTCGTCCGTAAAGGGATTCACGACTTCGATCTCGCCGGCCTCGACATACACGAAGCGATCGGCTGGCTCACCGGCACGAACGAGAAAGGCGCCTGCGGAGTAGTGCTTCTCGGCCCCGATCGCCCGCAATGCGGCGACATGCGATGCAGCGAGGGGTATGCGCTGCATCTCCCGCAGGTCACGGCCGATCGTTTCCAAGGGTCGCTCCCGTCGTAGGCCATCCGCTGCGGCGCAGCATCGATGGCTCGGCCGCTACAGGCAAGACCCTCGATGTTTGATCCCGCGGTGTGGTGGTACGGTCGATCGTCATGCTGCGAGAGATGCCCCGCCGACAGTCCAGAAGTGGCGAACGCGGCAGACGACAGGTGATGCCGCTATGGGGTCGAAGCAGCCCCGTTCGACGGTTCTGACCCCAGCGGAGGAGGTCATCATCGTCGCCTTCCGCCGGCACACCCTGCTGCCGCTGGACGACTGCCTCTACGGCCTACAGCCCACGATCCCGCACCTGACCCGCTCGTCGCTGCACCGCTGCCTGGAGCGGCACGGCATCAGTCGCCTACCAGAAGGAAGGCGACAAGCCCAAGAAGAAGCGCTTCGACGATCATCCCACGGCTACATGCACATCGATATCGCCGAGGTCAGGACAGAAGAAGGCAAACTTGACCTGTTTGTGGCCATCGACCGAACCTCGAAGCTGGCTTTCGCCAAGCTGGAAGCAGAAGCGAACCGCTACACGGCATCGGGCGTCCTGCGCGCGCTGACGAGACGGAGGGACATGGGTTGCCGCTGCGAAAGCGCAGCGATCCTGCTACCCTGCGCACAGCCGTCGCCGCTCGGTGGCGCACCTCAGCGCGAGGCAAGTCGATCATGCATAGCGCGGCGATCAGGTGGCTCGTTGTCGCGCTTGCGGGCTTCGTGAGCACCGAAGCTGTCGCGCGGCGTTCTCGAGCGAGCAGCCCCGCCCCGCGCGGCGCGACTGCGTTCTCCCCCTTCGCTTTCCCGCGACCGCCCAATACCGCGCCGCGTCCCGCCGGCGACGGGATCATCCACTGGAACACGCCGAACAAGGACGGCAATCTCGGCGGACCCGGAACAGGGGGAGGTGGCGGCGGTGGAGGCTGACCCCGCTCAGCTTCGCCATCGGGCGCCCGCGGTCCCGCACTCCGTCGCGGAAGGGGCGGCTCGGAAGCAGTGGCGGCAACCCTCAGGCAGGGACGCCTGTCAGACTGCACTCAGGCCCATCAGCACGACGGCCATTTGCCAGCCGACCACCAGCATCGCGGCGATCCACACCACCGTCGCCACGCCGCCCGCGACCATGATCATCGTGAGGAAGCGATCCATCCAGGGACGCATGGATTGATCCTGAACCGACACTGTCTCGATGTGAGCCATGATTCACCGTCGCATCAGCGTACCGAGTCGATGTCCGCAAGCTTGGTTCCTGCGGCGGAGCACATAGCCCGCCCGCCAGTCAGGCATACAGGAGGTAGAGCACGGTCGCCGGAGCGATCACGACATTGGCTGCGCCGAGGCACACGAGAATCATCACGGCTGTCGCATGGAGGTTCGGCCTGTTCTTGAACATCCATTCCGCAGGGAATGCGAGTACTGTGATCGGCAGCATGCAGAGGACGATCGAGATCCACAGCAGTGCGCCCGGCACGAAAATGAGGAGACCGAGCCGGCTTCTGGGCAACCACTCCGTCCGTTGATCGCGTGCAAGGATGGCTTCCGACATCTGACGCGCCGCCCCCTCTTCCAGATGGCCAATGCAACTAAAAGTGGTATATGTCGGATCAGCGTCACCTCAACGGGAAATCCCCCGGCGCCTCGGGTTCGGATTACGCAGAACCTGAGCAGCACCCGCCGTTGCGTTGCCCACCTGCCGATGGGCCTGTGAACACAGCAGGATAGCGGCGCCCGACAGGGTGACCGGTAACGCGTTCTAGCCTCAGCGGCGGCGTGCGACCCTCGCCGCGACCCAAGGTGAGGCTGGCGCGGGTCTCAGCAGCGCATCGCCGGCCTCGAACCTCGCCACCTCATGGTCCGTGCCGCCCCCGGACCTGCTCTGAAGCGGGCTGTGGACCTCCTCAACACGGAGAACGCCCGATACCCGAAGACCGAAGACACGGAAGACCCGCGGAAGCTGCGTACGCTGCTGGGCGCGAGGCCCGCGTCGGTGCTGAGCGGCAGACCGCTCCTTCCGCCTGCTCCGGATGCGGCAGGGCTTGGCTGACGTCCCGGCGGTCGGCCTCTCGCGAAGGACCGCGATGAGAGCGTCGTCGCGAAGCGGGAGACCGGAATCCGAGCGCCCCGGCTGGCGCAGGTCGATCCTGCCAGGCTCATGCAACAATCGGAGCAATCCTCGCGACATCCAGCTTGACCATAAGGCCGCCTCGGAACAGCCGAGCTGACGGGGCCACGATGACCAAGCCGATCACCCTGACGAACCGTCTCGTCGACGCCGTCGTGACGGCCGCCATGGCGTTCAGTCTCGTCGTGCACGCCCAGGTCATGATCCTGCCGCCGCACTTCGTGTGACGGACGATCGAACGTGGAGGATGCCGAATTTTCTCACCCGCTGTCGCGCGCGTGAGAAGGGGCCGTCGGCCCCGGCTCGGCAGTGCCGAGCAGCTGATCCCTCGCGAACCCAGCAGTTTGCCACATTGAACCATCACCGTTTCATGCACGTATGCGTTGTATATGGAACTTGGAGGTTGTGATGCAGGCATCCGAATGCTGCATCATCCGGGTATCTATCGCCGCGAGCCTCGGCTGGCTCATCGCGATTACCCTGATGTGGAAGCATGGCGTGCTGGCCGCGCTGATCGTCAGCCCCTTGTTCGGGACCGCGGCGGCGATCGCCGCCATGACCCTGTTCTGGTTCGTGAGCCTGTTCGTCTCCTGCGAACCCATCGGGCCGCGGGCGTCTGACACCAACCGGTAGCAGGATCGGAGAAGGTCGCAGCGCCGAGCCATGTGCACCGGGATCGGCACGGCGCCGGCCGGCGCCCGATCGGAGCCGGGCGCGTCGGGGCGTGTCAGGTCCGCATCCTGCGAGGAGCAGGCGCAGCTGCTAAGACGTGGCCATGAAGCGGAGACCGCCTGACCGACTCACGACGATCGCGATTCTCGCGGTCACCGCCGCGCTCGCAGCCGTGCTCGTTGTGAGGCTTCGTGACCCCACGCCTCCGCACCGTGGCCCCCTGCCCAGTGCGTCCGCCGCCAGGCGATGAAGCTCCACAGCCCGCGTTGAACAAATGCAGCGGGTGGAAGCGGAATGGCTTCTCGCATGCGCGCCGCCCGCGAAGGCGGACGTGCGTTGGCCGGTGCTTCCCCGTGCTCGGACCGGCGTCTCGCCGAGCGCGACACAGTCGGTCCTGTAGGGATCGGCTCCGCGATCTCCGCAGGTTCCGTGACCGTCCATGCGGGCGACCGGGCGGATCTCACTTCTCCCGGAACGCCCGCCGGGCTTGATCGACGAGCGGCTTGGTGAGGTAGGACAGCACCGTTCGATCTGCCGTGCGGATGAAGGCCTCCACCGGCATGCCGGGCATCAACTTGGCCCCGTCCAGTCGCTTCATCTCCTCCTTCGTCACGCCCAGGCGAACGAGGTAGTAGAAGCTGCCGGTCCGCTTGTCCTCGCTCACATCCGCCGCGATCCGGGTCACGCGCGCGTTGAGTTCGGGTATCGTCCGCTGGTCGAAGCTCGGGAAGCGCAACCCCGCGGCCTGACCGGTCTGCAACCGGTCGATGTCCTGCGGCGCCACACGAACCTCCGCGACGAGGGAATCCGCGGTCGGCACGATCAGCATGATCGGCTCGCCCGGGGAGATCACACCGCCGCGGGTGTGGACCGCGAGTTCGTGCACGTAGCCGGTCTGCGGCGCGCGGATCTCGATGCGCTGCAGCTGGTCGAAGGCCGTGATCCGCTGCTCGGTCAGCGTCGCCGCCTTGGCGCGGTTCTCGGCCAGCTCCTTCGCGACGTCGCTGCGGAGATTCTGCTCGAGTTGGATGATCTGCAGCTCGGTCTCCGAGACCTTGCCCTTGGTCTGCGCGATGTTGGCGACGAGGACGCCGCGCTCGCCTTTCAGGCGGGACATGTCGCGCTGGAGGCTCGTGAGCCGGGTCAGCTGGATGAGGTTCTTCCGCCAGAGATCCTCGACACCCTCGTACTCCCGCCCGATGATCGCGGTCTCCTGCTCCTTCGCGGCGGCCTGCTCGGACAGGCCTTTGATCTCCTCGTTCAGCTGCCCGACCCGCTCGCGGAGCTGCGCCTTCTGGCCCTGGAGCGCGTCCTGTCGGAAGCGGAACAGCTTGCGCTCGCCGTCGACGATCCGGGCCACATCCGGTCCGGCTCCCTCGAGCTCGGGGGCGATGGCGAGGCTCGCGCGGCCGTCGCGTTCGGCCTCCAGCCGGGCGTTGCGCGCCGCGATCTCCCACAGGCTCTTGGTGACGCTGTCGTAGGTGGCCTTGGCGGTGGTCGCGTCCAGGCGGACCAGCAGGTCGCCCGCCTGGACGCGCGCGCCCTCCTGAACCGGCAGTTCGGCGACGACGCCGCCGGTCGGATGCTGGACCTTCTTGATGTTGCTCTCGACCACCAGCGAGCCCGTGGCGATGATGGCGCCGGACAATTCCGTCGCCGCCGTCCAGGCCCCCGCGCCCGTGGCGACCACGATCACGGCGGCGACGCCGGCGACGTGCCGCCGCAAGGAGCGGCGCGTCTCGTATGTCGGATCCGTAGCCGGCCCGTCGGGCGTGCGATCCGTCGTCATGCGACCCTCGTGGGCGTCTGCCGCGTCAGGGCGTTCAGCTTCGACAGAACTTCGTCGCGCGGGCCGTGCAGCTGCACGCGCCCGTCCCCGAGGACCAGGATGCGATCGACCGCCGCCAGCGCGCTCGGCCGGTGCGCGATCACCACGACGATGCCGCCGCGGGCGCGCACGCCCTGCACGGCGGCGGACAGGGCGCGATCGCCGTCGACGTCGAGATTCGAGTTCGGCTCGTCGAGGACCACGAGGAACGGATCGCCGTACAGCGCCCGCGCGAGCGCGATCCGCTGCCGCTGACCCCCGGAGAGGCCCAGGCCGCCGGTACCGACGCGGGCGTCGTAGCCGCCCGGCAGCCGGAGCACGACCTCGTGCACGCCGGCGGCCCGGGCAGCCGCCAGCAGGGCCTCGGGGTTGGGCTCGGGATCGAAGCGCGTGATGTTCTCGGTGATCGTGCCGTCGAACATCTCGATGTCCTGCGGCAGGTAGCCGACCGCGCGCCCGAGGGCATCGGGATCCCACTGATCGATCGCCGCGCCGTCGAGGCGGATCACGCCGCGGTTCGGGCGCGCCAGCCCGACGAGGGCACGGGCGAAGGTGGACTTGCCGGAGCCGCTGGCCCCGATCACCCCGAGGGCGCTTCCGGGCGCGAGGGCGACGTTGACGTCGTGGAGCACCAGGGTGTCGGTCCCGGGCGCCGCGATCGACAGGGCCGTCACGCGCACGCTCTCCCGCGGCGCCGGGAGCGGCGTGAGGGCGGCGGGATCCCGCCGGGGCAGGAACGCGACGAGGCGGCCCCAGGCCTGCCGGGCGCCCGAGAACGACTTCCAGTTGGCGATCGCCAGGTCGACCGGGGCGAGGGCGCGCGCGGACAGGATCGTGGCGGCCAGCATCACGCCGGCCGTCGCCTCCTCGCGCACCACGAGGAAGGCGCCCAGGCCGAGGATGCCGGATTGCAGCACCGTGCGCAGCAGGCGCGCCGTCGTGCCGAAGCCGATGGTCAGGTCGTTCCCGTACGCCGCGACGTCGAGGTTCCGCCGGGCCCGGACCTGCCAGAGCTCCGCGATGCGGGACCGCATCCCGAGCGCCGAGAGCAGCGGTGCCGTCCGGTGCGCCATGTCGGTGAAGGACCGGCGCTCACCGGCCGTTCGGACGGCCTCCTGGGTGGACGTGGACGAGGCCCAGTCCGTGAGGATCGTCAGCACGCACAGGAACAGGGCGCCCCCGGCCACCGCCGCGCCGAGCCAGGGATGGAACAGGAAGCAGACCGCGACGTAGAGCGGCACCCAGGGCAGGTCGAAGAAGGCGCTGACCGCCATGCTCGACACGAAGCCGCGGACGGTGTCGAGATCGCGCAGGGCCTGGGGCCCGTCATCGCTGCGCGGCATCTCGGCGCCGCGGACCAGGAGGGTCCGGAAGATCCGCGGACCGAGGCGCTCGTCGACGAGGCGCGCGAAGCGCGCCAGGATCCGGGCACGGAAGATCTCGAAGACGCTCTGGATCACGAGCAGCATCAGCGTGATGCCGGCGAGACCAACGAGCGTCGCGATGCTCCGGCTCGGCAGCACCCGGTCGTAGACCTGCAGCATGAAGATCGGGGCCGTGAGCATCAGCAGATTGATCAGACCGCTGACGATCATCACGGTGATCAGGCACGTGCGCCCGGCCCTGACGGCGGACCAGAACTCGCGCCGCTTCGCGACACGCAACACGCGTTCATCGGTCACAGGTCGATCCCTCGGCTTGGCACGTCAGCGGAGCGGTTCGGGCCGAAGCGGGTCGGGCCCCGGCGTCGCGGAAGCCCCCGCCGCGTCGGCGGCGGGGGCCGCGTTTCACAGGCCGAGCAGGTGCAGGCCGCTCGTGGCCGTGTGGGGTGTCGGGTCCGTGTGCTGGACTTCGGTGTGGCCGCCGAGATCGACGCTCACGCCCTGGGAGGCGCCCGCCTCGGCCGGCGCGGCGGAGGTCCCCGACACCGCGTCCACGAGGTGGCCGACGAGGGAGTCGGCACCGCCGCCCGTCTGCGGCAGGTGGATGCTGTCGCCGCTGAGCAGGTTCGCCGTGGCCAGACTCGGCTGATCGGCGCTCACCGCGACCGCGCTCACGTCGACGGTGTGGGCCGGATCGGCGGCGGGCGTGAGCACGGCGACGTCCGCCACCGGCGTCGAGGTCGTCGGGCCCGCCGACACGTCGATCAACGGGTGGGTCTCGGCTCCCGGCTCACCCGACGTGCCGCCGGTGAGCGTGCCGAGCAGGTTGCCGACGGCGCTGCCCGCCCCACCGGTCTCGCCCCCGCCCATGACCGTGGTCACGGTCGCGACGACGCCGTCGACCGGGGAGCCCGCCTGGTGGCCGTCCCCGCCGGCCGCGGGAAGGATCCCCGCCACCGAGCCCACGACGCCGCCGGCCGCCTCCGTCACGGACCCGAGATCGCTCGCGACCTGCGTCACCGCGGGGCCTCCGTCGCCGTTCAGGACCGCGCCCGGCAGGTTGACGACATCGGTCACGAGGTTGCTCGACCCGCCGAGCTCCCCCAGGCCGACCGTGGTTCCGAGATTGATCACGGCGTGGAGCGGATCGTTCAGGACCGGCACATCGTGGCCGACCTGTTCCAGGGCCGCATGGACGCCGTCGATCAGCGTGTTGGCGACGTCTCCGACCGGCTGCAGCGGCGCGTTCGTCCCGAGCAGCGCGCCGGCCGCGCCGGAACCCGGGCCTCCGTCCAGGCCGCCCAGGAGACCGTCGAGGGCTCCGGCACCCTGGTCCCCCGTCAAGCCGCCGAGGGCGGAGGTGACCGGTGCCAGGAGACCGCCGCCCGGCAGGCCGGATCCGAGACCGCCGCCGGCCGAGTCGAGGAGGCCGGTCGCCGAGCCGACGACGCCGCCCAGCGCGCCCGCCACGTGCCCGAGGTCGTCGACGACCTGCGCCACGCCTCCGGGCGCGTTCCCGGTCAGGATCGCGCCGGGCAGGTTGATGGTGTCGGTGAGCAGGTTGTGGCTGTCGCCGAGTTCCCCCAGTCCGACCGTGTTGCCCAGCGCGATCACCGCGTGGAGCGGGTCGTTGAGGAGCGGTACGTCGTGTCCGACCTGCTCCAGCGCCCCGTGGACGGTGTCGATCAGCGTGTTGGCGACAGCGCCCACCGGCTGCAGCGGCGCGTTCGGCCCGAGCAGGGTGCCGGTTCCGTCCGGAGCGCCGCCGGTCACGGTGCCGAGCAGACCATCCACCGCGGCGGTGACGGGGGTGAGGAGACTGCCCGCGCCCGGCGCGCCCGCTCCCCCCAGGTCGCCGACGATGCCGGTGACGCCGCCGAGCAGTCCGCCGGCCGCACCGGCCACCGCACCGACATCGCCGAGGATCGGGGACAATGCGCCGAGCCCCTGGCCGCCCAGCAGGGCACCGGGCAGGGCCGCGGCGTCGGTCAGCAGGTTTCCGCCCTCGGCCAGATGGCCGAGTCCGAGGGTCTCGCCGAGATTGGTCAGGCCGTGGACAGCGCCGTTCAGCAGCGGGACCTCGTGCCCGAGATTCTCGAGGGTCATGTGGACGTCGAGGACGGCGGTGTTCGCGAGATTCGCGACCGGGGCGAGAAGGCCGCCCGACGCGAGCAGCCCGCCGGCCGTCGCGGCCCCGGTGACGGAGGTGATCAGCGTGTCGGTCGCTTCGAGGATGGAACCGAGATCCGCGAGGACCGGCGTGGCCGAGCCGAGGCCGCCGCCAGTGAGGAGCGATCCCGGCACGGCGAGCGTGTCGGTCAGGAGGTTGCCCGCCTCGCCGATGCGACCGAGGCCGACCGTCTCGCCGAGGCCGGTGAGGGCGTGGATCGGCGCGTTGAGCACGGGGACCTGATGGCCGACATCCTCCAGCGTCGTGTGCAGGTCGAGGACGGCTTGGTTGAGAATCCCCACCGCCGGCGCGAGCGTGCCGCCGGAGCCGACAAGGCCGTTGCCGGCCACGGGCAGGGCCGTGACAGTATTCAGCAAGGTTCCGGCAGCCTCGGCGACCTGCCCGGCATCGTTCAACACCGGGACGACGCTGCCGGCATCGGTCGGGTTGGCGACGGCGCCCGTCAGGTCCGTGATCAGGTTGCCGGCCTCGCCGATATGACCGAGCCCGACCGTCTCGCCGAGATTGGTCAGACCGTGGAGCGGGCCGTTCAGCGCCGCGACCTGATGACCCGCGTTCTCGAGCTGCGCATGGGTGTCGAGGACGATCTGGTTCGCGGTATCGGCCAGCGCGCCGGGAAGCAGTGATCCGCCCTCGTCCGCCGCACCGACGTCGACGGCACTCTCGATGAGCGAGGTAATCGGACCGAGACTCGTCAATTGGCCGGTCGACAGTGCGGTGGAAGACAGTAGCGCGCTGGACCCGACCAGCCACTCGAGCGAGCGTGACGACGGGTTGAGCGCGGCGAGAGGGGACGACGACATGGGCACCTCCGGTTTTGATGCGTAACCGGCAGTACAATTATGGGTTGCAGACCCGAGCGTCGGTAAAGAATACCGAGCCTGCGGCCTGCCGTTGCTGCGTGCGGCCGGTCACGACACCGCCGAGGGAGGAGGTCCAACCGCGTCGCGCTTCGGTCGCGGACAGCAATATGCGTCGCAGAAATGACGTGCTCGACTATCATTTGTATTAGTATTTTGTATATAAAATCAGCCAGAATGGCAATGCTCGTTGTAATCCTAAAATCTCGGAGGATTACGGGATATACTTTCAAATATTCGCTGTCGATCGGCTCCTCCGTATCGATCTGCTCGGATCGACGGCGGCATCCCGCGCGTCGTGCCATCGACCAGACCGTGCCCGGCAATCATCGTCGGAACCCAGGCGCCCTGTTTTCCGATGCAGCTTATGATTGTATCGTGCGGCGCGGCCACTTCAGTGCGTGGCACGAATGGGCAGGTGATCCGTGGCCATTGATCCGAGGAATCTCGCCCAGACGGCGACACTCACCTACAGCCAGGACTTCAACACGCTGCCGCTCTGGGACGGCACTTCGGGTCTCGACACGTCCGGCGGCCCGCAGTGGAGCATCCACGTCACGTCGACCGGGACGCGGCCCTTCAATCAGGAGCAGCAATGGTATGTCCGCGCCGATCAACCCGACGGCAGCGCGCTCCCGAACCCGTTCCGCGTCCACGACGGCATCCTCACCATCACAGCCGCGCCGTCGGATCCGTCTCTGATCCAGGATCTGGGGGATCAGCCCTACACGTCGGGAATGGTCAATACCTTCCACAGTTTCAGCCAGACCTACGGCTATTTCGAGATGCGGGCCGAACTGCCCGCCGGTCAGGGCTTCTGGCCGGCGTTCTGGCTGCTCCCGGCGGACGGTTCCTGGCCGCCCGAGATCGACGTGATGGAGATGCTCGGGCACGATCCCGGCACGCTCTACACCACGGTGCACAGCCTGGCGCCCGGCCAGACACCCGGCAACCACACGATGAGCCAGGGGATCTCCGCAGTCGCCGACATGAGCGGCGGCTACCACACCTACGGCGTTGACTGGCAACCGGACACGCTGACCTTCTACTTCGACGGACAGGAGATCTATCGTACGCCGACGCCGGCCGGTCTGGACAAGCCCATGTACATGATCGCGAATCTCGCCGTCGGCGGCTCTTGGCCGGGCGACGCCGACGCGTCGACGCCATTTCCCGCGCAGATGAATATTGACTACATGCGGGCTTATCAGGCCAGTCCGGGCGCCGCGGCGCTTGAGCCGGTTTTTCACTTCTACGACGCCGCCTCAGGACGGCATTTCTACACGGCAAGCGCTGCAGAACGCGCGCAGCTTGAGAGCACCCCGTCGGGCTACGCCTATCAGGGCGTCGGCTGGGCCGCGCCAGTGTCATCGTCTGCCACGGCTGACGTCTTTCGATTCACCAACCCGACGACCGGCGACCACTTCTACACGACCAGCACCGCGGAGCGCGACGGGCTTCTCTCGGACGGTTCCGGCTACAACTATGACGGTGTTGCGTTCGACGCCTACGCGAGTTCGACCGCCGCGGGATCGCATGCGTTGACCGTCGAGCGGTTCGTCAACACCGAGAGCGGACGGCACTACTACGCTTCCAGCGCCGATGAGATCAGCTACATCGAGCAAGGTCACGCCGGAAGCGGCTGGATTGATGAGGGTCATGCCTTCACGTTGCATGCTCCGACTGCGAACATGTTCGGCATGTAATAGTCCTTCCGGAAGACCGGCTCCGGGGCAGCCAGTCCCACTTCTCGTCGCGACCGGGCCGCTTCAGCCGACATCCACGGCAGGCTCACCGCCCGTCGGCACGGGCGGTTCGGTCCCTCGACTGCTCCACCAGGGTCGCGTTCTCGGCGCCTGTCCGCCCACCCTGAGGCTCGCAGGCCGCGGTGCGGCGACAGGGCCGCGATCAGAAGCTGTACCCGACGCGCAACCGCATCTGATGGCGGTCGAAGCTCGACAGGTCGAGCGGGCCGGGCTCGCCCGTCGCCTGCCCGGCGACCTGGAAGCTCCAGGTGAACGAGGCCCAGGCCTGGGGTGACAGGGTCATGTAGGCGGTCGGTCCGAGATACACGGCCTCGCCCGCGAACCGGTCGAGCGCCAAGCCGTCGTAGGTCCGGGCATAGCGTGCCTCGCCGCCGAGGAAGAGGCCGGGCCGGACGCAGTAGGCCAGCGCCCCCGCCACCTCGATCCCCGATCCGCGCACGGGCGCGTCCATCACGGTCAGCCGCGTCGTCGAGAGCGCGAAGCCGACATTGACGGCGGCGATCAGCTTGCCGGGGATGATCTCGCGATCCGCCAGCAGGCCGATCTCGGTGGCGAAGCTGCGCGCCGGCACGCCCGTCCCGCTGTCGACGGTTCCGTAGCCCGGCACGATGTTGAGGGTCAGGCCGAGGGGGGCCGTCCGGCGATCCATCAGGCGCACCCGGGTCTCGAGGAAGCCGCCGTTGAAGCCGCCCGTGGTCCGGGCCGGGGTGCCCGGCGCGCCGATGTCGTAGGCGTTGAAGGTGACGCCCGGGGCCAGGCGGAAATCGTTGGTCAGCGGCACCTTCAGGGCCAGGGAACTGTCCACGGTCAGGAAGCGGGCGACGCGCCGGCCGAGTCGCCCGCTCGTCTCCCATTCCAGCTCCGCCTCCCCGGGAACGCCGAGGTCGCTCCCCTCGGTGAAGCCGAACAGATGCTCGCTGTCGAGGTCGCCCGGCGTCAGGTTCTCGGCGGCTGTGGGCAGGGACTGGGCCAGTGCCGGCCCGAGCGCTGCGGCCATCCAGAGCCCCGCGGCCAACCCGAGCGCCGCGGCGAGGCCGCACAGGACCGATCCTAGAGCCGAGAAGCGACGCGGAGCGCCGGTGTGCGTCATAGCCCTGACCCATCATTATAGCTAATGCTATATCTAATAGGGTGGGCGATGTAAGGCCGTCAACGGTCGAGCATGCCGGACGCGTGGTCTCCGGAGGTCCGGTCGCGGATCCGGCGCCGCGCGTCGGAGGGAACGGCGTCGCGCGGTGACGGCGGCGCGGGGCGGAACCGCGCCGCGTCCGCGCTCCGGCTCACGCCGGTCCGGTCTCGGGGGTTGTCCCGGCCGGGGGCGGGGACGCGACAGGCCCGGGCTGCCCCCGGCGCGCGCGGCGCTCCTCGATCCGCTGCAGGATCACGTAGAAGGACGGCACGAACAGCACCGCCAGGCAGGTCGAGGCGAGCATGCCGCTGAACACCGTGATGCCGATCGACTTGCGCGCCGCGGCCCCGGCCCCGGAGGCGGTGACGAGCGGCAGCACGCCGAGGATGAAGGCGAACGAGGTCATCAGGATCGGGCGGAAGCGCAGCCGCGCCGCCTCCACGGCGGCGGCCGCGATGTCGAGTCCGGCCTGCCGCTTCTCGCGGGCGACCTCGACGATCAGGATGGCGTTCTTGCTCGCCAGCGCGATCAGCAGGATCAGGCCGATCTGCGTGTAGAGGTTGTTGGCGACGCCGAGCAGCAGCAGCGCCCCGACCGTGCCCAGCAGCGCCAGCGGCACGCCGAGCAGGACCGCCAGCGGCAGGATCCAGCTCTCGTACTGGCCGGCCAGGACCAGGTAGACGAGGAGGATGGCCAGCGCGAACACGAGGTAGATCTGCGCGCCGACCGCCTTCTCCTGGTACGACATCGCCGTCCAGTCGTAGCCCGTGCCCGGCGGCAGCACCTTGGCGGCGATCTGCTGCATCAGGTCCAGCGCCTGCCCGGAGCTGAAGCCCGGCGCCGCCCCGCCCACGATCGTCGCCGTCGGGTAGAGGTTGTACAGGCTGATCAGGGACGGGCCCTGCACGGACTTGATCTCCACGACGGTGCCGAGCGGCACCATCACGCCGTTGCCGGCGCGCACCTTCAGGTTCTCGACGTCCTCGGGGCGGAGCCGGTAATCGGGCGCGGCCTGCACGTAGACCTGGAAGGTCCGGCCGAACTTGTTGAACTGCGTGACGTAGGACGACCCGACGTAGCTCGAGAGGGTCGAGAAGACCTGCCCGACCGTCACGCCGAGGGCCTCGGCCTTGACCCGGTCCACCGCGATCGCGATCTGCGGCACGCCGGCCCGGAACGAGGTGTTGAGCTTCCGCAGCCCGGATTGCGAGTTCCCGTCGGCGACGACCGTCCGGGCGAGGCTCTCCAGCAGGGGGTAGTCGAAGTCGCCGTTGCGCAGCTCGATCTGCATGGTGAAGCCGCTGGCGTTGCCGATGCCCTGGATCGGCGGCGGGATCAGCACGAAGGTCTCGGCGTCCTCGACGCCCGCCAGCATCGTGTTGAAGCGCTCGTAGAGGCTGCGCAGATCCTGGCCCCTCTCCTTGGCCCGGACATCCCAGTTCTTGAGAACCACGTAGGCGACGCCGGCATTGGGCAGGCTGGCGCTCGAATCGAGGACCGAGATCCCGCTGATCGAGAGCACGTTGTCGACGCCCGGCGTCGCCTTCGCCTGGACGCTGATCCGCTGCATCACCGCGTCGGTGCGCTCCTTCGAGGCCCCGTCCGGCAGCTGTGCGCCGATCAGGACGTAGCCCTGGTCCTCGGTGGGCAGGAAGGCGGTCGGCAGGCGGGTCAGCCCCCATCCGGCGAGCCCGATCAGCAGGAGCGCCACGGCGACCATGAGGCGGCTGCGCCGGACCATGGTGGCGATCAGCCGGGCGTACCAGCCCTCGAGGACCCCGTAGACGCGGTTGAAGCCGCGGTAGAACACGTTCCGCTTCTCCGGCGGCACCGGCTTGCGCAGCCACAGGGCGCACTGGGTCGGCTTCAGGGTGGCGGCATTGATCGCGCTGATCAGCGCAGTGGCGGCGATCACCAGGGCGAACTGCTTGTAGAGCTGCCCGGTCAGGCCGGGCAGGAACGCGGCCGGCACGAACACCGACATGAGCACCAGGGTGATGCCGATGATCGGGCCGAACAGCTCCTCCATCGCCTTCTCGGCCGCCGCCCGGGGCGAGAGGCCCTCGTCGATGTGGTGGGAGACCCCCTCGACGATCACGATGGCGTCGTCCACCACGATGCCGATGGCCAGCACGATCGCGAACAGCGTCGAGAGGTTCACGCTGAAGCCCATCGCCGCCATGGCGGCGAAGGCGCCGATGATCGTCACCGGCACCGTCGTCGCCGGCACCAGCATGGCGCGCCAGTCCTGGACGAAGACCAGGATGACGATCAGGACCAGGACGGCCGCCTCGAACAGCGTCATGTAGACCTCGTGGATCGAGGCCTGCACGAACTCCGTCGTGTCGAACGGGATGGCGTAGACGAGGCCCGACGGGAAGGTCTTCGCGAGCTCGGCCATCCGAGTGCGGACCGCGTTCGCCACCGTCAACGCGTTCGCCTCGGGCAGCTGGTAGATGCCGATGCCGGCGGCGGGCTGCCCGTTCAGCGTGAACGACTGGCTGTAGGTCTGCGCGCCGAGCTCGACGCGGCCGACGTCGCGCAAGCGGGTGATGCGGCCGCCGTCCTGCGCGTCCGCCTTGACGACGATGTTCTCGAAGTCCGGGGCGCTGTTGAGCCGCCCGTTGACGTTGAGCGTGTACTGGAAGTCCTGGCCGGCCGGGACCGGCGGCATCCCCACGGCGCCCGCGGTGACCTCCTGGCTCTGCTGCTGCACGATGTTGATGATGGCGTCGGGGGTGAGGCCCCGGGCCTGCACAAGGTCGGGATCCAGCCAGATCCGCATCGCGTACTGGCCGGCGCCGAAGACCGTGACGTTGCCGACGCCGGGCAGCCGGGCCAGCTCGTTCTGCACGTTGATGACGCCGTAATTCGACAGGAACAGGCTGTCGAACTTCCCGTCGCTGGCCGACAGTGTGACGAATTGCAGGACCGCGGTGGATTTCTTCTGGGTCGTGACGCCCTGGACCTGGACCGCCTGCGGCAGCGACGACATCGCGATCGCGACCCGGTTCTGCACCAGCACCTGGGCCTGATCGCCGTCCGTCCCGATCGCGAAGGTGACCGTGAGGGTGTAGGTGCCGTCGCTCGCGCTGGTCGACTGCATGTAGAGCATGCCCTCGACGCCGTTGACCTGCTGCTCGATCGGGAGCGCCACCGTGTCGACCACCGTGCGGGCGCTCGCACCCGGGTAGCGGGTGGTGACCTGGACCGTCGGCGGCACGACGTTGGGATACTGCGACACCGGCAGGTTGAAGAGCGACACCGCGCCGATCAGCACCATGACCAGGGCCAGCACGTTGGCCAGGACCGGCCGCTCGATGAAGAAGCGCGAGATCATGCCGTTGGCCCTCGGTGCCGGCGTCTCAGGGGCGGCCCGCCGCCAGGGCGGGACGCGGGGTGGCGGAGATCACTGTCCGATCGTCGGGCGTGTCGGCCTCGTCGGCAGCGCCGGGACTTCCGGACGACGGCTCACCGCGGGAGTGGCGCCGGGTCGGGCAAGGCTTCGGCCACCGCCACCTTCTGGGGCGCGACCTTCGCCCCTGGGATTGCCCGCTGGATGCCGTCCGTGACGACCCAGTCGCCGGGTGCGAGCCCGGTCTCGATCACCCGGTAGCGCCCGTCCCGGGGCCCGAGCGTCACCACCCGCTGCGAGACCGTGTCGTCGGCGCCGACCGTGAGCACGTAGCTGCCCTGCTGGTTCGTCCCGATGGCGTCGTCGCGCACCAGCAGGGCCTTGTCCTGGCGCCCGACCGGGACCCGGACCCGAACGAACAGGCCCGGGAGGAGCGCGTGGTCGCCGTTCTCGATGAGCGCCCGCGCCATCAGCGTGCCGGTGGACGGGTCGACCTGCGGCGCGAGGTAGTCGAGCTTGCCCGCATGCGGATAGCCGGTCTCGGTCTGCAGGCCGATCTCCACCGGGATCCTGGATAGGTCGCCCAGCGTCCGGTGCGTGGCGAGCAGGTGCTCCTTGACCAGCAGCACCTGCTGCTCGCTGATGTTGAAGTAGACGTAGAGCGGATCGATGCGCACGAGCTGCGCCAGCTTGGTCGGTCCGCTGATGCCGACGAGCGCCCCGACATCCGCGAGGTGGTTGGTGACCACGCCGTCGAACGGTGCGGAGACCTGCGTGTAGCCGAGATTGATGGCGGCGATGTCGAGGTTGGCCTGCGCCTCCATGACGGCGGCGCTGGCTTGGTCCTGCTTGGTCTTCGCGTCCTCGACGCGCGCCTGCGAGGCGAATTCCTGCCGGCCCAGCGTGGACTGGCGCTGATACTCGGACTGGGCATTCGCTAGGGCGGCCTGCTGCGCCGCCAGGGCGCCCTGCGCCTGCTTGAGCTGCGCCTCGTAGGTGTTGCGTTGGATCGAGAAGAGCGGCGTGCCCTTCTTCACGACGGCGCCGTCCTTGTAGGTGATCGCCTCTAGGAAGCCCTGGACCCGTGCCTCGAGCTCGACGGCCGCGAACGCCTTGGTGTTGCCGGTGAGTTCGAAGTAGCGCGTGACCGTGCGCACGAGCGGTTGCGCGACCGAGACCGTCGGCGGCGGTGGGGGAACGTACTGGTTCGCATCGCGGCAACCGGCGGCGAGGCCCGCGATGGCCGCCAAGGCGAGGAGACGGAGGGATCCGGGAAGCTGCAGCACGATCGGCACGGTCGACCCTCAACCTGAGAGCGTTACGGGACGGTCTTCGGTCTCGGTCCTGACGCGCACTACTGATCGTCCTCGGCCTTGGCTTCCCGGGCGAGGGTCAGGCACTCCAGCAGATCGACGTAGCTGGGCAGGCCGTCGAGCTGGGCCTCCGCCGCGCAGCGCGTCCGATCGACCGCCGGGAAGCTGGACCACTTCTTCGCCACCTCGGCACGGGCCGACCCCTCGTCCTGGAGGCAGAGCTTCTGCCGAACGGGATCGAGGGTCATCGCCGTCGTCGCCGCTCGGCAGCTGCCGTGAACGTCGAAGACCGGCATCTTGTCCGAGACCGGCGTCGTCAACGCCAGCTCCAACAGCAAGGCGGGGACAGCAAACATCATGATCGGCACACCCGCGCGTCGCGTCGACCGGACGGTCCGGTCGATCCTTGTTCTGGCGGCCCCACACGGTTGCCGTGCCCTGCAGCAATACAGGTTCGATACTCAAGACCGGCCCGATTCGGTCGCCTATCCTGTATCGATAGCATATGTCGCGGTTAAGTTGTTGCAGCAAAAATCGTTATCAACCACGGCGCACTACCTAAAGCGGTGGCGTCCGGCAGAGCGGCCGTATGATTTCTGTGATGTCTGCCAAGTGAGTAAGATAGAATGAAAAATTGGAAAGTTTGCTAAAATAATGAGAGCTTTCCCGCGTAATAGGTCGATTGGGCGAGTACGCAGGGCAACTGTACGATCGCTCGGGCCGCGGGCACCGGCGCCAGCCTGGCGCTGTCCGTCGCGCCCGGCGCGGCCAGTGGCTCCGGCTCCGGGACAGGCCGAGGCGTCGACGGTGTCCGTCATGCCGGCCGGCGAGGCCGTTTCGATCGGTGCGCCGGGTCCCGGCCATGGCGCGGCCGGGACCCGGTCCGCCTACTTGTCGAGGGCGTTCTCGACGGCGTCCTTGGCCTTGCCGCGCTCCTGCTGGGCCTGGCCCCGGAGCTTCTGGTCGCGTCCCTCGGCCTTCAGCGCCTCGTCGTCCGTCAGGTTGCCGACGCCGCGCTTGGCGCCGCCGACCGCCTCGTTGGCGAGGCCCTTGAGCCGGTCGACCGCGCCCGCCGTCGTCGGCGTGTCGTCGGCCAGCGCCGGGCCTGCGAGGGCGAGGCCGAGGAGGGCGCCACGAAGCGCCGTCTTGCGGGTGCTGCTCATCCGGTTCTCCCGAGAGGTTCGAGGGAGCGCGGTCTGACCGACCGTCCGCGCCGGCGCAATGACACACACGTACCGGATCGCCGGACCGGCAACCGGTACGGCACCGGTCCGCCGGTTCGGGCGTGTCCCGTGGCGCGGACGGCCCTGCGCGGCCGAGATCCCGGCGCGGGGCCGGTCAGGCGGCGGACCGGAACGCCGCGCGCCCGTTGCGGAGGATCGAGATCAGCGCACCGACGAGGCCGGCCAGGATCACCCCGTCGATCGCCAGGAGGGTGATCGCCCGGTTCCACAGCCGGTCGAGGCCGAGATCGGTGGTGACGGACTCGGGATGCGCCGGGTCGGCCATCACGCCGATCGTGTAGTCGCCCGTGTGCAGGCCGGTGAACACGTAGTTCACCCGGCGGGTCACGCTGCCCTGGGGCGTCCGCAGCGAGAGCGTCGCGTCGCAGATGTGGAACACGAGCTTGGTGCTGCACTTGCCGTCGCTCACGCGGGCGTTCGGGACGGGCCGGGCGGCCTCGCGGACCTGCCAGTCCGAGATCAGCACGGGCGCCGTGTAGACGGCGCTGGCTGCCAGGAGGCCGCCGAACAGCACGAAGCCAAACAGCACGCCCAGGATGACGGTCCAGCTCGCGCGGTCGGGCGGCAGGCGCAGGGTCTCGGCGGTCTCGGGCTTGGCGGGCGATCCCATGCGATCCTCAAGCAGGCAGGGCTTCGGGAGAGGGGGTGTGGGCGGCGACGGTCGCGCTCGCGGCGCGCTCGGCCAGGGCGCGGCGGGCGTGGTGCGCGGCCTGGTAGCGGGCGATCAGGTCGGCGAAATCCTGCGGCTTCATCCGGCGCGGCAGTCCGACCGTGAGCGTCACGATGCGGCGCTTCGGGTCGAGCTTCACGGGGTGTCGCCCCGGGGCCCGCTCCGGCCAGTCCGCGCCCGGCGGCAGCAGCAGGCGGGTGACGATGCCGCCGCGGCTCAGCGACATGTCGAGATCGGCGACGGCCTCCCAGGGGATCACCCTGTCGAGACCGGGCGCCGTCAGCCCCGCGGGGCTCAGGATCAGGGCGATCGGCTCGCCCCGCGACAGGACGAAGGCGCCCGCCGCGCCGAAGGCGGCCGCGAGGGTCAGCGCCACGGCCGACACGATCCGGGCCTCGTAGGGCGACAGCCCCGGGACGCGGAGCAGCACGAGCGCGAGCGCGGCGGCGGCGAAGAGGCCGGCGCTGGCGGACAGCGCGAGGCCGCGAGCGCGGTGGCTGGCGCGCAGCACCCGTTCCTCGGTTCCGACGTCCGCGGCGGTCGCCTCCAGATGCGCGCGGGCGGCGGCCTCCCGCGCGCGGACCGCGCCGAGGAAGTCCCGCGTCGCGGCCCGGCACAGGCCGTCGGGGTCGGCGAAGTAGGCGGCGAGCTGGTCGCGGGCCCGGGCCGGCGGCGCGGTTCCGGCCGCGGCGAGCAAGTCGGCGTCCACCGCCAGTCCGAGGGCCGCGACGCGGTCGCGGGTCGGCGGGTGGGTGTCGGTCGGGTGGGCCTGCTCGTCCTCGAGGCGCGCCGCGGGATCCTCGAGGCCGCGCGCGATCGCGCCGTCGAACGCCGCCGCCACGAGGTCGGCGGCGGCCGTCTCCGGCGCGTCGGCCGCCGCGTCCAGGGTCTCGACGACGCGCGGGCGCGCGGCGCCGTAGCGCAGGAGCGCCCGGGCCGAGGCGTCGGGGGAGGTCACGGCGGCGCCGGCCGCGTCGGCCGCGAACTCGCGCACCCGGCTCCAGTGGCGCACGGCGAGGTGGAACTGCTCCATCACGAACAGGCCGAGGCGGATCGACGGCCCGAGCACGCCGAGCGCGCCGCGTTCGCGCTCGGCCATCGCGTCGAGGGAGCGCCCGACGCCCGCGTAGATCGGCAGGAAGCGCTGGCTGTAGGCGGTGTCCCCGCCGGCGTAGTGGGCGAGTTCGTGCCCGAGGATCGCCGCCGTCTCGTCGACGCGCAGCAGGGCGAGATAGGGCAGGGGCACGTAGAGGATCCGGCCGTCGAGCCGCGCGCCGCCGGGCTCGAGCACGGCCGGGCCGGCGCTGACGAAGAAGCCCTCGGTGAGGCCGACGACCAGGGCCTCGGGCTTGAGCGCGCCCATCCGGTCGGCGAGCGCCTCGACGAGGCGCCAGAGACCCGGCGCCTCGGCCGGCGCGATCCGCCGCCCGAGGATCGGCAGCGGCTCGGGCGCGAAGGCGACGAGGGCCCGGCGCAGGCCGATCAGGGCGCCGCACGCGGCGAGGATCGTGGCGCCGACCGCGCCGGCCGCGATCGCCAGGAGCTTCACGCCGCCGCCGCTGAGGCCGCCGTCGACGAGCAGCCCGGCCTCGAACAGGACCACCGCGACGAGGCCGGCGGTCGCCGCCACGATCTGGGCGGCGAGGGCGGGCGGAAGCAGCCGCCGCACCAGCGAGAAGCCGCGGACCAGGGCGTCGCGCGACCCGCGTCCCAGCTGCCCGAGCAGGCCGCCGACGAGCAGAACGAGCACGGAGAGCGCCGCCGCGATTCCGCCGCCCGCGACCGCGACCGCCGGCAGCCTGCGCCGCCAGTCCATCACGGCGGCGAGGGTTCCCGCGTGGTCGCGGATCTCGCGGGCCTTCACCGCGGCGTAGGGGCCGCCGTAGAGGCGGCCGTCGTGCCGGAACTGCAGGCTGAAATCGGGGCGCCCGTCACGCGGAGCCCGCGCCTCCAGATCCGCCACGACCGCGCCGAGGCGGTCGCGCTCGGCCGCGAAGGCCCGCCAGTCGTCGAGGCCGCGCTGGCCCTGCCAGAGACCGATCAGCAGGATCGCGAGCGGCAGCAGCACGGTCGCTGCCAGGAGCCCGGCGAGGGCGCGCGGTCGCGTGCGGTCGCGCGGGGGCGCTGCTTCGGCGATGGTCGGCTCCTGATGGCGAGACGCGGGCGCGGCAAGGCGGGCGCGGCAGGATTGCGGTCGGGTCGGCGTCCCGGTATCGAGCCGGCGCAGCGAACAGTCTCGGTCCAGGAGGCTATAGATGCGGTCGAGCTACAGCTTCCGAGCGACAAAGATTGGGCGCAACCGGATCGATAACCGATTCGACGGCCGGTTTTCTAACCGGCCGAACGGCCACGTCAACCGAATGCTGCGGTCCGGCCTCCGAGGGCTCCGGGCGCGGCGCGCCTTGCCCGGCCGGTGCGCCCGCCCCACTCTGGGCGCTTCCGCGTTCGCGCGCCCGGCGCGACCGGGCCCGGTTTGGATGCCAGCCTCGGAGGCGCCGCTCCGCGGGAAGACCGGAAGGGAGAGACCATGAATCTGCTGAAGCGGTTGTTCGGACGCGCCGATGCTGCACCGGCGGAGGCGGCGCCGGAGGAACCGCTTCTCGTCAACGCCTACGCGACCGTGCGCGACCTGCCCGCGCTCTCCTTCGACCACGCGCTGAACGGCCGGCGGGACCTGTCCGACCCCGAATTGCAGCCGCATCTCGACGGGTTCATCGGCTACGTCATGGGACGGGGCGACGGGCAGATGACCGCCCACCGCTACCATCTCTGGCGCCACCTGCAGCGCGTCCGCAACCACGTCAGCTTCGCGGTCGCCGCGTCCGACCTGCCCCGCGTGGAAGCCTGGGCGCTCGCGGCGAACGCCGTCCTCTTCCTGCCCGACGGCTCCGTGCGGGCGCCCGACATGGCGCTCCTCCTGTCGGCCGCGGGCGAGACGGATCCGGCCGCGCGTCTGCCCTATCCGCCCGACGCCGTCGCGCGCCGCGCCCGGACCCTGGAGCGCCTGGAGGATCTGGACCCGAAGCCGCCCGCCGGCATGCCCCCCGCGCTCGGCGAGGCGGAACTCGCGCTGCGACCGCCGGCGGAGGTGCTCCGGCGGGCTCTGGCCCTGCTCTACATCGCGGCCTGGGGGCAGGCCTTCGGCGCCGGCACGACGCTGCGCGAGCCGGGGCAGAGGACGCTGAATCCGATCGGCTTCGCGGCCCTGTCGCCGGCCGAGCGCGCCCAGATCGAGGCGGCGGACCCGAAGGACGCCGCGGCGGCGTCCTGGCGCTACGAGGCCGCGAACACCCTGCTGTGGGCGCTCGGCGTGCGCGCGGCCCGGATCGCCGACAGCGACGCGACGGTCGACGTCGACGCGCTCTGGCGGGCGGTCGCGCCGCTCGCCCGGGACGCGGGCGCGGCCGACGCCGCGCGGCTGCGGCCGCCCGGCGAGATCCTGGAGGCGCTGGACCGCGCGTGGCGGGCGCACTGGGTCGTCCGGCAGGCGCGGCAGAAGGGGACAGCCCCCGCGGGGCTCAACGGCGACGTCGTGGCGGAGCGCCACGTCGCGCTGAACTGGCTGACCGGATTCCAGAACGACCGCGACACGCCCTGGGACGCGACCGACACGCCGACGTGACCGCGCCGCGGCTCAGCGCAGACCGTCGAAATAGTCGAAGAACACGCGGTCCGGATCGTGCTCGTCGCGCAGCGCGCACAGCCTCTGCCACTTCTCGGGCGTGAACGCCTGGGCGACGATCTCGGGCTGCTCGACCGTGTTGGTCTCGCCGATGTAGTAGCCGATGTTGAGCGGCTTCAGCGCGGCGGTCACCGCCCGATGCCAGGCGGCGTTGGCCTGATCGTCGTCCGCCGCGTGCCACATGGTCCAGGGGCCGCCATAGACCTTCGAGGTCATGGAGCGGGCCATGTTCCGCTGCGGCCCCGGGACGTCGGGTCCGCAGAAGATCGTCGACAGGAACACCGAGGTCGCCGAAGGCGCCCGCTGCCACAGGGGCAGGATGGCCGCCATCACCGCGCCGGGGCTGTGATTGGAGAAGGTGGCCTCGACCCGGGATCGCACGCCCTCCGGGAAGAGCGCGCCGGACGCGTCGAACAGCTGCTCGAAGTCGAGGGGCGTCACCCGCGCGCTCGACAGGGGCGCGACCGGTGCGTCATCGAGCGGCGCCAGCGCGCGCCGGGCCGCCTCCGGGGTGTCCTCGAAGGCGGTGGCGGTGACCATGCAGACCCAGCCGTTCCGGTCCGCCGCCGCCTCGGCCAGCGCGGGCGGCGCCTTCACGAGGAACTGGGTCAGCTCGACGCTCGGCGCGATCGTGGGCGCCGCCTCGCCGAGCCACGTGCCGACGGCCGGCGCATCCTCGAGGCGATAGAAATACTCGCTCCCGTGAATGGCCTTCGGCAGCGCGTGGAGCTTGAGGAAATACTTCGTGATGATCCCGAAGAAGCCCGGGCCGGCGCCGCGCGCGGCCCAGAAGAAGTCCGGGTTCTCGGTCTCGCTGGCCCGGATCCGCTCGCCCTGGGCGGTGACGAGCTCGATCGCCTCGAGGCTCTCGGTGCCGTAGCCCCAGACCGTGGGGTTCCAGGCCATGCCGCCGCCGAGGAAGTAGCCGCTCGCCTTGACCTGGGGGCAGTGGCCGGTCGGGAAGGCGAGTCCGTGGGCGTTGAGCGCCTTCTGGATGTCGCGGTTGCTGACGATCGGCTGGATGACGGCCCGGCGCTGCGCGACATCGATCGCCAGGATCCTGTCGAGGCTCCCGAGGTCGATCAGGATCCCGCCGTTGCGCAGGGTCGGCTGGCACCAGTTGTGGCCTCCGCCGCGGACGACGACCTTGAGGCCGTGCGCGCGGGCGAACTTCACGGTGGCGACGATGTCGTCCTCGTCGGCGGCCCTGACGATCATCTGCGGCGCCCGGTCGGGGATCAGCCTGTTCCACAGGTTCCCGTGAAGCGCCTCCCGGAACTGCGGGTCGCCCGCGTCGATGACCGGGCCCTTGCAGGCCGTCCTCAAGGTCTCAGCATTCATGACTGGGCACTGCGCGGGCGTGGAGGCCCGCTCGGGCGACGCGGCCTGAGCGGGCGGAGCAGGGCGGCCGGTCTCGCGATCCGGCCCTCAGTAGGGGACGCGGTCCGCCTTCTGGGCGTACTTCTTCCAGACCTCGACGGCCTCCGCGCGCATGATCTGCTCGGTCGGGATGGAGCGCTCGCCGACATCCTTCTTGAGCTCGGCGTAGATCATGCTGTCGTCGAAGCCGCCGTATTCCAGCGCGTCCTCGACCTGCGCCGCGTAGTAGACGTTCTTGACGCCGGCCCAGTAGGCGGCCGCCATGCACATCGGGCAGGGTTCGGCGCTGGTGTAGAGCGTCGCGTTCCGGAGCTTGAAGCTGCCCTGCGCCTTGCAGGCCTTCCGGATCGCCTCGATCTCGCCGTGCCAGGTCGGGTCGTTCTCGGCGACGACGCGGTTGGCGCCCTCGGCGATGATCTCGCCGTCCTGGACGATCACGCAGCCGAACACGCCGCCGGCACTGTCGACCAGCGACGTCTTCTCCGACAGGGCGATCGCCCGGGCCATGAACTTTTCGTGGTTGTCAGACATTGGAACCTCTGTCGTCGCGAAACGGGTCGGTTGGTCGGGACTATGAACCGCGGAGATTTCTTAATCGAGGGGCGGTCCGGATTGTTGTGTCGGACCGCACTAGACTTCGCGCGGCGTGCTTAACAACTCCGGGTCGGCCGACCGGCATTGGCTTCGGGTTGAGCGATGTCGCCGCGCGGTCCGGCCGAGCGGTGCGGGGTGTCACGGAGCGCGACCGCCGTCGAGCCGCGCGGGCAGGATCGGCGACGGGGCCGCGCGCGGATCGGGACGTTCCGCTGAAACCGTGCCTCCTGCGAACGCATGGTCGTCAGCCAGTAACGAGCGGCTACCCGCGGCTTGGCGACAGAATAGACAGGGGCGGAAGTGCCGCGTCAACGCCGGCCCGCGATCGTCGGCAGTCGAATTGTAAATATAGGGAAATGCAATAAAACGACCGTGAAGAGATGATCGATCAGGCTCTCCGGCCCGATCCGAGCAGCACATATGGCGCGTCGCGGTCACGGCGGCGGCTCCTGATCGGGACGGCGGCGCCCCGCCTGAGACGGACGGACAAGAAATAATCCGTCCCGTCATGGCAGGGCGCCCCGACCCTGCGCCCCGACCCTGCGCCCCGACCCTGCGCCCCGACCCTGCGCCCCGACCCTGCGCCACACCCGGCGCCACACCCGGCGCCACACCCTGCGCCGCGCCCGGCGACGATCGTCTCCGCCCCGTCTTTTCATTGTCGCTCCGTCCCAGCTCGGCGGGGCTCGGGCGGAGCGGGCGCCGAAAAAGTCCGGCATTCCGGGCCGCGCGCGGGGAAGATAAATATCGTGCAAGCGTTTCCGCTTAAAAGACGATCGCCGTAGAGAACGTGCTGTATTTACAATTAAAATATTCGACCTCCGCGCTGAGGTCTTGACTCCGGTCGTAGATTGCCCGCTGATACAGGCATGCAGAGCAGTGCTGCCAATGGAGTGGCGGGCGCTCGATGCAAGATCAATTTTCGGTTGTTTATCCTCGTGTTCCGCGGCGCGGCAGATCCCTGCGGGTCCGCCGCCGCCTCGGTGCCGCGGTCCACGGACCGGCCGTCCGGGTCGCCGGAGGTGGCGCCTCTCGGCACCGCCCCGGACCCGCCGGGCGGTGACCGGGCGCGGCACCGGGGGCCGCGCGAAGCCAACGCGCGAGTGCAGGCAGCCGTGCAACGGAAGCGCGTCGGTTCATGAGCGGTGCCACATCGTCCGTCAGCATCGTGACGCAGACGACCATCCGGCCGGAGAGCGCGGACGCCTTCGCCCGCTGGCAGGTCGACACCAGCGCCGTCGTCGCGGCCTTCCCGGGCTTCATCGAGCAGCAGCTGATCCCGCCGCGCCCGCCGCTGCAGGTGGACTGGGTGATCGTGCAGCGGTTCCACAGCCTGGAGCAGGCCAAGACCTGGATGGCCTCCCCCGAGCGGCAAGCCCGCATCCAGGGCGCCACGCCGATGCTCGTCGGCCGCGACGACGTCCACATCGTCAAGGACGACGCCGGCGCGGCCCGGACCTCGCCGGTCAGCGCGGTGATCAGCACCCGCGTGAAGCCCGGCATGGAGGCCGCCTACCTCCGGTGGGAGCAGAAGATCGCGGCCGCGCAGTCGCGGGCGCCCGGCATGCAGGGCTACCGGTTCGAGCCGGCCGTGCCGGGGGTGCAGGAGGACTACGTCGCGATCCTGCGCTTCGACAGCGAGGCGAACCTGCGCACCTGGATGGACTCGCCCGAGCGGCGGGCCCTGGTCGCCGAGGCGGCGCCGATGACCGCGGAATTCCACACGCGGACGGTGCAGAGCGGCTTCGAGCAGTGGTTCCGCAACGTCGCGCCGCCCGGAGAGGGCGCGCCCGCGGCGTGGAAGATGAACATGATCGTCGTGCTGACCCTCTACCCGACCGTGTTCCTGTGGGGTGTCCTGGTCGGCGCGCCGATCCTGGCCGGCATGCTGAAGGTGGATTTCCCGGTCGCCCTGTTCATCGGCAACGTGTTCAGCGTCCTGCTCACCTCGGTGATGGTGCCCTGGACGGCCAAGCGGCTGGGCTGGTGGCTGACGCCGGATCCGGCGCGGCGGACCCGGGTCAACCTGCAGGGCGCCGCGCTGCTGATCGCCGCCTACGGGCTCATGATCCTCGTGTTCTGGAAGCTGTTTTGACCGGCGGCGCGTCCGGGCGGTCGCGGCCCGCGCGGCGCCGTCGCGGGCAGGGGCCGGGCGCGGGGACAGGGCGCGCGATGCTCCGGTCGGTGTCCCGGGCGAGCCCGCGCGCGGCGGCCGGCCTGCTGATCCTGGCCTGCGGGGTCGGTCTGGCCGGGCCCGCCCGCGCCGAGCCGGCGCCCGCTCCGGCCACGGCCGCGGCCAGTTCGTCGGCCACGTCGGGGACGGGTGCGGCCGACGGGACGCCCGTCGCGGCCGCGGCCCGCGCGCGGCGCCAGGAGGCCGCCGTTGCCGTCGCGGCCGCCACCGTGATGGCGGCGCCGCCGCCGTCCTTCTTCAACTTCTCCGACACTGTGGTGAGCTACCGCTTCCAGGGACCCTCGGCGGAGCCCGGCCTCCGGGTCCAGCGTCCCGACGGCCAGTTCGTGGGGCGCGAGGTCCCCAAGACCGTCATCAACCTGTTCCACGCCAACGCGTGGGCCTACGGCACCAACCTGCTCTCCCTCGACATCCTCCGGTCCGGATCCCAGGATCCGGCCGGCAATCAGGTTGGCCGGTTCGAGGGCGTCGGCGCCACCGAGTTCTACCTGATCTACCGGGGCGTCCTGAGCCTCAACAAGGTCTTCGACACGCAGGCCCTGGCCATCCCCGGCTTCGTGAAGGATGTCGGCCTGTCGTTCGGGGCCGACGTCAACACCAAGGACACGACCTTCGATTCCGAGAAGCGCGCCGGGACCTTCGGGCTGAGCTTCGCCTTCGACGTGCCGGCCGGGTTCGTGAACCTGAAGGTCCAGGGCTACAAGGAGTTCTCCCGCAACGGCTTCGCCGGATACGGGCCGGTGCCGGGCTTCGACTACGCGCACTTCCGCAGCGTCGAGTTCAAGATGACGCCGGAATTCGAGATCACCTACACGATCCCGCTGCCGTTCACCGGGCTGCCGCTGTCGCTCGCCGGCTTCAACACGATCGTGCTGCCCAAGGGGCGCTACGGTCGATTCAACGAGAACGACACCCAGCTGGAATTCGTCTCCCAGACCAATCTCGTGCTCGATGTCGGGCAGCTCGTCGCCGGCACGCCCAACCGGGTCGAGGTCTTCGCCGGGTTCCAGTACTGGCACAACAAGTTCGGGGGCGACCCGCGGCGCACGCTCAACACCGAGGAGAAGGCGCTGATCGCCGGGGTGGCCTACCACCTGAAATGAGCCCGCCGGATCGGCGCGGTCGGGGACATGACGGGCCCTGCGAAGCGGGGCCTCGGTCGCGGCCTCAGGCGCGGACGAGCTTGCCCACGACGGCGAGCAGCTGCTCGGGCTTGAACGGCTTGGTGATCCAGCCGGTCGCCCCGGCCGCCTTCGCCTGCTGCTTGATCGCCTCGTCGGATTCGGTGCTCAGGAAGAGGATCGGCACGCCGGTGCAGCTCGGCAGCGTCCGCAGCTGCTTGATCATCTCCAGCCCGTTCATCACCGGCATGTTGAGATCGGTGATGACGAGGTTGACGCTCTCGCTCCTGGCCTTCGCGAGGCCTTCGGCGCCGTCGCCGGCCTCGATCACCGTGTGGCCGGCCGGGCCGAGCACCACCTTGATCATCTGCCGGATGCTGGGCGAATCGTCGACGGCGAGGACAGTGGCCATGACACGGATTCCGTTCTTGTGCCTGACGCGCGCCTAGAGGAGCGGCGCGCTGGGGTGTTCGATCGCGGCGCGCCGGAACGCGCTCTCGACCGCCGGGGGGACGTTGACCAGCGCGATCCCGGCGGCCCGACCCCGCGCCGTCCGGTCGGCCGCGAGCACGATCTGGACGAAGGTGACGTCCGCGCGCTCGACCGCCGCGCAGTCGAGGGTGAGGCGCGCCCCGCCGGCGAGCGCCGCCGCCAGCGTGTCCTGCAGCGCCCGGACGGTCCGGATGGTGCAGTCGGGACCGAGCGTGAGGACGGGAGCCTCGGACATGCGGGTTCGTGACCTCGACGACGGACGTGCGGGGCGACGCGCCGCCGCGCCCGAGTCAACACCGCGGCGGGTAAATTCTTCCTGAAGGTTCGGCCAATCGCGGACGGACGACGCGGCCGCGGGCTCAGCACAGGACGGATGTCTGCGCCGCCTGGAACAGTGTTGATTGGCTAATACTGTGATCTGTGCCGGTCGCTGCGGCCATCGGCCGGGCGATAACGCTTTCTTCAACGGCGTTCCTTAGCCTCGGTCGGGTGCCGACCGTGGGATTGTTGCATGACCCGCGCGCGTCGGACGACGCCGAGAGACCCGCCCGCCGATGGCCTTCCAAGTCGCCCACGACATCCTCAGGCAGGTCCCGGACCGGTTCCGCCGGCCCGGGATGCGGCCCGAGGTGGGGTCCGAGGTGGGGCTCGATGACCGGCGCGGATCGGGCGCGGCGATCCCGGCCGCCCCGCTCCCGGAGGCGGCCGCGTCGTCCAGCGAGCCCGCGCCGCCGCCCGCCGCGATCGTGGCCGAGCCGGCGCCCGCCGCGCAGGCGGCCGACCTGCTCCAGGCCTGGCTCGGCCTCTCGGCGCAGCAGCGGACGCTGCTCGACGCCCTCGTCGCCGAGCTCGGGATCGTCTCCACCGACGTGGAGGCCAACGTCCACGGCCTGTCCAACCGCTTCCAGAGCATCGCCGCCACGACCTGCGAGCAGTCGGAGATCGTCCGCGGGCTCGTCGCCTCGGTCCAGACCGTCCGGATCGACGACCGGACCCTGCAGCTCGGCGACGTCGCTGCCGGCCTCGGCGAGACGCTCACCGCCCTGATCGAGCGGATCACCCTGATGTCGTCCCGCGGGTCGACCCTCGCGCAGGGTCTGGCCGGGGTGCTCGAGGGCCTGTCGTCGGTCGAGGGGAGCGTCGCGCAGATCGAGCGGATCAACCGCCAGACCAACCTGCTCGCCCTGAACGCCAAGATCGAGGCGGCCCGGGCCGGCGCCAGCGGCGCGGCCTTCGCGGTGGTTGCCGACGAGGTGCGCGGCCTCGCCACGACGATCAACGCCCTGTCGGACGTGATCAAGCAGCAGATCGGCACCATGGCGGCCGGCCTGCGCGGCAGCCATGCCCTGCTGGGCGACATCGCGGCGATCGACATGTCCGAGGAGAGCCGGACCGCCGAGACGCGCGTCCGCATGGTGATGCGGGCGCTGGTCGAGCAGAACGCGCAGGTCGCGGGCATCCTGCAGCAGACCGCCGAGACCACGCAGGCCATCACGCAGGACGTGTCGGCGGCGATCGTGGCGATGCAGTTCCAGGACCGGGCCAAGCAGCGCATCCAGAACGTCGAGGGCCTGCTGCGCTCGGCCGGCGCGGAGCTCGGGCGGCTCGCCGACCACAGCGCGGACCGCGTCGCGGCGCCGGATGCCGCGGCCGATCCGGCCTGGATCGCGGCGGCGATCGCCGGCTGCACCCTGGGGGAGGTTCGCGCGCGCCTGACCGAGCGCCTGCTCGGGGGGGCTCCGGCCTCCGAGACGCCGGCCGACGCCGCCGCCGACGATCTGGACGGCATCGACCTGTTCTGAGCGCGCCGGCGCGCGCCGAGGGCAGCCCGTTCGGGCCCGGTCGGCGGTCGCGCCGCGGCCGGGCCTTCCCGCGCCGGACCGGCCGCGACCGGCCCCGTTCCCGGTTCCAGTCCCATCGCGATCCGCGCGCCGCCCGCAGGGACCTGCCGCGGCCCGCATCCGCGCGGCTGCGCGCCGGTGGACGTCGATGTTCGTCCACGCCCGTCCACGCCCGTCCGCGTCCGTCCACGTCCGACTGAGTCCATCGACGTTCGTCGACGCGCCGTGATGGCCGGAGCCGTGCCGCACCGCGCGCCCGAGATCCTGTGATCCGCGTCTCACACGATCGCAGTATCCGACAATCAAATTCTTCGAAACCGATGTGGATATACTTCCTGTTCAGGATTCAAATCTGTTCGTTAACCGAAAATTTCTGGTCCGATTATATACAACCCACGAAGTCAGGCGGCGGCTTCGCGTCGTGTCCCGTCACCGCGCGGTCGCCGCGCGCCGGGACAGTCTGTTCGACTGCTTGATCGCGAAAGACGCGGCCGGTCTCCGGTATCGGCGCGTCCGTTCGCGCTCAGGATCGGGCGGTTGGTTCTGTATCTGCGTTCTGTGTCCGGGGGTCCGTTCGTCCCATGACTGCTCTCGATCCCGCGGAGATCTTCCGCGCCGAGGCCGCCGAGCTGCTCGCCCGCCTGGAGACGACGCTGCTCGACCTCGGCGACCGGCCCGAGGACCGGGCCCTGATCGACACGGCCTTCCGGGCCCTGCACACCATCAAGGGCTCGGGCGCCATGTTCGGCTTCGAGCAGGTCGCCGCCTTCACCCACGATTTCGAGACCGCCTTCGACCGCGTCCGGCGCGGCGAGGTCCCGGTCGGCCGCGACCTCGTCAACGTCTCCCTCTCGGCCAAGGACTACATCCGCGGCCTCATCGAGGAGCCCGAGGCGAGCGCCCCGATCATCGGCGAGGCCATCCTGGCCGAACTCGAGCAGCTGCTCGGCGCCGCGTCCCGCCCGGCCGCCCCGTCCGCGCTCCTCCCGGAGCCGGCCGCCGAGCGCGCTGCGGCGGGGGAGGGCGGCTGGCAGATCGGCATCGCGTTCGCGCCCGAGATCCTCCGCAACGGGACCAATCCCCTGGCGCTCCTCGACGAGCTGCGCGACCTCGGCGCCTGCACGATCGTGCCGCGCCTCGACGCGCTGCCCGAGCTGCCGGCCCTCGACCCCGAGAGCCTCGCCATCGGCTGGGACGTCACGCTGCGCGCGGCCGTGCCCCGCGAGGCGATCGAGGACGTCTTCCTGTTCGTCCGGGACGAGATGACCCTGACGCTCGTCCCGGTCTCGGCCGCGCCACCGGACGCGGCGCCCGAGCCGGCCGAGGCCGCACCGTCGCCGTCGGGGCCGCCGTCGAGGCCGCCGTCGGGGCTGCCGTCCGGCGCGGTTCCGGCCGCCGATCTCGCCGGCCGCGGGTCCGGCGAGACCGGACCGGCCGGGCCGGGGGCGGTCGAGCCCGCGGGCCGGGCCGCCGAGCGCGTCCCGGCCCGGCGGGCCGAGGAGCGGCCGGCCAGCAGCGTCCGGGTCGAGGCCGAGCGGCTCGACGAGCTGATGGACCGGGTCGGCGAGCTGGTCATCGCCCAGGCGCGGCTCAGCCAGCTCGCCGGCCTGCATGCCGATCCCGGCCTCAAGGCCATCGCCGAGGAGATCGAGCGCCTGTCCGCGCGGCTGCGCGACACCACGATGAGCATCCGCATGGTCGCCATCGGCGCCCTGTTCGGCCGCTTCCGCCGCCTCGTCCACGACCTCTCGCGCGATCTCGGCAAGCCGGTCGAGTTCGTCACCGCCGGCGAGGAGACCGAGCTCGACAAGACCGTGATCGAGCGCCTGGCCGACCCGCTCGTCCACCTGATCCGCAACGCGATCGACCACGGCATCGAGGCGCCCGAGCGCCGCGCGGCCGGCGGCAAGGCCGCCACCGGGCGGATCACGCTCACCGCCGAGCATGTCGGCGCGCAGGTGCTGGTGAGCGTGCGCGACGACGGCGCCGGGCTCGACGCGGCCCGCATCCGCGCCAAGGCCGAGGAGAAGGGCCTGTGCGCGCCGGGCGCGGTGCTCACCGACCAGCAGATCTACCAGTTCCTGTTCGCGCCGGGCTTCTCGACCGCGCAGGAGATCTCGGCCCTGTCGGGGCGCGGGGTCGGCATGGACGTCGTCAAGAAGACGATCGAGAGCCTGCGCGGCACGATCGACATCGCGACCGAGCCGGGCGGCGGCACCTGCGTGGCGCTGCGCCTGCCGCTGACGCTGGCGATCATCGAGGGGCTGCTGATCCGGGTGGGGGAGGGACGCTACGTCATCCCGCTGGCCGCGGTGGAGGAATGCGTCGAGCTGCCCGCCAGCGAGCGCGGCGGCCGCGGGCGGGACTTCCTCAACATCCGCGGCGCGCTGGTGCCGTTCCTGCGGCTGCGCAGCCTGTTCGGGGCCGCGGGCGAGCCGGACCTGCACCAGAAGGTGATCGTGGTGGCCGCCGGTGAGGCGCGGGTCGGCCTGGTGGCGGACCAGATCATCGGCAACCACCAGACCGTCATCAAGTCGCTGTCGAAGCTGCACGCGGACGTGGCGACCTTCTCCGGGGCGACGATCCTGGGTGACGGCACGGCCGCGCTGATCATCGATGTCGGCCGCCTCGTGAGCGGCGGGCGCGCCGAGGGCGTGCGCGAGTACCAGGAGGTGGCGTGATGAGCGGCGGCGTGGCGCGCGGAGTCGTCGAGCCCGGCCCGCAGGCGGCCGCCGACGGCGGCCAGCGGGACGGTCGGCAGGGCGGCCAGCAGGTGGTGATGTTCCGGATCGGCTCGGAGAGCTTCGCGCTGGAGGCCGGGATGGTGCGCGAGATCATCGATCCGATCCCGGCGACGCGGGTGGCGGGGGCGCGCCCGCATATCGATCGGATCGTGAACGTGCGCGGCAACGTCGTGCCTCTGGCCGACATCCGCGAGCGGTTCGGGATGCCGGCGGCGTCGGCGAGCCCGGACACGCGCTTCCTCGTCCTGGAGGTGCCGGTAGCGGGCGACCCCGTGGTCGTCGCGCTGGTGGCCGACAAGGTGTTCGCGGTCACGGAGGTCGATCCGGCGCAGTGCGAGGCGGTGCCGCCCGTCGGCACGACCTGGCGCCCGGAGTACATCCGCTCGATCGTCAAGGCGGGGGACGAATTCATCATCGTCCCCGAGCTCGAGCAGATCCTCGACTGAAGTCTTTCCGAAGTCTTTCTGAAGTCCTGTCAGAATCTCGTGTTTGCGTAGGGGTAAAGGGCGATGCGTTTCTCGATCAAGGCCAAGCTCGGGGTGGGCTTCGGCGCGATCCTCGTTCTCCTGGGGACGGCCAGCGGGGTCGGCTACCAGAGGCTCACGGCCGCCGACGCGACGATGAAGTACGTCCTGAGCCGCGCCGAGATCCAGAAGCAGGTTCTCGAGGGCAAGGCGCACGCCATCCGCAGCGCGTTCAACGTCCGCGGAGCCCTGATCAGCCCGGACGAGACGCAGATGACGGAGTTCGCCAAGCGCTCGGCGACCAACCACGGTGACGCCATGGCGTCCCTGGCCAAGGTGAAGACTCTGCTCATGACCGACGAGGGCAGGAGGCTCTACGAGGACCTGTCGGCCAAGTACGAGAAGCAGAACGCGCTGGGGAACCGGGCTCTGGAGCTGACCCGCGACAATTCCAACGGGAAGACCTGGGCCGAGATCAATGCGGCGGGTCGCCCGGCGCTGGCCGCCCTGCGCACGGACCTCGACGCCCTGATCAACACGGCGACCGACGCCCAGAGCCCCGCCGGAGAGCGGCTCGCCCGGGTCGCCGCGGTGTTCAAGAGCCGGGTCGAGCGGGCCTGGGGGCAGCTGACCTCGGCCACCGGGACCACGAGCGTCGAGGCGCTCCAGCAGCGCGTGGCCCTCGCCAAGCAGTCGCGCGAGGAGATTAACCGGTCGGTGGACGAGCTCGCGGCGGCGTCCCAGGCGGCGGGAATCGCCGTGACGGCTGTCCGCGAGCGGTTCGGAACCTGGGCGTCCTCCTTCCAGCGGGCGCTCGCCCTTGTCGAGATCGGCAGCTCGGTGAAGGCGGCAGAAGTCGCCTCGGGCGAGTACGCCACGGTGAGCACGACCGCGATCAACGCGTTCGAGGCGCTGGCGGATCGGCAGAAGCGGTTCATGGACGACGCCGCGGCCCAGGCCACCGCGGAATCCGCCCAGGGTCAGACGATCCTGCTGAGCGTGGCGGCGGCCGCGCTCCTCATGGGCCTCGGCATCGCGACCTGGCTCGCGCTGTCGATCTCCCGCGGCCTCGGCCGTGCCGTCTCGCTCGCCGACGCGGTGTCGATGGGCGACCTGAGCCAGACCGCGACGGTCACGACCAACGACGAGCTCGGCGACCTCGTCGGCGCCATGGGCCGCATGACCGAGAACCTGAACGCGACCGCGGCGCTCGCCAACGCGATCGCCCAGGGCGACCTCACCGTGGAGGCCCGGCCGCTCTCCGACAAGGACACGATGGGCCTCGCCCTGCAGACCATGCTGTCGAAGCTGCGCACCGTCGTGGCCGAGGCGACCGCGGCGGCCGGCAACGTCTCGGCGGGGTCCCAGGAGCTCTCGGCCTCGGCCGAGCAGCTGTCGCAGGGTTCGACCGAGCAGGCCTCGTCGACCGAGGAAGCCTCGGCCTCCATGGAGGAGATGGCCGCCAACGTGAAGCAGAACGCCGAGAACGCCAGCCAGACCGAGACGATCGCCCGGCAATCGGCCCAGGACGCCGAGGCGAGCGGAATCGCCGTCGGCCGCGCCGTCGAGGCCATGCAGACTATCGCCCAGAAGATCACCATCGTGCAGGAGATCGCCCGCCAGACCGACCTGCTGGCGCTCAACGCCGCCGTGGAGGCGGCCCGGGCCGGTGAGCACGGTCGCGGGTTCGCGGTGGTCGCCAGCGAGGTGCGCAAGCTCGCCGAGCGCAGCCAGGCGGCCGCGGCCGAGATCGGCACGCTCTCGTCCGACACCGTCAAGGCCGCCCAGCAGGCCGGCGACATGCTCGGCAAGCTCGTGCCCGACATCAAGAAGACCGCCAGCCTGGTCGAGGAGATCACCGCCGCCTGCCGCGAGCAGGATGTCGGCTCGGGCCAGATCAACCAGGCGATCCAGCAGCTCGACAAGGTGACCCAGCAGAACGCCAGCGCCTCCGAGCAGGTCTCGGCCACCTCCGAGGAGCTGGCCACCCAGGCCGAGAAGCTGCAGGCGACGATCGCCTACTTCCGGATCACCGAAGCGGCCGCGCCGGTGGCCGGTGTCGACCAGGCGGTGACGCGGCTGCGCGCGACCGCGGCGCGGATGGGCACGCCCTCGGCGGCGATCCGCTCCCCGAGCCCGAAGCGGGCGGGCGCGCGCGGCCCGGCCGGGGGCGGCGGCTTCGCCCTCGACATGGGCGAGGGCGACGCGCAGGACGCCGCCTTCACCCGGGTCGCCTGACACCTCGCCCGAGGCCCGGATCCGCGCGGTGCCCGTGCCCGCGCGGATCCCGCCGCCGTCGTCAGCCGCCGTCGTCAGCCGTCGTCGCGAGCCGCCGTCGCGCGCCGCGCTCCAGCCGGAGACCCTGCATGTCCAGTGTGTGGCAGTACCTGACCCTCGGCCTCGGCGCCGAGACCTTCGGGATCGACGTCGAGCACGTCCACGAGATCCTCGACTACCGGGTCCCGGCCGCGCTGCCGCAGGCGCCGGCCTTCCTGCTCGGCATGATCGACGTGCGCGGGCAGAGCTACCCGGTGGTGGACCTGCGGACCAAGCTCGGCCTGCCGCCGGTGGCGCGCACGCCGGCCACCCGGATCATCCTGCTCAACGTGCCGATGCCCGGCCGGGCGCTGCGGGTCGGGTTCGTGGCCGACCGGGTGATCGAGGTGACCGAGCTCGACCGGGCCGAGATGGAGGCGGCGCCCGAGGTCGGCGGGCGCTGGAACGCCCGCTACATCGCGGGGATCGGCCGCCGGGGCGAGGCCTTCGTGGTGGTGTTCGACCTCGTCGCGCTCATGGACGGCGACGGCCCGGCCCTGGTCGCGACCCCGCAGGCCGCCTGAAGGATCCGCCACCATGGAGGCCGATCCGGGTCACCTGAGCGACCGGCATTTCCGCTCGGTCGCCGACCTCGTCCAGCAGCATGCCGGCATCCAGCTCCCGCCGGCCAAGCGCACCATGGTCGAGGGGCGGCTGCGCAAGCGCATGCGCGCCCTCGATCTCCCGACCCTGGAGGCCTACGGCCGCCACCTGTTCGAGGCCGGCCACCTCGCGGACGAGTTCCCGCACCTCGTCGACTGCGTGACGACGAACAAGACCGACTTCTTCCGCGAGCCCGCGCATTTCGACCTGCTGCGCGAGACGATCGTGCCGCGGCTGGCGGCGCGGGGCGACCGGCCGCTGCTCAAGGTCTGGAGCGCGGCGGCCTCGACCGGTGCCGAGGCCTACACGCTGGCGATGGTCCTGCACGACATGGCCGCCGACCGGTTCCGCTACGCCATCCTCGGGACCGACATCTCCTCGGAGGTCCTCGACCGTGCCCGGACGGCGATCTACCCGGCCGAGATGCTGGACGCCGTGCCGGCGGACCTGCGCCGCCGCTACGTGATGGTCGCGCGCGATCCGGCCCGGCGCGAGGGGCGGATCGTGCCGGAGCTGCGCGCCCGGGTGCGGTTCCAGCGGCTCAACCTGATGGACGAGACCTACCCGATCGACCGGGACGTCGACCTCATCTTCTGCCGCAACGTGCTGATCTACTTCGACAAGCCGACCCAGAGGGCGGTGGTCGCGCGCCTGGCCGGGCACCTGCGCCCCGGCGGCTACCTGATCGTCGGCCATTCCGAATCCATGGCGGGCGTCGGCGTGGCCGGCCTCGACCAGATCTCCTCGACCGTCTTCGGCAAGCTGCGGGAATCCGGCCGGTGAGCGCGTCCAGACCGATCCGCGTCCTGATCGTCGACGACTCGGCCTCCGTCCGCCAGACGCTGTGCAGCATCCTGGGGACGGCGCCCGACATCGAGATCCTGGGCACCGCCGCCGATCCGTTCATCGCGGCGCGCCGCATCCAGGAGGAGATCCCGGACGTCATCATCCTCGATCTCGAGATGCCGCGCATGGACGGCCTGACCTTCCTGCGCAAGATCATGGCGCAGAAGCCGCTCCCGGTGATCGTCTGCTCGACCCTGACCGAGGCCGGGTCCCGGATCCTGTTCGAGGTGCTGGAGGCGGGCGCCGTCGACGTGCTGCCGAAACCGCGCGTCGACACCCGCCAGTTCCTGCTCGAGTCCACGGTCCGGGTCTGCGACGCGGTCCGGGCCGCCGCCCGGGCCAAGCTGCGCGGGAGCCGGCCGTCCCGGCCGCTGGTGGAGGCGAAGCTCTCGGCCGACGTCGTCCTGCCGCCGCCCGTGCCCGGGCGCGTCGTGGCCGGGACCGACCGGATCGTCTGCATCGGCGCGTCGACGGGCGGCACGGAGGCGCTGCGCGACGTGCTCGAGGTGCTGCCCGCCGAGTCCCCCGGTCTCGTCATCGTGCAGCACATGCCGGAGCATTTCACGGCGGCGTTCGCCAAGCGCCTGAACGGCCTCTGCGCGATCGCCGTCAAGGAGGCGGAGGACGGCGATCCCGTGGTGCGGGGCCGTGCCCTGATCGCCCCGGGCGGGCGGCACCTCATGGTCGAGCGCCGGGGCGGCAGCTACGCGGTGTCGGTGAAGGACGGTCCCCTCGTCGCGCGCCACCGCCCGTCGGTCGACGTCCTGTTCCGGTCGGCCGCCCGGGCCGCGGCCGCGAACGCGCTCGGCATCCTGCTGACCGGCATGGGCGACGACGGCGCCAACGGCCTGCTGGAGATGCGCCGCGCCGGGGCGCAGACGGTCGCCCAGGACGAGGCGAGCTGCGTCGTGTTCGGGATGCCCAAGGAGGCGATCGACCGCGGTGCGGCCGCCAAGATCCTGCCGCTGGAGCAGATGCACCTGGAGATCCGGCGCTTCGGCCTGCCCGCGGCGCGCTGAGGCCGGGGCGAGCGCCGGGGCCGGGTTCAGGACTGGTCGCGTTGCCCGGGCTGCGCCTCGGCCTTCGCCCGGCGTCCGCGCGCGCGGCTGGATGGTTGCGCCGCGCCGCGCCGCGTCCCGCGGGGGCCAGCCTTTACCGGCCTGGCTCCGGGAAGCCCCACGCTCCCGCCCCGCCGCGCGCCGCGCTGGGCGACCTGACCGGGACGGTCACCCTCGTCCCGGGGTCCAGAATCCAGCAGGTCCTGAACACCGGGCGGATGCTCGGGCACGCGGAACAGGCGGGCCAGCCCGTCGGCGACGCCCCGGAGAACGGCATCGGCCTGCTCGTGATCGTCCTGGCCCTGTACGACGATGAAACTCATCTGCGCACCCGGATGGTTCGTTCAGGTCCTCAACTCGACACGTTGCGAAGGGTTGCCTGGGCCTGTCGGAAGTCATCCGACGATTATGCGAATCCGCACGTCATGAACGTCATGTAATCAACCGGTGGTCGTATATAGGTGAATAATGAATGATTGTGCCCGGTGGTGACGGCGACTCGCCACGATTCCCGGAGTCTTGCTCAACGCACGGTCGGATCGCGTTCGGGGCGATACCGGGCAGAGTTGTGCTGGTGCGCCACGGCACGCGCTGCGCAGCGCGACGGCGGTTCAGTGACCGGGCGACGGGGAGTCGGACCGGTCAGGGCCGATCCGGCCGGCCGGCTCACGCGGCGTAGCGGTCGAGGGCCAGATCGTCGCTCGCGATCTCCGGCGCCCGTCCGGACACGAGGTCGGCGAGCAGGCGGCCCGATCCGCAGGCCATCGTCCAGCCCAGCGTGCCGTGACCGGTGTTGGTGAACAGGTTCCCGACCCGCGTGCCCCCGACGATCGGCGTGCCGTCCGGCGTCATCGGCCGCAGGCCGGTCCAGAACGCGGCTCGGTCGAGGTCGCCGCCGGCCGGGAACAGGTCCTGCACCGAGCGCGCGAGGGTCTCGCGGCGCGGCAGGCGCAGGGCGCTGCTGAACCCGGCGAGCTCGGCGGTGCCGCCGACGCGGATGCGGTCGCCGAGCCGGGTGATCGCGACCTTGTAGGTCTCGTCCATCACCGTCGAGACCGGCGCGGCCGCCGGATCGGTGATGGGGAGCGTGAGCGAGTAGCCCTTCACCGGGTAGACCGGCAGGGCGATCCCGAGGGGGCGCAGCAGGGCCGGCGTGTAGCTGCCCAGCGCCGCCACGTAGGCATCCGCCCGCAGGAGGTCGCCGTCGGCGGTCTCGACCGCCGTCACCCGGTCCCCGGCGTGATGCAGGCGCGCGATCGCCGTGCGGTAGCGGAAGGTGACGCCGAGGCCCTCGCAGATCGCGGCGAGGCGCTGCGTGAACAGGTGCGCGTCGCCGGTCTCGTCGCCCGGCAGCCGCAGGCCGCCGACGAAGACGCCGCGCATGGCGGCGAGCGCCGGCTCGGCACTGACGCAGCCGGCCGGGTCCAGCACCGTGTAGGGCACGCCGTAGGCGTCGAGGACGCGGGTGTCGTCGCCGACATGGTCGAGCTGCTTCTGCGTCCGGAAGAGCTGGAGCGTGCCCTTCTCCCGGTGGTCGTAGGCGATGCCGGTCTCGGTGCGCAGGTCGCGCAGCGCGTCGCGGCTGTACTCGGCGAGCCGGACCATGCGGCCCTTGTTCCGCTGGTAGGCCTCCTCGGTGCAGTTCGCGAGCATGCGCGTGAGCCACGCGTAGAGGCGGGGCTCGAGCCGCGGCCACAGCACCAGGGGGCGGTGCCGCATCATCAGCCACTTGAGCGCCTTCACGGGGATCCCGGGCGCCGCCCAGGGGGCCGAGTAGCCGGGCGAGACCTGCCCGGCATTGGCGAAACTGGTCTCCAGGCCGGAGCCCGGCTGGCGCTCCAGCACGGTGACCTGATGGCCGGCCCGGGCGAGGTAGTAGGCCGAGGTGACGCCGACGACGCCGCCGCCGAGGATGAGGACGTGCATGGCGGGCCTCAGGCTCCGAGATAGACGCGGTGGAAGCGGTGGCCGAGGCTGGTCAGGACCTCGTAGCCGATCGTGCCGGCCGCCGCGGCGACGGCGTCGACGTCGCGCTCCGGCCCGACGATGTCGACGAGCGCCCCCGGCCCGAGGGTGCCGGGCGCCACGTCGGTGACGTCGAGGACGAGGCTGTCCATCGAGACGCGCCCGACCACGGGCAGCCGGGCGCCGCCGAACCACGCCGCGCCGCCCGCCGTGCTGCGGAAGAACCCGTCCGCGTAGCCGATCGCGACCGTGGCGAGGCGGCTGTCCCTGTCGACTCGGGCCGCGTGGCCGTACCCGACCGGCGTCCCCGCCGGGACGCCGCGCGTCTGCATCACCCGGGCCCGCAGCCCGATCACCGGCCGCATCGGGTTCTCCGCACCCTCCTGCGGGGCGATCCCGTAGAGGGCGGCGCCGGGGCGCACGAGGTCGAAGTGGAAGTCCGGACCGAGGAAGATCCCCGACGAGGCCGCGAGGCTCGCCGGCACCGTCGGCAGGCGCCGCCGGACCGCCCGGAAGACGGAGAGCTGCGCCGCGTTGACCGGGCTGTCCGGCTCGCCCGCGCAGGCGAGGTGGCTCATCACCAGCCGCAGGTCGAGGCCCGCGAGGGCGTCCGGCCGGTCGAGGAGCGCGCCGACCTCGTCCGGAGCGAGGCCGAAGCGGGCCATGCCGGTATCGACCTGGAGGATCGCCGGCAGGCGCCGCGCGCGCCGCCGGGCCAGGCCCTGCCAGCCGCTGAGCTGGGACAGGTCGTTGAGGACGGGCACGAGGTCGTGGTCCGCGCAGGTCGCCTCGCTGCCCGGGGCGGCGCCGTTGAGCACGGCGATCGCCGCCCCGGGCCCGAGGATGGACCGGAGGGCGACGCCCTCGCCGACCTGGGCGACGAAGAAGTGCCGGCAGCCCGCGGCGGCCAGGACCGGCGCGACCCGGTCGGCGCCGAGGCCGTAGGCGTCCGCCTTGACGACGGCCGCGCAGGCGGCCGTCCCGGCTCGCGCGGCGAGCAGGCGGTAATTCTCCGCGATGGCCGCGAGATCGATCGTGAGGAGGGCGGAGGCCGTCCCGGCCGGGCCCGCATCGGGCCGGAGCTCGCGGTCGATCATGCTCATGGCGGCCCTCGGAGCGGCGCTCGGATGCAGTGCCAAAAGGCTACACGAAGGATCGTCGAACGAGCGTGCATCCTGTCGAAGAGATTTGAATTTCGAGCTTGGCCGTGGAAATATCTGCGGCCAGTTCGAAGATCCTGCGAGGCGCGCGTGGACGCGATCGACCGCCGCATCATCCAGGCCCTGCGCGGCGACGGCCGGATCAGCAACGCGGATCTCGCCGCGGCGGTCGGCCTGTCGGCGTCCGCCTGCCATCGCCGCGTGCGGCTGCTGGAGGAATCCGGAATCATCCGGGGCTACACCGCGCTGATCGGCGGCGCGGTCGACGGGCCGGGCCTCGTGGTCCTCACGCAGTTCACCCTGGACCGCCAGACCGAGGACTATCTCAACCGGTTCGAGGCGGCCGTCCGGCGCTGTCCCGAGGTGCAGGACTGCTATCTGATGACCGGGACGGCCGATTACCTCGTGAAGCTCAAGGTGATCGACGCGGCCGACTACGAGCGGCTGCACAAGGATGTCCTGTCGCGGCTGCCGGGGGTCGCCCGGCTGCAGTCGAGCTTCGCGATCCGGACCGTCGTGGCCGCCGGCCGGCCGCTCTGAAGGAAGCCCCGCCATGACGCCGAGCACCGAACCGCGCTGGGACGCCTCCTGCGACCTGCGCCTCCACGACGCCGCGCTCGCCGAGGGAAGCCGGGCGACGATCGACATCCGGGGCGACCGCGTGGCGGCGCTGCGGGATCCCGGCGCGCCGCTCCCGCCCGCCGGCCGCACGATCGATCTCGGCGGCGCCCTGGTGCTGCCGGGCCTGTCGGACGGGCACGTCCACCTCGACAAGTGCCTGCTCGGCCTGCCGTGGCGCCCGCACGCGGCGGCGGGGTCCGTCCGCGCGATCATCGACGACGAGAAGGCGTTCCGCCGCGCCACGCGGATCCCGCTCGCCGAGCAGGGCGCCGAGGCGCTGCTCGAACGCCTGCTCCGCGGCGGCACGACGAGCCTGCGGACCCATGTCGACGTCGACGACGTCACGCGGCTCGACCACCTCGCCCAGATCCTCGACCTGCGGGCGCGCTGGGCCGACCGCCTGCAGATCCAGATCGTCGCCTTCCCGCAGAGCGGGATCCTGGGCTGCCCGCCGGTCGCCGACGACCTGGACGCGGCCCTGCGGATGGGCGCGGACCTCGTCGGCGGCCTCGATCCCGTCGGCATCGACGGAGACCGCGACGGTCACCTCGACATCGTCTTCGCCCTGGCCGAGCGGCACGGGCGGGGCATCGACATCCATCTCCACGAGGGCGGCGCGGCCGGACTCGCCACGATCGCGGCGATCGCGGCCCGGACAGCGGCGGCCGGGCTCGGCGGGCAGGTCACGATCAGCCACGCCTTCGCCCTCGCGGAGGCCGACGACCTGGAACTCGGCCGGATCGCCGAGGCCCTGAACCGGGCCGGCGTCGCGATCCTCAGCAGCGTGCCGGGCGGGGCCCGATGCCCGCCGATCCCGCGGCTGCGCGAACTCGGCGTCCCGGTCTGCCTCGGCACCGACAACGTCCGCGACTGCTGGAACCCCGCCACGGTCACCGGCATGGTCGCCCGCGCCCAGCTCGCCGCCTACCGGTTCGACCTGCGCACCGACGCGGACCTCGCGGCGTTGCTGGCGCCGATCACCGCCGTCCCGGCGCGGGTGCTGGGCCTCGGTCCGGGCGCGGTGGCGCCCGGCGCGCGGGCCGACCTGATCGCCTTCGCGGCCGGCGGCGTGCCGCAGGTGATCGTGGAGCGCCAGGAGCCCGTGCTGGTCGTGGCGCGGGGCGCCGTCGCGGTCGACCGGCGCGGCGCGGCCGCCGGGGACCCGCCGCCGTGAACGACCGCGCGCTGCGCTACCTGCTGGCCGTCGTGCGCGCGGGCTCGGTCCGGGCGGCCGCCGATGTCCTGAACGTCGCCGCCTCGGCGGTGAGCCGGCAGATCATCGAGCTGGAGGCGCAGGTCGGCGAGACCCTGCTCGAGCGCCTGCCCCGGGGCGTGGTCCCCACCGAGGCCGGCCGCCTCGTCGCCGAGCACGCGCAGCGGCAGGCCGACGAGGCGGCCCTGCTGGAGGACCAGCTGAAGCGCCTGCGCGGGGTGCAGCGGGGCACGGTCAGCCTGCGCTGCGGCGCCGGCTTCCTGATCGACCTCCTCGACAACGCCCTGGCCGGCTTCGCCCAGGACCATCCGGGCATCGCCTATCAGGTCGAGATCGGCACGACCGACGGGATCCTGGCGGCGATCGCCCGGGGGGACGCGGATATCGGCCTCGTCTACAACCCGCCCGCGCACCCGGACGTCCGCGGGATCGTCTCCGCCCGGCAGCCGCTCCTCGCCGTCCTGCCGATGGGGCATCCCCTCGCCGACGGGGCGGCGCCGGTCCCGCTGCGCAGCTTCGCCACCGAGCCCGCCGCCCTCCTGCCCCCCGACCACGGGGTCCGGCAGCTGATCGGCCGCGTCGAGGCCGACGGCGGATTCCGGCTGGTGCCGCGGCTGGAGACGGCGTCCTTCGAGTTGCACCGCCGCTTCGTGATGGCCGCCATGGGCGTCGCGTTCCTGCCCCGCTTCGTGGTCGCGGCCGAGCTGCGCGACGGCCTCCTCGCGGCTTTGCCGCTGCGCGACGCCATCCTGTCGGAGGCGAGCGCCCACCTCGTCGTCCGCGCGGGGCGGCGCCTGCCGGAGGGCGCGGCGCGGCTGCTCGGCTGGCTGGCCGACCACATGGTGGCGTTCCGGCCGCCGCCGGCGTGACGCGAGCGTGCGGATTTTCCGCACGCTTCGTGCAGAAATCGGTTGTTGTCGCAACGCTCGTTTGCCGGAACTATCGTGCCGCTTCGTGAGGACGGATCGGCATGACCATCGCAACGGTAGGCGTCGTCGGGCTCGGCAACATGGGTTTGGGCATGGCCGCGACCCTGGCCCGCAAGGGCTTCGCGGTCCTGGGCTACGACCTCAGTCCGGCCCGGCGCCCCGCCGCCGAGGCGGCCGGCGTCACCGTCCTCGACGCCCTCAACGACGTGCTCGGCCGGGCCGACGCCCTGGTGTTCTCGCTGCCGCTGGCGCGGGACGTGGAGGCGGTGGTCACCGCGGAGGGCGGGTTCCTGTCCCGGACCGACCGGAAGGTGGTGGTGATCGACACCTCGACCTCGGATCCCGGCACGACCCGCCGCCTCGCCGAGCGCCTCGCCGCGGCCGGTCACGCCCTCCTCGACGCCCCGGTGAGCGGCGGCCCGTCCGGCGCCGCCGAGGGCACCCTGACCATGATGATCGGCGGCGCCGCGGCGGATTACGAGCTGGCCCGCCCGGTCTTGGAGGCCATGTCGGCCCGCGCGCCGCATGTCGGGCCATCGGGCGCCGGCAACATCGTCAAGCTCGTCAACAACCTGCTGGTGGCGGCCCATCTGGTGACCACCGGCGAGGCCCTGCGCCTCTCCGAGGCGGCGGGCCTCTCGGCCGAGGAGGCCGTCAAGGTCGTCAACACCGCGACCGGCCGCAGCGCGATCAGCGAGGTCATGATCCCGCGCTGGGTCCAGTCCGGCACCTTCGACAGCGGCTTCTCGGCCGGCCTGATGCGCAAGGACGTGCGCCTCGCCCTCGAACTCGCCGCCGAATGCGGGATCGACCTGCCGCTCTCCGCCGAGGTGAAGCGGATCTGGCAGGCGACGCAACCCGCCATCCCCGACACGGCCGACTTCACCCGCATGGCCGATTACCGCGATCCCAAGGGAGCCCACTGATGTCCGGCACGCCGCACTCGCCCGCCGCCGACCGGGTCGCCGCCCTCCTGGCCGACCTGCTGCCGGGCGGCCGCATCGGCAGCGTCGTGGCCGGCGAGATCCTCGCCGGGACCGGCGCCGCCCTCGATCTCACCAACCCCGCCGACGGCGGCGTGCTCGCGACCTTCGCCGATGCCGGCCCGTCGGTCGTCGAGGCCGCCATGGCGGCGGCTCGCGACGCCCAGCGCGCGTGGTGGGGGATGACCGCTGCCGCCCGCGGTCGCGCGCTGTGGGCGGTCGCCGCCCTGGTCCGGCAGCACGCCGGCGCGCTCGCCGAGCTGGAGACCCTCTCGGCCGGCAAGCCGATCCGCGACACCCGCGGCGAGGTCGCCAAGGTCGCCGAGATGTTCGAGTACTACGCCGGCTGGTGCGACAAGCTGCACGGCGACGTCATTCCGGTCCCGACCTCGCACCTGAACTACACCCGCCACGAGCCCTTCGGCACCGTGGTGCAGATCACCCCCTGGAACGCCCCGATCTTCACCGCGGGCTGGCAGATCGCGCCGGCGATCTGCGCCGGCAACGCCGTGGTGCTGAAGCCCTCCGAGCTGACGCCCCTGACCTCGCTCGTTCTCGGCCTGCTCTGCGACCGGGCCGAGGGGATGCCCCGCGGCCTTGTCTCGGTGCTGGCGGGCGCCGGCCCGACCACCGGCGCCGCCGCGGTCGCCCATCCCGAGACCCGGCTCGTCGTGTTCGTCGGCTCGGCCGAGGCGGGCGCGCAGATCGCCGCCGCGGCGGCCCGCGCCATCGTGCCGAGCGTGCTGGAGCTCGGCGGCAAGTCGGCCAACATCGTGTTCGCCGACGCCGACCTCGACCGGGCGCTGATCGGCGCGCAGGCCGCGATCTTCGGCGGCGCCGGCCAGAGCTGCGTGGCGGGCTCCCGGCTCCTCGTGCACCGCTCGATCCACGCGTCCTTCGTCGAGCGCCTGTCCCGCGCCGCCGCGCGCATCCCCGTGGGCGCACCGACCGACCCGGAGACGCAGATCGGCCCGATCAACAACCGGCGCCAGCGGGACAAGATCGCCGACATGGTCGAGGCCGCCGCGGGGGCGGGGGCCACGATCGCGACCGGCGGGGCCTGCCCCGCCGCCTTACGCGACACGGGCGGCTTCTACTACGGCCCGACCATCGTGGACGGCGTCGCGCCGGACGCGGCGATCGCCCGGGAGGAGGTGTTCGGCCCGGTCCTGGCGGTCCTGCCGTTCGACGGCGAGGACGAGGCGATCGCGCTGGCCAACGGCACGCCCTACGGCCTCGCCGGCGCGGTCTGGACCGGCGACGGCGGGCGCGGCCACCGGGTCGCGGCGGCCCTGCGGGCCGGCACCGTCTGGGTCAACGGCTACAAGACCATCAACGTGGCCTCGCCGTTCGGCGGCTTCGGCCGCTCGGGCTTCGGCCGCTCCTCGGGCCGCGAGGCGCTGATGGCCTACACCCAGACCAAGAGCGTCTGGGTCGAGACCGCCGCCGCGCCGGCCGTGACCTTCGGCTACGTGGGCTGAGCCCGACGCCACGGGCGCAATGACCGAGACGATCTAACGCCAAGCCGGCGATCAAGACCGGCAGGCGGAGCAACGGGCAGCCCCGAGGGGGGCCAAGGAGGATGACGATGGCGGGGGAACTGTTTGCGACGAACACGCGGCCGGTCGCGCCGCCCGTCTCGGGCGGGGGTAAGCTGACGCTGTTCCTGCTCGCCCTCGTCATCGTCGTCATCGCGGAGGCGATCGGCAACGTCAGCATCCCGGTGGGCGCCGGCAAGATCGTGCTGCTCCCGCTGCTCTGGGCCCTGCTGCTGGGCGGCGCGCTGGGGCTGATGAGCCCGCGCCTGCCCGCGCCGCTGCGGCTGTCGACCGCCCTGCAGAATGCGGCCGGCGCCTACCTGCAGCCGGCGCTCCTGATCTTCATCGCCAAGCTCGGGCTGCTCGTCGGCGGCTCGCTGCCGAAGATCCTCGCCTCGGGCTGGGCCCTGGCCTTCCAGGAATTCGGCCACTTCTTCGGCACGATGGTGTTCGGCCTGCCGGTGGCGCTCCTGCTCGGCATCAAGCGCGAGGCGATCGGCGCGACCTTCTCGGTCGGCCGCGAGCCCAGCCTCGCCATCATCGGCGAGCGCTACGGCATGGACTCGCCGGAGGGGCGCGGCGTGCTGGCCGAGTACCTGACCGGCACGGTGTTCGGCGCGGTGTTCATCGCCCTGCTGGCCGGGCTGATCACCAGCCTCGGCATCTTCAACCCGCTGGCGCTGGCGATGGGGGCCGGGGTCGGCTCCGGCAGCATGATGGCCGCGGCCTCGGGGGCGATCGCGGCCCAGCAGACGCCCGAGGTCGCCAAGGACGTCGCCACCTTCGCGGCCGCCAGCAACCTCGTGACCACCACGATCGGCACGTACTTCACCCTGTTCCTGTCGCTGCCCTTCACGATCTGGGCCTACGGCAAGCTGGAGCCGATCCTCGGCCGCAACCGGCCGGACGCCGCCCGCCCGGCGGCCGCCGACCCGCAGGCGCCGGCCCATCAGCCGGCCCACGGGGAGGTGCGGATCGGCCTCGGCGAGACCGTGCTCGCCTGGATCCTGATCGGCGCCTACGGGCTGATCGGCAACTGGCTGACCTACGGAATCGTCCCCGACGCGAGCGTCGTGGCCGGGATGGCGATCATCATCGGCACCGTGCTCGCCGGCTGGGGCCTCTACCTGCTCCTCGGCCGGCGCCTGCCCGCCGTCCTCTGGGTGTCGATCATCGGCATGGCGCTGACCTATCCCGGGACGCCCTACGCCGCCGAGATCGCCGCCCTGACCGGCAAGCTCAACTTCCTGGCGCTCGCCACGCCGATCCTGACCTTCGCGGGGCTCTCGGTCGCCAAGGACGTGCCCGCCTTCCGCCGCCTCGGCTGGCGGATCGTCGTGGTCTCGTTCATGGCCAATGCCGGGACCTTCCTCGGCGCGGCCCTCATCGCGCAGTTCTTCATGCACCCACCGCTGGGGTGAACCGCCGCGCCGATCGGCGTAGGGTCCGGGCGGGGGATCGAGGCGCTTCGGCAGCCTCCCGTATCTGAGAGAGATCGCATGCGCATCGAGGCGGAGACCGTGGAGCGGATGGTCGCGTGGCGGCGCGACCTGCACGCCCATCCCGAGCTGGCCTTCCAGGAGGTCCGCACGGCGGATCTCGTCGCCCGGGAACTGGCCGCCTGCGGCCTGTCGGTGAAGACCGGGCTCGGTCGCACCGGCGTGGTCGGGACCCTGAGCCGGGGCGACGGCCCGACCATCGGCCTGCGCGCCGACATGGACGCCCTGCCGATCCAGGAGGCGACGGGCGCTGCTCACGCCTCCCGGACGCCCGGCGTGATGCATGCCTGCGGCCATGACGGCCACGTGGCGATGCTGCTCGGCGCGGCCCGGCACCTCGCGTCGCGCACCGACCTGTCCGGGACGGTCCACTTCATCTTCCAGCCGGCGGAAGAGTGCGAGGGCGGCGGGCGCGCCATGGTCGAGGACGGCCTGTTCCGGCTGTTCCCGTGCGATTCCGTCTACGGCCTGCACAACTGGCCGGGTTTGCCGCTGGGGACCTTCGCGACCCGGGTCGGCGCCATCATGGCCTCCCTCGACACGTTCGAGATCGCGGTCGCCGGGTTCGGCACCCACGCGGCCATGCCGGAGCGCGGCACCGACACGCTGGTGGTCGCCTCCGAGATCGTCCTCGCTCTGCAGACCATCGTGAGCCGCCGGATCGCCCCCACGGACCCGGTCGTCCTCAGCGTCACGCAGATCCACGGCGGCGACGCCTACAACGTCATCCCCGAGCGCGCGGTCATCCGCGGCACGGTCCGCTGCCTGGACGAGGCCGTGCGCAAGCGCGTGGCCGAACTCGTCGAGGCGATCGCGGGCGGGACGGCCGCCACGCACGGCGCCCGCGCGGAGGTGGACTACCGGTTCGGATACCCCGCCACCGTCAACACCGCCGACGCCGTCGGCACCGCCCTGGAGGCGGCCGGGGCCGTCCCGGACATCACCGCGCGCCGGGGCGAGGTCGGCCCCTCCATGGCGTCGGAGGATTTCGCCTACATGCTGGAGGCCTGCCCCGGCGCCTACGCGTGGATCGGGACCGACGGGACGCGCAAGAGCCTGCCGCTCCACAATCCGGGCTACGATTTCAACGACGAGGCCCTGCCGGTCGGCGCCGCCTACTGGGCCGCGCTGGGGGCGCACAGCCTCAGGCCGTGACGCGGCGCGCACCCTGAGAGATCGCCCGCGCCGGAGGCGCGGGCGATCTCGTTGGCGGCCATCAGGCCGCCATCGGCCCGTAACGCCGGTGACCCTTCACGTCGAAGCGGTCGAGCATCATGACCTTGTCCCAGGCCTTGACGAAGTCCGCCACGAAGCGCCGCTGGCCGTCGCTGCCCGCGTAGGCGTCGGCGATGGACCGGAGCTGCGCGTTCGACCCGAAGACGAGGTCGCTGCGGGTCGCCTCGAACTTCGTCTGCCCGCTCGCGCGGTCCTTGAGCGTGAAGGTCATCCCCTCCGCATCCGCCTTCTCCCAGACCAGATCGACGTCGGTCAGGTTGCGGAAGAAGTCGGTCGTCAGCGCCCCGACCCGGTCGGTCAGGACGCCCCGGCTCGACCCGTCGTGGTTGGCGTTGAGCGCGCGCAGGCCGCCGGTCAGGACGGTCCATTCCGGGGCCGTCAGCGTCAGCAGGTTCGCCTTGTCGAGGAACATCTCCTCCGGCGAGACGCTGCGCGTCATCTGCCCGAAGCCGTCGTCGACGTAGTTGCGGAACCCGTCCACCACCGGCTTCAGCCACTCGAACATCTCGAGGTCCGTGAGCGCCTGGGTCGTGTCCACCCGGCCCGGCGTGAACGGGACCGGCGTCTCGACCCCGGCATCGCGGGCCGCCTTCTCCACGGCGACGCAGCCGCCCAGCACGATCAGGTCCGCCAGCGAGATCTTCTTGCCGTCGCTGCGGCCGCCGTTGAAGGTCGCCATCACGCCGCGCAGGGCCTCGACCACGGGCGCGGCCCGCCGGTTGACGGCCCAGTCCTTCTGCGGCGCGAGGGCGAGGCGGCCACCGTTGGCCCCGCCGCGCTTATCGCTGTCGCGGTAGGTCGAGGCCGCCGAGAAGGCCGTGAAGGCGAGATCCGAGACCGACAGGCCCGTGCCGGAGATCGCCTGTTTCAGCGCGGCGATCTCCGCCTCGCCGACGAGGTCGTAGTCCCGCTCGGGCAGCGGGTCCTGCCACAGGAGCCCGTCCTCGATCACGACCTCCGGGCCGAGGTAGCGGTGCTTCGGACCCATGTCGCGGTGGGTAAGCTTGTACCACGCCTTGGAGAAGGCCTGGGTGAAGGCGTCGAAGTCGTTGAGGAACTTCTCGCAGACCTTGCGGTAGTCGGGATCGACCTTCAGGGCGATGTCGGACGTCATCATCATCAGCGGGTGCATCTGGCCGGCGACGTGGGCGTCCGGCGTCCTCGGCGCGGCGGGATCCTTCGGCGTCCACTGCAGGGCGCCCGCCGGGCTCTTGGTCTGCTCCCACTCGAACTTGAAGAGGTTCTCCAGGTAGGCGTTGTCCCACTGCGTCGGATCGGGCGTCCAGCTGCCCTCGATGCCGTTGGTCATCGTGTCCTTGCCGGAGCCCGCACCCTTCGGGTTGTGCCAGCCCAGCCCCATCGCCTCCATCGGCGCCATCTCGGGCGGCGGCCCGATCTCCTTGGCCGGCACCATGCCGTGGCTCTTGCCGAAGGCGTGGCCGCCCGCGATCAGCGCCACGGTCTCCTCGTCGTTCATCGCCATGCGGGTGAAGGTGATCCGGATGTCGCGCGCGGAGGCCAGCGGATCGCCGCTGGCGTAGGGGCCCTCCGGGTTCACGTAGATCAGCGCCTGGTGCGAGGCGGCCAGCGGGTTCTCGAGGTCGTAGTCTGCGTCGCCGTTCTTGCCCCGCCAGCGCTTGTCGCGGTTGACCATGTCGTCGAAGCTCGAGACCGAGCCCATCTCGACGACCTCCGGTCCCCAGTAGGTCGCGTCGTCCGCCTCCCAGGCGTCGAGGCGGCCGGCGGCGAAGCCGTAGGTCGGCAGGCCCATGATCTCGAGGGCGCAGTTGCCGGTGAGCACCATGAGGTCGGCCCACGACAGGGCGTTGCCGTACTTGTGCTTGATCGGCTGCAGGAGGCGCCGCGATTTGTCGGTGTTGCCGTTGTCCCACCAGCTCGAGATCGGGGCGAAGCGCTGCATGCCGGTGCCGGCGCCGCCGCGCCCGTCGGCGATCCGGTAGGTGCCGGCCGAGTGCCAGGCCATGCGGATCATCTGCGGGCCGTAATTGCCGTAGTCGGACGGCCACCACTCCACCGACGAGGTCAGGAACTGCTTGATGTCGTGCTTGAGCGCGTCGAAGTCGATCTTGGCAAACTCGGCCGCGTAGTCGAAATCCGGGCCCAGGGGATCGGCCGCCAGCCCGTTCTGGTGGAGCACTTCCACCCGCAGGCGGTGGGGATACCAGTTCTCCAGTGTCGGCCGGTTGCCGTGGGCGCCGCCGATCCGGTCGCCGCCGAACGGACACTGGCCTGCCATGTGAAACGACGTCGTGTCCGTCTTGTCGATCGTCTCGCTCATCGGGTGGTCCCCCTTGGTGTTGCGCGACGGCCGGGCGTGCGGGGCCCGGACGTCGAAGGCGGTGGGCGGTGCAGGCGGTCCGAACCCTCAGGCGATTCCCGTCGCGCTCGAGACTCGTGACGAAATGAGGCGGTCTCCGGCTGGATCAAGCGCGGGGCGTCGAAGTCTTGCCGGGCTTGCGGTGGAGGCTCCCGCAGAGACCGCGATGACGTTGTCGCGATCTGCCCTGTCGCCGCCGTCGCGGAGAGCCGGCATCGACTCGACGTCGACAACGGCCCGCGCCCGGGCATTGCCCTTCGTCTTGGAGCTGTGGGCCGACCGTCATGATGGTCGTCTCGCGGGGGGAGGTCCTGTCCCCGCGCGGACCGATCGAAACGGCCGGCGCCGGTCGACGTCGGTCAGGGCGTGGATCGCGTCCCGGCCGGCGGGGCGCTGATTGATCCGCTCTCGGAGCCGGTGACGACCTTGCGGGCGGCGGCCTGACTCTGGCTGGCGTAGTCGGGCGGCGCGGTCTCACCCTGCCAGATCATCAGGCCGGCCAGGGCGGCGACCATCAACCCCACACTCACGAGGAGCACGATCAGAACCGGCCTGCCGCGCCGACCCTGACGGGTCTCTCGAGACGTACGATATTCGACCATCCGCGCCTCGCTGGACCATGATCCCGGGAAATCCCGGCGGAAACCCGCGGCCCGGCGAATGGATCCTGTACTGCGACGCTGTGGACCACGGGATCAGCGCGCGCCGGCACCGCTCCGTCGCCCATTGGCGCCTGCCGGCGATAGTCATACAGTCATACACATGACCGTCGTGACCGCACCTCAGCCCGATCTCCGCTTGCCGCTCTACCAGCGCCTGCGGGACGAGATCGCCTTCCAGATCGCCCGCAACGTCTGGCGGTCGGGCGAACCGATCCCCACGGAGGCGGAACTGGCGGCGACCCACCGCGTCGCCATCGGCACCGTGCGCAAGGCGATCGACGTCCTCGTCGCCGACGGCCTCGTCGAGCGGCAGCAGGGCCGCGGCACCTTCGTTCGGCGGCCGCGCTTCGACCGGTCCCTGTTCCGGTTCTTCCGGCATCTCGGCCCGGACGGCACCCAGGCGGTGCCGGAGGGCCGGATCCTGTCGCGCGAGGCCTGTCCGGCCCCCGCGACCGTCCGCGAGGCCCTCGGCCTGGACGCGCGCGGCGACGCGATCCGGCTGATCCGGACACGCCACCTCCAGGGCCGCCCGATCCTGTCCGAGACGATCTGGCTGCCGGCCGCGCGGTTCGCGCCGCTCCTCCAGGCCCCGCTGACGGAGATCGGCGACCTCCTCTACCCCGCCTACGAGCGTCTCTGCGGCGAGATCGTCGCCCGCGCCGAGGAGACCCTGACCGTCGGCATCGCCGACGCGACCGATGCGGAGCGCCTCGCAATCGCCGACGGAGACCCGGTCGTCGTCATCGAGCGCCTCGCCTACGGCTTCGATGCCCGCCCGATCGAGTGGCGGGTGACGCGCGGCGCCGCCCGGGACTTCCGGTATCACGTCGACATCCGCTGAAAGGCGGGCGCCTTGACGCGCCGGCCCACGCGTGCTCATCTATTCATATAAATGACTAGTCCTCTTCAGAGGACGGAGGAAAGCCCGTGTTCCGCTGGTACCGAGAGGTCGGTCCGGCCGAGCGTCGCACCTTCTGGGCCTGTCTGGGCGGGTGGTCGCTCGACGCCCTGGACGTGCAGATGTTCAGCCTCGCCATTCCCGCGCTGGTCGCGAGCTTCGGCCTGAGCCGCTCGGAGGCCGGCCTGATCGGCGCGGTCACGCTCGTCGCGGCGGCGATCGGCGGCTGGCTCGGCGGCCTCGCGGCGGACCGGATCGGCCGCGTCCGGGCCCTCCAGATCACGGTGCTGTGGTTCGCGGTCGCGACCTTCCTGGCGGCCTTCGCGCAGAGCTTCGCCCAGCTGCTGACCCTGAAGGCGCTGCAGGGGATCGGCTTCGGCGCCGAGTGGGCGGCCGGCGCCGCGCTGATGGCGGAGGCGATCCGGCCCGAGCACCGCGGCCGGGCGCTGGGCGCCGTCCAGGGCGGCTGGGCGCTCGGCTGGGGCGCGGCCGTGCTCCTGTCCACGGCGGCGTTCTCGGTGCTGGATCAGGAGACGGCTTGGCGAGCCCTGTTCGCCTGCGGCCTCGCGCCGGCACTCCTCCTGCTCTACCTCCGCCGCTCCGTCCCCGAGCCGGTCCGATCCGTGGCAGGGCCGGCGCCGTCACGGGCCGGAGGGCTCGCGATCTTCGCGCCCGGCCTGCGCCGGATCACGGTGCTCGCGACGCTGCTCGGCCTCGGCGCCCACGGGGGCTTCCACGCCCTGTTCACGTGGCTGCCCACCTACCTGAGCGTCGAGCGCGGCGCCTCGGTCCTCGGCACCGGGCTCTACCTCGCCATCATCATCGCGGCCTTCGGTCTGGGCTGCCTCGTCGCCGGCGGCCTCGTGGACCGGCTCGGCCGCCGCCGGACCGTGGCGCTCTACGCCGCCGGCTGCATGGCCCTGGTCGTCCTGTACCTGCTGCTGCCGGTCGGCGGCACGGGCCTGCTCCTCCTCGGGGCGCCCCTCGGCTTCTGCACGGCCGGCATCCCCGCGAGTCTCGCGGCGCTGTTCAGCGAGCTCTTCCCGGACGGGCTGCGCGGGACCGGGATGGGCTTCTGCTACAACGCCGGCCGCCTCGCCTCCGGCCTGCTGCCCCTCGGCGTCGGCCTGCTCAGCGAGATCTGCGGCCTCGGCCCGGCGATCGGCCTGTCGGCCCTCGGTGCCTACGGGCTCGTCCTCCTCGCCGTCGCGCTCCTGCCGGATCGGCAGCCCGGCGGCGCGCTGATCCCCCAGACCGTGAGATGATCCGATGAACCGGCGCCTCTTCTGCCGCACCCTGCTCGCGGGCGGCGTCACGCTCGCGCTTCCCGCCCGCGGCCGCGCGGCCGGGACCGCCGACGCCGGCGTCGCTGCGGTGGATACCCACGCCCACGTCTTCACCCGGGCCCTCACCCTCACGGGCGACCGGCGCTACGCCCCCGACTACGACGCGAGCATCGCCGATTACCGCGCCATGCTGGACCGGAACGGCATGGCCCGCGGCGTGCTGATCCAGCCGAGCTTCCTGGGCACCGACAACGGCTACATGGTCTCGGCCCTGCGCTCCGCGCCGGAGCGGCTGCGCGGCATCGCCGTGCTGGCCCCGGAGGCCGAGACCGCGACCCTGCGCGACCTCGCCGGGCAGGGCGTCGTCGGCCTGCGCCTCAACCTGATCGGCCGGCCGGACCCGGATTTCGCCGGCCCGGTCTGGCGCGCCCACCTCGCGCGCGTCGCGGATCTCGGCTGGCAGATCGAGGTCCAGGCCGAGGCGCGGCGCCTCGCGCGGCTGCTGCCGCCGCTGGTCGCGGCGGGCGTCCCCGTGGTGGTCGATCATTTCGGCCGGATCGACCCCGCCCTCGGCATCGCCGATCCGGGCTTCGCCGACCTGCTCGGCTTCGGCCGCGGCGGCCGCGTCTGGGTCAAGCTCTCGGGCGCCTACCGCATCGGCAGCGGCGAGGCCGGCCGGCAGACGGCGGTGCAGGCCGCCGAGCGCCTGCGCGGCGCCTTCGGGGCGTGGCGCCTGCTCTGGGGCAGCGACTGGCCGCACACGCAGTTCGAGACCCAGGCCAGCCCCGCCGAGGCCCGGCGCGATCTCGACGCCTGGGTGCCGGACCCGGCCGAGCGCCGGATCGTCCTGGCCGAGACGCCCGCCGAACTCTTCCGCTTCGACCGCTAGGCCGAGGCGGCCCCGCCCGAATTCCAGCGAGGACAGGACCATGGCAACACCGACCACGCCACACGCGGCGGACGCGGCCGCCTTCGAGAGCCGAACGATGCGGAAGGTCGGCCTGCGCCTGATCCCCTTCCTCGTGCTCTGCTACTTCATCGCCTACGTCGACCGGGTGAATGTCGGCTTCGCGGCGCTGACCATGAACCACGATCTCGGCCTCTCCGCCGCGGCCTTCGGCCTGGGCGGCGGCCTGTTCTTCGTCGCCTACGTCCTGTTCGAGGTGCCGAGCAACCTCGCCATGGAGCGCGTCGGCGCGCGGATCTGGATCGCGCGGATCATGATCACCTGGGGGCTCGTCGGCATCGGCTCGGCCTTCGTCACCGGTCCGCTGAGCTTCGCCACCGCCCGCTTCCTGCTCGGCGCGGCCGAGGCCGGGTTCTTCCCCGGCGTGATCCTGTACCTGACCTACTGGTTCCCCAAGGCCTACCGGGCGCGGATCGTGGCGATGTTCATGGTCGCGATCCCGCTCTCCAGCTTCTTCGGCTCGCCGCTCTCGGCGGCGCTGCTCACCCTCGACGGCGCCGCGTCCCTGCGCGGCTGGCAGTGGCTGCTGATCATGGAGGCGGTCCCGGCCGTCCTGCTCGGCGTCGCCGCCCTCGCGCTGCTGCCGAGCCGGCCGGCCGAGGCGACCTTCCTGAGCCCGGCGGAGCGCGGCTGGCTGACGGACCGGCTGGAGACCGAGCGGCGCGCCGCCGAGGCGAGCGCCGGGCACCACGCCCACGGCCTCGCGGCGGTCTGGGCGGTGCTCGCGAGCCGGCAGGTCTGGCTGCTCGCCGTGATCTACGCGGGCAGCTCGGCCACCAGCAACACGCTGTCGCTGTGGATGCCGCAGATCCTCAAGGGGTTCGGCCTCAGCAACCTGCAGACCGGCCTGCTGAACATGATCCCGTTCGGCATCGCCTCGGTCTTCATGATCGTCTGGGGCCTGCGGGCGGACCGCAGCGGCGAGCGGATCTGGAGCACGGCCCTGCCGCTGGCGCTGACCTCGGTGAGCTTCGCCCTGACGCTCCTGACGGGCTCGCTCTGGATGACGCTGGTCCTGCTCTCGCTGGTCCTGCTCGGCAACTACGCGATCAAGGGCCCGTTCTTCGCCCTCGCCACGGAGACGCTGCCGCCGGCCCAGACGGCCGCCGGCATCGCGGCGATCAACACCCTGGCGCATCTCGGCACCGGGGCGATCACCTCGCTGATCGGCGTGCTGCGCGAGCAGACCGGCAGCTTCCCCGTCGCCCTGCTGCCGCTCTGCGCGCTCACCGGCGTCGGCTGCGCCCTGGTCTTCTGGATCGGACGGCACCAGCCGCGGGCGGCGACCGTCGGGGCGGCCCCGTCGATCGCCCGGGGCTGAGGCGGCGACCCGTCAGGTCGGCTGGCCGAGGATCCCCAGGATCTCCCGGCGCAGCCGCACGATCTCGGCATCGTCGCGGTGGCGCGGATAGGGCGCCGCGACGGGCAGCTCGGCCCGGATCGCGGCCGGGCGGTCGGAGAGCACGATCACGCGCTCGGCCAGCACCAGCGCCTCCTCGACGTCGTGGGTGACGAGGAGCGCGGTGAAGCGCTTCTCCTGCCAGAGCCGCAGGATCTCGGCCTGCATGGCGAGCCGCGTCAGGGCGTCGAGCTTGCCCAGCGGCTCGTCGAGGAGCAGCAGCCGCGGCGCGTTGACGAGCGCCCGGGCGAGGGCCGCCCGCTGCGCCATGCCGCCGGAGAGCTGGTGCGGGTAGACGTCGGCGAAGCCCGTGAGGCCGACGAGCCCCAGCGCCTGGTCGACGAGGGCCGCCCGCGACCGCCCGACGCCGCGGGCCTCCAGCCCCAGGGCGACGTTGCCGCGCACGGTCCGCCACGGATAGAGCGTCGGGTCCTGGAAGACGAGGAGCCGGGACGGGTCCGGCCCCTCGACGAGGTCGTCGTCGACCCGGATCGCGCCCTGGTCGGGCGGCTCCAGGCCGGCGACGAGCCGCAGCAGGGTGGACTTGCCGCAGCCCGAGGGGCCGAGCAGCGCCACGAAGGCGCCGGGCTCCACGTCGAGGCTCACCCGGTCGAGGACCGGCAGGGGCGCCCCGCGGATCGCGAAGGCGTGGCTGACGGCCTCGACCGCCAGGCGGGCCCCGGCGCTCTGGGCGGCGGGGCGTTCGAGGGTCGCGGCGGCTACCATTGCACCAGCCCCTTCTGCCACGCGAGCAGGCGGTCGCGCAGGCGGAACAGCAGCGTGATCAGGGAGGAGCACATCAGCGCCATCACGATCAGCGCCGCGTACATGTTGGCGTAGGCGGCCCAGCCCTGCGCCCACTGGAGGTACCAGCCGAGGCCGGACTTCACGCCGAGCATCTCGGCGACGACCAGCACCGCGAAGGAGCCGCCGAGCCCCATGAACAGCCCGACGAAGACGTGCGGCAGCGCCGCCGGGATCGCCACGCGCAGGATCAGGAAGCCGCGCGAGGCGCCGAGCGTCCGCGCCACGTCGAAATAGGCCTTGTTGACGCCCGCCACCCCCGACCAAGTCAGCACCGTGACCGGGAAGCCGGTCGCCAGCGCCACCAGGAAGGTGCTGGCCGACCACGAGGACGGGAAGACGAAGAAGGCGAGGGGCAGCCACGCCGTGGCCGGCAGCGGCCCGACGAAGCGCAGAACGGGATGGGCCCAGTAGCCCACCGCCCGGAAGGTGCCGATGGCGACGCCCAGGACGAAGCCGGTCGCCGCCCCGATGGCATAGCCGCCGGAGAGGAGGATCAGGGAGTTGAGGATGCTGCCGCCGAGCTTCGGCCAGTCGTCGAGGAAGACCTCCAGGATCGCCTGGGGCGAGGGGAAGAACGGCATCGGCAGCAGGGCGAGCTTCGCCGTGACCGCCTCCCAGACCAGCAGCGCCACCGCCAGCGCCGTGAGCCAGGGGCTCCCGTGCCGCAGCCGCGACCCGAGAGGGCCGAGGCGGGTCGCCACGGGCGCGAGGGCCAGGAGGGCGAGGCCGAGCGCCGCCGCGCCGGACCCGAGGGCCGCGGTCTCGGGCAGGTCGTCCGCCTCGGGCAGGCCGAGGGTCACGCCGGCCAGGGCGAGCCAGGCGCCGCCCGCGAGGACGATCCGCCAGGGCGGCCGCGGCAGCCTTCGGGACGGGGCGGCGGCCCGCGGGGCGACGCCGGCGGTGATGCTTCCGGACATGGCGCGCCTCAGCTCAGCACGTCGGCGTAGATCCGCTCGGCGAACTTCGCCGTGTCGGTGGACCGCCGCAGGACGTTCACCTGCTTCAACTCGTCCCCGTAGAGCGCGAGCTGCTGCTTGAGATCGCCGCCGACCGGGCTGTCGCCGTGCTGCTGGCTGCGCAGCATCGCGGCGAGATCCGCGATCGAGCCCTTGCCGCCGTAGCCGGAGAAGGCCCGGGCCGCGGCCTCGGGATCCCGGTGGACGGCGTGGCCGCCCTCCAGGATCGCCCGGGTCAGCGCGCGCGCCACCGCGCGGTCGTTCCGGATCAGGCTGCCGCGGGCGGCCACGACGCAGCAGGTGCGGGTGGCGAACTCGCCCGACAGGTTGGTGGCGACCTCGGTGAAGCGCGGGTCCTTCAGCCAGATCCAGGTCCGCGGGTCGGAATCGGCCAGCGCCTGCGCCTCGCCCTTCTCTACCGCGAGGTTGAGCAGGTCGGCCGGGTACTGCCGCCACTCGACCCCGCTCTCCGGGTCGATCCCCGCCTTGGCGAGCAGCAGGCCGAAGAAGTTCTTGGCCGGGCTCGCCTGGTCGCTGATCGCGATCGTCTTGCCCTTCAGCCCGGCGATGTCGGCGATGCCGGAGGATTTGGCACTGAGCAGCCGCAGGCAGCCGCCGTGCAGCCCCGCGGTGATCTTCACGTCGAAGCCCTGTTCCAGGGGCTTGAGCCAGCGCAGGGCCATGCCGATCCCGGCATCGGCCTTGCCCGTGGCGATCGCCTCCAGCAGGGCCTCGGTCGAGCCGCCGAAATTGACGAACTCCACGTCGAGGCCGTGCCGGGCGAAGATCCCCTGCTCCTTGGCGAGCGGCGCGGCCGCCGTGCAGATGGCCGTGGCGTTCCAGGCCAGCTTGACCGTCCGGAGCGGGCCCGCGGGCGCCTCCGCGGCGGCGGGTCGGCAGAGCGGGCCGGGGTCGAACGGCGCCCCCGGTCCGGGTGCCCAGGCGCGGCCGGTGCCCATGCCGAGGCCGAGCGGCAGAGCGGCCGCCGCGGCGCCGACCTGCAGCAGGCGCCGCCGGGAGGGCGAGGGATCGGAGGAGGGGCTGCCCGGTCGGGAGGGCGCGTCGGTCATCTCGGGTCTCCGGGCCGCGCGACCGCGCGGCGGGAACGGCGCGCGTCACCGCACCGGTGGCGCGACCGGGCGGATCTGGCGTCCTCGTCTTCGGAAATGATCCGTCGAGGGATCAAGGTGCCGAGTATTCGATCGCTGCAGGACCGAGTCAACGAAAGCGTTTCCTCTATTTTCGCGCGATCGGGTAAGATCATTCACGGATCGGCGCCGTCGCACAGCGCTAAGGCGCCCCGGCTCATCGGCGAGAAGCGTCGCTCGTCTGTCTCTCGATGACGGGATCCCGAACGACGACCGGGAGAACGATCGATTCCTGCCCCCGGGGGCGGAAACACGTTCTTCTTCACCGTCCGACGACGCGGCAACATCCTCCTTCCGATCCATGAATATTCGGAACGGCATTCCGTTGACGCGACCCGGGTCCCGGCGGACCATCGCAGCTCCCGGGATGGCGCCGCGCGGCCGCCCGCCGATCACGTCGCCGAACACCCCATGACCGTCGCCGTCCCGCCCCCCGACATCGTCAGCAGCCTCGCCGGACGGCTCGCCGCCCGCGCGGCCGACCACGACCGCGCGGGGACCTTCCCGCACGACTCCCTCGCGGCGCTCCGGGAGGCCGGGCTCCTGGCCGTCACCGTGCCGCGGCGTCTCGGCGGCGGCGGCGCGGGTCTCGCGCGGGCCGCCGCACTGGTGCGCGCGCTCGGCGCCGCCGACCCGGCGACCGCCCTGGTCGTGGCGATGCAGTACCTCCAGCACGGGCTGATCCACCGGCCCGACACCCCGTGGCCGCGCGCGCTCGCCGACGCGGTCGGCGCCGCGGCGGTCGCGCGCGGGGCGCTGATCAACGCCCTGCGGGTCGAGCCCGAGCTCGGGACGCCCTCGCGGGGCGGCCTGCCGGCCACGGTCGCCCGCCGCGACGGCGCGGGCTGGCGGATCTCCGGGCACAAGATCTACGCGACCGGGGCGCCGGGGCTCGCCTACGGCCTCGTCTTCGTCCGCACCGACGAGGCGGAGCCGCGCACCGGCACCGTCCTGGTGCCGTTCGACGCGCCGGGCATCCGCATCGCGGAGACCTGGGACCATCTCGGCCTGCGCGCCTCCGGCAGCCACGACGTCCACTTCACGGACGTGCCGATCCCAGGGGACCACGCCGTCGACCTGCGGCCGCCGGGCGGCTGGTCGGGGCCCGATCCCTGGCAGCAGGCCTGGAGCTGCACCCTGCTCGCCGCCCTCTACGACGGCGTGGCCCGGGCGGCGCAGGACTGGTTCACCGGCTTCCTGCGGGCGCGCCGGCCCGGCAGCCTCGGGGCGCCGCTGGCGAGCCTGCCGCGCTTCCACGAGGCGGTCGGCGAGAACGAGCGGCTGCTCGCCGTCAACGCGCGCCTCGTCGCCGGGCTCGCCGCCGAGGTCGATGCGGGACATCCTCCGCCGCCGCGCGAGTCCGGCTTCGTGAAGCTCACCGCCACGGAGAACGCCGTCGCGGCGGTCCAGCGCGCCGCGGAGCTGTCCGGCAACGCCGGCCTGTCCCGGGCGAACCCGCTGGAGCGGCACCTGCGCGACGTCCTGTGCGCGCGCATCCACTGGCCGCAAGGGGACGCCGTCCGCGCCGCCGCCGGCAGGGCCACCCTCGGCGCCTGAACCCGCCCTCGACCCGGAGATCGCACCATGAGCCTGCTTCCCCCCGATGCCGTCGAGTTCATCGGCTTCGTCGCCCCCCGCCACACCTCCGAGATCCACCCGGCGGCGGGGCCGTCCATCGACCGCGACTACCTGAAGCTCCTGGCGCAGGCGCACGAATGGGGCGGGTTCGACCGGGTGCTGGTGGCCTTCCACGCGACCACGCCGGACGCGCTCCTGCTCGCCGGGCAGGTCGCCGCCGTGACCGAGCGGCTGGGGCTGATGATCGCCCACCGCACCGGATTCACGGCGCCCACCGTGGCGGCGCGGCAATTCGCGACCCTCGACCAGCTCACCGGCGGCCGGGTCGCGATCCACGTGATCAGCGGCGGCGACGACCGGGAACTCGCCCAGGACGGCGACCACCTCACCAAGGACGCGCGCTACGCCCGCACCCGGGAGTTCCTCGACATCGTCCGGCAGAGCTGGACCGCCGCGGAGCCGTTCGACTACGCGGGCGATCACTACCGGGTGGAGCGCGGCTTCTCCGAGGTGAAGCCGGTCAACGCGATCCCGGTCTATTTCGGCGGCGCCTCGCCGGCGGCGCTGGCGGTGGCCGGCCGCCACGCCGACACCTACGCCCTCTGGGGCGAGACCCACGCGCAGGTCGCCGAGCTGATCGGCCGGGTGCGGGCGGCGGCCGCGGCCCACGGGCGGGCGCCGCGCTTCAGCCTGTCGGTCCGGCCGATCCTCGCCGAGACCGAGGCGCGGGCCTGGGAGCGCGCCGAGGACATCCTGGCCCGGACCCGGGCCGTCCGGGCCGCCAAGGGCCTCGGCCCGGCGGCGACGCCGCAGAACGAGGGCTCCCGGCGGCTCCTCGCGGCCGCGGCCGCGGGGCCGCGCCACGACAAGCGCCTGTTCACCGCCATCGCGGCCGAGACCGGGGCGGCGGGCAACTCGACCGCCCTGGTCGGCACCCCCGAGCAGGTCGCCGACGCCCTGCTCGACTATCACGACCTGGGCGTGCGGACCTTCCTGATCCGCGGCTTCGACCCGCTGGAGGACGCGCTCCAGTACGGCCGGGCGCTGCTGCCCGCCGTCCGGGCCGCCCTCGGGCGCCGCGGCGCCGCCGAGGCCGCCTGATGCGCGCCGTCATCCTCGCCCTGCTGGCGCTCCTGGCGGTCCGGCCGGCGCACGCGCAGGAGGTGCTGCGGGTCGGCGACCAGCGCGGCAACGCCCGCGCGCTGATGGAGGCGGCCGGCGTGCTCGACGGGCTGCCCTACCGGCTCGACTGGAGCGAGTTCCCGGCGGCCGCGCCCCTGCTCGAGGCGCTGAACGCCGGCGCGATCGACGCGGGCGGCGTCGGCGACGCGCCCTTCACCTTCGCGGCGGCCGCCGGGGTGCCGGTGAAGGCGTTCCTGGCCTTCCGCAACCGGCAGGACGGGCTGGCGATCCTGGCGCTCAAGGAATCGCCCCTCCGCACCGTGGCCGACCTGAAGGGCAAGCGCGTCGCCACGAACCGCGGCTCGATCGGCCATCAGGTGGTCCTGGCGGCGCTGGAGGAGGCGGGCCTGCCCGCCGACAGCGTGACCTTCAGCTTCCTGCCGCCGGCCGACGCCAAGATCGCGCTGGCTTCCGGGGCGGTCGACGCCTGGGCGACCTGGGAGCCCTACACCTCCACGGCGGAGCTCGCCGGCCTCGTCCGGGTGATCCGCGACGGCAACGGCATCACCCCGGGCCTGACCTTCGCGGTGGCGAGCGACGACGCGATCCGGACCAAGCGGGCGCTGCTCGCCGATTTCGGCGCGCGCCTCGCCCGCGCCCGGGAATGGGCCCTGAAGGATCCGGCGCCCTACGCGTCCGTCTGGTCGAAGCTCATCGGCCTGCCGGAGGCGGTGCCGCTGCGCTGGTTCGGCCGCGCCGCCTACCGGGCCGTCCCGATCGACGCGTCCGTGATCGCCGACGAGCAGCGCAACATCGATCTCTACGTCCGCGCCGGGCTGATCCCGAAGGCCCGCGCGCCGCGGGCCGAGGCGATCCTCGACACGAGCGTCTCGCAAACCGCCGCCGCCGTGCAATGATGGCGCGGGAGGACCCGACATGCACGACCACGGCGACGACCACGGCCACAGCCACGATCATGGCCACGCCCACGATCACGCCCACGATCACGCCCACGACCACGGCGCGTCCGAGCGCTGGAAGCACGACGGCGTTCGGGTGATCCCCGGCGACCGGCTCGACGCCAACACCGCGCAGACGCCCGGCATGTACCGGCAGGCCGCGATCAACGCCGCCCGGGTCGGCGCCCAGAAGATCTGGGCCGGCACGGTGGCGATCCAGCCCGACGCCAAGACCGGCGTGCACCACCACGGCGAACTGGAGAGCGTGATCTACGTGGTCTCGGGCCGCGCCCGGATGCGCTGGGGCGACAGGCTCGAATACGTCGCCGAGGCCGGGCCGGGCGACTTCATCTTCGTGCCGCCCTTCGTGCCGCACCAGGAGATCAACGCCTCGACCGACGAGCCGCTGCACTGCGTGCTGGTGCGCTCCGACAACGAGGCGGTGGTGGTCAACCTGCCCGACGTCGAGGCCGCCGAGGCGCCCGAGACGGTGTACTGGGTCGACCCGATCCACAAGCATCCGTGAGAGACCGGAGACGGCAGCGATGAGCCGGGACCGCCAGCTGCATCTCGGCGCCTTCATGCGCCCGGTCGGCATCCACACCGCGTGGTGGCGCTATCCAGGCAGCTATCCGGACGCGAACTTCAACTTCGAGCACCTGGCGCACTTCGCCCGGCGGCTGGAGGCCGCGAAGTTCGACGCGTTCTTCATGGCCGACCACCTCGCGGTGATGAACATGCCGGTGGCGGCGCTCCGCCGCTCGGCCACCGTGACGTCGTTCGACCCGCTGACCCTGCTGCCGGCGCTCGCCGTGCTCACCGATCGGATCGGCCTGATCGCCACCGCGTCGACCACCTACAACGAGCCCTACCACGTCGCCCGCAAGTTCGCCTCGCTCGACCACATCTCGAAGGGGCGGGCCGGCTGGAACCTCGTCACCTCCGGCAACCCGGACGAGGCCCTGAACTTCGGCCGCGACGCGCATCTGGAGCACGCCACCCGCTACGCCCGGGCGCGCGAGTTCTTCGACGTGGTGACCGGCCTGTGGGATTCCTTCGCGGACGACGCCTTCACGATGGATCCGGCGAGCGGCCTGTTCTTCGACCCGGCGAAGATGCGCGTCCTCGACCACCGCGGCGACTTCCTGAAGGTGAAGGGCCCGCTCAACGTCGCCCGGCCGGTGCAGGGCTGGCCGGTGATCGTCCAGGCCGGCGCCTCCGAGGCCGGCAAGCAGATCGCCGCCGAGACCGCCGAGATGGTGTTCGGCGCGGCCTCGACCGTGGAGGCGGCCCGGGCCTTCTACGCCGACGTGAAGGGCCGGATGCCGGCGGCGGGGCGCGACCCGGACCAGCTCAAGATCCTGCCCGGCTGCTTCATCGTCCTGGGCGAGACGGAGGACGAGGCGCAGGCCAAGAAGGCGCGCCTCGACGACCTCGTCCATCCCGACAGCGGCCTCGCCAACCTCTCGGTCCGCCTCGGCGTCGACGCGACCGGCTTCGCCCTCGACGCGCCGCTCCCGGAGCTCCCCGAGAGCAACGCCAGCAAGAGCGGGCAGGCCCAGATCGTCGACTACGCCCGCCGCACCGGCGCGACCGTGCGGGAACTCGCCCGCAAGGTCGGCGGCTACGGCGGCCTGCAGATGGTCGGCACGCCCGCGCAGGTGGCCGACCGGATGGAGGAGTGGCTGGAGACCCGCGCCTGCGACGGCTTCAACGTGATGTTCCCGTTCGTGCCCGAGGGTCTCGACGACGTGGTCGACCGGCTGGTGCCGGAGCTGCAGCGGCGCGGGCTGTTCCGCCGGGACTACGCCGGGACGACGCTGCGCGACCATCTCGGCCTCGCGCGGCCGGCCAACCGCTTCTTCCCGCCCGACGCCCCGCCCGACGCCCCGCCCGACGCCCCGGCTCGGCCAGGGGGCTGATCGACCCGCCGCGCGGGCCGGCGCGGTCCCGCGCCGTCGGGGTGCGTGGCGGATCATGCGAACGGCGCGAACCTCCGGTCGTGTCGCGCGGTTATTCTCGGATCGTCGCGCGCCGATGGGAGGGGATCGTGCCCGAGGCTGTTCCGCCCCTGTCCGGGTGCCGCGTCCTCGTCGTCGAGGACGAGTATCTCATCGCCAGCGAGGTCAAGCGCTGGTTGCACAGCGCCGGGGCCGAGGTGATCGGCCCGGTCCCACGCGCGGATCTCGCCCTGGACCTGATCGCCGAGCAGACGCCCGACGCCGCGGTGCTCGACGTGAATCTGGGCGACGGGAACAGCGTCTATCCGGTCGCCGAGCGTCTCGGCGTCCTCGGCGTGCCGTACCTGTTCGCCACCGGCGACGTGCGGGTCACCGGCGCCCCGGCCGAGGCGAGCCGGCCCATCCTGGAGAAGCCCTTCGTGGCGGCGGAGCTGGTCCGGGCCGTGACCCGACTCGTCGCGGCCGCCTGAGGCCGCCGCGCCGCCTCAGAGAGGGCCCGGCCCGGGATGCGGGCCCATGCGCCGGCGGTCGTGCTCGATGGCGAAGACGTGGGCGTAGAGGTTCGCGACCCAGCCCCGCCCCTCGACCGTGAGGTCGAGGAACCGGATCGCGTCCCCGATCACGGGCTCGATCTTGCCCCAGAAGAACGACGGGTAGCGCTCCGCGAGGTCGGCCGGGCTGTCGTAGCCGAGTTCCGCGTTGACGCCGATCTCGGCGAATTCGTGGAACAGGGCGTTCAATTTGCGCGGGTAGAGCGGGTCGCCGAGCTGACCGATCAGGTCGGCCGCCCGCAGCAGGCCGGCCTCGGTCCCGGTCTCGCGATGGGAATCGTCCTCGGGGACCGGGAAGCGGGTCAGCTCAATCGCCCGGATGACCCGGGACGCGTCGACGAGATCGTGCGTGCCGAAGCGCTCCTGCACGGCCAGCTTCGAGCGCTCCACGTGGTAGGGTGCCAGCGCCGCGTCAGAGGCGCCCCGGGGCAGGCTGACGGTCGTGCCCTGCGCGTCGATGACGAAGGCCTGCAGCCGGTCTCCGGCGCAGACGCCGCGCACGTAGCCGATGTCGTGGTAGAGGGCGGCCAGGATCATGTGCAGCCAGTCCTCGGGCGTGATGCCCTGCTGCAGGAAGCGGCCGCGGAGGATGTCCTGGGCGACCAGGGTGACGAGGGCCGTGTGGTCGCCGTCATGGTAGAGGGCGTCGCTCCCGACGATCCGCTCGATCGTCAGGCGCGCCGCGGCCTCGATGATCTCGGCGTAGCGCGGCTCCCGGCTGCCGAAGGTCCGCTGGTAGGTCAGGGCCAGGTGCTCGCCGAGGGCGTCGGCGAGCATCTTGGTCGCGTCGAACATGGGATCCTCGCCGTCAGCTGCGTCGGGCGGCGCCGCGCCCGGCCGGGTCGATGGAGATCACGCGGATCGCCCCCCGCGATCGACGAGCCGCTCCTCGAGATAGGCCGCCGCGTCCGCGTAGAGTTCGTAGCGGCGCAGCAGCACCGCCCGCTTCTCGGCCTTCGTCGCCGCGTCGAGCTTGGCGCGGGCCCTGTCGGCGCGGGCGCGCAGCTTCCCGGCGAGCTTCTCGAAGGCGGCATCGATGCGCGCGCCGACCTTCTCGCCCTCGGCGCGCGCCGGATCGGGGTCGTCCCGCCGGCGCTTCGGCCCGGCCCTCTTCGCTTCTCCAGCCATGACGCATCTCCGGTCGCCCCGATCGGTGGCGGAACCGTATGACGGAACGATCACGGGCGCGACATGGGATCGGCCGCCGCGGGCGCGGCGCTTTCTCAGGCGTGTCACGGAACGCTGCTCTAGGTCGGCCCCGCGACGCGCAGGAGAACCGGCGATGCGGCCCGACGACAGCTCTGCCCCGGATGCCACCTTGAATGCCAACGCGGATGCCACCCTGGAGGCGATCCGGCGTGACCTCGCCGACAGCTACGACGAGGAGCTGGAACTCGGGCTCGAGGAGGATCGCCTCGACCGGCTCGCGGCCGAGCTCGGCGGCGCGCCGCCCGATCATCTCGACCGCAAGGTCTATTTCCGCGCGCTGCTCCGGCTGCAGCACGAGCTGGTCCGGCTCCAGGACTGGGTGCAGGACCGGAAACTGCGCGTGGTCGTGCTGTTCGAGGGCCGCGACTCGGCCGGCAAGGGCGGCGTGATCAAGCGGATCACCCAGCGCCTCAATCCCCGCGTCTGCCGCGTCGCCGCCTTGCCCGCCCCGAGCGAGCGCGAGCGGACGCAATGGTATTTCCAGCGCTACGTCTCCCATCTGCCCGCCGGCGGCGAGATCGTGCTGTTCGACCGCTCCTGGTACAACCGCGCCGGCGTCGAGCGGGTCATGGGCTTCTGCACCGAGGCGGAGGTCGAGGAGTTCTTCCGGTCGGTCCCCGAATTCGAGCGCATGCTGGTGCGCTCCGGCATCGTCCTGGTAAAATACTGGTTCTCGATCACCGATGCCGAGCAGGAATTCCGCTTCCGGATGCGGATCCGCGATCCGCTCAAGCAGTGGAAGCTGTCGCCCATGGACGTCGAGTCGCGGCGCCGCTGGGAGGACTACACCCGGGCCAAGGAGGACATGCTGGCGCGGACCCATATCCCCGAGGCGCCCTGGTGGGTGGTCGAGGCGGTCGACAAGCGACGGGCCCGCCTGAACTGTATCAGCCACCTGCTCGACCAGATCCCCTACGGCAGCGTGGAGCACCCGGCGGTCCACTTGCCCGAGCGCCTGCGGCACGCGGACTACGTGCGCGGCCCGGTCCCCGCCGCGATGCTCGTTCCGGCCGCGTTCTGATCGCGGCGCGGAGACGGCGCGGGAGTCGTGATCCTGTCGCGGTGGCGCGGCTATAGCGCCGCCATGGCGAAGCGCCCCATGACTCTCGACCTGTTCACGACCCTGGATATCGTCGATGACGACGTCTCGGCCGTCGTCGACGCCTATCTGGCCGATCCCACGCCCGGTTCGGTGGCGTTCGGGGACGGCTTCCGCATCGATCCCGCGGCCGCGGTGGCCTCGCATCCCTTCGCCCGGACGCTGATCGATCAGCCCTGGGCCGATGCCGGGCTGCGCCGGGCCGCCATCCGCGCCGCCATCCTGCTGGCGGAGCCGGAGCGGGTCTGACCGGATCGGCCGCCTGTCGCGCGATATTCGTGGGGCTGGCATGCCGCTTCCATCGCGCTGGCATACCGCTGTCATGCGGCCGTCATGGGCGGGATGGCAGGTCGCCGCCACGGCGAACCTCCCGACCCTATGCCGCCACTCCGCCCGCCCGGTCCTGCCGTGGCGGGCTTTTGTATGCCCGCGGCTCGGCCATCGCGACGACGCGCGTCGGATCCTACGCCTAAAACGGTAGGTGTGCCGGCCTCCGACCACACGACGCCCGGTTGTAATCTGAGGCGGAGACGGCGCGGATGAACGGCGCGCCTTCACGGTGAACGATCGGTTTACCCAAACCGCACAATTGCGCCGACCGCCCCGATCCGGGCGCGATCGGCGGGCGTTCTACGGGCAGGTCCACCGGAGACGTGCTGACATGCTGATCCTCAACCCGATGACCGGCCAGATGGTCGAGGTGCGCGTGCCCCGGCCGAAGCCGAAGGCCGCCTGAGCGCGCCAGCTCTCCGTCCGCTTCCCCGCACGCCCGCGGCCCAGGCGGCGTGCCCCTCCAGCCCCGCACGACCAATGCTGCCGACCGATCTCGACCGACCCGCCGAACTGACCCTCTGGCCGGGCTACGCGCCGGCCCGGGTGGCCGTGTCGCACAGTTTCCCGACGCTGCGGGCCGCCCTCGCCGCCGCGGTCGCGGCGATCGACGCCGAGGATGCCAATCCCTGGATCATCACCGAGGGCGGCGACATCCTCGCTCCGGGATGGATCCGCGCGAACACCGCGGGCGCCGTCCTGCAGTAGCCGGACGTCAGCCGGCGAGCTGGTCCGCGCCGCGGTTGCGCCACCGGTACTCGCTCGGCGAGATCCCGTAGCTGTCCTTGAAGCGGCGGCTGAAATGGCTCTGGGTGCAGAAGCCGCAGCTGTAGGCCAGCTCTCCGACGGCCAGATGGGCGAAGCCGGGATCGGCGAGACGCTGCGCGGCGGTCTCCAGCCGCCGCCGCCAGATCCAGTCGGCGATGTTGCGGTCCTGCTCGCGGAACAGGGCCTGGAGGTGGCGCAGCGACACGCCGACGGCCGCCGCGAGCCGGGCGGGGTCGAGGTTCAGGTCGCCGAGATGGGCCTCGATGTGGGCCAGCGCGCGCTGGAAGATCAGGACGCCCTGGATGTTCTTGGGGGTCTCGTGCGCGAGGCGTTCCGCGATGCTCGCGACGATGAGATCGACGCCGACCGACGCCATGCGGTTCGACATGTCCGGCGTCAGGCGCTCCGCGTTGCGGACCAGTTCCTGGAAAAAGGTCGTGACCATCGACGTGCCGACTTGATCCGCGCCGATCGTGAGGCACGTGAACCGGCGCGTCGAGCCGAGGGCGCGCTCCAGGGCCGCGCGCGGCAGCTCGACGAACAGCGTCTGCGTGTCGACGTCGGAGGCCATCGTCGCCGGCCGACGGTCCATCACGACGATGTCGCCGGGATTCTGGATCGCGGTGCGGTCGTCCTGCGCGCTGAACACGCGGCCCTTGAGCGTGATGGCGACGTTCAGGGTCTCGTACTTGCCGTGCCGGCGGATCGTGTCCGGGGTCGCGACGGTGGTGACGGCGCTCTGCGTCACGCGCGTGATCAGCAGCGGCCCGACCTCCGCGGCCTCCAGCGTGCCGGTGAAAGCGTGCGCCACGGCAGGCGTAAGTTCGACCGGCACGATCCGCTCGAAGATCGTCTCACGCCAGAGGCGGAAACTGTCTTTCGGCTTGAAATCCGCCGTAGAGAACAAAGTCCTCATAGAAAATTCTTGTATTCATGCTTCGCCGCGCGCGCTCGGGAAAACGGTAGCACGCTTTCAGGCAAGCGCAACGGCGCCGACCAACCTAAGAGGGTTCTCGACCTTGTCAGGAGCCCATAACGTGTCCGATTCGTCCCTCGTCAGCCCCCAATCCAATATCGTGCTGACGGCGGGGCTCGTCGCTGCCTATGTATCGAACAATCGGGTTCCGACCGCCGACCTTCCGACCCTCATCGCGCAGTGTCACGACGCGATCACCGCGCTGGCCGCCAACGGGGCGGCGTCGATCGAGGCGGCGGGGGACACGGACGCGCTGCGCGACCGGCCTACCGCCGCGCAGATCCGCAGCTCGATCCGGCCCGACGGCATCGTGAGCTTCATCGACGGGCGCCGGTACAAGACGCTCAAGCGCCATCTCACGGCCCACGGCCTGCACCCGCAGAGCTACCGCGAGCGCTACGGTCTGCCGGCCGATTATCCGATGGTCGCGCAGGAATATGCCGAGCGCCGGTCCGCGCTGGCGCGCTCCATCGGCCTCGGCGTGCCGGGCGAGCGCGCCGCCTGAGCCGACCCGCCTCGGCAGGCCGCGGCTGATTCGTGGCTGGCGCTCCGGGCCTCAGGCGGCCGCGTGCCGTCCGTCGGGCAGCAGATCCCGGCTCGCCTGCTCGATCCGTTTGAGCCAGTCCTCGGCCGCCGCCGCCCGCAGGGTCGCGGCCTCGGCCCGCGCCTGGGCCTCCCGGACGCGCCGGTCGGCTTCCGCCTCGCGTTCGAGGACCTGCCGCGCCGCCTGCGCCCGCGCTTCCTCCAGGAGCGCCCGCAGGGTCCGGATCTCCTGCTGGGCGGCCTCCAGATCCGCGGCCAGCGTCTCGCAGGCGGTCGATTGCTGGTGCAGGCGCTGATCCTGCGCCTGCTTCGCAACGGTCGCGGCCGACAGGGTGTCGAGGATCTGGCTCCAGTCCGCCACCGGCCGCGACGGCGTCTCCGGATCGGGTTCGGGGGACGCTTCGGAACGCGCCGCCGGGCTCGGTGCGTCGGCCACGAGGGGGCCGTCGGCGATCCCCGGAGCCGGCTCCGTCGGTTCTCCGCGCTCGCGCGCGATGCGGGCGTCGAGCTGGGCCCAGAACGTCGCGTTCATCGCCGTGGCGGTTCCGCAGGGCCCGCGCCGGTCACGAAGCCGCCCGCGTCGCGGAAGCCCGAGCGCTGCCCGCCTGGCCGGTCACCTGTCCGCCCGGCTGCATCACGAATTCCGCGTCGATCGTCTCGGCGATGCGCTGGAGCATCTGCTCCGCTGCCGCGGCCCGCTCCTCGGCGGCCGCGGCCCGGTCCTCGGCGGCCTGGATCAGCTTGATCGCCTGCGCGTGGACCTCGTGGGTCTCCCGCTCGGCCGCCAGCACCTGGGCGCGGGCCGCGTCCATGTCGGCGCGCACCTGCCGCAGCAGGTCCTGGACGTGCGTCTCCTGCTCCTGTGCCCGGTCCTCGACGTTCCGGATGTAGCGCGCCGCGCCCTGCACCCGCTCCAGCAGGTCGGGCCACCGCTCGACCGGCGACGGGTTCTGGTTGCGCCCCTGCGCCGAGACGCGCTCGTCCGCGGCGAGCAGGACGAGGTTGCCGGTGCGGATCCGGGTCGTCGGCTCGCGGGCGTCGCGCGCGACGGCATCGATCTGGTCCAGCGCCTCGGCCTTGGGGTGCTTCGTCTGTTCCATCACGCGTCCTGCCGACAGGGTGCAGCGCAAGCCTTCGGTGAGGCATCGGCGTCCGCCTCACACCGACGGAAAATGGTTAACAACTCCTTAATGTTCGCGCTAGGGTTGCGCTGCCGCGGCGATACCCGCGCGACGTCGCGCGGGACCGCCGGATCGCGGGCCGTCTCACGGGTAGCGGACGGGCTGCGGGTCCTCCGGCAGCGGGATGAACTCGGCGTCGTTCGGCACGGTGTCGAACCGGCCCTGGCGCCAATCCTCCTTGGCCTGCGCGATCCGCTCGGGCCGGGACGAGACGAAATTCCACCACAGGTGGCGCGGCCCGTCCATTGGCTCGCCGCCCAGCACCATGAACCGGGCCGATTCCGTGGCGCGCACGCTGATGCGGTCGCCGGGGCGGAACACCAGCAGCTGGCCGGGGCCGAAGCCGTCGCCGGCGATCTCGATGGCGCCCGCGACCGTGTAGATCGCCCGCTCGTCGTAGGTCGGATCGAGGGGCAGGACGGCGCCGGCCTCGAGGGCCACGTCGGCGTAGACCATCGGGCTCGAGGTCCGGACCGGCGAGCGCGCGCCGAAGGCCTCGCCGGCGATCAGCCGGACGGTCTTGCCCTCGCCGGTGAGGACAGGTAGCGCGGCGGCGTCGTAGTGCTCGAAGGCGGGGGCGTTCTCCTCGTCCCGGTCCGTCAGCGCGACCCAGCTCTGGATGCCGAACAGGCGGGAGCCGGTCTGACGCAGCGTCGGGGCGGTGCGTTCCGAGTGCGTGATGCCGCGGCCGGCGGTCATCCAGTTCAGCTCGCCCGGCCGGATCGGCAGCTCCGTGCCGAGGCTGTCGCGGTGCATGATCTCGCCGTCGAACAGGTAGGTGACGGTGGAGAGGCCGATATGCGGGTGCGGCCGCACGTCCATGCCCTGCCCGAGGAGGAATTCCGAGGGGCCCATCTGGTCGAAGAAGATGAAGGGGCCGACCATCCGGCACTCGGTGGAGGGCAGCGCCCGGCGCACCGCGAAGGAGCCGAGATCGCGCGAGCGGGGCACGATCAGGGTCTGGATCGCGTCGCAGCTGAAATGGTCGCCCGGGATCGGGTCATCGGCACTGTGCCAGCTCATCGCCTTGCTCCTCCGCGCGGGGATCGGCCCCCCATCCGCAGGCATCCTGGACCGGGAGCGTCCGGGTTGGAACAGAAACGATCGAAACGCATCGTTTCTGAAAAATCGCTCGATCGTCCCGGCCGGGGCGACGGCCTACCAGCGCGTCGGCTTGGGGTTGCGCTCGTCGAAGCCGCGCTGGTGCCAGTACGGGTAGATCGGGGTCTCCTGGCTCGCCGCGTCGAGCCGGGCGACCTGCTCGGCCGTCAGGGTCCAGCCGAGGGCGCCGAGGTTCTGCTTCAACTGCTCCTCGTTGCGGGCGCCGACCACGATGTTGCAGACGGTCGGCCGGGTCAGCAGCCAGTTGAGCGCCACCTGCGCCACCGTCTTGCCGGTCTCGGCCGCCACGGCGTCGAGGGCGTCGACCACGCCGAACAGGTAGTCGTCGGAGACCGGCGGCCCGCCCTCGGCGCCGCCGGCGGCGATGCGGCCGCTCTGGTTGGCCTGTCCGCGGCGGATCTTGCCGGTGAGACGGCCCCAGCCCAGCGGGCTCCAGACCATCAGGCCGACGCCCTGGTCGAGGCCGAGCGGCATCAGCTCCCACTCGTAGTGGCGGCCGATCAGCGCGTAGTAGCCCTGGTAGGCGACGTAGCGGGCGAGCCCGTGGCGCTCGGAGGTCGCGAGCGCCTTCATCAGCTGCCAGCCCGAGAAGTTGGAGGCGCCGATATAGCCGATCTTGCCCGCGCGGGTGAGGTCGTCGAGCGCCCGCAGCGTCTCGTCCACGGGGGTGAGGGCGTCGAAGCCGTGCATGAAGTAGACGTCGATATGGTCGGTGCCGAGCCGCTTCAGACTGGCCTCGCAGGCGCGGACCAGGTGGTAGCGCGAGGAGCCGACCTGGTTCAGCTCGTCGTTGAACCGGAAGGTCGCCTTGGTGGAGATCAGCGCCCGGTCGCGCTTGCCCTTCAGGGCCTGGCCCAGGATCTCCTCCGAGGCGCCGCCCGAGTAGATGTCGGCCGTGTCGAAGAAGTTGACGCCGGAGTCGAGGCAGAGATCGACCATGCGGGTCGCCTCGGCGACGTCCGTCTGCCCCCAGCGCTGGAAGAATTCGTTCGTGCCGCCGAAGGTGCCGGTGCCGAAGCTGAGCACCGGCACGGTGAGGCCGGAGCGTCCGAACTGCCTGTAGTCCATCGGGTCCTCGTCGCGATCGCGGCCGCCGCGCGGCGGCGCGCCTGCCGGATCAACGCGCCGCGCCGCCCGGTTTTCCCGGCCGGCGCGCGTCGTCAGCGCCGCGACTCGACGACCGGCGCCCCGTCGCAGCGCTGGCCGGCGGCCGCGCCCGTGCGCCGGCCGGGCGGCAGTGCGTCCGGCGACCCGGCTGTCTCGGCCAGGATCGCGACGTTCGCCGTCATCCCGGCCGCCAGCACGATCGGGCAGGGCACGTCGTCGAGGTCGATCCGGATCGGCACCCGCTGCGCCAGCCGGACCCAGGTGAAGATCGGGTTGACCGTCGGCAGCCCCTGGACGCCCGGGGCGGCGTCGGCGACGCTGATCCCGCGGCCGAGGCCGGTGACGCGCCCCCGGATCGGACGGTCCGGCCACGCCATCAGCGACACGCGCGCGGCGTCGCCCGCGCCGATGCGCGGGAGCTGCGTCTCCTCGAAATAGCCCTCGATCCAGAAGCTGTCGCCGTTGACCAGCGTCAGCGCCGGCTGTCCCGTGGCGGCGAACCCGCCCTCCTGCAGCAGCAGGTTGGTGACCCAGCCGTTCACGGTCGCCCGCAGGGTCGTGCGCTCCAGGTTGAGCCGCGCCTGCGCGAGCGCACCCTCCGCCTGGACCACGTCGGCCTGGGCGGCCTGCGCCTGGCCGCTGGTCGTCTGCTTCTGCTGCGGCGTGGTGGCGAGGTCGTCGAGGTCGGCGGTGCGCTGCGCGATCCCCGCGAGGTACCCGGCCCGCGCCCGGGCACTGGCGAGGGCGCCCTCGGCCTGGGTCACGGCGTTCCTGAACGTGCCGGGATCGATCGTGAACAGCACGTCGCCCTTGCGGACGAACTGGTTGTCGCGGACCCGGACCGCCACCACCGTGCCGGAGACCTCGGGCGCCACCTGCACGGTGTAGACGCGCACGCGCCCGTCCCGGGTCCAGGGCGTGTAGGCGTAGTAGAGGAAGGCGAGGTAGGCGAGGCCCACGGCCGCCGCCAGCGCCAGCAGGGTGGCGGCGACGTTGTAGGCGGGCGGCGGCTGCCAGTCGCGCAGCGACGGTCGCGGTTTCAGGGCCATCTCACGGGCCCTGGACGCGCAGGGACAGGATCAGCAGCGCCGTCACGGCGGTCAGGAGGCTGAAGTCGAACAGGGCGCGGTTCCAGACAAGGTGGTTGATGCCGATCCAGTCCAAGATCCAGCGCAGGGCCCAGGTGATCACCAGGGCGGCGAGCAGGCAGATCACCGCGGGCTCGACGAAGAGCCCCAGCACGTCGACCGCCCGCAATCCGACCACGCCGATCACGCCCGCCCTCCCGGATCGAGGTTCGGCCAGCCCGCGCGGTCGAGATCCGACACGAGGGCGGCCAGCGCCCCGATGCGCTCCGCCTGGAGGGGCAGGGTCGCCCGGTCGGCGAGCGCGCGCAAGGGATCCGGCACCGTCTCCGGCCCCGCCGGACGGGACGCGGCGAGCCGCGCCCAGACCGCCCGGCCGACGCGGCGGCCCTCCCGGTCGTCCGTCTCCCGCAGGGCGAGCAGCAGGAGCCCGATGACGAGCAGGCGCTCGCCGCTCCGGGCCGCCGCGTCGTCCGCGCCGATGAGGGCGAGTCGGCCGAAGCCCCGGGCGAGGTAGCGGTCGAGCGGCGGCAGCAGGAGCGCCGGGTCGAGGGCCGCGCCGCGCACCGACCGGACCAGCCGGCGTCGGGCCCGCAGGCGCAGGGTCGCGGCGCTCACCGGCGGCGGCAGGGCGGCGAACGCGATCGCCGCCACCGCCATGCCGAGCAGCTCGGCCAGCACGGTGTTGAGCGAGTCGGCGAGGTCGTAGGTCATCGGGTTCTTGGGATCGAGCACGCCGAAGACGAAGAACCCGAAGCCGATCCCGTAGATCGCGCGCTTGTCGGCGCGGCCGACCACCGCCAGCATCGCCACCGGCAGCAGCACCGCGGCCAGCAGCGCGAAGCTCCCGGTGGTCGTCAGCAGGGTGTAGCGGACTGTGAGCCCGACCACGCCGGCGAGCAGCGCGCCAACCAGGAAGGCGCGGGATTCCGCACGCGGGTCGGCATGGGCGGCGAGCAGGACGCAGACGAGGCTCGCCCAGGTCGCGGCGCCGGCCCCGTGCGACCAGCCGGTGACGTACCAGAAGCCGTTGACGAGCAGGACGGCGGCGGCGGTGCGCAGGGCGTTGTCGAAGGCGTGCCAGCCGTCCCAGTCCAGGTCGTTCCACAGGAGCAGGTGCGGGCGGAACGGGACGCGCCGCCGGCCCACGCGCCCGCCGGCCCGCAGGAGCCGCGCCGAGACCCGGACGCGCCCGACCTGCCGGACGGCGATCGCCCCGCCGGCCCCGATCAGGTCGGTCGAGCGCGATCCCGGCCGGTCCGGCAGCAGCGCCCGCAGCAGGCCCGCGGCGAGCACCCGCCGCAGCCGGGGGGCGGCGTTGCGGATGCCGCGGCCGCCGGAGCGCAGGGAGGGCTGCTCGGTGAACGTGTCGGTGACCTCCTCGCCCAGGGTCATGACCGCGGCGATCGGCATCGGGCCGGGCCGCTCGCCCCGCCGCAGGGCGGCCATCCAGGCGTCGCAGGCCTCCGCGGCCGCCTCGAGCCGCCCCGCCAGGGCGCGGCTGACGGCGGGGACGCCCGGCGCCACGAACACGTTCGACGCGTAGGCGCAGCCGATCCCGAGCAGGATCGTCGAGCAGCGGTCGACGCCGATCTGGAACACGGCCTCCGGGTTCTGCACGTCGGCCAGCGCGATGATCGGCACGGTGAAGCCCATCGAGGCGAAGCCGTAGGCGCGCTGGCCGCTCTCGACGCTGGAGGCCGCGGTGAGCAGGCCCATCCACAGGGCCAGCGCGAGGTCGAAGGCCAGGGTCGCCTGGGCGAAATTGGCCACCAGCACCATCGCGACGGTGACGCCCACCAGCGTGCTGCCGGCGCGCCACAGGCTCTTGCGCAGGGAGGCCGCGCGGGTGGCGAGCGTCACCGAGATGACCGTCCAGCCGGCCCAGTGCGGCAGCGCCAGCTCGAGCCACATGGCGAGCCAGATCGCCGCGATGGCGGTGAGCGCGATGCGCACGGCCTCGGCCGCCTCGCGCGGCCACCACGCCGCGAGGCGCTGCAGGAGGCCCGGCGCGTCGTCGGAAAGGGCCACCTCACCGGCCATCGCGCGGCCTCGCCGGCCGGGGCGGGTCCGGGAATCCGGCTGCAGGCTCAGTCATAGTGCTCGGCGATGTCGACCTTCCCCTTGAACACCCGGTAGACCACCAGGGTGTAGATCAGGGTGATCGGCAGGACCACGATGCCTGCGCCCCAGAACATGAAGGACAGGCTCGCCTCCGGCGCCGCCGCCTCGGTCACCGTCACGCTGAACGGCACCATGTAGGGCAGGAACGAGGCGGCGAGCGTCGCGAAGGCGGCGGCGAAGATCAGCGCCACCAGCGGGAAGGGCAGGGCATCGATCCGGCGCCGCGCCGCGTAGAGGAGCCCGGCGCAGGCCACGGCCCCCACGAGCGGCAGGACCAGCATCTCGGGCCGCTCGACCCAGCGGTGCAGCACCCGCAGGTTCATCGCCAGCGCGTACGCGAAGGCCGCGCCGAGGAAGACCAGGACGCCCAGCAGGAGCCGCGGCAGCAGCCGGAAGCCGAGGTCGCGCACGTCGGACTCGGTCTTGCCGCACAGCCACGCGGCGCCGAGCAGCGCGTAGCCGAGGCACAGGCCGAGCCCGCAGAGCAGCGAGAACGGCGTGAGCCACGTGAACGCCCCGCCGGCGTAGAGCCCGCCCTGCACCGGCAGCTCCTGCACGAGCGCCCCGACCGTCACGCCCTGCACGAAGGCCGCGCAGTAGGAGCCGCCGACGAAGCCCGCGTCCCAGACCCGCCGCAGCCGCCGGGACTTGTAGCGGAACTCGAAGGCGACGCCGCGCAGGATCAGGGCCGCGAGCATCAGGAGGAGCGGCAGGTAGAAGGCCGAGAGCAGCAGCGCGTAGACCGTCGGGAAGGCGCCGAACAGGATCGTGGCGGCGAGCACCAGCCAGGTCTCGTTGCCGTCCCAGACCGGGGCGATCGCCTGCATCATGTGCCGGCGCGCCGTCTCGTCCGGGGCGATCCCGAACAGCATGCCGACGCCGAGGTCGAACCCGTCGAGCAGCACGTAGAGCATCAGGGTGAGGGCGAGGGCGGCGGCCCAGAATTCGATCACGGCCGCTCACTCCGCCGGATTGCTGCTGGGGGTGCCGGGACTGTCGCCCGGCACGGCGAGCGGCCGCTTGGGGTTGGCGGCGCTCCCCGCACGGGCCGGGGTCGGCAGGATGCCGGCCTTGAGCATGCGGTAGATGTAGACGGTGCCGGCCGCGAAGATCAGCGCGTAGACCGCGCCGAACACGGCGAGCGAGGTCGCAACCTGCGGCGCGGCCAGGAACGGCGTCGCCGCGTCGGCGGTGCGCAGCTGGCCGTAGACCGTCCAGGGCTGGCGCCCGACCTCGGCGGTGAACCAGCCGGTCAGGGTTGCGACGAAGCCGAGCGGGAACGACAGGAAGATCGCCCATTGCAGCCAGCGCGCCCGCTCTAGCCGCCCGGTGGCGTAGAAGGCCATCCCGCCCCAGGCCAGCGCCAGCATCAGCAGCCCGCAGCCGACCATGATGCGGAAGGCGAAGAACGGGATCAGCACCGGCGGCCGGTCGGCCTTGGGGATGTCCTTGATGCCGATCACCTTGCCGGTGAGGGTGCCGTCGTCGATCAGGCTGCCGATCGGGGCGGGCAGCGCGATGACGAAGTGGTTCTTCTCCTGCGCCTCGTCGGGCCACGCGAACAGGATCTCGCCGGCCGGCGCCTGGCTCTCCCAGTGACCCTCGATCGCGGCGATCTTCGAGGGCTGGTGCTTGACGACGTAGTCGCCGGTGAGGTGGCCGAAGAACAGCTGCAGCGGCACCAGGATCGCGGCGAGGCCGAGCCCCATCCGGATCATGGCGCGGGCCTCGATCCGGTCGCTGCCGCGCAGCATGTACCACGCCCCCGTCGCGGCCACGCAGAAGCTGGTGGTGACGTAGGCGGCCAGGACCATGTGGGGGAAGCGGACCCAGACGACCCCGTTGAAGATGATCGCCCACCAGTCCGTCGGTACGAACACGCCGTCCGGGCGCTGGGCGAAGCCGGTCGGGTACTGCATCCACGAGTTGTTCACGAGGATCCAGAAGGACGACAGGCTGGTGCCGAGGCAGACCATCAGGCAGGCGAACAGGTAGAACCAGCGCGGCACCCGCCTGCGGCCGAACATCAGCACCCCGAAGAACGAGGCCTCGAGCGCGAAGGCCGTGAAGCTCTCGTAGCCGAGGAGCGGCCCCTGGATCGGGCCGGTGCGGCGGGCGAGCTCGCTCCAGTTGGTGCCGAACTGGAACGCCATGACGATGCCGGAGACCACGCCGAGCCCGAAGGCGACGGCGAAGATCTTGAGCCAGAAGGCGAACAGGCGGTCGTAGACCGGCTCGCGCGCGATCATCGCCCGCGCCTGCAGGAAGGCGAGCCAGGCCGCCAGCCCGACCGTGAAGGCCGGGAAGATGATGTGGAACGACACCGTGAAGGCGAACTGGATGCGCGAGAGCATCAGGGCGGAGATGTCCATCGTTCCTCTCTCCGGCCGAAGCTCGCCGGTCCGCCGCCGCGGGCCGGGCGCGCCGCACCCTCAGATGTCCGCCGGCGAGGCGCGGGGAACCGCGCCTCGCGAACCTGTCAGACGTTCTCGATCCTCAGGACCGGCGCCGTCTCGGCCCGGGTGCGGCGGCAGGCCTCGGCGTCCCGCTTGAGGTCGATGCCGTAGGTCGGGATCACCGCCTTGAGGCGGGGCAGCCAGGCATCCGGCGTGAGCCGGTCGGCGAAGCACTTCTCCAGGACCTCGACCGCGATGAAGGCCGCCGTCGAGGCGCCGGGCGAGGCGCCGAGCAGCGCGCAGATCGAGTTGTCGGCCGCGGCCACCAGCTCCGTGCCGAATTCGAGGTAGCCTTCCTCCAGCGGGTTCGCCTTCCCGGTCGGCTTGATCGTCTGCACCCGCTGGCCGGCCACCGCCGAGGTCCAGTCCTGCTTCAGCGCCTTGGGGAAGAAGTCCTTGAGGGTCGCGAACTGGTGGTCGGAGCTCTGGAGCACCTGGCCCACGAGGTACTCGGTGAGCGCGACGTTGTCCTTGGCGACGTCCAGCAGCGGCACGATGTTGTGCGGCGTCAGCGCGGTGAACAGGTCGGTGAGCGACCCGTGCTTCAGGAAGCGCGACGAGAAGCCCGCGTAGGGGCCGAACAGCAGCGAGCGCTTGCCGCCGATGATGCGGGTGTCGAGGTGGGGGACCGACATCGGCGGCGAGCCGGAGGCCGCCTTGCCGTAGACCTTGGCGTGGTGGCGCGCGCTGACCGCGTCGACGTCGCAGCGCAGCCAGATGCCTGAGACCGGGAAGCCGCCGTAGCCGCGCCCCTCCGGGATCTTGGAGGCCTGCAGCAGCGGCAGCGAGCCGCCGCCCGCGCCGATGAACACGAACTTGGCCGTCACGGTGCGGCGCGTGGCGTCGTAGGTGTCCTCGACGGTCACGGCCCAGCGGCCGTCGTCGACCCGGTCGAGGGCGACGACCTTGCGGTTGTAGTGGACGGCGAAGCCGGGCTGCGCCGCGAGCTGCTTCACCAGCAGGTGCGTCAGGGCGCCGTAATCGACGTCCGTCCCGGTGACGATCCGGGTGGCGGCGATCGGCTCGCCGGGGGCGCGGCCCTCGATGATCAGCGGCGCCCAGCCGGCGATGACCTGCGGGTCCTCGCTGTACTCCATGCCGTGGTAGCAGTGGTGCGCCGACATCGCGGCGTAGCGCGCCTTGAGGAAGGCGACGTTCTCGGCCCCCCAGACGAAGCTCATGTGCGGGCAGGGATGGATGAAGGCGCGGGGGTCCGGGATCGCGCCCTTCCGCACGAGGTGCGCCCAGAGCTGGCGCGAGATGTCGAACTCGGTGTTGACCTCGAGCGCCTTGGCGATGTCGACGCTGCCGTCGGGGCGCTGGGGGGTGTAGTTCAGCTCGCAATTGGCCGCGTGGCCGGTGCCGGCGTTGTTCCAGCCCTCCGAGCTCTCCTGCGCGCAGTCGTGCAGCGTCTCGAACATCGCGATCCTGAGCGACGGCTCCAGTTCCTTCAGGACCGTGCCGAAGGTCGCGCTCATGATCCCGGCGCCGATCAGCACCACATCGGGAGCGTCGTCGAAGCTGATCTCGGCCATCGGGCCCCTCCTCAGGCGGTCTTGTTCGGAACGAAGGGGAGCCGGGCCTCGGCGCCGGGGGCGAGGATCACGTAGGCCCGGCACCAGGGCTCGTCGTCGACGAGGCGCCAGGAATGGCCGGAGCCGGCCGTGTCCTCGGCGATGAGGATGTCGCCGGGGCGGATCGTGAAGTGCGCGCCGGCCCTCGTCTGGAAGTCGAGGGTGCCGCGCAGGGTGATGACGAACTGCCGGGTCGGCGCCGCGTGCCACGCGTAGGTCCCGCCGGCCTGGGTCTCGCGGAAGGAAATCGAGACCACGTCGGTCGTGCCGCTGAGGATGTCGCCGCGCTCGCCGTGGGGCAGGTCGATGACGCCTTCCTCGAAGTAGGAATTGTCGTCGTCACCGGTCCAGATGCGTACGCAGCGGATCATCGGGCAGAGCTCCGGCTTCGGAAGGGCGCCTCAGCGCCAGAGGTTGGTCTTGGCGAGGTCGATGATCTCGGTGCCGCGCCCGTCGATGACGGCTCGGGCGAGCCACATCCCGAAGCCCGTCACCTGCTCGAGGCCGACCTTCGGCGGCATCGACAGCTCCTGGCGGGCCGACACGACGTCGAGCAGCGCCGGGCCGTCATGCGCGAGCATCGCGGCCATCGCGTCCGGCAGCGCGGCCGGATCCTCGACGCGCCGGGCGAAGATGCCGGCCCCGCTCGCCATGGCGGCGAAGTCCGGGTTCACCAGCTCGACGCCGGTCTCGAGGAAGCCCGCCGCCTTCATCTCCATCTCGACGAAGCCCAGCGTGCCGTTGTTCAGCACCACGATCTTCACCGGCAGCTTGTGCTGGTTGAGGGTCAGCAGGTCGCCCATCAGCATGGCGAAGCCGCCGTCGCCGGAGAACGAGATGATCTGCCGCCCGGGATAGGCCGCCTGCGCGCCGATCGCCTGCGGCAGGGCGTTGGCCATCGAGCCGTGGTTCAGCGAGCCGATCAGCCGGCGCTTGCCGTTCATGGCGAGGTAGCGCGCCGCCCAGATCGTCGGCGTGCCGACGTCGAAGGTGAAGACCGCGTCCTCGGAGGCCGCCTCGCTGAGTGTCCGGGCGACGTATTGCGGGTGGATCTTGCCGCCGGGCTTGCCGACCGCCAGCGCGTCGAGCCCGGCGCGGGCCTTGCGGTAATGGGCGAGGCTGTCGTCGAGATGCGCCCGGTCGGTCTTCGCCTGCAGCTTCGGGAGCAGCGCCGCGATCGTCTCCCCGACGTCGCCGATCAGGCCGAGATCGATCCGGCAGTGGCGCCCGAGGCTCCCGGCCCGCAGGTCGACCTGCGCGACCTTGGCGTCGTCCGGGTAGAACTGGCGGTAGGGGAAGCCGGTGCCGAGCAGCAGCAGGGTGTCGCAGTCGAGCATCGCCCTGTAGCCCGACGAGAAACCGATCAGGCCGGTCATGCCGACGTCGTAGGGATTGTCCCACTCGACGTGCTCCTTGCCGCCGAGCGCGTGGACGACCGGCGCCTTCAGCGCCTCGGCGAGTTGCAGCAGCTCCGCGTGGGCGCCGGCGCAGCCGCGGCCGCAGAACAGGGTCACGCGCCCGGCCGCGTTGAGCATCCCGGCGAGCGCGTCGAGGTCGGCCTCGCGCGGGCGCACCACGGGCGGGGGCGGCACCAGGGCGGCCGAGAGCTCGGGCGCGTTCCCCGGCATGACCATGAGGCCGACATCGCCGGGGATCACCACGACGGCGACCCCGCGCTCGGCGACGGCGACGCGGATGGCGGTCTCCATCACGCCGGGCAGCTGGGCCGGCGAGGAGACCAGCTCGCAGTAGTGGCTGCATTCCTGGAACAGGTTCTGCGGGTGCGTCTCCTGGAAGTAGCCCCGGCCGATCTCCGCCGAGGGAATCTGGGCCGCGATGGCCAGCACGGGCACGCGGGAGCGGTGCGCGTCGAACAGGCCGTTGATCAGGTGCAGGTTGCCCGGCCCGCAGGAGCCGGCGCAGACCGCGAGCTCGCCGGTCAGGTGCGCCTCGGCGCCGGCCGCGAAGGCGGCGCTCTCCTCGTGGCGCGTGTGGATCCAGGCGATCGAGCCGTCCTGGCGCAGGGCCTCGGTCAGGCCGTTGAGGCTGTCACCGACCACGCCGTAGATGCGCTTCACGCCGGCCTGCGCCAGCGCCCGGACGAACAGATCGGCGACCTTCGTGCTCATGGTATCTCGCTCAGCTGAGGGGGCGGACGAACGGTCCCGGCGCGCTTCAGGCGCCGGCCAGCCCGTGGCCGATCATGGTCCTGGGATCGCACACCGCGTCGAAGCGCTCGGCCGGGACGCCCTCGGCCAGGGCGGCCGCGCGCAGGGTCGTGCCCTCGTCGTTGGCGCGGTGGGCGATCTTCGAGGCGAGGTCGTAGCCGATCACCGGCGACAGGGCCGTGACCAGCATCAGCGACTGGTTCACGGTCTCGTCGATCCGCGTCCGGTTGAGTTCGGTGCCCTCGACCGAGTAGGTCCGGAACTTCTCGCAGGCGTCGCCCAGCACGCGGATCGAATGCAGCGTGTTGTTGATGATGATCGGGCGCATCGCGTTGAGCTCGAAGTTGCCCTGCGAGCCCGCGAAGGCGACCGCGTTGTCCTCGCCGATCACCTGGATGCAGACCATCACCAGGGCCTCGCACTGGGTCGGGTTGACCTTGCCGGGCATGATCGAGGAGCCCGGCTCGTTGGCGGGCAGCAGCAGCTCGCCGAGGCCGCAGCGGGGCCCCGAGGCGAGCCAGCGCATGTCGTTGGCGATCTTCATCAGCGCGACCGCGAGCCCGCGCACCGCCGCCATGGCGGCGACCATGGCGTCCAGCGACCCCTGCGCGGCGAACTTGTTGGGCGCCGTGACGAACGGCTTGCCGGTGAGATCGGCGATCCTGGCGGCGATCTCCGCGCTGAACCCCTCCGGAGCGTTGAGGCCGGTGCCGACCGCGGTGCCGCCGGCCGCCAGCTTGTACAGCCCGGCGCGCGACGCCTCGACGAGGGCCAGCGCGTCGCGCATCTGCGCCACGTAGCCCGACCATTCCTGGCCGACGGTGAGCGGCGTCGCGTCCTGCAGGTGCGTCCGGCCGGTCTTGACCACGTCCATCCAGGCCCGCGCCTTGGCGTCGATCGCGTCGGCCAACGCCCGCGCCTTGGGGAGCAGGACCTCGTCGAGTTCGAGCACCGTGGCGACGTGCATCGCGGTCGGGAAGGTGTCGTTCGACGACTGGCCCATGTTGACGTGGTCGTTCGGGTGGACCGGGCTCTTGGAGCCGAGCACACCGCCGAGGAGCTGGATCGCGCGGTTCGACAGCACCTCGTTGACGTTCATGTTGGACTGGGTGCCGGAGCCGGTCTGCCAGACGTAGAGCGGATAGTGCGCGTCGAGCTTGCCGGCGATCGTCTCGTCGGCGGCCTGGACGATGGCCTGCGCGCGCCAGTCCTCCAGGCGGCCGGCGGCGGCGTTGACCAGGGCGGCGGCCTTCTTGACGTAGCCGTAGGCGTGGTAGACCCGCTTGGGCATGCGATCGTCGCCGATCGAGAAGTGCTGGAGCGAGCGCTGCGTCTGCGCGCCCCAGTAGCGGTCCGCCGGCACGTCGATCCCGCCCATCGAGTCCGTCTCGTGCCGCATCCCGGTGGCGGCGATGCCGATCGGAACGTCGCGCAGGATGGGGTGGCCCGGGGCAGACTCGTTCATCGTCATCCTTCTCGGTGTCGGACCGTCTGGCACAGTGCGAGACGGGTTCGGCGAACCGGGTGCGCTTTGACGTAAACGGTGGTATTATTTTCGGTCTTCGGTCGATATGTGCAGATTTTAAGAAGACTGACTATTAAATCTTCACTTAAACCTAGTATTAAAAACGCCGACAAAACGCATTACAGATCATGGAGGCGAATTGCCAGATAACATAGATCGGTGTCAAGCGTTCCGCCGCGCGGAGGCTGCAAAAACATTCCCGCGATTGGTCAATTTATAGCGCTTCTGCTCCCCGGAGCGGCTTTCGAGCCGGACAAGCGCGCGCCGCCGAAATGTCTGACTTGTGCGGCCTCCGCCGTGCCGAGATCGCAGGCCGGGCGATCCCACCGCAGCGGCGCGCCCTCGATCCGCACGGGCGCGTGCAGCCGGAGGGCAGGTCCCCACGCCGTGTCCTCGATCTCCGGGGCGTAATCCGCGTCCCGATATCCGCCGAAGGCGGGCCCCGGCGCGCTGCCGGGATGGTCCGTGAGCAGGCGCGCGGTCCGGGCCAGGGAGAGCCGCGCGATGACGGCGTGCCCGTCGCGCTGCCGGGCGATCAGGCCTCGCACGGCCGCCGCCGCCATCAGGTAGCCGGTGGCGTGATCGAGCGCCTGGACGGGCAGCGGCACCGGCCGGTCGGCCTGTTTCCACCGCTGCCCGGCCGCCGCGATGCCCGTCGCCATCTGGACGAGGCTGTCGAAGCCGCGCCGTCCGGCCCAGGGTCCGGTCCAGCCGTAGGCGCAGAGCGCGACGTCGATCAGGTCCGGGTTGAGTGCCCGGCGTCGCGCCGCGCCGTAGCCGAGCCGCTCCAGGGCGTCCGGGCGGTACCCGTGCACGAGGATGTCGGCCTCGGCGAGCAGGGTCTCGAAGTGCCGGCGGTCGTCGACCTGCCGGAGGTCGAGGCGCGTGCAGACCTTGCCCAGGGTGACGTCGGGCGCCAGGGACGGTTCGTCCCAGCCGGGCGGGTCGATCCGCAGGACGTCGGCCCCGAGGCCGGCCAGGACGCGCGTGGCCACCGGCCCGGCCAGGATGCGGGTCAGGTCGAGGACCCGGATCCCCGCGAGGGGACGGGCCGGGTCCGGGCGCCACGGCGACCGGTGCTGGACGGGCCGTTCCGCGACCGCCACGAGGGGCTCGGCCCGGACCGCCCGGCCCTGGTCCAGGCCTTCCCAATCGTCCGGACCGCGCATCGCCGCGGCGCAGCCGCCGGCGCGCAGGATCGCCCCTTCCAGGTCCTCGGCCGCCGTGCGGGCCACGGCGGCCGTGACCGCCTCCCGCTCGCCCGGGCAGTCGAGGATTGCGAGGGCGGCGGCGCGGTGATGGGGCGCGTTGGTGTGCAGCCGGATCCAGCCATCCGCCGCCTGGTAGTCGCCGGCGATCGGGTCCCAGGCGGCCGGCAGCTTCCAGCCCTGCGGCCGCACGGAGGTGCCGAACCACGCTGAGGCCAGGTGCCGGTCGACCGTGACGGCGGGCGCGGGGCCGGACAGGCCGAGGAGTTCGGAGACGGCGAGGCCGGCGGCGCCGATCGACGCCGTCGCCAGCGCGGTGACCGGGAAGCAGGAGGGCAGGCTCCCGGTGCCGGTCACCGCCAGCCGGTCCCCGGCCTCGGGCGGCAGCGCCAGGGCGGCCAGCGCCTCCGCGAGGATCGGCGCCAGGGCGTAGTGGTCGGCGTGTCGTTCGCGCATGGTCCCGGCCCTCGATCGGTTCGCGCAGGCTGCCGGCCATCGACGGATCGATCAATCTTGATACATCTGATCAACATGACGGAATGGCTGGACCGCGCCGAAGCCCTCGACGCCCTCGGGATCCGGGCCCAGACGCTCTACGCCTACGTCAGCCGCGGGCTGATCGAGGCGCGGCGGGCGCCGGGCCGGCGCCACAGCCAGTACCGGGCTGCCGACGTCGCGACGCTCGCCGACCGGCGCGGCCGGAGCCGCGCCAGCGCAGCGATCGCCGCGGGGGCCATGGCCTGGGGCGAGCCGTCGGTCGTCACTGCGATCAGCACCGTCCACCGGGGCAGCCTGATCTATCGCGGCCGCGACGCCGTGGCGTTCGCCCGCGACGCGAGCCTGGAGGCGACCGCCGACCTCCTGTGGGACAGCCCGGAGGCGACGCTGTTCGACGTTCCGGCCGACGCGGCCGCGACGCCGTTCCTGGCGCTGGCCGGGCTTCTGCAGGAGGCCGAGGCCGCGCTGGGCCGCGGCCACCACCGCCTGTGCCGCGACGCGCGCCGCGCCGTCGCGCATCTCGCCGCGTCCTGCGGCATCCCCGAAGGCCGGGCGCCCCTGCATCAGGGCCTCGCGCGGCTCTGGTCCCTCGATGCCGCGACCGCCGACCGGGTCCGCCAGGCGCTGGTGCTGCTGGCCGACCACGAACTGAACGCCTCGACCTTCGCGACCCGGGTCGCCGCCTCCACCGGCGCGCCGATCGCGGCCTGCCTCATGGCCTGGTTGAGCGCCCTGTCGGGACCGCGCCACGGCGGCGCCGCGGCGGCGGTGCTGCGGCTCGTCGACGAGGCCGCCGCGACGGGCCCGAGGGCGGCCGTGCGCGCCTGCCTGGATCGGAGCGGCGCGCTGCCGGGCTTCGGCCACCCGCTCTACCCGGACGGCGACGTCCGCGCCGCGGCCCTGGGCGCGGTCCTGCCCGCCGACCCCCTGCTGGACGCCGTCCGGGACTGCGCCGAGGCGGCGACGGGGGCGCGGCCGAACATCGACTTCGCGCTGACGGCGCTCGTCCGGACGGCGGGCCTGCCGCGGAGCGCGCCGTTCACGATCTTCCTGCTCGGCCGGAGCCTGGGCTGGGCGGCGCACGCCATGGAGCAGGGCCGCCAGGGGACGCTGATCCGGCCGCGGGCCCGGTACGAGGGGCGGCGCAGCCCGGCGGACCGCCCATAGCGAGAGGGCCGGCCTCGCGGCCGGCCCTCGATCTGTCGCGGCCCCCCGCGCGGGGCGGGCGCCGGCCTCAGGCGAACATGTCGGGCTGGGTCTCGGCGATGTGGCTGTACAGCGTCTGGAAGTGCAGCCAGCCGATGTAGTCGCTGCCGACGTGCTCGCGGCTGTAGCGGGCGGTCTTCTCCGACAGGAGCTGCGGCTTGATGCCGGAGGCCTCGACCAGGAGCTGCTGCTGGCAGGCCCGCTCCAGGGCGATGAACCAGAAGGCCGCGTCGTCGATGCTGTGCTGCGAGCAGGTCAGCAGGCCGTGGTTCTGGTGCAGCACGCCGCGGTTGCGGCCGATCTGCTGGGCGACCGACAGGCCGCTCTCCTTCTCCACCGCCACGGCGCCCGCCGAGGCGCCGATCACCGCGTGGCTGTTGTAGAAGGCCGCCGCGTCCTGGCTGATCATCTCCAGCGGTCGGCCGGTGGCGCACCACGCGGTGCCGTAGGTGGTGTGCGCGTGGCACATCGCCATGACCTCCGGGTACTCCTCGTGCACGGCGGCGTGGAGGACGAAGCCCGCCCGGTTGATGGCGTGGCGCCCCTCGACCACCCGGCCCTTGTGGTCGGCCAGGATCAGGTTCGACATCCGCACCTGCGAGAAGTGCACGCACATCGGGTTGGTCCAGTACAGCTCCGGACGCTCCGGGTCGCGGATCGTCAGGTGGCCGGCGAAGCCGTAGTCGAAGCCGTGCATCGCGAAGGCGCGGCAGGCGGCCACGAGGTGCTTCTTGCGGTAGTCCCGCTCCTCGGCGTGGTCGGCGAAGTCCGGGATCTCCGGGAAGATCAGGCCGGCCTGCTCGGGCTGGTAGATCGAGGTCCGCCTGCGGCCGGCATCGTCGTTCGGCAGGTCGAGGGCGACGGCCGCCTCGTGGGCGTGATCGTCGAGCATGGCGTCTCCTTTCGTCGGGGTACGGACCGGCCCGCCGATCGCGTCGTGGCCGGCACTATCCTGCCGGATCCGCGCGTTGACAAACGACGATTTTTCACGCTTTCCATGAATTCAATTCACGGATTGCGCATGCGCCGGATCCCGAGCTTCTCCGCCCTGCGGGCCTTCGAGGCGGCCGCGCGCCTAGGCAGCTTCGCCCGCGCCAGCGCGGAGCTGCACCTCACGCCCTCGGCGGTGAGTCACCAGATCCGGGCGCTGGAGCGCTGGTTCGGGCGCGCCCTGTTCCGGAGGGCGAACCGCCAGGCGCTCCTCACCGCCGACGGCCAGCGCCTGCTGGCCGGGCTCTCGAGCGCCTTCGACGCGATCGAGGCGGTCTGCGCCGACCTCAGCCCGCCGTCGCCCGCGTCGCTGGCCGTGCACTGCACGCCGAGCTTCGCGGCGAAGTGGCTCGGGCCGCGGCTCCCCGCCTTCGTGGAGGCGCATCCCGGCATCGCCATCCGCCTCTCCACCAGCGCCGACCCGGTGGATCTCGGGCGGCACGAGGAGATCGACATCCTGATTGCCTACGGCCGGCCGCCGCACGGGCCCGGCCTGACCGTCGAATCCCTCGGCCCGGAGGAGATCGCCGCCCTCTGCGCGCCGGAGGTCGCCCGGGCCGCGCAGCCGGACGCGGCCGGATCGATCGGGCCCTTCACCCGGCTCGACTCGTCCTTCAGCCCCGTCCGCTGGCCGGACTGGTTCGCCCATAACGGCCTACCCTTGCCGACCGGGGCAGCCGGAGCGGCTTTCGACCGGGGCTCGCTGGTGATCTCGGCGGCCGTTCAGGGGCTCGGCGTGGCGCTGGAGACCCTCCGGTTCGCCCGGGACGAGCTCGCCGCCGGGCAGCTGGTGCGCCTCGGCGGCGATCGGGTCGCGAGCCTGACCCGCGACCTCCACTTCATCTGCTACCGCGAGCGCGACGAGGCCCTGGAGAAGATCCGGGCCTTCCGGCACTGGCTCCTCGACGTGGAGGCGCAGAGCCGGACCGAGGCGGCCTGAGGCGGCCCGAGGCGGCCCGAGGCGGAGAGACCCGATCCCTCACCCCGCCCCGCTCCCGCACGGGAGAAGGGAGCGGCGCGTCGCCCGAACAGACCCCCCGTCTTTTTATTCGGTGGGCCTCAACGGCATCGGGAACCGCGCTAGGTCCCCGTCCAACGACGCGGCGAGCGCGGCGGGGTCCGGTCCCGACCGCGCGCCACCCAGGGAGAGAACGCCCCATGTCCCTTTCCGCCAAGCTGCAGCGGCGCGCCGACGAGGGCCGGCCCGTCCGGGTCGGGCTGATCGGGGCCGGCAAGTTCGGCTCGATGTACCTGTCGCAGGCGCCGCGCACGCCCGGCATCCACCTCGTCGCGGTGGCCGACCTGTCGCCCGACCGGGCGCGCGAATCGCTGCGCCGGGTCGGCTGGGACGATTCGCGGTTCGCCGCGCGGGGGCTGGAGGAGGCCGCGCGCGGCGGCACGACCCTCGTGACCGAGGATGCCGACGCGATGATCGCGAGCCCGTTCGTGGACATCGTCATCGACGCCACCGGCAGCCCGGCCGCCGGCATCCGCCACGCGCTCAAGGCCTTCGCGCACGGCAAGCACATCGTCATGGTCAACGTCGAGGCCGACGTGCTGGCCGGGCCGCTGCTGGCGCGCCGGGCGGCCGAGGCCGGGGTGATCTACTCCATGGCCTCTGGCGACCAGCCGGCGCTCATCGCCGAACTGGTCGACTGGGCCCGCACCATCGGGCTGGAGGTGATCTGCGCCGGCAAGGGCACCAAGTACCTCCCGGCCTACCACGCCTCCACGCCCGACACGGTCTGGGGCCATTACGGCTTCAGCGAGAGCCAAGTCGCGGGCGGCGACTTCAACCCGCAGATGTTCAACTCCTTCCTCGACGGCACCAAGTCGGCGCTGGAGATGGCCGCGGTGGCCAATGCCTGCGGGCTCACCCCGCCGCGCGACGGCCTCGCCTTCCCGCCCTGCGGCGTCGACGACCTGCCGAGCGTCCTGAAGCCCGCGGCGGATGGCGGCCTCCTCACCGAGCGCGGCACCGTCGAGGTGGTCTCGTCGGTGGAGCGGGACGGGCGGCCGGTCTTCCGGGACCTGCGCTGGGGCGTCTACGCGGTGTTCGAGGCGCCGAGCGCCTACGTGCGCGACTGCTTCGCGCAATATGGCCTCAAGACCGATTCGAGCGGCCGGTTCGCCGCGACCTACAAGCCCTATCACCTGATCGGGCTCGAGCTCGGCATCTCGGTCGCCTCCATCGCGGTCCGCGGCGAGGCCACGGGGGCGACGGGCGACTGGCGCGGCGACGTCGCCGCGACGGCCAAGCGCGCGCTGCGGGCCGGGGAGCGGCTCGACGGCGAGGGCGGGTTCACCGTCTACGGCAAGCTGATGCCGGCGGCGGATTCCCTGGCGCAGGACGCCCTGCCGATCGGCCTCGCCCACAACATGGTCCTGAAGAACGACGTGCCCGCGGGCCGGGCCGTGCGCTGGAGCGACGTCGCCTTCGACGCCGATCAGGAGGCGATCCGCGTCCGGCGCGAGATGGAGGACCTGTTCCGCGGGGCGGCGGGGCGGGCTGCCGGGTAGCGCCTCAGGCGCGCCGGCCGGCCGTGCGCCCGGTCGGCGAGCGCCCGACGAGCTTCCGGAACGTGCGGCTCATGGCGCTGGCGCTCGTGAAGCCCGATCGCGCGGCGACCTCCGCCATCGATCCCGCGCCGGAGCGGATTAGGGCCTCGGCCCGGCCGACGCGCTCGCGCATGATGTACTGGTAGGGCGTGACCCCGGTGGTCTGGCGGAAGGCTCGGATGAAGTAGCCCTCGCTGAGCCCGACGATGCCGGCCAGGGCGGAGACGGTGATCTCCCGGTCCAGGTGCTCCCGGATATACGCGCAGGCCCGCCCGGCCTGCGACGCCGAGAGGTCGGGCGCCGCCGACCGGCCCGGAGCGCGCGCGGCGACGACCGAGCGCAGGATCGCCAGGTGGAGGCTCTCGATCAGCAGCGCGTCGGGCGACGGGTCGTCCCGGTGCGCGCAAGCCAGCGCGTCGAGGATGTGCCAGGTGCTGCGGCAGGCGCGGAGATCGCGCCCGTCCGCCGCGAAGGCGATCTTGCCGATCGGCGCCTCGGCCAGCCGCTCGACGGCGGCGGCCGAGAAGGAGAGGACGCGGCCGGCATACGGGCCCTCCCAACGGGTCGTGCCGTTCAGGCCGGGACGCCGGACCAGCAGGCCTTCGCGCTCGGTCAGCCGCGCCGCGACCTCGTAATCGACCGCGTGGTGCGCCCCCGCGGGCTGCGTGCTGGCGGCGACCTCGAGGCCGGTGACCGCGTGCGTGCTCCACCCGCCGGTGGGGAAGCGGAAATCGATGAAGGCGACCTCCGGGAGGCCGCGGTCGCTCGGTGCGTAGCAGGTCAGCTCGGGGCGGCCGGAGAGATGCCCGGTGCTGCCGCTCGTTGCGTACGCGATCGTCTCGGCTGTGGTCGCGGCTGAACTCTCGGCTGTGCTGTCCATGCGGGCCCGTGATTCCGGTGTCGTCGCGGTCACGCCCCGCGACGGAGGAGGGCGGCCCCGCGGCCGCCCTCCCGGTGTCAGACCGTCAGCGCAGGGAGCCGGTCACGCCGCCGACGACACCGCCGACCGCGCCGAGCACGCTGCCCACCAGGCCGCTCACCAGACCGCCGACCTGGCCCACGACCCCCGAGACCGCACCGAGCTCCTGGCTCGCGTCGACCCCGAGGCCGACAGTGAGGCCGACCCCGAGGCCACCGCCGACCTGGTCCAGCTCGGCGGCGCTCAGCTCGCGGACGGTATCGATGCTGTCCTGCATGATCGTTCTCCAGATTGAGATTCAGGTAGAAGGTTATTTGCTTCGATCTATTGCCTGATCGTAGCGTCTAGGCGCCTTGGACGTCGGCACCTGCCTTTAGGATTACAGAGATGTGCTTCGTGTCAATCGGTCATGGCCAGCCGATAATGCTCGCGGACGATCGAGCCCGGCCAATGCGCAAAAACTGACAGGCCTTGTCTTTCCCAGGCCGCGCTCCAGACGCTGTCGGCACCGCGGCCGCCCGCGCTGCGAAGCGGCGCGTCTCACCGCGTCTCACGCCGTCGAGTTTTCGCAACGCAGCACGCGATGATGCAAAAACTGACGTCCTGCTGCGCTGCAAGGCAAGCTCGACGGCGAATTGGAATAAGCCGTTGGAAATCAGACGGTTTTCAACGCAGGCGCGACGTTCTGACGCGGGCAGGATTATTCAAAATTCGCCGTGTCGGCAAGTGTTGACATGAAACTCCCGCGATGCGACCGAGTAAGGTGGCAAATGCGCTGAGCATTGTCCTCGAATACGGCTGTCTCCTTCAGGAAGGTTGCTTTCTCCGGGTGCCAAGTCCGCTCTTTCGACTTGAGGTTATAGAGGCGCGACGCAACGCGTGGCTGGGCGAGGCGCAGATCATCCAGCCTCTGCCGGTCCGCATCGTGGCCGCGGCCTGCGTGATCATGGTGGCGGCGGTCGGCCTGTATGCCTGGCAGGGCACCTACACGCGCCGCATCCACGCCGTCGGCCTTCTCGCGCCCGATATCGGGCTGATCAGCCTCGCCAGCCCGGTGGCGGGGCGCGTCGGCTCGACCGGCGTCCGCGAGGGCGACAAGGTCGCGCGCGGGCAGCTCCTGTACACGATCGACCTCGACGCCGTGTCGGCGAGCGGCCCCACGCAGGAGCGCGTGATCGCCGAGCTGGAGCGCCAGCGCCAGAGCGTCGAGCGGCAGCGGACCGCCCGGGCCGATCTGGCCGGCACGGAGCGGCAGGCGCTGCGCGAGCAGGTGGCGAATCTGAGCGAGCAGTCGGCCCAGCTCGCCAAGCAGATCGACCTGCAGGACAAGCTGGTTCCGCCGCTCCGGGCGCGGGTCGAGGAACTCGCCGACGCCGTGGCGCGCGGCTACGCCCGCGCCGCCGACTTCCAGAGCCAGAACTACCTCTACATGCAGGCGAGCGCGCAGCTCGCCCAGTTCCAGCAGAGCCGCCTCCAGATCGACGGCAAGCTCGCCGAGACGAAGTCCCAGCTCGCCGCCTACGACGACCGGTTGGCCCGCGACCTCGCCGACCTCGACCGGACCGCCGCCCAGCTGGCGCAGCAGAAGGCCGAGAGCGAGGCGCGCCGCGCCATCGAGGTCCGGGCGCCCGAGGCCGGGACCCTGACGTCGATCCGCGCGCAGGTCGGCCAGACCGTGGCGGCCGGGGCGACGCTCCTGACCCTGCTGCCGAGCGCCGGGCGCCTCCAGGCCAACCTGTTCGTCGATTCGTCGGCCATCGGCTTCGCCGAGGCCGGCGCGCCCGTGATGCTGCGCTACGCCGCCTTCCCGTTCCAGCGCTTCGGCCTGCACCGCGGCGTCGTCACCGAGGTCACGCGGGCGCCGCTGGGCAGCGACGACGCGCCCGACTTCGCGCGGCGCGCCGCCGCCCGGGGGGAGGGGACCGACCTCTACCGCATCGTGGTCCGGCCCGATTCCGACACCGTGCTGGCCTACGGCGAGCGGCGCAGCCTCGAGGCGGGCATGCGCGTCGAGGCCGACATCGCCCTGGAGAAGCGGTCGCTCTACCGCTGGCTGCTCGATCCCGTGACGCATGTCCGGGAGAGCCTCGCCCTCGTCACGCGCGGCGGCCTCGACGCCCTGCCGGTCCGGAAGGCCGCCCCGTGACGGCGCCGTCCCTCGCCGCCCGGCTGGATTTCGGGCTCCGCCGCCGGGTGCCGGTCGTCCTCCAGGCCGAGGCCGCCGAGTGCGGCATGGCCTGCCTCGCCATGGTCCTGGCCTATCACGGGCGCCAGATCGACCTCGCGACGCTGCGGCGGCGCCATCCCCTGTCCCTCAAGGGCATGACCCTGCGCAACCTGATCGACCTCTGCGGCGCCCAGGGCCTGACCGCCCGCGCGCTCCGGGTCGAGCTCACGGACCTGCCCCGCCTCCGGTTGCCCTGCATCCTGCACTGGGGCCTCAACCACTTCGTGGTGCTGACCCGGGTCGAGCGCGGCGGCCTCGTCATCAACGATCCGGGCCGCGGCCGGCGGCGGGTCAGCCTCGCGGAGGCCTCGCGGGAATTCACCGGCGTCGCCCTGGAGGCGGTGCCCAATCCGGGCTTCCGGCGCGAGCGGGCCGCCCCGGGCCTGCGGCTGCGCGACTTGTTCCGCAACATGGCCGGCATCCGCGCCGCCCTGGCCCAGGTCCTGGCCCTCTCCCTCGGGATCGAGCTCGTCGCCCTCCTGATGCCCATCGCCTCGCAGGTCGTCATCGACGAGGTGATCGTGAACGCCGACCACGATCTGCTCCTCGTGGTGGCGATCGGCCTCGCGCTGCTGCTGCTGCTCCAGCTCGGCCTCAGCATCGCCCGCACCTGGGCGATCATGCTGGCCGGAACCCGGCTGAACTACCAGTGGTCGGCCGGCCTGTTCGACCACCTGTCGCGGCTGCCCCTCGACTACTTCGAGAAGCGCCATGTCGGCGACGTGATCTCGCGGTTCGGCTCCCTCGCCACCATCCAGAAGGGCCTGACGACCGATCTCGTCCAGGCCATGCTCGACGGGCTCATGGCGGTCGGCATGCTGGTGATGCTGACGGTCTACGGCGGCTGGCTGGTCGCCGTGGTCCTGGCCTCGACGGCGCTCAACGCGGTCCTGCGGGTCTTCGCCTACGGCGCCTACCGGGAGGGGAGCGAGGAGGCCCTCGTGGCCGAGGCCCGCCAGCAGACGCACTTCATCGAGACGGTCCGCGGCATGGCGAGCGTCAAGCTCCTCGACCTGCGCGAGCGGCGCGGCGGCGCCTGGATGAACCACTTCGTCACGGCCCTGAACGCCCGGCTGCGGCTGCAGCGCCTCGACCTCGTGTTCGGCCGCGCGAACGAGTTCCTGTTCGGCCTCGACCGGCTGATCCTGCTGGTGCTCGGCGCCCGCGCGGTCATCGGCGGCTCCCTGTCGCTCGGCATGCTGGTGGCGTTCTTGGCCTATCGCGACCAGTTCGCCACCCGGATCGGCAGCCTGATCGACGCGTGGTTCAAGCTGCGCATGCTCGACGTGCAGACCGACCGGCTCGCCGACATCGTGCTGTGCGAGCCCGAGGAGCAGGATCTCGCCGCCGGGGCGCAGCCGGGGGCGCCCCCGGTCGTCGCCCTGAAGGCCGGAACGCTCGCCGGCGCGGGCCTGGCGCTGCGCTACGGGGCCGACGAGCCCTGGATCTTCCGCGGCGTCTCGCTGTCCGTCCGGGCCGGCGCGTGCTTCGCGATCACCGGTCCCTCGGGATGCGGCAAGACCTCGCTCATGAAGGTGATGATGGGGCTGACGCCGCCCAGCGAGGGGATCGTCACCGCCGACGGCCAGGACATCCGCACCGCCGCCGGGTCCTACAGGCGCCGGATCGCCGGCGTGATGCAGAGCGACGGCCTGTTCGCCGGCTCGATCGCCGAGAACATCGCGGCCTTCGACGAGCATCCGGACGCGGGCTGGATCGCCGAGTGCGCCGCCCGGGCGGCGATCCTGGACGACATCCGCCGCATGCCCATGGGCTTCGAGAGCCTCGTCGGCGACATGGGCTCGACCCTGTCGGGCGGCCAGAAGCAGCGCATCGTGCTGGCGCGCGCCCTCTACCGGCGGCCCGAGATCCTGTTCCTCGACGAGGCCACGAGCCACCTCGACGAGGCCACCGAGGCGGTGATCGCCCAGGCCCTGCGCGACCTGCGGATGACGCGGGTCATCGTCGCCCATCGCCCGGCGACGATCGCCCACGCGGACGCGGTGTTCGATTTCCCCGCCCAGGTCCGCGACCGGGCGGATCTCGCCGCCGCGGGCTGACGCGCCTGACGCGCTTCGCCTAGGGGAGCGCGGGCCGCAGGTCGCCCGGGGCCAGGCCGAAGCGCTTGCGGAAGCCGCGGTTGAAGGTCGGCACGTCGGTGAAGCCGCACGCGTAGGCGATCGAGGCGATCCGCATCTTGTCGTCGCGGCGGGCCTCGAGGCGCCGGCGCGCGAGGTCGAGGCGCGCGTCGCGGATCGCCGCCGCGATGCCGCCGGTCTCCGCGAAGGCGCGGTACAGGCTGGTCCGGGAGAGACCGAGCGCGCGCTGGATGTCCTGCGGGTTCAGGTCGGGGTCGTGCATCCGCCGCGCGATGTGGGCGCGGGCGAGCGACACGACGGCCGCCTGCGAGACCGCCTCCGGATCGCCGCGCCGGGCCGCGCCGTCGACGAGGTGGCCGAGGAGGTGGAGCACGCCCTCGACGGCCGCCTGCGCCTCGTCGGCGGACATCCAGGCGACCGAGCCGGCCACCCCGCGCAGCCGCGCCCGGACCTCCGCCCCGGCCGGGAGCGGGCCGAGGCTGCGGCCCGCGAAGGCGTCGGCGTCGCCGACGAAAGCCTCGAACATCTTGCGCGGGACGGCGAGGCGGATCTCGCCGTAGGCGCTCTGGGTGCCGGCCACCAAGGGCCGGTTCCGCGTCAGGAAGCTGATGTCGCCGGGGGTCAGCTGGGCCCCGCGGCCGTTCTGCTCCTGGTAGCCGACGCCGTCGAGCGCGAGGCCGATCACCACCATCCCGCGGGCGTTCCGGTCGACGTGGCGGGAGCGGAACTCCACCGCGACCGGGCTGCTCACCGTGTGGGTCAGCGACCAGCCGGCCGAGGCCACGCTCAGGCGCTTGGCCGCGAAACGCTCCCGAGGGTGCTGCCGGCCGATGTCGCCGAACCCGGCCAGGGCCGTGCAGCGCCAGAACTCGAAGGCCTGCTTGGGGTCGACGTGGCTGGTCGTCTCGACGAGGCTCGGGACGAGCACCGGGCTAGACACGTGTGACACCCCCGGCGTGCCCGGCGGTTCCGTCCGGCTGCCTGCGCAACTTTATCGGGTGAATCTTGCCGGATTGGCAACCGACGCCATCCGGCGCGGCGCCGTGGTTCGGAGACCCGCGCTTCCGGGTTTCCCTAAGCAAGGGCCTGCCCGGACAGGCCGCGCGGTCCGGCGAGGAGCAGGGCCGCGCTCGCCGCGAGGACGAGCGTGATCACCGCGAACATCGCGTGCGGCCCGTAGGCCGAGAGGATCGGCAGGAGGATGATCGGCGCCAGCGCGGCCCCGACCCGGCCGCCGGCCCAGGCGCAGGTCATGGCCGAGGCCCGCAGCGGCGTCGGGAGCAGCTCCGTCGCGTAGACGGCGAGGATGCTGCCGTAGGTCGCCGCCGCGGTGTTGAAGGCGATGCCGACCAGGACCAGGGTCAGGAACGTGCCGCTCGCGGCGAAGGCCGTGCCGAGGGCCGCCATCGCCGCCGCCAGGGCCGTCAGGACGGCGCGCCGCTCGAGCCGGTCGATCGCCAGCGCGGTCAGCAGGGTACCCAGGGGCGGGCCGAGCATCGACAGCGCGGCGAAGACGAGGGATTGATCGACCTTGAAGCCCTTCTCCACCATCACGACGGCGCTGAGCAGCGGGAAGGCGATCGTCGCCAGGGGGGCGAGGGTGTAGAGGCCGACGAACAGGGCCGTCCGGCGCAGCTGGCGCGTCTCGGCGAACAGGCCCCGGAACCCCGCGGGCCCGGTCGCGGGCGGGTCCGTGTCCGGGTCGGTGGGGGCGGCGACCCGGACCCGGCCGGCCGCGCGCTCGAACCGGCGGCAGGCGGCGTCGGCCTCGGCGGAGCGCCCGACCGAGGCGAGCCACCGCGGCGATTCCGGCAGCCGCGCGAACAGGACGCCGCCGAGCGCCGCCAGGGCGCCCCCGAGGATCAGCGCCCAGCGCCACGGCTCGATCCCGAGCGGCGCGGCCGGTGCCATCATCTGGACCAGGCCGATGGCGGCCAGGCCGCCGAGGAGCCCGAGTCCGGCGCAGACCAGCAGCGTCGCGCCGCGTCGGCGCGCGGGCGTCACCTCGGCGAGGTAGGTGGCGACCAGGGGCGGGAACCCGCCGATCGCGAACCCCGAGACCGTCCGGGCGATCGTCAGCGCCGTGAGCCCCTGGCTCGCGGCGGCCGCCAGCGATCCGGCGGCCATCAGCGCGAGGGAGGCCTGGAGCGCGCGCCTGCGGCCGAGGCGATCCCCCAGCATCCCGAAGACGGGTGCGCCCACCGCCCCGCCGGCGAACACGGAGGCGAGGAGCAGCGAGAGGCTGCCCCGCGGCAGGTTGTGGGGCGGCGCGAGGAAGATGGCCGCCAGGGCGTTGCTCAGGGCGACCTCGGCGATGTCGGTGAACAGGCCCAGCGTGCAGACGGCGAGCGCCGCCGCGTGAAGCCGCGTCATCGGAAGGGAATCGAGCCGCCGCGTGACGGCCGCGATCGACCCGGCGACCGATGCGGCGGCACCGGAGGCACTCGCGGTCTGGCTTCCGGCGTCGATCAAGCGTGTGAATCCTCTCCGGCCGGAGCGTGCCCGCAACCGGTGACGCACCGCCACGGCAGCGTGTTCCCCACCGGGGAACGTGACGGCGTTCACAAATGCACCATGCGCGCCATGGTTGCGGGTCGCAGGGAGGTCGGCGGTCCGCGGGTCTTGCGGAGCTGTCGATCCGCCCTCCGCCGGGAGCCTCGGCGCGGGGGCCGCACCGCCGTTCCGCGCCTTGCTGATCGTTGATCGGGAGGACATCCTGCGCGGGGGATGTCGGGGCGGATGGCCGGGGCACGATGTTCGAGATCGCGCGGGACGATCTGTCCGATACGCAGACACGAGCGCTGCTGGCGCTCCATCTCGCCGGCATGCACGCATCCTCGCCGCCGGGCAGCGTGTTCGCTCTCGACCTGTCAGGCCTGCAAGCACCGGACGTGACCGTCTGGACGGCGCGCCGCGGCGGGCGGGTGGCGAGCGTCGGGGCGCTCAGGATGGCGACGGACGGCACCGCGGAGGTGAAGTCCATGCGGACGCATCCGGATTTCCTCCGCCTGGGAGCCGGCGCGGCGATCCTCGACACCATCATCGCGGCCGCCGCCGCCCGCGGCGCGCGACGCCTCAGCCTCGAGACCGGATGCGGACCCGCATTCGCGCCCGCGCTCGAACTCTATCGGCGTCGGGGCTTCGTGAACGGCCCCGCGTTCGGGACCTACGTGCCGAGCGAATTCAACCAGTTCCTCCATCTCGAGATCGCCTGACGGATCGGGTCGGCGTCCTCGTCGCGCCGCCGTTCCCGAAGCGGCCCGCGCCGCGCGTCCGCGAACCGTACGTCCAGGCGCAGAGGCCGACTGGGTTAGGGTCAGCAAGGCTGGCTGTCGGCCCGGTGAGTCGCGCGCGTCAGGGGGCCGCTCAGGACCCTCAAGGCCCGTCCAGGAAGCCGAGGAGCGCCGCGTTGAAGAGCGCCGGATCCTGGAGGAACGCGAAGTGGCTGGCGTTCGGCAGGATCAGCAGCCCAGCCCCGGGAATCGTGGCAGCGAGGTACTCGGTGTGCGCGCGTTTGATACCCTCGTCGTGGTCGCCGTCCGCGATGAGGACCGGCGCGCGGATCCGCTTCAGATCGGCTTCGGTCCAGCGCGGCTGCCCGCCCCACATCCGGCCAACCGCGTCGACGAAGGCGGCGTAGTCCTTCGGGGTCGGCGAGAGGGCCTCGTACTCCTTGCCGGCCCGGTCGATGAAGGCGGCGAAGGTCGGGTTCGTCTCCACACCCTCGATCAGGCCCGACGGGTCGGCGTTGGCGCCGAACGCGAACACCTTGCCGACGCGGTCGGGGTGGCGCATCGCCATGTCGAGACCGAGGATCGCGCCGTCGCTCCACCCGACGATGTCGGCGCGCGGGATCTTCAGCACGTCGAGCAGCCCGACCACGTCGTCGGTCATCAGGTCGTAGCCGAATGGCCGATCGTCCCGGGTGCTGCGGCCGTGCCCGCGGCTGTCCACGAGGATGACCGTGCGGCGGGCGGCGAGCGCCGCGACCTGGTGGCCCCAGTAATCGGAGTTCGACAGGCCGCCGTGCAGCAGGACGACCGGCGGACCGTTGCCGATCGTGGCGTAATACAGCCGAATGCCGTTGACAGCGGCGCGCCCGGAGACCGTGCCGGCGACCGGCGCGGGGGTCGGCGGCAGGTCCTGCCAGCGCGGTCCGGCCCAGGCCGGGGCTCCGGCCAGCAGAAGCGTCAGGGTGATCGCAGTCCGAAGCATCGAGCACCTGTCGTCGTTGCCGGGGCCGGGCTGCCGGGGCGATCCGGTCCAGCGCGACCCGCCGCGACCGCGAGCTGCGGTCGACCTGCGCGCGGACCGTGACCAGCTCGGATTACAGAACGATTTCAGGCCGTGGCCCGCGGGCGGCGAGCGCCGTCTCCGCCGGCGCCCGGGCGCCGAAGGCCGGCGCGCAGCGCGGCGCTCGCGCGAGGAGCGGGGCCTCTAGAAGCGCGGGCTCGTGCGGCGGGGCCGGTCCGGCCGGGGCGCGGGGGCGGCTGGCGCATGTCGATGGCCGACCACGTCGCCGTTGCGGTAGGCCTCCTGGATGTTGCGTCGCGCGGCCCGCCCCGCCGTCCCACCGAGCTGCGTCACGGCCGAGTCTCCGGACGGGGCCAGGACGGTCTGCGCCGAGGCCGGTCCGATGCCGAGGAGAAGGAGGGCGACGCAGCCAGACAGACCCTTCATGGCCAGATCCCTCTCACCCGATCGCGTTGCCAGACGGGCCAACCCGCAGTGCCGGCACGCGCGCGCCGCCCCGCCCAGCGCATCTACGTCCGTGCGGGCCATCGGTTCACGGGGGCTCGGCGGACGGGCTGCGTCGATCAGGCGGCCTTGCTGCCGAGCCGGATCGCCTTGGCGATCTCTGACCGGCGCTCGGCGTAGCCCGGCGCGGTCATCGGGTAATCGTCCGGCAGCCCGTAGCGCGCGCGGTAGAGTTCCGGCGTCAGCCCGTGCGCCGTGAGATGCCGCTTCATGGTCTTGTACGACCGGCCGTCGATGAAGCTGACGATGCCGTCCTGGCGGACCGAGCCGCGGATCTGAGCGGCGTCGGGCTGCTCGGGCGGCGCCTCGACGACCGCGGGCCGGTCGGTGAGCGCGGAGAGCGCGCCGTGCACGGTGAGCAGGAGCGGCGGTATGCTGGTGTGCGGCAGCGCGTTGTTCGACAGATAGGCGGTCACGACGCGCAGGGCCACGTCGCTGATGGTCGGCTCGAGCTGGTCCTGGTTCTTGCGCAAAGCGATCGACCCCTTCTTCGACCCTGCCAACACCTATTATAGACCAGGAATACTCGGACATTATCGTCTGTCAATGCAGAATGACATGCTTGGCAAGTAACGAATTTTGAATGCAGAATTTCGATGCGACGCGCGCCGTCCGGTTGGTCAATGGCATGGCCATGGTCCTGGCCGAGATTGGGAGAGCGCCGCCGGATTTTTCGGGTCGCGCCTGCCGGACACTTCGCCGGCGCGGTTCCGACGCTTCCACTTCGCAGATCTTCGTGATCCAATACGCTTCGAGCGCATCGCGAAGTCCGTTCATGGCCGCCACACGCCGCCCGTCCGTGCCGAGGTCGAGGGTCCGGAAGTCCCGCACCGTGCCTGGGGCGGGATGGGGACGCGCGATGCTGGCGGCGCTCCTCGGAGGCATGCTCGCGGCGCCGTTCGCCCACGGGCAGGGCGCCGACGATCTGGAGGCCGAGATGCGGGCGCGGGTCGCCGCGGCCTTCCCGGATGCGGGCCTCGTGAGATTCCGCAAGATCCGACCGATCCCCGCCGAGGCGGAGTCCGCCGTGGCGTTCTGCGGCCAGGTCAGCAGCGGCCCCGTCGGGCAGGGGCGGTCGGATTTCCAGGTGTTCCTGTACGACCGCACCGCGTCGGCCGAGACCGTCCGCATCCTCGGATCGGAATCCCTCAACGGCTACCGCGTCGGCCGGAAGCTGATCGGCGCCCTGCGGCGGGTCGGCTGCCTGTGAGGCGTGCGGCCGGGGTGGTCTGTCTCACACGTGACGAAAATGTGGCAGAAGCTTGACTATTGCTCCAAGGTCGGTTTATAGCTTGACCGTGGCGTTGCGGTTACACCCCCGAGTCCCATGGAGGTTCGGATGTGCGCGCGGAAGACCTTCTACATTTTCGTTTCGGCCTCGGACGAGGAGCAGTTCTGCGCCGTCCGACAGGACCAGCCCATCCCGTCGCTCATCGACGGTGTCCGATGGATGTATGTCGGCTGCATCGATACGACCCGGGACAGGCCGTACGGATTCGACGTGGACGCGGCGCACGCGGCGATGCGCCACCGCGGCGTCTACTTCTACCGGCGCGAATTGATGTTCCGCCGGGCCAACTTCCTCCTCGAAGCCGCCTGATGGTGGCTGCCCCCGGACCGATCCTGGCCGGCGCCCTCGTGGTCGCCGGTCTCGGGTTCGCGTCCGCCGCCGAGGCGCAGGTGCCGACGCGGGTCGGCACCTGCGCGGCGACCACCATCGCGCGGATCGGGACCCGGTTCAGCGACACGCTCGTGAAGCCGAAGGGCGACGGGATCGGCGACGGGACGAGCGTCGATCTCAAGAACGGCGTCTACGGCGTCTCCTACGCGTATGTCGAAGCGGTCGCGCGGTCGCGGGTCGGCGACCGGGTCATGACCTGCCTCGTACTCGTGCCGACGGGCTGCCCCAAGGGCGACGATCGCGGCAAGATGTACACGACGACCAACCTGCGCACGCTGGATTCCTGGACTTTGCCCGACTCCCAGCACATGTGCGGCGGGGCCTGATCGGGCGTCCGTGAACCCGCCGCCCGGAGGGGCGTGCTGCCTCAGGGGGTGGGATCCGGGGCTCGGTGAAGAGGAGAGGGATCCGTGTCGCTCAGGAACGCTCTTGCCGCCCTCGCACTGGCGGTGGCGGGCTCCGCGCCGGTCCCCGCCTGGGCGTGGGGCGTCCCCGGATGCATCAACCTTCCCGAGTACAACCGCGCCCTGGGCGCCCTGCAGGGCATGACGAGCGCCTGCGACATGAGCGTCGAGGAAGCCCGCCGGATCGTCGCCGCCCGTGACGGCGTCGCGCCCGGGCCCCCGGTCGCCGCCGCGGAGCCGCCGGCGGCGCCGCGGGTCGCGCCGCGGCACCGCAGGGCGCGGGCGCACCGGAGCGCGCGGCCGCGGCATCACCGCTGAGCCGGCCGACCGGCGCTCAGGTCCCGTCCTCCGGCGCCCCCGGGGGATCCGCGCGGGTGCGCGCCCAGTCCCGGTCGCGCTCCGCCTGCCGGGCGCGCTGCTCCGCCACGTAGGCCTCCTGGTCGGCGCGCTCCCGCTTCCGGCGGCGGTCGGCGGCGGCCGCGCTGCGCTTGCGCCACGCCTCCGTCTCGGCCTTCTGGCGCAGCAATTCCTCGACCGTGACGGGTGTCACCGGTTCCTTGGGTTGCGCCCAGGGATAGGACCGCCGGGGCGGGGGCGGGCGGGCCGCCCGATCGGCGGAGGCCTGCCCGCTCCGCCGGAGCGCCTCGGCCGCCGCCGCGAGGGTCAGCCCGGCACCCCGGGCGATGCGCTCGGCGGCCGCCCGGGCGGCCGCGCGCTCGCCCGCCGTGGCCCCCTGATCGGCGAGCGCGAGGCACTTCTCGAACCGGTCTCGGTCGGCGGGCGTCATGGGCGACGTCATGGGCAGCGTCTTATCGCCGAGTCGACCCGCCTGTCCCGTCGCACCGGATCCGTCGATCCGGTTTCGCGCCAGCCTCCGTGCCGGTCAGGCCGCCGCGGCCGCGCGTCTCGCCGGCCGTCCGGCGCCGCGACCCGCGCGGCTACGTCTGGGCGCGTCCGTTCCCGCCCGGACCGATCGCCGGCAGTCCGGCCCCGTCCGGCAGGCCGCCGAGCACCACGAGGATCCGTCCCAGGAGCACCCGCGAGTGCCGCGCACCGCTGCCGATGGCCGTGAGGTCCGGCCGGCCCGCGCGGGCCTCGTAGGCCGCGCGCAGCCGGTCGAGCTGCCGCCTGCGCGTCTCGGGATCGCTGGAACCCATGGCCCATCCTCCCGGCGGGCCCTGGCTCGCGGTGCGCCCCCGCGAGCGAGCCTTCGACCATCCCGAGTCGGGGAGTTGGAAAACCGTGTCTGAACGGTCCCTACGACCTTTAGCGCCGGAACGCCTGGACATACGCCGCAGGCTCCCCGACCGTGTGGCCAAGGATACGGGTGCCGTTGTGGTCGGCACCGACCATCAGACAGGGGGTTCCACGCCCCAGGGCCGCGCGTACGGCCCCGCTGGCCTTCTAGTCGCCTCTAGGAAGGAAATCCAGCCCGGCGTGCCGCGCCGCGCTCGAGTCGGCGGAAACCGCCGTCGATCAGGAGCGCCAGCGCGGACACGACGAGGCCGCCCTGCAGGACGTAGGCGGTGTTGCCGGTCAGCAGGCCGGAGATGATCACCTCGCCGAGGGTGCTGGCGGCGACCGTGGAGCCGATGGTCGCCGTCGCCAGCCCGATGATCGCGGCGAGGCGGATCCCCGACAGGATCATGGGCAGCGCCAGGGGCAGCTCGACGCGGACGAGTCGCTGCCGGTCGGTCAGACCCATGCCGCGGGCGGCCTCCATCAGCGCCGGGTCGAGATCCTCGAGCCCGGTGAGCGCGGTCTCGAAGATCGGCAGGAGCCCGTAGAGGACGAGGGCGATCAGGGTCGGGACCGCGCCGAACCCGAGGATCGGCACGGCCAGGGCCAGGACCGCGACGGGCGGGAAGGTCTGCCCGATTCGGGCCACCGACCGGGCGAAGGGCAGCACGTCGCGGCCGGCCGGCCGCGTGGCCGCGACCGCGAGGCCGAGGGCGATCGCGGCCGCGGTCACGGTCGCGGTGGCGACGAGCAGGAGGTGGTTGACGGCGAGCGTCAGCAGCGGCGTCTGGGCGTAGATCGGCGGCGTGTCGCCGGGGGCGAAGGGCCGGAACAGGGGCGCGAACCACCCCGGAGCGACCAGGAACGCCCCGAGCAGGGCGAGGAGCGCGGCCCGGGCGATCTGCGGGGCGCGGATCACGGCCGGGCGCCCCGCGCCTCGAGGGCCTCCCGCGTCACCCGGCCCAGGACGACGCCGTCGCGGCTGACCGGCAGCGCCGGGCGCCGGGACCACAGGCTCTCGGCGAGGGCGGCCCGCACCGTGGTCCCGGCCGGGATGGGCGGGCCCGGCGCCGGGCCGGGCTCGATCAGATCGTCCACGGCGCGCAGGGCCATGAGCTGGAAGGCCCGGTCGCCGCTGCCGAGGAGGGCGCCGACGAAGGCGGTGGCGGGCGCGCCGACGAGGTCTGCCGGCGCGGCCTCCTGCACGAGGCGCCCGCCATCCATCACGGCGACCCGGTCGCCGAGATGCAGGGCCTCGGTCATGTCGTGGGTCACCAGCACGATCGTGGTGCCGTAGCGCGCCTGGATCGCCAGAAGGTCCGCCTGCGCCCGCCCGCGGATGATCGGATCGAGGGCGCCGAAGGGCTCGTCCATGAGCAGGATCGGCGGCTCGGCCGCGAGCGCGCGGGCGACGCCGATCCGCTGCTGCTCGCCGCCGGAGAGCGCCGCCGGCAGGCGGTCCCGGTAGATCGCCGGATCGAGGTTGAACAGGCCGAGGAGCTCGTCGACCCGCGCGGCGATCCGCCGGCGGTCCCAGCCGACGAGCCTCGGCACCACCGCGATGTTCTCCGCGACCGTGCGGTGGGGGAACAGCCCGTGGCCCTGGATGGCGTAGCCGATCCCGCGCCGCAGCAGGTGCGGCGGCACCTCCCGGACGTCCCGGCCCGCGATCCGGATCGTCCCGGCGCTCGGCTCGATCAGGCGGTTGATCATGCGCAGCAGGGTGGTCTTGCCCGATCCCGAGGTGCCGACCACCGTCAGGATCGTCCCGGTCTCGACCCGCAGGGTGACGTCCGCCACCACCGTGCGCCCCTCGAAGACGCGGCTCACCCCGGCGAGGTCGATCATGGGATCCGCTCCGCCGCGCGGCTGCGGCTCAGGTCGATGACGGCGTCGAGCAGCACCGCGGCGCCGGTCGCCATGGCGACGGTCGGCAGCGCGCCGAGCAGGACGAGGTCGCCCGCGTTCTGGCTGATGCCCTGGAAGACGAACACGCCGAGGCCGCCGCCGCCCACGAGACCCGCGATCACCGCGAGGCCGATATTCTGGACGAGGACGATCCGGATCCCGGTCAGGATCGCCGGCAGGGCGAGGGGCAGGTCGACCTGGAACAGCCGCTGGCGCGCGGTCATGCCGACGCCCCGGGCGGCGTCGCGCACCGGCCGGGGCACCGCGTCGAGGCCCGCGACGGTCGCGGCGGCCACGGGCAGGAGCGCGTAGGCGAACAGCGCCACGAAGGCCGGCGCGGCGCCGATCCCCGCGATGCCGAGGGCGGCCGCGCCCGGCACCTCCCGGCCGATCCAGGCCAGGGGCGCGATCAGCATGCCGAACAGCGCCATGGACGGGACGGTCTGCACGACGTTGAGGCTCGTGAGCAGGCCCGCCCGCAGGGGCTGGACCGGGCGCGCCAGCACGGCCGCCGGGATCCCGACCAGGGCGGCGGCCGCCACCGATGCGAGGGCGAGGGCGGCGTGGGTCCGCAGCTCCCGGCCGAACGTGTCGGAGCGGCCGGCATATTCCCGCAGGACCGAGAGGTTGTCCCAGAAGCCGGTGCGCAGGGCGAGCCCCGTCGCGGCGACCAGCAGGGCGAGCGCGGCGATCCGCAGGACCGGCCCCGGCCGCAGCCGCGCCAGCCCGTCGCCGGCCGCGAGGGCCGCCGTCCCGGAGGCGAGCCACCAGCCCGCGTCCGGCGAGACCCGGCCGTACCGGTCGCCCGGCGCGGTCAGGTGATCGGCCGCCCAGCCGGCCGCGAGGCCGAGCAGCAGCAGGACCGCGGCGGCGGCAGCCAGCCGCAGGATCGGCGCCGACCGCAGGACCAGCGGCGGCAGCGCGAGGGCGACGACGCCCCCGAGGAGGAGCGCCGCGCCGGGAGGGAGCGCCGACCACGCCGTCAGCGCGGTGCCGGCCGCGATCCGGTTCGGCCGGGTCGTCATCAGCGGCAGGGCGAGCAGGCTCAGTGCCAGGACGGCCGCGAAGGCCGCGCCCAGCGGATCGACGCCCGGGCGAAACCGCCCGGTCGCGAGGGATTCCCCCATCCTCACGCTGCGGCGGCGCCCGGGGGCGCGACGATGGACGGAAATGCGGCGGGTCTCATGAGGCGGGTCACCGGCGTCGCGACGCTCTCGGGCGCCCCGCCGCGCATCCTTGCCGGCGGAGCCCCGGCTTGTCGACGCGGGATCCCGCGGGCCGCGGACGGCTCCGCCGGTGAGGGCGCGTCGCGCCGCGCTGTCCGCGCGGCCGGCTCACCGCACGAACCCGTTTTGCCGGAGGAAGTCCGCCGCGACCGCAGAGGCCGGCTCGCCGCCGATCTGGACGCGGCCGTTGAGATCCCGGAGCGTGGCCAGATCGAGCTTGCGGAAGATCGGGTCCAGCACCGCGGCGATCTCCGGATGGGCCTTGAGGACCGCGCCGCGGACCACCGGCGCCGGCTGGTAGACTGGCTGGACGCCCTTGTCGTCGTCCAGCATGACGAGGCGCGCGACCGCCATGCTGCCGTCGGTGCCGAACACCATGGCGGCGTTCGTGCCGGAGGTGCCCCGCGCCGCCGCCGCGATCGTCGCGGCCGTGTCGCCGCCGGCCAGGATGACGAGCTGGTCCGGCCGGAGGGTGAAGCCGTAGGCCCGGCCGAAGGCCGGCAGCGCCCCCGGGCTGGTCACGAATTCCGACGAGGCGGCGAGCTTGATCGCGCCGCCGCCCGCCACGTAGCGCCCGAAGTCGCTCATGGTCCTCAGGCCCGCGGCCCGCGCGACCTCCTCGCGCACCGCGATCGCCCAGGTGTTGTTGGCCGAGGCGGGCGTCAGCCAGACGAGGTCGTTGGCCGCGCGATCCAGGTCCCGGGCCGTGCGGTAGGCCGCCTCCGGGTCCTTCCAGACCGGGAGATCGGCCTTCCCGAAGAAGAACGCCGCGTTGCCGGTGTATTCGGGATAGATGTCGATCTGCCCCTCGATCAGGGCCTGGCGGACGATCGCGGTGGCGCCGAGCTGGATCTTGTCGACGGTCGGCAGGCCTCGGGCCTGGAGCGCCTGCAGGATGATGTTCCCGAGCACCCCGCCCTCCGTGTCGAGCTTGGAGGCGACGACGATCCCGGCCGCCGGCGCGCCGGGCGTGGGCGCGCACTGGGCTGTCAGCAGCGCGAGCCCTGCCGCGACGAGCCCCGCCCGGATCCGCTTCACCATGGCCTCCGGCTCTGCCCTGCGCCCCGTCGGTCCGGTCGGGCGCCCGCTTTCCGACATCTAGGGCCGGTCCCGGTCAAGTTGAGGCGGAGGCGCACCGAGCCTGTGCCGCACGGGAGAGGGGAATGGCGCGACTGACTCCGCCCGAATCGTCGTCCGTCGAGACCGCTGCGACACGATTGGGCACGGCTCTCGGGCCGGCGCCGCGGCGTGATTCGGTGCCCGAACCCGGTCGACAGCCGCGTCTCCCGCACCGGACCGATCCGGCGTCGCGGGCCGCGCGACCCCCGCGAAGACCTGCGCGCCCGGCGAGTCCAACCGGGGCCGTATCAAATCAACACATTCCCGTTAACGTTGTTTAACCTTTACACGATCCTTCCGCGAACGATCCTGGCTTTGACGATATAATCTTGAGTACATGCTTTGTGTCGAAAGGAGGGGGGATATGTCGTATTCGATTCTGGTTCGCGATCTCACCCGCGAGACCGACGGTACTCCCAAACTTCTGGCCTACGACATTCGCGACCGCTCGGCGGCCGAGACTCTCGTGTCGGTGATCGCCACTTCGTACCAGGATCACGGTTTCAATCCAGCGACCCGCGTCCACTGGTTTCGCCACGCGGGCGGGCTGCGCGAGATCTTCACGTGGCCGCGGTCCTGACCGGCGGCGCGCGGGCTCAGGTGCCGCAGAAGGTCCGGTAGCCGACGCCGCCGCCCGCGGGCGCCTCCGCGAAGGCGGCGTGGTCCGGCTGGTCGTCGTAGGGGCGGGCCAGGACGGCGAGGAGCGTCGCGAACGGCGCGAAGTCGTCCCGCTCCACGGCGGCCTCGATCATCGCCTCGACCCGGTGGTTGCGCGGGATGAAGGCCGGGTTCTCCCGGCGCATCGCGGCGGCGGTCTCGACCGGGTCGCGTGCCTCCTGCGCCAGCCGCGCGCGCCACGCGGCCGCCCAGGCATCGTAGCGCGTCGGGTCGACGAACAGGTCGCGCACGGCGGCGTCGGCCTCAGGCCGCGCCGCCGCGTCGCAGAGCCGGCGGAACGTCAGGGTGAAGTCGGCCTGGTTCTCGGCCATGCCCTTGAGGAGGTCGCCCGCCAGCTCGGCGTCGCCGTCGCGGGTCTCGGCGAGGCCGAGCTTGCGGGCGAGGCCGCCGTGATAGGCCGCCTCGAAGCGCGGCGCGAAGGTGGCCAGCGCCGCTTCGGCCTCGGCGACGGCGGCGTCCTCGCCCTCGGCGAGGAGCGGCAGCAGGGTCTCGGCGAGGCGGGTCAGGTTCCAAAGCGCGATCCGCGGCTGCTGGCCGTAGGCGTAGCGGCCGTTGCGGTCGATGGAGCTGTAGACCGTCCGGGGATCGTAGGCGTCGAGGAACGCGCAGGGCCCGTAATCGATCGTCTCGCCCGCGACCGACATGTTGTCGGTGTTCATCACCCCGTGGACGAAGCCGACGTGCAACCAGCGGGCGACGAGGGCCGCCTGGGCCGCGACGACGCCCTCCAGCAGCGCCCGGTAGGGATTGCCGGCCCCGGCCGCGTCCGGATGGTGCCGGGCGACGACGTGGTCGGAGAGCGCCCGCAGGCCCTCGACGTCGCCCCGCGCCGCGAAGAACTGGAAGGTGCCGACCCGGATGTGGCTCGCCGCCACGCGCGTGAGGACCGCGCCCGGCAGGAGCGTCTCGCGCACCACCGGCTCGCCGGTCGTCACGGCGGCGAGGGCCCGGGTGGTCGGGATGCCGAGCGCCGCCATGGCCTCGCTGACGAGGTACTCGCGCAGGACCGGGCCGAGCGCTGCCCGCCCGTCGCCCCGCCGGGAGAACGGCGTCGGGCCCGCGCCCTTCAGCTGGATGTCGCGGCGGCGCCCGTTCCGGTCGACGACCTCGCCGAGCAGGACCGCGCGGCCGTCGCCGAGCTGGGGCACGAACTGGCCGAACTGGTGCCCGGCATAGGCCGCGGCGATCGGGTCAGCGCCGTCCGGGACCGCGTTCCCCGCGAGCGCCGCGACGCCGTCCGGGCCGGCGAGCCAGTCCGGATCGAGACCGAGCTCCTCGGCGAGCGCACGGTTCAGCCGGACGAGGCGCGGCGCCGCCACGGGCGTCGGCGGCCGGCGGGCGTAGAAGCGCTCCGGCAGGCGGGCGTAGCTGTTGTCGAAGGGGAGTGCCGTCATCGTCGGGATCTATGGAGCGCGGGGTCGGGGGGCAAGCGGGGCCGTCGGGGCCGCGGGATCCGGGCGGTGCCGTCGGCGCCCGTGGGCCTCTCGGACATCGACCGGAGCCGCGCGGCGGCGACGGAACCGCGGATCGTCCACCGGGTCCGGGTCATCGTCGCGCCTTCCCCGCCCCCTGGCCCATCCGCCGGGCGCGGGGATGTTCGCGGCCCGACCCGTTCTCAGGCGTCGGCGGGCCGGATCGCTTCGAGCGCCTCGATCCTCCGGGTGGTGGGATCGCGCGCGGCGGGATCGGCCGTCGACCCGCGCCGCCGGGCGCGGCAGGCCAGGGCCGCGAGGGCCAGGAGACCGCCCGCCAGCACGTCCGGCAGGTAATGACCGCCCGACCCGACGGTCGCGACGATCACGGCGGCGTTCAGCAGGACGGCCAGGGGGCCAAGGAGCGGCATCGGCGCCAGCGCCCAGGCCGTGAGGATCGCGAGGCACACGTGGAAGGACGGGAAGGTCGCGAGGCCGCGCAGGTCGCCGAGCGCCAGCGTGTGCAGGGTGCCGGCCCGCAGCCGCGCCACCGGCTCAAGGTGCCAGAGCGCGCCGACCGTCTCCAGGGGCTCGGACGGGACGACCCGCGGGGCGTAGTGGGCGTAGGGGCCGAGGGCCGGCAGCAGGGCGGCGAGGACGATCACGCACAGCAGCGTCGCGGAAAACAGCCGGATGTAGGTCCAGAGCCGGCCGAGGCGGCGGGTCGCGCTCAGCGCGATCACCACGAGCCCGACCTGCGGGCCGCTGGAATGGTAGGCGAGCGCCAGCCACCACGACAGCGTCGGGTGCCGCGCCAGGAACGCCACGTGACCGGTCCAGTCGAAGCCGAGGGCGGCCTCGATGCGGGCCAGCGCGGGATCGACGAAGGGCAGCCCGATCCCGGCGGCGAGGAAGTGCAGGACCGCCACCGGCACCGTGAAGGCGATGAGGAACGCGCTCGCCAGGGCCATGCCGCGCAGGGGCGGGTCGGACTTCACCGTGCTCAGGCAGGAGGCGGCGCTCAGCAGGACGAGGACGGCGAGGCCCGCGAGCGCGAAGCCCAGGGGCGCGGCGGCGATGCCGGACGCGGCCATCCAGACGGCGTCGACCGCGACGATCGCCAGGGTCAGGGCCCAGAGACGCGGGTCCGGCGCGGCGATGCCGGTGCTGTGCCGGCGCAGCAGGCGCCACCAGGGACGTGCCGGGTTTCGAGCGCGGACGATGGGCGCGCGGCCGGCGTGAACGGCCCGGTCTGGACGCATGATCCGGCTCACCTCGCCCGACAGGGCCAATGCGCGGCCGGGACGAGGCTCGGCCGCGACGGGGATGTGGCCGCCGGCCGGGGGTGGCGGCGGGCGGACAGGGTTGGGGGTGAGGGGGGCGGACTCTACCGGCCGGTCGTCGGGGCGTCGCCCGTGGCCGGTGGCTTGCCGGTACCGACCGCGCCCTCGGTCGGCGGCACGGCGGAGGGATGCGTGACGGCCTCCGTCGCGGTCTTGCCCGGGTCCTTCGTGTCGGCCGCCGGCTTCGGCGCGGTCTCGGCCGGTGGCGCCGCCCCGGGGCCGGGCCGATCCTGCGCCCGGGCCGCGGCCGGAAGGGCGGCCAGCGTGGCGGCGGCGAGGACGAGGGCGGGGATCGATCGGGTCAAGCGTGGCTCCGTCGCGCGGTCGGGCGTTCAACCGGCCCAACGGCTGGCCGCAGGGGTCGTTCCGACGCGCGCCGGTCCGGGACCGGCCGGGAGGTGACGGGTGGGTCCGGCGAGGCCGTACCCGGTCCCGTCATCTCAGGTCCTGGCGCGCGGGGCGCCGGCAGTGCGCGCCGGTGCACGCGGCCGGGGGCCTCACGCCTCCGCGGCGGCCTTCCGGGTCTTGCGGCCCTTGGGAGCCTTCGTGCCGGCGCCGGCCTCCGCCGCGACGGTCTCCGCGGGCTCGCTCCGCTTGGCGGCCGGGCCGCGGCGCTTGTGGCCGAGGCCGGCGTTGCGGGCGAACTCGGCGCGCATCGCCGAGTAGTTGGACGCGGTCGTCGGGTAGTCCGGCGGCAGCCCGTAGCGCTGCCGGTACTGCTCGATCGTCATGCCGTTGCCGGTGAGATGCCGCTTGAGCGTCTTGTACGGCTTGCCGTCGATGAAGCTGATCAGGGCGTCGGGCGTGATCGACTTCTTGATCTGCGCGGGCGTCGCCTTCTTGAATTCGGGCTCCGACGTGACCGTCGCGTGCCCGAGACCGGCCAGCGCGGCGTGGACGCCGGACAGCAGCGACGGGAGGTCGGGAACCGGAACGGAGTTGTTGGCGACATAAGCCGAAACAATGTCGGCGGTCAGCTCGACGAAATCGATCGGGTCCTGATGCGGTGCAGGATTGCTATCTTCCATGGGCGCCTCTCACGTGTGAGTGATCCATGAACGTGCATTCGCTTCTCGGCAGTCAAGTCCTTATCTGCACGAAGATAACCCATTATGCCTGTTATCTACCGAATGGAGTGGCGAATACCAACATAGATCAGTGGCGCATTTCGCGCCGGATCTTTCGCCCGCCGGCACCCCGACTGCCGGATCCTCGGGCGCCTTCGGCCGCAGCCGACCAGCCGGACCGGGCGGGGCTCTTCACAAAGCGTTAACCCTGACCGTGGTCACTGACAGGGTCGCTCCGGCTTTGGGGGTAAGAAGCCGAACGACAGGCGGGCCGAGCCCTGCCCCTCCATGCTCGGCCCGCGCCCTCGCGCCGCGGCGACGCTCAGGCGTTGGCCGCGGTCCCGATCGGCGTGGCGATCGCGCCCCGCGTCCCGGGCGGGATGACGGCCTGCAGGACCCGCGCGGGCCCGGCCGCGTAGTCGGCGCGGTAGCTGCGCTCGAGGGTCATCAGGGTGCGCATCGGCGCCTCGGCCAAGTCGAGCAGGCGGGCGTCGCGCCAGCGGAGCTTGGTGAGGCCGGTGCGGCTGAACCACCGCGGCCTCTCTTCCTCGACGAGCAGGACCAGCTTGCCCGTCCACGTCTTGCGGAACCAGAACCGTCCCGTGAGCTTGGCCGCGCCGAACATGCAGCACCTCGCGTGAGAGCCCCTTCAAAGCAACGCGGGTCAAGCTCGGCGGTTTCCGCGCGCGGCCCGTCGTCCGGCACCGGACCGGCGCCGCGGCCATGCGCCGGCGGCATGGGCGCGACGGCGGACACGGCTCAGCCGCAGGTGCGGTCGCCCAGATCGCGGTCGCCCAGATCGCGGCCGGCCAGGGTGGTGCCGGCCGCGGTGCCGCCGGCGAGGGCGCGGTCGGCCAGGATCGCGAGCGGGCGGCCCGCCAGGGCGCCGACGAGCCCGGCGGCGGCCTTGATCAGGAAGTCGTCGAACCGGCCGTGGCGGGTCGCGGTGAGGGTCTGGCCGGCTTCCAGGCCGCCGGCCAGGACGACGCTGCCCGCCAGGATCCAGAGCCAGTGCCGCGGGTAGGCCACCGTCATGAGCAGCCCGGCCAGAGCGTAGGCCGCGACGCGCTCGTAGCTGGGATTGGCCGTGACCACCGGGCGGAGGCCGATCGGCACCAGCGTGATCGCGGCGATCAGCACCACCAGGATCCAGGCCGCGACCCGTATCAGGCCGTGCCACTGCGCGTTCGATCTCAGCATCGCGGAAACGTAACCTCGCGGCGACGGCGGCCGCGTACAACGATGGCGCGCCGCCCGACGTATCATAACGTCGGGCGGGGACCGGAACATCTGATCATGCGTGGTACTCTGGTCGTCGCGACCCTTCTCGCCTTCTCGGTGATGCCGGCCGCCATCGCGGCCAATCCGGTGCGGGACGTGCTCTGGGTGGCGCTGCAGGGCTGCGTGCTCGCCAAGAAGGCCGCGGGCCGGAGCTTTCCCTGCCTCGCGGTCGATCTCGGCGACGCGGCGCGCCCGGGAACGGCGGTGCTGCGGGCGCCGGGCCAGCCCACCCACACGGTGGTGATGCCCACCGACAGCGTCTCGGGCATCGAGGCGCCCGTGCTCCAGGGACCGCTGGGAGCGGCCTACTGGCGGGCGGCGCTCGCGGCCCGGCACTACGTGTCGGACGCGCTGCAGGGCCGCCTGCCGCCCTCCGCGGTAGGCCTGGAGGTGAATTCCGTGGGCGGCCGCAGCCAGGATCAGCTGCACATCCACCTCGACTGTATGCGCCGGAGCGTCACGGCGGCCCTGAAGGCCCACGGCGACGCCGTCGGCGACAGCTGGGCCCCGTTCCCGGTGCCGCTGGCGGAGGTGTCCTACCTCGCCATGCGGGTCCCGGCGGACGCGGTCGCGGCGTTCAACCCGTTCGCCGCTCTGGCCCGCGTGCCGGGCTGGCAGGGCCACCTGCACGACGCGAGCTTCGCGGCGGTGGAGGCCGATCCCGGGGATCCGCGGGGCGGGATGATCCTGCTCGCCTATCGGGAGCCTGAGGCCAGTGCCGAATACCTGATGGATCACGGCTGCCGGGTGGCCAGGCACGGCCGGGCCGGCTGACCGGCGGCCGAGCCCAGCCGTGCCGAGCCGTGGCCACTGTTGCTGCTACGTTCTATCTCTCGGGGGCACGAATCGGGCATAGAGCGAGCATGCGCATGCCGGTGCTCAGCTTGTCCGCGATGCTCCTCCTGACCACCGGACCTGCGGTTGCGGGGCCGGCCGCCGGAGCCACCGATCCGGCCGAGCTGGAGCGCGCGTGGCACCGCTGCCTGCGGGACGCCACGGGGCATCAGCCGACGGGGCAGAGCCGCGCCGGCGACGAGCGCAACGCCCTCGACGAGTGCAAGGCCCGCGAGGATGCCCTGGTGGCGGCCCTGATGTCCGGCGCGCGCCCGGCGGACGCTCGCACCGGCACGGTGTGGTCACGGACCTGGGCGGCGTTCGTGGAGCCGCTCACCGCGTGGCTCGGCGCGCTGCGGCGCTGAGCGCGTCGCGGTCTCCGCGCCGATCGTGCCGGGTAATACGGCGTCAGGCGCCGCCGATGCCGGTCGTCACCGTGCCGCTGCCCCGGCAATCGGAGCACTGCGCGTCGGCGACCTTGCCGGTGCCGCCACAGGTCCGGCACAGGTTCTCGCCGGTGCCCGGCGTGCCGGGCGGGGCCTCGTCCCCGGGTTTGCGCGGATCCGCCTCGGCCATCGTCAGCCCTCTCCGGACGCTCGTTCCTGACCGGCAAACCGTGTCGGTCCGGCGCTGTTCCCGGTCGCGTGCGTCGTCGAGGCTCGGTGCCGTCCGCGGCGTCGCACCGCGCACGGCCCGGCGAACCGCGGCCCGCGCGGACCGTTGGCCGGCCATGAGCGATCAGACATCCAAGCCGCACCCGGATCTCGTCACCGAGGCGCGCCGGCGCGAGATGGCGACCGAGCACCTTCTGTTCGGGACGATGCGGTTCCTGGCGCGGCAGAACCCGGAGCTGCTGGACAAACTCGAGGGCAGTCTCGTCCACCTGTGGGATACGGTCGAGGGCGAGGCGCGGGACGATGAGGCCGTGCGGACCATCGCCCGGCGCATGCTCAAGGGGCTGCGGGCCGAGCGATGATCGGCCCGGCCCGGCTCACCGCTGGGCGGCGTCGGTCACCTTGATGGTCGGGATCATCGCCACGGCCTGCGCGGTCACGCGGTCGAACGTCTCCCCGGTCAGGCCCCGCTCCGTCGCGAGCTTCCGGATCCGGTCCGCGTGCTGCGAGAGGGTCAGGCCGAAATAGGTCTTCTCTGCCGCCTGTTCGACAGACTCGTTTGCCACGTGTTCACTCCTGTTCATGGTCGGTGAGGCGCGCTGATTTGGGCCAGGGCGGCCGGGGCTTCAACCCCCGGCCGCGGCCACCGCACCCCGGCCATGAATCGCGGTCATGGCCGGGACGCCGTAGGCGCGCGGTGTTGCCGACGCCCTGCAGCCGCCGGCCCGCCGCTATCAGCGGTTGCAGCCGATGCAGATGCCGCGGGTGATCGCGTCGTTGCGCTCCTCGACGGCGTCGCGGCGCTCGATGCTGCCGGTCTCGTTCGGGCCGAGGGCGCCGGGATTGGGCACCGTCTGGCCGGTCGCGGCGGTATGGGGCGCCTTGGCGGTGGTGGCGGGCCCGCCGCCGGTGCCCGTCTGGCTCACCGGGTCAGCCCAGGCGGTGACGGAGGCCAGGGTCAGGGCGGCGGCCATGGCGAGAGTCGCGGATCTGCGCATGTGAAGCTCCCAGCACTGCGTGCGTCGGTCTGTGCGAAACTGACGCACGCGCGCGCGAGAAGTTCCCGCCTTCGCGCGCGATCGGCACCCCGGCGCGAGTCGTTCGGCGGCTGAATGCGGCCGTTCACCTTCGGGCGTAACGGCTAAGCCATTTTGAGAACTGTCTTCGCTTCCGAATTGGGGAATCGTGGTGCTGTAACATTCGGAGGCGTACGTCATGAACCCGACCGTCAAGGCCGTGCTGCTGAACGAGCGGGCCTCTGTGCTCTCGGCGATCGCGGCGCGTCAGGGCACCGTCTCCGACCTCCTCGTGCAGATCAACGGCGTCGAGAACGATATCTGGCGGCTGCGCCACCGCCTCATCGATATCGAGGCGTACCTGGTCGGGCATCGCGTCGAGCTGCCGGATCTCGGCGAAGGGCAGACGGAGAGTGCGGACGGGACGGAGGTTCTCGTTCCGCGCCATGCGGCGCCGCAGGCCGCGACCCGGTCGGTCGAGGTGATCGGCCTGCCGACCTGCAAGCCCCTCGGCGATTTCGTCCGCCCGAAGACGTCCGCGCGGAAGGCCCAGGCGGCCGCCGGGCCCCGCCAGGTCGAGACCGCCTGAGGTCGTCCGGGGATCACGCCCATGCACCGCATCCGCCTGGCCCTTCGGCGGAGGGCCCCCGTGCCGCCGGCGCCGGCGCTGCCCGAGAGCCTGACCCGCTACGTGTCGCCGCCGGCTCCCGAGGCCGGCTTGATCACCGCGCCGCTCCGGGACATCGGCATGGCGCTGCTCGTCGGTGTCGTCGTCGCGCTCGTCGGCGGCCGGATTCTCGAAGCCTGGTAGCCGGTCCTGACTGTGTCCCGGCCATGGCCTATGAGGATCGGTGAGGATCCCGAGGGGGTGGACGGATGGGCAACGGCGACGGCAGCGGCGCGCCGAGCGCGAAGATCGCGGAGGTTCAGCGCCTGGCCACGGCGCTCGCGGCGCGCGTGCGCTACGCGCAGCTGGTAGGCCGGCCGGTCTACGAGCCGCAGATCTCCGCGCTGGTCGGCGCGGCCCGCCTGATGGATGAGGAGAGGGCCCCCTGGCCGCCGATGGTGGAGGAGGTGCTGACCGAGCTCGCCCGCGCGATCGAGGGGACCGAACCCGCCGCGGAAGGCGAGGCGGACGATTCTGGGGGAGACCCGGCGAAGGACGCGCCCGGACAGCCCTGAGCGCACCGCTCCCGTCGCCACACCCCCGTCGCCACCCCCGTCGCCACCCTTGTAACGGTCATCGCGCGATCGCGCCGGACCTCCGGCCGGGATCGCCCGGAGATGGGCCGCGCCTGTCGCGCGCTCTCAGCCAGATGGCGGCATCCAGCATGACGACGGGCGCCACCGCCAGGGCCGCGGCCAGGGTGCGGTTGCGCCGCGGGTTCGAGGGCGTGGCGCGGGCCGCCAGCAGGCCGGCATCGAGGAGATCCCCGCCCACCCGCAGGCCGAGATGCCGCTCCGGCTCGGCGGCAGCCAGGATCGCCGCGCCCGAGGCGATCTCGCGCAGGCCGTAGAGCTGGATCAGGCCCTCGTGGCCGTCGAGGCCAGTCGCGGCGGCGACGCGCCGGGGCGCAAAGGTCTCGGCGAGGCCGAGCCCGATCCCGAACCAAGCCAGCCCGCGGGCCATCTGCCTGTCATCCATCTGCGATCCTGCTCCGCGCGGCCACCGGTCCATGGTTGGCCAACCGGGCGGTTCCGGCCGTGTTCCGGACCGCCGCGAGGCCGGAACTTCGGGGCGAAGGGCTGATTGATCAGTGTGCCGGCACGGAGATCCGCGCCGTCGCCGCAGTGCGACGATCGCCTCCGGTCGCACGCCCTCAACCCGCTCGCGTCGTGAAGGCGATGGCCGCATGATCCTGAGCCTGCAAGCCGTGCAGGTCGCGACCGGCAGCGACGATGCCGAGAGTCAGCTCGTCTTCGCCGACGGGTTCCTGGTCGCGGTCCTGGTCCGTCTCTCGGCGCAGCACGGGGCCGATGCCGGGAAGTGGTTCCTCGAAGCCGGGTTCGGCCCGATCGATCCCCTCGCGCCGCCGCTGTTCGCGGACCTTCCGGCGGCCCGGGCCTGGATCATGCGGCAGCTGATCGCCGCGGCCTGACGGCGGCGACGGCGAAACTCGGGGCGATCCTCGGGGCGATCCTCAGGATGGCGTCCCGAGCCAGCGGAGCGAGCGTCTAAGCCGGGCCGCACCGTCCGCGGCGAACCAGAGTCCGTGCGCGAACACGACCCGTTCCGGCGCCAAGCCGACGAGATCCGCGGCCGCCCGCGCGGCGTCGCGCCGCCGGAGCCTGATCACGAGGCGCAGGTAGGGCGGCGGCTCGCCGTGCGGCGGCGTCATGCGGGCGAGGCGCAGGAGCGGACGCAGCAGCGCCGGCATCTTCGCGGGCTCCAGGTTGAGGACGAGGTCGGTCAGGATCAGCGTGCGGCTCGCGCCGTGGAAGAACGCGACTTCCCGGAAGCCGAACCCGCCCGGCACGACGACCTGGCGCAGGTCCGCCGCCCAGTCGGGCGGCGGCGCATCCTCCAGAACCCGGTCGACGCGCAGGCCGGCGCGGCGGACCTGGCGACGCTCGCGGAGGTTGGGGGCTGCCCAGGTCAGGGCCTCCGGACACTGCGCCTGCCAGTCCTTCAGGAAGGTCCAGTGGGCGATGTTGGGCGCGACCAGGTGGCGGATCGGTCCGAGCGCGGCGATCGCGCGGTGCAGGCCCGCGTCGTAGCGCGTGGGGGAGTGCAGCCAGACCGATCCGTCCCCGAGACGGACGACGGTCATCCGGACGGGCAGGGGGATGCCGAGGGCGCGGAGCGGCCCGCTGTCGACGATCCAGACGCCCTCGGCCACCGGCTTGAGCACGTCGAGGGGTGGATAGGTCGCGTCCGGCAAATCCCGCTCTCTTCCTCGGCCGCGGGACGTCACGCGCCCGCTCCCGTGCAACGGCGGGGCCGCGGCGGGTTTCCCGGATCCATCGCCGCAGGCCCGGGGCGTCTCACGCCCGCGCGCAGTCGGGCGCGACCGGCTCCATCGGCGGAACCGGGGCGGCGCGCAGCAGCGCGATCGCGAGACCGAGGATCGTCAGCACGTCGCAGGTCAGTCCGAAGACCGAGCCGACCAGGAGATTGTGCCCGGCCCAGCACAGGGAGGCGCCGAGGAAGAGCTGGCGCATCGCCTGCGGCGCCGCCTGGAGCCGCGCGCCGGTGGCGAGCAGCGAGCCCGCGGCCGCGCAGGCCGACGGCCAGCCGTTCCACGTGGCCGCCGTCAGGCACGCCGCCGCGAGGGTGCTCGCGGCGAAGACCGGCGGCACCCAGCCGCCCCGGCCGGGCGCGCCGACGCAGCGGAGGGAGACGAGGCTCTGCAGCACCGAAATGGCGCACATCGCCGTCCCGGTGAGCGCCCCGAGCGTCAGGTAATGCGCGCCGAAGCAGGCGGCACAGGCCGCCGAGGCCGCGAGGATCCAGGCGCGCCGCGGCATCACCCCCGCAGTAAAGCCCAGGATCAGGCCCAGCGACCCGAACAGATCGAGGTGCGTCGCGGCGGCGGCGGACCAGGAATACAGGAATGATGCGGCGTTCATCGTGCGCGACCGGCCGGCGCGGGGGCGCCGTTTCAGTCGATCGCGCTAGGATCGCCCGGTAATCGGATGGTTAACGCCGCCTCCGGCGACGATCGCGACCCGGCGAGCGTGTCCGCGCCGCCGCACCGCGGTCCCGCGCGGCGACCAGCCGTGCCCACATGTCGGTGGGCCCGATCATCGGTCATTCCGTGTGTCGATCTACATCATGTGAGTATTAAACCAAAACAAGATGTTTGAAATCCGGGATTAACATAGATCAGGGGCCGATCTGCGCGTATTGCGCAGGGAACAACGCCTGCGGCTTCCGGTTCTCCGGGCATTCGAGTCGGGACGACACCGCGGCCGGTCGGGCGGGGGTGCGCGCGCCGGCTACCGGTGGTGTGAACCGACGCTCCGATGCAGCTTCCCACGTATGACGATCACCATCCCGTCGCCGCGCGGTTCCGGGACTTCATCGGGCCTGGACGACGCCCGCATCTACCTGGCCCTGCTCGCCTTCCTCTGTCGGTACCGCGCGGTACCGCGCGCAGCCGGGCCTGTTCCGGAGCTTCGCGGTGCTGTTCGACCGGGGACGTCCGCCAGGTCGCCGCCGGTCGCGCGTCGTGCGCCTTCGTGATGCACCGGATGGACAGCTGAGGGCCGACCGATGACGCGTTCCGTTTCGACTGCCGCTCCGTTTCCCGCGGACGAGGAGGCGGTGCTGGCGCTGGCGCGCGCCCTGCGCGAGACCGGCTACACCTTCACCACCGTGACTCCGGCCACCCACGCCCACGTCAACGCCCGGCCGCGGCACGCCGAGGCGCGCAGCCTGCGCGACGTGTTCGGTTGGAGCCGGCCGTTCCGCGCCGACCTGGTCCCGGAGCCGATCCTGCGCCTGATGCGGGCGGCCGGCGCCGTGATCGAGGACGGCCCGCTGCTGCGGCCGACGCTGCGCGTCTCCAGCCTCGACGGCGAGCTGTTCGCCCATTCCGCGTATCCCCCGAGCGCGGCCGACGCGGTGTTCTTCGGTCCCGACACGATGCGCTTCGCCGCGGGGGTGATCGCGCATCTCGAGGCGCGGTCGCGGCCGGTGCGGCGCGCGGTCGATATCGGCTGCGGCTCGGGTGCGGCCGGGATCTGCGTCGCCAAGCGGGCACCGGGCGCCGAGGTGGTGCTCGTGGACATCAACCCGGCGGCCATGCGGGCGGCGCGCGTCAACGCCCGGCTCGCCGGGACCGACGGGGTCGATGTCCGCCGCAGCGACCTGCTGCGCGACGTCGAGGGCCCGTTCGACCTCATCGTGTCCAACCCGCCCTTCATGATCGACACGGCGGAACGGGCCTACCGGCACGGCGGCGGCCCCCTCGGGGCCGGGCTTCCGCTCGCGGTGGCCGAGCAGGCGGCCGGGCGGCTCGCGCCCGGCGGCAGCCTCGTCCTGTTCACCGGCGCGGCCATCGTCGACGGGGCGGACCCGTTCCGCGACGCCGTGGCCGACCTCTGCGGCTGGGCCGGGCTGGACTGGACCTACCGCGAGTTCGATCCGGACGCGTACGGCGAGGAACTCGCGACGCCCGCCTACGACGCGGTCGAGCGGCTCGCCCTCGTCGTCCTGACCGCCACGCGCCCGGTGACCCGGCCATGACCGACAGCATGACCGACAGCTCGACCGACAGCTCGACCGACACCTTCCTCCGGGACGCCCTCGCGGGCCTCTCCGCCGAGCCGAAGACGCTGCCGGGAAAGTATCTCTGGGACGAGACCGGCTCGGACCTGTTCGACAGGATCTGCCACAGCGCCGACTACTACCCGACCGCGCAGGAGATGACCGTCCTGCCGCAGGTCGCCGCAGACGTGGCGCGCCGGGTGACGCCGGGGGTGACCGTCGTCGAGTTCGGCAGCGGCGCGAGCCGCAAGATCCGCACGCTCCTCGACGCGCTGCCCGAACCGGCGGCCTACGTGGCGATCGACATCTCCGGGGCGTACCTGGAGGCCGCGATCCGGCGGCTCGCCGCCGATTACCCCGGCATCCCGATGATCCCGGTCTGCGCCGACTACTCGCAGCCGGTCCAGCTGCCGCGAGGTGCCGGGCCGGGGGGCATCCTGGGCTTCTATCCGGGAACGAGCATCGGCAACTTCGACCCGCGCGGGGCCCGGCAGTTCCTCGAGCGCGCGCGCGCCACGCTCGGGCCGAGCCTCTTCCTCGTCGGCGCGGACGGCACCGCCGACCCGGATCGCCTGCAGCGCGCCTACGGGCGCGCCGACGGCCTCATGGCCGCGTTCCACCGCAACATCCTGATGCGGCTGAACCGGGAACTCGGCGCCGATTTCGACAGCGACAATTTTCGGCACGCCGTGCGGATCTGCCCGGACCCGCTGCGGGTCGAGGCCCACCTCGTCGCGACCCGGCCGGCGAGCTACCGGCTGGGCGACCGGACCATCGCGTTCGCGGCGGGGGAGAGCGTCCGGACCGACACGTCGCACAAGTACCCGGCGGACGCCTTCCGGGCGCTCGCGGCCGAGAGCGGCTGGCAGCCCCGCGCCCTGTGGACGGGGGACGGCGGAGATTTCAACCTCCACCTGCTGCAGGCGGAGGCCTGACTCGGCGCGGAACTCTTCTCCCGACACGCTCGCGCGCGCCGGGCCAGTAGTTGATCCGGCGGCGGGCGCTCTAGACGGCCTCGATCGGCGCGTGCTTGCCGTCGTGGGCGGAGCCCGACTCCATGCTCCGCGTCTCGCCGGCCTGCCGCTGGTCCCGGGCCGGCGGCGGGTAATCCGTCAGCGGGCGCCAGGGGGCGGACGGAGTGCCGAGGCGCGCGCCGGACGGCCGCATCGACATCCAGATCGCGACGGCCATCCACGGGACGACGAAGAAGACGAAGGCGGCGAGCCCCACGGCGATCCTCCTTAGGTACGGTGACGCCGGGAGAACGCCGGAACAGCGGCCGCGGATCCGACGCGATCGGGCCTGGAGCCCGGCGCGGTCAGAACCTACAAGGATGGGCCGCTCGGCCGGGCCCACCGGGCCTGATCGGCGGCCCCGCCGGGCGCGGCCCGGTCCGGACGCCCGCGCGGCGCCGCGCAGCCTGCTGGAGCGAGCAATGGCAGATCTTTCCGGAAAGACGGTCCTGGTCACGGCGGCGGGTCAGGGGATCGGGCGCGCCAGCGCGCTCGCCTTCGCCCGCGCCGGGGCGCGGGTCCACGCCACCGACATCAACGCGGACGCCCTCGCCGACCTGCGCGCCGACAACCTCAGCACCGCGACCCTCGACGTGCTGGACGCGGAGGCGGTCGGGGCCCTGGTCGCGCGCATCGGCGCGGTCGACATCCTGTTCAACTGCGCCGGCACCGTCCACGCCGGCACCATCCTGGAGATGCGCGACGACGAGCTCGACTTCGCCCTCGACCTCAACGTCAAGGCGATGATCCGCACGATCCGGGCGGTCCTGCCCGGCATGCTGGAGCGCCGCGACGGCGCCATCGTCAACATGGCCTCGGTGGCCTCCTCGGTGAAGGGCGTGCCCAACCGCTTCGCCTACGGGGTGACGAAGGCGGCGGTGATCGGCCTGACCAAGGCGGTGGCCGCCGACTATGTCGGCCACAACGTCCGCTGCAACGCCATCTGCCCCGGCACGGTGGAGAGCCCGTCGCTGCAGGAGCGCATCCGCCAGCAGGGCGACTACGAGCAGACCCGCGCGGCCTTCATCGCGCGCCAGCCGATCGGCCGGCTCGGCACGCCTGAGGAGATCGCCGACCTCGCCGTCTACCTCGCGGGCGCGACCTACACGACCGGCCAGGCCGTCGTGATCGACGGCGGCTGGACGATCTGATCCGCCGGGGCGGGCCTCAGAACCGGGCGACCAGCGCCACGCCGCCGATCATCAGGGCGCCGCCGAGGATGCGCCACAGGCCGGCCTCGTGGACCTTGAAGCCCACGAGGCCGAAATGGTCGAGCAGGATCGACGTGACGACGCCCGCCGTCACGATCAGTCCGAGAAAGGTGGCGGCCCCGATCCGCGCGGAGACGGAGAGCTGCGCCATCGTCAGGCCCGCGCTCATCACGCCGCCGAGCCACGCCCACCAGGGCACCTGCGCGAGGCGGTCCAGCGTCGGCCACCCGTACTGCCCCGTCACCAGCATGGCGACGCAGATCGCCGCGACGCTGACGACGAGGCTCACCACGCCGGCGAGCAGCGGCCGCGCGAGGGACTTGGCGAGGCCCGCGTTCTGGCCCGGTTCGATCGCGGTGGCGATGCCCGCGAGCAGCGCGAAGCCGTACAGGAAGAGCATGCTGGGATCCTGAGGGTGCGAGGCGTTCGGATCGACGGGTCCGTCAGAACGCCGCCACGAGGGCGACGCCCGCGACCATCAGCGCGCCGCCGAGGATGCGCCAGCGCCCGGCGCGGTGGCGCGCGAAGCCCACGAGGCCGTGATGGTCGAGGATGATCGAGCCGACCACGCCCGCGGTGATCACGCAGCCCAGGAATGGCGCCGCGCCGACTTTCTCGGAGATGTAGAGCTGCGCCAGGACGACCGCCGCCCCGAGCACGCCGCCCGGCCAAGCCCACCAGGGCACGGGCGTGGCCGCTTCGGCCTGGGAGCGGCCGCGCAGCCGGGCGACGGCCATCGCGGCGAGGAAGCAGGCGATCGCGAGGCCGAAGCAGAACAGGCCGGCCAGCATCGGCTGCCCCGTGACCTTCGCCAGCGTGGCGTTCTGGCCCGGCTCGATGGCGTTCGCGACGCCGGCCACGAGGGCGATGCCGTAGAGATACCACTTGGACAAGGCGGCGCCTTCCCGACGAGGAGCGGATCGCACCCGGACGGGGCGGTCTGCTGCCAAACCCGCCGCCGCGCCGGGTGACTGCATCACAGGCCTGGTCGGCGCCGGGACACATCGCCCCAGGGCGGGGCGGGGCAGGGTGAGGCCGGGCGGGCCGGGCGCGGCGCGGGAACGTTTCCGGCCCCTCGCGTGCTGTGCCTGTGGCAGCCCGAGTGGACGATGGACGCCCGCAGCCCGACGATCACGCCGACGACGCAGGACCGTCAGGCCGAGCTGACCCTGCGGGGGATCGCGCTCGGCGCGGCCATCACGGTCGTGTTCATGGCCGCCAACCTCTACATGGGCCTGAAGACCGGGATGACGTTCTCGTCCTCGATCCCGGCCGCGATGATCTCGATGGGCGCGTTCCGGCTGATGGGCGGCGCCGGCATCCTCGAGAACAACATCGTGCAGACGCAGGCCTCGGCGGCCGGCACCCTGTGCAACGTCATCCTGGCGCTTCCCGGGCTCGTCCTCGTCGGCCACTGGCACGGCTTCCCGTTCTGGCAGACCACGGCGGTCTGCCTGCTGGGTGGCCTGCTCGGCGTCGCCTTCTCGATCCCGCTCCGCCGCGCGCTCGTGTCGGGCAGCGATCTCCCCTATCCCGAGGGCATCGCCGCCGCGGAGGTGCTCAGGACCGGCCACGAGGAGCAGGGCGGCCACGGCCTGCGGGACCTGCTCGGGGCCGCTGCGGCCGCCGGGACGATCGGGCTCGCCACCACGGGGCTGAAGGTCCTGGGCGAGGGGCTCAACGGCGCGGTCAGCCTCGGCGGCGCGGTGTTCCGCACCGGGACCGGCTTCTCGCTGGCGCTGGTCGGCGTCGGCTACCTCGTGGGCATCGGCGCCTGCCTCGCGCTGCTGACCGGCGTCCTGATCGCCTGGGGGATCGCGGTCCCGATCCTCACCGCCCTGTCGCCCGATCCCGCCAAGTCGGCGGGCGCGGCCGCCGAGGCGGTCTGGTCGGGCCAAGTGCGCCTCATGGGCGCCGGGATCATCGCGGTGGGCGGGCTCTGGACCGTGGGCTCGCTGGCGCGCCCGATCCTCGGGAGCATCCGCGCCGCCCTGTCGGGCAGCGGCGGTCTCGGCAAGGATCACCCGCGCGAGGACCGCGACCTGCCGATCACCTGGGTGGCCGCCGCGACCCTGGGCCTGTGCGTGCCGCTCGCGCTGCTGTTCTGGGCCTTCGCCGGGGCCGCCGACCTCGGCGGCCTGACGATCGTGCTGGCGGTGGCCGCCACCCTGTTCACCGTCCTGTTCGGCTTCCTGATGGCGGCGGCCTGCGGCTACCTCGCGGGCCTGCTGGGCTCCTCGTCGAGCCCGATCTCGGGGATCGGCATCCTGACCACGATGGCGACCGCGCTGCTCCTGCCCCTGGTCCTGGGGCATTCCGCCGGGCCCGAGGGAGACCGGTTCGTCACCGGCATGGCGCTGCTGCTGACGTCGGTCATCATCACCACCTCGTCGATCGCCAACGACAACCTGCAGGACCTGAAGACCGGGCAGGTGCTCGGCGCCACGCCCTGGCACCAGCAGGTCGCGCTCATCCTCGGCGTCGGGGTCGGCGCCGTGGTGATCGCCCCGCTCCTGTCGCTGCTCTACGAGGCCTACGGCTTCGTCGGTGCCCCCGCGCGGGACGGGCAGGACGCGGGGAGCGCCATGCCGGCGCCCCAGGCGGCCCTGATGACCCAGATCGCCAACGGCATCACGCACGGCGAGTTGCCCTGGACCATGGTGCTGATCGGCGCCGGGCTCGGGGTGGTCCTGGTGGCGGCCGAGACGTGGCTGAAGCGGCGCGACCTCACCTTCCCGGCGCTGACGGTCGGCATCGGCATGTACCTGCCGCTCTCGGTGGAGATGACGATCGCCATCGGCGGCATCCTCGGCTGGGTCGCCGAGCGCCGGCTGCGCGCCCGGGTCGGCGCGAAGGGCGACGCGAAGGCTGACAGGACGGTCGGCACTGCCCGCCGCCGGGGTGTCCTCCTCGCGTCCGGGTTCCTCGTCGGCGAGAGCTTCGTGGGCGTGCTGCTCGCCGGCACCGACCTCCTGGCGGGCCACAGCTCGGCGATCGCCGTGGCCGGCAAGGATTTCGCGCCCTACGCCACCGGGCTCGGCCTCGCGGTCTTCCTGGCGGGGCTCGCCGTCTACCTGCGGATGGTCTCGCGACCGGAAGCGGTCCCGCGGGAGGCGTGACGGATCCGCCGGCGCCCCGGGCGGGTTCCCCGCAGGACGCCGTCGCCCGCGCGGCCGCGGCCTCCGCCACGCCGGAGTTGCGCATGAGAGCGGCTGACAGAGCGGCTGACAGAGCGGCTGACAGGGCGGTTGAGAGAGCGGCCGACACCCGGGAGCGCGTCTTCCCCGTGAGCGCCGGCATCCTGTTCGGGCTCGGCCTCGGCGGCTTCTTCGACGGGATCGTGCTGCACCAGATCCTGCAATGGCACCACATGCTGAGCAGCTGGTACCCGATCGACACGATCCCGAACCTCGAGCTGAACACCCGCTGGGACGGCTTCTTCCACAGCGCGACCTACGTCTTCGTGGTCCTCGGGCTGTTCCTCCTCTGGCGCGCCGCGCACCGCACGCACCTCTACTGGTCCAGCAAGCTGCTCGCCGGGTCGCTCCTGATCGGCTGGGGCCTGTTCAACCTCGTCGAGGGCCTGATCGACCACGAGATCCTCGGCGTGCACCACGTCAACGAGCGGGCACCGCCGGAGCAGTGGCTCTACTGGGACATCGGCTTCCTGCTCTGGGGCGGCGCCATGCTGGCCGCGGGTCTGGGCCTCGTGGTGGTCGGCAAGGGCGAGGAGGCGTCGCTGGCGCGGAATCCCGCGTGAGGGCCGCCGGTCCCGGCCTGCGCCCGGTCCTGCCCTGGCTCGCCCTGGCGGCCGGCCTGATCCTCGCCACCCTGCCGGCCTGGCGGCCCCTGGTCTTCGGGACCGCGCTCACCGTCGAGGATCTTCTCACGCTCCGCTGCCTGACGCGCTGAATCCCGCGTCCCGGCCCGTTCCGTAGGCCCCTTCTCACGCCCCTTCGGCCGCCTCGCCGAGCAGCGTCCGGACGAACCGGCGGGTGCGCGGGTCGGCCGGCCGGGCGAAGACGTCGGCGGCCGCGCCCTGCTCGACGATATGCCCCCCTTCCAGGAACACCACCGTGTCGGCGACGCGCCGCGCGAGGCGCAGGTCGTGGGTCGCCATCAGCATGGTCGTGCCCTCGCCCGCGAGGCCGGCCAGCACGTCCACCACCTCGGCGGCGAGTTCCGGATCGAGGGCCGAGGTCGGCTCGTCGCAGAGCAGCAGGCGCGGGGACGGGGCCAGCGCCCGGGCGATCGCCACCCGCTGCTGCTGGCCGCCCGACAGGCTGGCGGGCCAGTCCGCGGCCTTGTGGGCGAGGCCGACGCGCTCCAGCAGCTCCAGGGCGCGCGCCCGGGCCCGGGCCTGCGGCCACTTGCCGACGGTGACGAGCCCCTCGGTGACGTTCTCCATCACGGTCCGGTGGGGGAAGAGCTGGAAATTCTGGAACACCATCCCGGTCTGCCGGCGCACGGCGAGCACGTCCCGCCGCGCCGGCGGGCTGCCGGGCCGGAAGGTGAGGCGGATCTCGCCGAGGGTCAGCGTCCCGGCCTGCGGGACCTCCAGCAGGTTCGCGCAGCGCAGGAGCGTCGACTTGCCCGAGCCCGACGGGCCGATCAGCGCCGTGACCCGCCCCTCCGGCACCGCGAGGTCGACGCCGCGCAGGACCGGGTTGTCGCCGAACCGCTTCTCGATGGCCGACAGGGCGATCACGCGCGGGCCTCCAGGTAGCCGCCGTAGCGCCCGAGGCGTCGCTCCAGCAGCGTCTGGAGCCAGGACAGCAGCGTCGACAGGACGAGGTAGATCAGCGCCACCTCGATGTAGAGGATCAGCGGCTCGTAGGTGACGGCGACGATGCGCTGGGCCGCCTGGAACAGTTCCGGCACCGTGATGGCGGCCGCGAGCGAGGTGTCCTTCACCAGGGCGATGAAGGAGTTGGCGAGCGACGGCACCGCCACCCGCGCCGCCTGGGGCAGGATCGTGCGGCGCAGGGCCTGGACCGGATTCATGCCGGTGGCGTAGGCCGCCTCCCACTGCCCCTTCGGGATGGAGGCGATGGCCGCGCGGACGATCTCCGACGTGTAGGCGCCGACGTTGAGGGTGAACCCGATCACGGCGGCCGGGAAGGCGTCGATCAGGATGCCGGCGCTCGGCAGGCCGTAGAAGATCACGAACAGCTGCACGAGGAGCGGCGTGCCCCGGAAGATCCACACGTAGAGCCACGCCAGCGCGGCCAGCGGCCGGGGCGCGAACAGGCGCACGAGGGCGGTCCCGAGCCCGAGCGCGAGGCCCAGCGCGAAGGCGATGAGCGTCAGCGGCACGGTGAAGCGCAGGCCGGCCGCGAGCAGCGGCCCCAGCGACTGGAGCATGAGGTCGAGCCAGTGCGGCACGGGGCGGCGTCTCCTACCGGGCGATCGAAGCGTGGGGCTGTACGGGGCGGCGCCCGGGCGAGATCCGTCCGGGCGGGCCCTCTGCGGACGGTCTACTTGGAGACGTCGGCCCCGAAGTACTTCTGGGCGATCGCCGCGTAGCTGCCGTCGGCCTTGATCGCCTCCAGCGCCTTGTCGATCGCCGCCTTCAGCGCCGGGTTGTTCTTGCGCATGATGATCCCGGAGGCGTCCGCGTCGGCCTGCTCGGCGGCGATCTTCACGGGGGCGTTCGGCTTCTGCTTGTGGAAGTCCAGGAACGACAGGCTGTCGTTGACGGTGGCGTCGGCGCGGCCGGTGAGGACGAGCTGGATCGACTGGTCGAAGCCGTCCGTCCCGACGAGCTCGGCGCCGGACTGCTCGGCGAGGCGCGCGAAGTTGCTGGAGAGGCTCTGGGCGGCCTTCCTGCCCTTGAGATCCGCGAAGGACTTGATGTCGGACCGGTCCGCCCGGGTGATCAGCACGGCCCGCGCCCGGATGTAGGGCTCGGAGAAGTCGAACTTCGCCTGCCGCTCCTTGGTGATGCCGACCTGGTTGATCACCACGTCGTAGCGCTTGCCGTCGAGCCCGGCGATCAGCCCGTCCCACTTGCCCTCGAGGAATTGCGGCGTGACGCCCAGCTGCTCGGCGACCTTTCGGCCGATCTCGACGTCGAAGCCGACGAGTTGCCCGGACGCGTCGTGGAACGTGAAGGGCGCGTAGGTGCCCTCGGTGCCGATGCGCAGGGTCTTTGCGGCGCGAATCGCGTCGAGATCGTCGGCCCGCGCGGGCGCGGCGAAGGGCACGGCGAGAAGCGTAGCGACGACGAGCGCCGCGACGCGGCTGGCAGAGAAGAATCGCATTACAGTAGCTCCGAAAAGAAAACGCCGTTCTCGTGCGGCCGCCGCGCCCGATCTCGGCTGTCGATGGACAAAGCAAAGAAGATCTCGGCCGTACAGGAAAGCCGGTGGGCTTGTCGACAGCGCGCTGCGCGCCCCGGAACGCGCCAGGATCGAGGCCGCGTGCTAAGAGGCGGCCGGATCCCGCCCGCGGACACCGTCGTCCGCCGGGATGCGCGATCCCGGCAGAAGGACCGCGCATGACCTCGTCCGTCCCCGCCTATCGCGGCGTCTTCCCGGTCGCCCCCACGGTCTTCGACGCCGCGGGCGCCCTCGACCTCGACGGGCAGCGCCGGGCCGTCGACTTCATGATCGACGCCGGCAGCCAGGGCCTGTGCATCCTGGCCAACTTCTCCGAGCAGTTCGTCCTCACCGACGACGAGCGCGAGCGGGTGATGCACGCCGTGCTGGAGCACGTGGCCGGCCGCGTGCCGGTGATCGTGACGACGACGCACTTCGCCACGCAGGTCTGCGCCGAGCGCTCGCGCCGCGCCCAGGAGGCCGGCGCCGCGATGGTGATGGTCATGCCGCCCTATCACGGCGCCACGATCCGGGTGCCGGAGCTCGGCATCGTCGACTTCTTCCGCGCGGTCTCGGACGCGATCTCGATCCCGATCATGATCCAGGACGCGCCGGTGGCCGGCACGCCGCTCTCGGCACCGCTCCTGGCGCGCATGGCCCGGGAGATCGCGAACGTCGCCTACTTCAAGATCGAGACCGCGGGCGCCGCGTCCAAGCTCCGCGAGCTGATCGCGCTCGGCGGCGACGCGGTCGTGGGCCCCTGGGACGGCGAGGAGGCGATCACCCTGATGGCCGACCTCGATGCCGGCGCGACGGGTGCGATGACCGGCGGCGGCTACCCGGACGGGATCCGCCAGATCACCGACGCCTACGCGGCCGGCCGCCGGGACGAGGCGATGGACGCCTACGCGCGCTGGCTGCCGCTGATCAACTACGAGAACCGGCAGTGCGGCCTGCTCGCCTGCAAGGCGCTGATGGCCGAGGGCGGGGTGATCGCGAGCGAGACCGCGCGGCTGCCGATCCAGCCCCTGCACCCGGCGACGCGGGCCGGCCTGATCGAGCTCGCCCGGCGGAACGACGCGCTGGTCCTGCGCTGGGGCCGCTGAGCCGCCCCCGCCCGGCTCAGTGCGCCGCCGCGGCCGGCGGCCGGGTCCCGAGCACGCCCGCGAGCCGGCGCACCGCCTCCCGCGCCAGGTCCGGGCTGATGGCGAAGCACATCCGCACCAGGCCTTCGCCCTCGGGCCCGAAGGCGGTGCCGGGCGCCACGCCGACCTTGGCCTCCCGCAGAAGGCGCAGCGCCAGGTCGAGGCTCGGCTCGTCGCCGCCCATCCGGGCCATGAGGTAGAAGGCCCCGTCCGGCGGCGCGACCGTGACGCCCGGGAGGCGCGACAGCCCCTCCACCAGGATCGCCCGGGCCTCGGCGCAGCGGTCCACCATCGTGCGGATGAAGCCGTCGCCCTCCTCGAGGGCCGCGATGCAGGCGTGCTGGACGAAGGTCGGGATCGAGGTCGTGCTGTACTGCCCGAGCTTGGCGAAGGTCGGCGCGAGGCCGCGGGGATAGATCACCCAGCCGGCCCGCCAGCCGGTCATCGCCCAGTTCTTCGAGAAGGTGTTGGTCACGATCAGCCGGTCGTCCTCGGTGCAGATCTGCAGGAAGGACGGCGCGATCCGGTTGCCGTAGGTGAAGTGGGCGTAGACCTCGTCCGAGAGGATCCAGAGGCCGCGCTCCCGGGCGAGGTCGCGCAGGGCCGTCATCTCGGCGCGCGGCATGGTCCAGCCCGTCGGGTTCGAGGGCGAGTTCACCATGATCACCCGGGTGCGCGGCGTGATCGCCGCCGCGATGTCGGCGAGCGGCAGCGCGAAGCGCCCGTCCGGCAGGCGGCGGTACGGCACCGTCACCGGCACGCCGCCGGCGATGCGGACCGCCTCGCCGAGATTGGGCCAGGCCGGGGAGGGGATGATCATCTCGTCGCCCGGCTCCAGCAACACCTGGGCCGCCTGCATGATCGCGTTCATGCCGCCCGCCGTGACGCCGAACCGGTCCGGCGGGATCTCCACGCCCCAGTGGCGGGCGTGGTAGGCCCCGAGCGCCGCGCGCAGCGCCGGCAGCCCCAGCGACGTGGTGTAGCGGGTGTGCCCGGCCAGCATCGCCCGGTGTGCGGCCTCGACGATGAAGGGCGGCGTCGGCAGGTCGCCCTCGCCGATCCACAGCTTCACCACCTCCGGATCGTCCCGCCCGCGATCCGCCACGAGGCCGATCTGGCTCGTGCCGATGCCGCGGATGCGCGCCGACAGCGCGGCGGCGAGGTCGACGGGCGCGGCGGAGACGAGGGTGTCGGCCATGGCGGCGCGTGCTCTCCGTGCGTCGGGACGCGGCGTCCCGTCGCGCGGCGCGCGTCCAGGGGCCCGCGTGGTCCCGACCTGTGAGGAATCCGGCGACCCTGACGCGTTCGGGGGCGGACGTCCAGACCCCGAGGCCGGATCGACCCCGGACGCCGGCGCATGGTCGGGGCGCCGCACCGGCCGCGCAGTGTCTTTTGACTTTTCAGAAATTTCTGAAATTGCTATACGCCGAGTCGCGCACAGAGCCGGAGGCACGACGTGCTCGCCAACCTCGATCCCCTGATCCTCGCCCGCATCCAGTTCGGGTTCACGGTGGCCTTCCACATCGTGTTCCCGGCCTTCTCAATCGGCCTCGCGAGCTTCCTCGCCGTGCTGGAAGGGCTCTGGCTCGCCACCGGGCGCCAGGTCTTCATGGATCTGTTCAAGTACTGGCTCAAGATTTTCGCCATCGCCTTCGCGATGGGCGTCGTGTCCGGCCTGGTGATGTCCTACCAGTTCGGCACGAACTGGTCGGTCTTCTCCGACAAGACCGGCCCGGTGCTGGGGCCGATGATGGCCTACGAGGTGCTCTCGGCCTTCTTCCTGGAGGCGGGCTTCCTCGGCGTGATGCTGTTCGGGATGCGCAAGGTCGGGCCGCGGCTGCACTTCGCGGCGACGCTGATGGTGGCGGTCGGGACCTGCTTCTCGGCGTTCTGGATCCTGGCGGTGAACTCGTGGATGCAGACGCCGGCGGGCTACGGCACGAATGCCGAGGGCCAGTTCGTGCCGCTGGACTGGTGGGCGATCGTGTTCAACCCGTCCTTCCCGTACCGCCTCGTGCACATGGTCCTGGCCGCCTACCTGACGACGGCCCTGGTGGTGGGCGCGGTCGGCGCGTGGCACCTCCTGCGCGACCGGGCCAACCCGGCCGCCCGGACGATGTTCTCGATGGCGATGTGGATGGCCGCCCTGGTCGCGCCGGTCCAGATCCTCGCGGGCGACGCGCACGGCCTCAACACCCTGGAGCACCAGCCCGCCAAGGTCATGGCCATGGAGGGCCACTTCCGGAGCCACCCGGACGGCGCGCCGCTGGTGCTGTTCGGCCTGCCCGACCAGGAGGCCGGGACGGTGCGCTACGCGGTCGAGATCCCGAAGCTGTCGTCGCTTGTGCTGAAGCACGCCCTCGACGCGCCCCTGAAGGGGCTCGACAGCCTGCCGCGGTCGGAATGGCCGCCGGTGCCGATCGTGTTCTGGTCGTTCCGCATCATGGTCGGCCTCGGGATGCTGATGCTGCTCCTGGGCGCGCTCAGCCTCCTCGCCCGCTGGCGCGGCACCCTCTACGCGTGGCGCCCCCTGCACCGGTTCGCGGTGGCCATGGGCCCGGCGGGCTTCGTGGCGGTGCTGGCCGGGTGGATCACCACCGAGGTCGGGCGCCAGCCCTACACGGTCTACGGCCTGCTGCGCACGGCGCAGTCGGCCTCGCCGCTGCACGCGCCGGCGGTGGCGGCCTCGCTCACCGCCTTCGTGGTGATCTACTTCGCGGTCTTCGCCATGGGCACCGGCTACATGCTGCGCCTGATGGGCCAGCCCCCGCATGCCGGCGAGAGCGGGATCGAGCCCGGCGCGCCGATCCGGACGGCCGGCATCACGCCCGCCCCGGCGATCGACCCCGACCGCCACCTCCAGCCGGCCGAGTGAGGGACCCATGGCCTACAGCTTCGACCTCACGGTGGTCTGGGCGCTCGTGATCGCCTTCGCGGTCTTCGCCTACATCGTCATGGACGGCTTCGATCTCGGCATCGGCCTCCTGTTCCCGGTCCTGCCGCCGGGCGCGGAGCGCGACACCGCCATGAACTCGGTCGCGCCGGTCTGGGACGGCAACGAGACCTGGCTGGTTCTCGGCGGCGGCGGCCTGTTCGCCGTCTTCCCCCTGGCCTACGCGGTGATCCTGCCGGCGCTCTACGCGCCGATCATCGCGATGCTGCTCGGGCTGATCTTCCGCGGCGTCGCCTTCGAGTTCCGCTGGCGCGATCCCCGCCACCGCGCCGCCTGGGACGTGGCCTTCGCGGGCGGGTCGCTGGTGGCGGCCCTCGCCCAGGGCATCACGCTGGGCGCCCTCCTGCAGGGTATCGCGGTCGAGGGGCGGGCCTATGCCGGCGGCTGGTGGGACTGGCTCACGCCCTTCAGCGTCCTCGTCGGCGCGAGCCTGGTCGTCGCCTACGCGCTGCTCGGGGCGACGTGGCTGGTGATGCGCACCGAGGGCCTGCTCCAGCTGCGGGCCCGGCGCCTGGCCCTGCGCCTCACCGCGGCGACGGTGGCGGCCATCGCCCTCGTCAGCGCGGTGACGCCGTTCCTCCAGGGCCGCTACTACGAGCGCTGGTTGGCGATGCCCAACGTGCTCGTCACCGCGCAGGTGCCGCTGCTCGTGGCGCTCGCGGCCTTCGCCCTCTGGCGCACCCTGCGGGGCGGCGCCGAGCGGGCCCCCTTCCTGATCGCGCTGGGGCTTTTCGCCCTGACCTTCCTGGGGCTGGGCATCAGCATCTTCCCCGACATCGTGCCGGGCCGGATCACGATCTGGCAGGCGGCCGCCCCCGAGGCGAGCCAGTTCTTCCTGCTCGCCGGCGCCTCGGTTTTGATCCCGATCATCCTGTCCTACACCGCGTACGCGTACTGGGTCTTCCGCGGCAAGGTCGACGCGCACGGATATCACTGATGGCACCCGCAGCATCACAGCCCCTCTGGAAGCGCCTCGCGTGGTTCGCGGGGCTCTGGGCCTCCAGCATCGTCGGTCTCGGCTTCGTCGCGACGGTCCTCCGGTATTGGCTCAAGAGCTGATAGACCGGGGGGCGCCCGCCTGACCTCTCCCCGCGTCGGATCCCTGCCGTGCAGCTGCCCCCGCTCGTCCAGACCTTCGTGCTGCATTTCGGCGAGATGGGCTCGCGCTGGGGCATCAACCGGACCGTGGGGCAGATCTACGCCCTGCTGTTCGTGGCCGAGCGGCCGCTCAACGCCGACGAGATCGTCGAGCGGCTCGGGGTGTCGCGCTCCAACGTCAGCATGGGCCTGAAGGAGCTCCAGGCCTGGAACCTCGTCCGGCTCCAGCACCGGCCCGGCGACCGGCGCGACTACTTCACGACGCCCGAGGACATCTGGCAGATCGTCCGCACCCTGGTCGAGGAGCGCAAGAAGCGCGAGGTCGACCCGACGCTGACCCTCCTGCGCGAACTCCTGATGCAGGAGCCGGCGACCGAGGAGGAGCGGCACGCCCAGGCGCGCCTGCGCGAGATGCACGACCTCTTCGAGCTGTTCGCCGGCTGGTACGCGGACGTGCGCCGCCTCGACACCGAGCGCCTCGTCCAGCTCCTGACCCTCGGCTCGAAGGTCCAGAAGGTCCTGGAGATGAAGGATCGCCTGACCCGCCTGCCGGGCCGGATCGGCGGCCGGTCGGCCAAGTCGGACTGAGCCGCCTCGCGGCCGATCAGGCCTCGGCGAGCGCCCCCCGGTAGAGGGCGATGAGCGAGGCGCCGACATGCTCGATGTGGCGCCGCAGGCACGCGGCCGCCGCCTCGAACGCGCGGTCCTCGCACAGGGCCAGGATCTGCGCGTGCTCGCTGACCGCGCGGGTCGCGTCCTCGGAGGTCGCGATCTGCAGCCGCGTCGGCCGCTCGCAATCCTGCAGCAGCGCGGACACGATCGCCAGCGACCGCGGCCGGCCGGCGTGCCGGATCAGGTCGAGGTGGAAGCGGCTGTTCAGGTCGCCCCACCGGAGGACCTGACCGGTCTCCAGCGCCGCGCCGTACTCCTTCGAGAGGGCGTCGAGATCGCGGATGTCGTCGGGGGTCAGGTGCGGGGCGGAGAGCAGGAGCAGTTCCGGCTCGAGCTGGACGCGCAGCTGGAAGATGTCCTCGACCTCCTGCAGCGAGAGGCCCGTCACGACCGCCCCGCGATGCGGCACGATCCGCACGAGCTTGCTGGCTTCCAGCTGCAGCAGGGCCTCGCGCACCGGGATCCGGCTGATCCCGAACTCCTCCGCCAGGGCGTCCTGGCGCAGCTGCACCCCCGGCGGCAGTTCACCGTTCAGGATCTGCTCGCGGAGCGAGTCCGCGACGGCCGCCGCCACGGTCTTGTGCCGCAATCGGTCGGGTGCGGGACGTCCGGGGACCACAGGGGACATCAACGCCTCAGAAGAATCGTATACATTTATACGCGGCACGCTCATGCCCGGAAATTCCGTGGCTGTCCAATGCCAGATTGCCTTCGATAAACTTGAAGTTGGCTCACCCGGGGTTCGCAACCGCGCGGTAGGTCTCGGCGGTTCTCCCGGAGACGGAACAGCAAGGAGCAGGCCGTTGCCGGAGGCGCACGTGCTCGCCGGTAACGCACCTTCGTGAATACGGCATTGATCCAAGTAAATGACGCGCTCGGATCGAGCGCGCCGGCGCGGATTCACCGATTCGTCGAATCGTGCCGGAGGGGCGGCGCGGCCCAGGGTGCCTGGCCGAGGGTCTGGGCGAGATGGGCGATCAGGGCCGTCACCCGCGCCGGCCGCGGATCGCCCGGCGGCATGACGAGGTGCAGGGCGATCGGCGGCGGCGACCAGTCCGGCAGCACCCGCTCGAGGCGCCCGGCTTCGAGGTCGTCCCAGATCATGAAGTCGGGCTGCAGGGCGAGTCCGAGGCCGGCCCGCAGCGCCGGCGCCAGCGCCTCGGCGTTGTTCGCCCGGAGCTGGCCCGCCGGAACCACGACGGCCTCCGCGCCGCTCCCGTCCACGAAGCGCCAGCGGTCGGGTGTCGGCAGGTAGGCGTAGCCGAGGCAGGTGTGGCGGACGAGGTCGTCCGGGTGCCCGGGCCGGCCGTGCCGGTCGAGATAGGCGGGCGTGGCGACCAGCGAGCGGCGGATCTCGCAGAGCCGGCGCGCGCGCAGGGAGGAATCGGGCAGGGCCGCGATGCGCAGCCCGATGTCGAACCCGCCGCCGACGAGGTCGACGACCGCGTCCGACAGGTGGAGATCCACCGACACGGCCGGGTACTCCCGGAGGAAGGCCGGCAGGGTCGGGGCCACGTGCATCACCCCGAAGGTCATCGGCGCCGCGAGCCGCACGAGGCCGCGCGGCTCCGCGGCGCCCGCCGTCGCCAGCGCCTCCGCGGCCTCGCCCTCGGCGAGGATGCGCGCGGCGCCGTCCTTGGCGGCCTGCCCGGCCTCGGTGAGGGCGAGCTTCCGCGACGTGCGGTTGAACAGGCGGGCGCCGATCCGGAGTTCGAGCCGGCTCACCGCCTTCGAGACCGTGGCCTTCGACAGGCCGAGCTCCGCGGCGGCGCGGCCGAAGGAGCCGGTCTCCACCACCTTGGCGAACACGGCCCAGGCCCCGAAATCGGGCAGTCTCATCGATCAGATCCGGAAACGATAGGTTTCCACCGTTTCTATTTTCGCCGCCCATGGCAAGGGGCACATTCCCGTCATCGCAACAGGCCGCCCGCCGCGGCCTTCCGTCGGGAGACATCGCCATGGTTCAGACCGGCCTCCACCACGTCACGGCCTTTTCCGGGCCGGCCCTGCGCAACCTCGACTTCCACACCCGAATCCTCGGGCTGCGTCTGGTGAAGAAGACCGTCAATTTCGACGATCCGGGCACCTACCACCTGTACTACGGCGACGCGGCCGGGCGGCCCGGCACGATCCTGACCTTCTTCCCCGTCGAGCACGCCGCGCCGGGCCGGGTCGGGATCGGCGAGACCCAGGAGACGGCCTTCCGGGTTCCCCGCGCCTCCATCGGCTGGTGGACCCACCGGCTCATCGAGAAGGGCGTGGCCCACGAGCCGCTGGTCCAGGTCTTCGGCGCGCCGACGCTGCGCTTCCGCGACCCGGACGGCATGATGCTCGCGCTGGTGGGCGTCGATGTCGGCGACGCGGAGGGCTGGGCGTCGAGCGAGGTGCCGGCCGAGCACGCGATCCGCGGCCTGCACGGCGTCACGCTCCTCCTCGACAGGGCCGAGGCGACCGCCGCGATCCTCACGGAGGTGCTCGGGCTGGAAGAGGTCGGCCGCGAGGGCAACCTGATCCGCTTCGCGGGCAGCGCCGAGCTCGGCGGTCTCGTCACCCTGCGGGCCGTCGGCGGGTTCCTGCCCGGCCGCCCGGGGGCGGGCTCGGTCCACCACATCGCGTTCCGGGCGGCGGACGACGCCGCGCAGGCCGCGATGGGCCGGGCGCTCGCGACGCGGGGGCTCCACGTCACCGAGCAGCGCGACCGCCAGTACTTCCGCTCGATCTACTTCCGCGAGCCCGGCGGCGTGCTGTTCGAGATCGCCACCGACGCGCCCGGCTTCGCGGTGGACGAGCCGATCGAGGCCCTCGGCCAGGCCCTCAAGCTCCCCGCCGGCCTCGAGCCGCACCGGGCCGAGATCGAGGCCGCCCTGCCGAAGGTCGCCTGAGCCGCGACACCACCATGCCCGCCCCGCGCCCGCGCGGGGCGGGACCTCTCCCCGTCACCCGTGAGGCCATCATGACCCAGGACACCGCCGGCTTCATCCACCGCTTCGAGCCCGGTCCCGACACCGCCCGTCCCCTGCTGCTCCTGCACGGGACCGGTGGCGACGAGACCGACCTCCTGCCCCTCGGCCGCACGGTCGCGCCGGAGGCCGCCCTGCTGGCGCCCCGCGGCGCCGTCAGCGAGAACGGCATGCCGCGATTCTTCCGGCGCCTGGCGGAGGGCGTCTTCGACGAGGCGGACCTGCGCCGCCGCACCGGCGACCTCGCGGCCTTCGTGGCGGCCGCCCGGACGCGGTACGGGCTCGGGACGCCGGTGGCGCTGGGCTTCTCGAACGGCGCCAATATCGCCGCGTCGCTGCTGCTGCTGCGGCCGGAGACCCTGGCGGGCGCGGTCCTGATCCGCCCGATGGTGCCGTTCGCCGAGCCCCCGGCCGCGGATCTCGCCGGCCGGCCGGTCCTGATCCTCTCCGGGGCGATGGACCCGATCGTGCCCGTCGAGAACGCGCGGCGCCTCGCGCAGCAGCTCACCGCGGCCGGAGTTCGCGTCGAGCACCGGATCCTGCCGACGGGCCACGGCCTGTCGCAGGCCGATATCGGCCTGGCGCTGAACTGGCTTCGCGGCCTCACACTTCCCGAAGCGGCCTGAGCCGGCCGCGCACGACAGGACGGAGCGTTCGACGATGCCCCCGATCTATTCTTCCAGCGCGACCGCCCTGTTGCCGGTGACCGGCCGGGTCCTGATGAGCGCGATCTTCCTCGTGAGCGGCGCCGGCAAGCTCGCGGCCCCGGCCGCGACGCTCGCCACCATCGAGGCCGCCCACCTGCCGCTGCCGCCGCTCGCCTACGCGGCGGCGACCTCCGTGGAGGTCGTCGGCGGGCTGCTGCTCGTCGCCGGCTACCGCACGCGGCTGGTCGCCCTGGCCCTCGCGCTCTTCGCGGTGGCCACCGCGGTGACCTTCCACGCGGCCCTCGGCGACCAGAACCAGATGTTCCACTTCCTGAAGAACCTCGCCATGGCCGGCGGCTTGCTTCAGGTCGCGGCCTTCGGGGCCGGCCCGCTCAGCCTCGACGCGCGGCAGGGCCGAGCCTGACCGGTCCGTCGGTCCGCGCGACCCCTCCTTCTCGCCCTCTGCCTTCTCGACCCTCGGGAGACCACGATGCCCTACTTCACCGCGCAGGACGGCACCCAGATCTACTACAAGGACTGGGGCGCCGGGCAGCCGGTGGTCTTCAGCCACGGCTGGCCGCTCAACGGCGACGCCTGGGAGGACCAGATGCTGTTCCTCGCGGAGCGCCGGTTCCGGGTCATCGCCCATGACCGGCGCGGGCACGGTCGCTCCGGGCAGCCCTGGTCGGGCAACGACATGGACACCTTCGCGGACGACCTCGCCGGGCTGATCGCCCATCTCGACCTGCGCGACGCGGTGCTGGTCGGCCACTCCACCGGCGGCGGCGAGGTCGCCCGCACCATCGGGCGGCACGGGACGGCGCGCATCGCCAAGGCGGTGCTGGTCGGGGCCGTGACGCCCCAGATGGTCCGGACCGACGCGAATCCGGGCGGCCTGCCCCGGGACGTGTTCGACCGCATCCGAGACTCGGTCCTGCGCGACCGGTCCCAGTTCTTCAAGGACCTGAGCGGCCCGTTCTACGGCGCGAACCGCGCCGGCGCCGCGGTCAGCGAAGGCCTGCGGGACACGTTCTGGATGCAGGGCATGATGGCGGGCCTGCGGAACGTGCACGCCTGCGTGGCGGCCTTCTCGGAGACCGACTTCACCGAGGACCTGAAGCGCATCGACGTGCCGACCCTGCTCGTGCACGGCGACGACGACCAGATCGTGCCGATCGACGCCACCGCGCGCGCCGCCGTCAAGCTCGTGCCGGGCGCCGTGCTGAAGGAGTATCCGGGCGCCCCGCACGGGCTGGCCGCCACCCACAAGGACCGGCTCAACGCCGACCTGCTCGCCTTCATCCAGGGCTGAGATCCCGGGTCGCGTTGACCGGCGGCCTTCCCCGCGCCGGTTCGGGCTCCTAAAGCCTGCGACGGGCCGCGCCGCGGCTCGTCAGACGCCAGAAGCCGCACGGATCCCCGCATGCCGACCTCCGACGCACCGCTCACCATCGGGATCATCGGCGCGGGAATCATGGCCGAGCGCCTGCTCGGCGCGATCCACGGGGCGACGGACTCGCCCGTGCGGGTCGCGGCGATCTGGGATCCGGCCCCGGCGGCCCTGGACCGGATCGGCGCGGCCTTCCCGGCGGTGCCGCGGGTGGCCGATTCCGCCGCCGTCGTGGCGGCGAGCGACTGCGTCTACGTCGCCTCGCCGCCCGCCTCGCATCTCGGCTACGCCCGCGCCGCCCTGGCCGCCGGCCGGAGCGTCTTCTGCGAGAAGCCGCTGGCCATCGATCGCGCCGATGCCCGCGCCTTCGTGGCGGAGGCGAGGGGCGCGGGCGCGGTCAATTTCCCGTTCGCCTCGTCGCCGGGCGTGGCGACGATCGAGCGCTGGATCGCGGCCGGCGCGGTCGGCACGCCACGGGCGCTCACCGTCGCGGTGGCGTTCGCCCGCTGGCCCCGGCCCTGGCAGGCCGACGCCGCCCGCTGGCTCGACGCGCGGGGCGAGGGCGGCTTCACCCGCGAGGTGGTCTCGCACTTCCTGTTCCTGGCCCGCCGCCAGCTCGGCCCGCTCGCCGGGCTCGCCGGACGGATCGCCTTCCCGGAACCGGGCCGGTCCGAGCGCGCGATCGACGTGACGCTCACGGCGGGCGGGATCCCCGTCACCCTGACCGGCCGCGTTGGCGGCGTCGCGGCCGACGACCACAACACGTGGACGCTGGAGGGCGACGCGGGCGCCGTCCGGCTGCGCGACTGGGCCATCGCCGAGCGGCGGGGCGCCGACGGGCGCTTCGAGCCGGAGCCCGACGCGATCCCGAACGAGAAGCTGCGGCCGATCACGCTCCGGCGCCAGCTCGAGGGCGTCGTCCGCATGGCGCGCGGCGAGCCCCACCACCTCGCCACCTTCGCGGAGGCGCTCGACGTGCAGGAGGTCGTCGAGTCGATCCTGACCCTGTGAGGGCGGCCCGCGACGGGGTCAGGAATCCAGCAGGTCGATCAGGAACGGGATCAGCGGCGCGTCGGCGGGCGGCATCGCGAGGTCGCGCAGGGCCTTGGGGCGCACCCACTTGAGCGCCTGCCCCTCCATCGACCGCGGCGTCCCCGTCCAGCGCCGGCAGATGTAGAGCGGCATCAGCAGGTGGAAGTCCGGGTAGGCGTGGCTCGCGAAGGTCAGCGGCGCGAGGCAGGGCTCCTCGACCCGGATGCCGAGCTCCTCCGCCAGCTCGCGGATCAGCGTCTGCTCGGGGCGCTCGCCGGGCTCGACCTTGCCGCCTGGGAACTCCCACAGGCCGGCGAGCTGCTTGCCCGCCGGGCGCTCGCTCACGAGGACGCGGCCGTCGACGTCGACGAGGGCGACGGCGACCACGAGGAGCAGGCGCAGGGGCGCGGCAGCGGGGGCGCCGTCGGGGGCGTTCTCGGGCGCGCTCACTGCGCCACCGCGAAGGTGGCCGAGACCTCGGAGGACATCGGGATCGTGCCCGCCTCCAGCGGCACCCGCCGTCCTTTGGCCGCCATCGGCGCCGCCCGGGCCATCTCCAGCGCCGGGCGGTACGGCGTGCCGGCCGCGGCTGTGCTCAGCGTGCAGAGCGGGCCGAGCTTGGCGCCGACCGCCTCCGCGAGGGCCTCGGCGCGGCTCCGCGCGTCCCGGGTCGCCGCCACCTGGAGGGCCGCCTCGCTCTTGTCCGGGTCGCGCAGCCCGAAGCTCACGCCGTCGATTCGGTTCGCGCCGGATTCGAGGGCCTGCCGGAGCAGGTCGCCGAGGCGGTCCATGTCGGCGAGCCGGACGGTGACGAGGTTGCTGGCGCGGTAGCCGTCGGGCTCCTCGGTGACGGCGCCCCCCGGCCGGGCGACGGTGCGGGTCGCGGTCTGCAGGGTGACGGCGGCCGTGCCGAGATCGGCGGGCGGGACCCCGAGGGCGCGGGCCTGCGCCGAGACCCCGGCCACCGCCTTCGAGGCCGCGTCGAGGGCGGCCGCCGCACTCGCCCCACGCGCCTCGATCCCGACGGTCACCTCGGCGAAGTCCGGCGCCCGCGTCTCCGACGCGCGCCCGACGACGCTGATGTGGCGCTTGCACGCCGCGTCGTCGGCCCGCGCCGCGGTCGCCAGGCTCAGGACGAGGAGGGCGCCGGACAGGACCGCCCTCACGAGCGGTAATCCCCGTTGATCTCGACGTAGGCCTTGGTCAGGTCGCAGGTCCAGACGCGGGCCGTGCCGTCGCCCAGGCCGAGATCGACCCGGACCGTGATCTCCGGCGCGCGCATCACGGCGCTCGCCGCCGCCTCGCTGTAATCGGGGTCGCGGGCGCCCTGGACCGCCACCCGCACGTCGCCGAACCAGATCGCGAGCCGGTCGCGGTCGGCGGGCTCGCCGGCCTTGCCCACGGCCATCACCACACGGCCCCAGTTGGCGTCCTCGCCGGCCACCGCGGTCTTCACCAGTGGCGAGTTGGCGATCGACATCGCGATGCGGTGCGCGGAGGCGTCGCTCTCGGCGCCGGTGACCCGCACGGTGACGAACTTGCGCGCGCCCTCGCCGTCCTTGGCGACGAGCTGGGCCAACTCGACCAGCAGGTCGTCGAGCGCCTCCCGGAAGCCGGCGAGGCGCGGGTCGGCGGGATCGCTGATCGCCGGGTTGCCGGCCCTGGCGGTGGCGAACAGCATCAGCGTGTCGGAGGTGGAGGTGTCGCCGTCCACGGTCACGCAGTTGAAGCTCGTCTTCGTCCCGGCCGAGAGGAGCGCCTGCAGCACGTCCTGCGGCAGGGCCGCGTCGGTGAAGACGAAGGACAGCATCGTCGCCATGTCGGGGGCGATCATGCCGGCGCCCTTGGCGATGCCGTTGATCGTCACGCGCACGCCGTCGATCTCGGCCGTGCGCGTCGCGAGCTTCGGGAAGGTGTCGGTGGTCATGATCGCCCGGGCCGCCTCGGTCCAGGCGGCCGGCCCGTCCTCGGCGCGGGCCGCGCAGTCCGCCAGCACGCCCGCGAACCGCTCCGCCGGGAGCGGCTCGCCGATCACGCCGGTCGAGGCGACGTAGACCTCGCGCGCGCCGCAGCCCGCCGCCTCCGCGGCGATCTCGACGGTGCGCGCCACCGCGTCGCGCCCGAGCCGGCCCGTGAAGGCGTTGGCGTTGCCGGAATTGACCACGAGCGCCCGCGCCGACCCGTCGGCCAGGGCGTCGCGGCACCAATCCACCGGCGCCGAGGGACACTTCGACCGGGTGAACACCCCCGCTGCCCGGGTCCCGGCCTCCAGCGCCACGTAGAGCACGTCGGTGCGGCCGCTGTAGCGGATCCCCGCCTGGGCGGTCGCGATTCGCACGCCCGGCAGGGGCGGCAGATCGGGCATCGCGGTGGGCGCCAGCGGGGAGACGGGAGGGGCTTTCGCGGACGACATCGGCTCGGGCTCCGGCAGCGCGCGGCTCAGGTCCCGCGGCGGCCCGGTGTTGCCCGCGCGACCCCGCCGGCGTCAACTCCGTGCCCAGCCTATGATCAGGCCGCCGGAGTGCTTCGCCATTGTGCAACGGCGGCGCCGAATGCGGCGTGATGACGGCGCCGGGCTTGCGTGTGGATTGCATCCCAGCTTAGCATGCTGCATCGCAAAGCCAGCGCGAAGTCGAGTGCGGAATGCCCCCAGCCGACGACGAGACTGCCTCGAGCAGCCTTCCCCAGGGCAGCTGCTACCGGATCCAGGTTCTGGTCGTCGGCCGCCACAAGCGCTGGCGCGACGAGGTCTCGGCCCAGGTCCGGATGCTGGGCTACCAGGTCACCGCCTGCGACCGCGGCGTCGACGCCATGACGGTGCTGGCCCTGGGCCTGCCGGTGGACGTGCTGGTGGTCGATACCGCGCTCCAGGGCGGCCTGTGCTGCGCGCAGCTGGCCGTCGAGGCCCGGGCCCTGCGCCCGGCCCTGCGCATCATCCTCGCCAGCGACCCGGTCGACGCCATGGGGCCGGAGGCGTCGGTCCGCGTGCCCGACGCGCTGCTGGTCCCGCGCGACCAGTTCCAGAACGGGATGATCGCCACGACCATGCGCGAGGCGCTGGCGAGCCGCGCCGCCTGAACTCCGGCGCGAGGCCTGATCGACCCGGACGGCCCGCGAGCCGGGGGTCTGCGCGACCCGTCGATCGAATCGCGGCCGACGCGCTTCAGGCCGTCGCCATGTCTCCCCGAAGGTCGGGACTGTAGCGCGGGTCTTCCTGCCCGATGTCAGCAACGCGGGCCGGACCGTGCCGCAATGCAAGTGCATCGCCCGCGTGATCCAGCGCGAGCGTGTACCGCGCGAAGTCTCGACGCCGCTCGGCAGCGGACACGCGCAGGGCGAAGCTTCCGGGCGGACCGGGAGGCGCCGTCAGAACTGATCCATCGCGACGAGAACGCACCGATTGCCGTTTGCGCGCGCAGCCCGGCAGGTTTGGTCACCTCGAGCGCCCGAGATATCGGGTCTGTCTCTAAGTATTGTCGTCTATCATCTATAATACAAGTTGAACTTGATCGCGCGACACGATGTTGTCATGATCGTATCGTCTATCGTAAGGCCGAAAGTCTGGCCTCTTCTGTGGAAGATACGTCCGTGAGAACTGGGATACGCGCTCGTCTCTACGCGGGATTTGCGATGCTCGTCATGATCACGGGCATCATCGGCGCATTCGCGATCTACCAGCAGGCTGTCATCGGCGCGGACCACGCGCTTCAGGAGCGCGTGGAGCGGGGGGCGCAATCGGTCCTGATGATCGACGGTCACGCCGCACGCCTCGTCGGGACGGCCGAACGGTACCGGCTCCAGCCGGATCCCGACCTGATCGCCGCGATGGAGCAGGCCCGGCAGGCGATCGAGCAGACCTGCGACCGGTACTTCTCGCTGGCCATGACGGACGGGGGGCGGAAGCTCTACGACGACGTGCGGGAGGCCGCCCGCGCCATGAAGCCGGAACTGGAACGCCTCGCGGCGTCGGGGGCGAGCCTGCGCGAGGCCAGGACGAAGCTCTACGAGACCGGCAACGCGCTCACCACCCTTCTCGCGAGCTTGCTCGCGGACGTGCGCGCCCGGGCCGGCGAGGCGATGCTCGCGCGTGTCGAGCACGTCGAGAACGCCGTCCTGCGGTCCCGCATCGCGTCGGCCCGCTTCGTGATCGGCCTGGACGCCCATGACCGCGACGCCTTCGAGCAGCGGGTCGAGCAGGCTCTGGCGGCCCTGGACGCGTTCAAGGACGCGCAGGGCGGCGCGGTCTTCGGGCAGCAGGTCAGGTCCGTCCGCGACGCGCTGATCGCCGCCGCGGCCGGCTTCCGCACGTACGATCGGGCGGTGGCGTCGGCGAAGGCGACGTTCGAGACCGGGATCAAGCCCCACGCCGACGCGATCGACCGGCTCGGCATCGCGCTGCGCGACCGGATCGTGGCCGCCGGCGAGACGATTTCCCGGGAGACCGCCCTGGCGGCGAGGCGGGCCCGGTACATCCTGATCGGCCTGGTCGCCGCGGCCCTGCTCCTCGGGGGTATCCTGGCCTTCGTGCTGGCCCGCAGCGTCATCCGACCGGTCGCCGGCATGACGGAGGCGATGACGCGGCTGGCCGAGGGCGATCTTCACGTCGCGGTGCCGTACCGCGCGGCGACCGACGAGATGGGCGCGATGGCCAAGGCCGTCGACGTCTTCCGCCAGAACGCGGTCGCGCGGGCGGAGCTCGAGGCGGCGCAGGCCGCCGAGCGGGAGGCCCGCCTGCGCCGGGCCGAGCGGGTCGAGCAGCGCGTCCACGCCTTCCAGGCGAAGATCGCCGCCTCGCTCGACATCGTCACGGCGGCGACCAGCGAACTCGACGCGACCGCGCAGGCGATGACCCGGGTGGCCGACAACACCAACAGCCAGGCCGTGACGTCGAGCTCGGCCGCTGCCCAGACCTCGGCCAACGTCCAGACCGTCGCGGCCGCCGCCGAGGAGATGGTTTCCTCGCTCCAGGAGATCGAGCGGCAGGTCGTGCGCTCGAACGCGGTGGCCGGTCACGCCGCCCACGAGGCCGAGGCGACCAACGCCGCCATGGCGCGAGCCTGCACGCCGCCGCCGAGCAGATCGGGGCCGCCGTGATGATGATCTCCGGCATCGCGAACCAGACCAACCTGCTCGCCCTCAACGCCACCATCGAGGCGGCGCGGGCCGGCGAGGCGGGACGCGGCTTCGCCGTCGTGGCCTCCGAAGTGAAGGAGCTCGCCGCCCAGACGGCGCGGGCGACCGAGGAGATCGGCGGCCAGATCGCCGCGATCCAGGCGGCCTCCGGGCAGGCCGCGGAGGCGATGGCGCAGATCGCCCGCACGATCGCCTCCGTGAACGAGATCAGCGGCGCCATCGCGGCGACGGTGGTGCAGCAGACGGCGGCCACCGGCGAGATCTCGCGCAATGCCGGCGAGGCGGCGCGGGGGACGGAGGGCGTCTCGGCCAACGTGGCGCGCGTGCTGGCCGCCGCCCGGGAGGCCGGGAGCGCCGCCGCGCAGGTTCAGAGCGCGGCGGCCGAACTGGCGACGCAGTCCCTGACGGTCAAGCGCGAGGTCGACAGCTTCCTCAGCGACATCCAGGCCGCTTGAGCGACCGGTCTAGATGGCGGCAGCGGGGTCGCTCTCGTCACCGTCGCCGTCGCGGCTCCGCCGGTCGCGCGGCCGCCGGTCCAGGAACGAGCGGCCGATGGCGCGCAGGGGCGCCGTCAGGCGGCGAACGTCCTCGGCCCGCTCCATGATGCGCTCGCCGTTGCGGATCTCCTTGTCGAGCCGCGCCATCGTCCGGGCGAGCGCCGGATCGTCGTCGTCCAGCCAGACCTGGGTCACGCGGGCGAAGGCGATGACCACGCCCTGCAGCTTGAGCTGCCCGAGCGACCCCTCGGTGTCGATCCCGGCCGCCGCCAGCATGTAGCGGTGCGAGTTCAGCATGACGCCGTTCAGCGCCAGCATCGAGAGCGGCTCGCCCCGGAGCGCGTAGGCGATCCGGCGCAGCGCCGGCTTGTAGGGCTCCATGGCGTCGAGGCGGCGCATCAGCACGTCGAACAGCCGCTCGCGGGTCGGCTCCTCCTCGAGACCCGTGAGATCGCCCTCCAGAACCTTGCGGTCGATGATGCGGGTCAGCCCGCCGAGAACCGCCCCCTTCGACGGGAACAGGTCGCGCAGCTCGGCGAGCGTCAGGCCCGCCTCCCGGGCGATGTCGCTGACCTCGATGTCGTTCCAGGGCTGCTCGGCGGCGAGGCGCATCAGGGCCTCGACGGCGGCCTCTCGGGGCGACAGCTTCGGCGACCCGCCCTGCGTCCCCGAGTCGTCGGCCCCGGTCTTGTCGCTCTCCTGCGCGACGCTCGCGTGGGCAGCGCTCTCTCGGGCAGCGCCTTCCTGCGCGTCGCCCGCCTTGGCGGGGCTCGCGGCCTTGCGGGGCCGCTTCGAGGGGGCTTTGCTGTCGGTCATGGATCGGTCGCCCGGTCTGATCGGTCGTGTGGCCTCATGTAGGCGGGCGGGCCGCGAAGGGCAGGTCCGTCGCGCGGCCATGCCGCACGGACGCCGCCCGATGTCAGCCCTTGATGCCAACGCCCGATGTCAGCCGGACAGTTCCCCCGCCCGCCGACGGGCCGCGGCCACGGCCTCGCGCATCAGCGCGCTGAGGCCGTCCTCCCGCATCAGCACGTCGAGGGCCGCCGCGGTGGTGCCGCCGGGCGACGTGACGTTGCGGCGCAACTCCGCCGCCTCGGCCGGGCTGGCATCGAGGAGCGCGCCGGCTCCCGCCACGGTCGCCCGGGCGAGGCGGCGGGCGACGTCGGGCTCCAGGCCGGCCGCGATGCCGGCCTCCGCCAGGGTCTCGGCCAGGAGGAAGACGTAGGCCGGTCCGGAGCCCGAGACCGCCGTCACGGCGTCGATCTGCGCCTCGTCGGCGAGCCACGCCACGGCGCCGTTGGCCGCGAACAGGGCCTCGGCGGCCGCCCGCTGCGCGGGGGTGACCTCCGAGCTCGCACAGGCACCGGTGGCGCCCCGGCCGATGCTCGCCGGCAGGTTGGGCATCGCCCGGACGATCGCCCGCGCCCGCGGCAGCCGGCCGCGGAGATCCGCGACGGTCTTGCCCGCCAGGATCGAGACGAGGAGCGTGTCGCGGCCGATGAGCCGATCGAGCCCGGGGGCCGCCTTGTCCAGGCCCTGCGGCTTGATCCCGAGGACCAGGACGTCGCCGGGCTCGGGATCGGACGGGTTCAGGGCGATGCCCCGCTCGGCGCAGAGATCCACGATCGGGCGCACGGGTACCGGGTCGATGATGGTGGTGCGGCGGGGATCGAGGCCCGCCTCCAGCCAGCCCGCCAGCATCGCGCCGCCCATCTTGCCCGCCCCGGCCAGGACCAGGGAGGCGGGCATCCGCGCCGTGGGGGCGCCCGGGGCGGTCACGCCTCGCCTTCGGTCTCGAACAGGACGGCGTCGAGGGCCTCGCGGGCGCTCTTGCCGGCCCAGAGGACGAACTGGAACGCCTGGAAGTATCGCTCGCAGGCGTCGACCGCCGTCTTCATCATCGTGGCGCATTGCGGGTGGGTCGGGACGGCGCCGCCGGTCAGCAGGAGCGCGTGCCGGAACATCACCACGCTGTCGGTCGTCCAGAGGTCGAAATGGCCGACCCAGAGCTGCTCGTTGATCAGCGCGATCAGGCGCATCACCTCGGTGCGCTGCCGCTCCGGCACCTTGAGGTCGAAGGCGCAGGCGACGTGCAGCGCCTCGACGTCCTCGATCCACGTGAAGGCGACGTTGTAGTCGGTCCAGCGACCGGGGCTCGTGACCGACATCTCGTCGGTCTCGGCCCGGTCGAAGATCCAGTCGCGCAGGGAGGCCAGCCGCTCGACGACGTCGAGCGGATGCTCGTTCCGGTCCGGGTCGTGGAAGTCGACGTTGAGAAGCGGCATGACGATCCAAAAGGACGACCCGGACGAGATCCGGCCCGACGTGGCGGTGACGCGAAACCGGAGCGCGAGAACACTCCGAGAACTGGAACGACCGGCAGATCTAGGCCGGCGGTGACGCGATCGACTGTCGAAGCTCTGCGGACATCGCCCCGCAGCCCCCGAATCACCCTATGCCCGACTATAGACCGGCCGTGACTCGCGACACAAAGTGCAGGTCACATTCAGTGAACAGGAAACCGGATCGTCGACGCCGCTTCCTGTGTAAAAGCCCGCGGCGTTGCCGCGGAGACTCAGACCACCTCGCTCAGGCCCGCGGCGCCCGCTCCGGCGCTCCCGGATCGCGCCTCCAGGGCCGCCACGCGGGCCGTCAGGGCCTCGTTCTGCGCCTGGAGCTGGGTCACGAGGTCGCGGAGCACGTCGAGCTCTTCGCGGGAGGCGATGTCGAGGTCGCGGACGACGCGCTCGAGCTGCGCCCGGACCACGGTCTCGGCCTCGCGGCGGACGCCCTGGGCGGCGCCGGCGGCGTCCGTCATGAGGCGGGCGAGGTCGTCGAACAGTCGATTGGAGGGGGGCATCGGGGTCTCCCGGATCGGCCGGCTGCCGCGGCGGCCGCCTGACGGCGCGATTCGAGACGACGAGATAGGAATCTTCGGAACGGGGAGCAACGCCCGGTTCCGGCCGGGCGAGCGGAGCGGGGCCGGAAGACCCCACTCCGCCGTTCAATCACATGCGGTGCATGCGGCGGTGCATGCGGTGATGCATCATCCGGCGCTCCATGCGGCGGTGCATCATGCGGCGCTCCATGCGGCGATGCATCATGCGCCGCTCCATGGGAGTCATCCGGACATGCGTCACCGCGTCGGGCGCCGACACGGCGCCGGGCATCGCGGGGGCGGCCGAGGCCGGCTGGACGAGGGCGGCGCCGCCGAGCGAGGCCAGCACGGCGAAGGCGAAGGTCAGTTTCCTCACGAGGAGACTCCAGTTCTCTGAAGGCCGGGCTCGGCGCCCGGTTCATCCTCCCGAAAGGGAGGTGCGGAGAGTCGTCTCGTGCCGGGGGACGGCACGGCGGGTCTGCGAGGACCCGCCGCCATCAACTTCCGATTTAGAGATTCGTTTCCTCGAACGCCTTCACCCACTCGGCGCAGATGCCGGAGCGGACGATGTCGTTGCGGGTGAACTCCACCACGGGGATCGGCATCATCCGGCTCTTGACCATGTGCATGACGGTGCGCAGGCCCGAGGTCTCGCGGAGGTCCGTCTGCGAGACGTCGCCGTTGATGATGACCTGGCAATCGTCGCCGATCCGGGTCAGGAACATCTTGATCTCGTTGATCGTGGTGTTCTGCGCCTCGTCGAGGATCACGAGGCAGTTCTTGAAGGTCCGGCCGCGCATCACCTCGAAGGGGACGATCTCGATGTCGCCGGTCTTCAGGGCGATCTCGAAGGCGGCGGCGCCCATGCGCTCCTTCATGGCCTCGGTGAGGGGGGCGACCCAGGGGGCGATCTTCTCTTCCAGGGTGCCGGGGAAGTAGCCCAGCGACCGGCCCGAGGGCACGTTCGGGCGGGTGATGACCACCTTGGCGATGCGGCGCTGGCGGAGCTGGTCCGCCGCGCGGGTGCCGGCGATGAAGGTCTTGCCGGTGCCGGCGGGCCCCAGGACGATGACCTGCGGCGAGCGGGCGAGGGCGTCGAGATACTCGGCTTGGCGTTCGGTGAGCGGCTGGATGGGAGCGAGATTGCGTTCTTCGTCGAAGCGTGTGCGATGAATGCGGGACGTGCGGTCTTCAACCAGTTCAAGTCGTGCGCGGCGTCTCTTCATGGATGTACACTCCAACGGGACTTGCCAACCTGGATCTGTCTCTGAACTGCCGTTTACCTGCTTGCTCCCGGTTCTACTCGCTTGCGGAACTTAATACCGGCCCCAGGCCGAAGGTTCCGCCCCGCGCTCGTCCGCCTGTGGAGAGCGTCACGACGTTCCGTGCGCGGCCGAATACGCGATGCAACTGGCGCACCAGTGCGATTCGCGCCCGACGATTGCGCGCCGGGTGTGACTAAGGGGTGACGGTCGGTGAAGGGGCTTCGAAAAAGCCGCGCGGCTGGCGCGCACGCATCAGGTTCGGGACGGTGGTGTCGCGGTAACGCGGCATCCGGCACGGTCGCGATCCTCCCCGCCCGCGCGGGCGAAGCCGGCCGACCCTGCCGCCCTGACACGTCCGGGCTTGGTCGGCGGGACTAGCTCGATCCGGCCTGGACGAAGCTGTCGAGGACCATCTTCCGGCCGGCCTTGTCGAAGTCAACGGTCAGCTTGTTGCCGTCGACCGCCGCGACCGTTCCGGGGCCGAACTTGGTGTGGAAGACCCGCTGGCCGCCCTGGAAGGCCGAGGGCGCGCCCGTCGACTTGGCGATCAGCTCGCCCTCGATCTGGCGGGGACCGCCGGACTGGCCCCCGGACCGGCCGCCCGGACCCGCCGAGCGGAAGCCGCTTCCGGACCCCGATCCGAACCCGGACCGGCCGCCCGGCGCGGTGTTGGCCTGCGCGCGCTGCCAGCCCGGCGTGCCGTAGCTCGATCCGAACGGCGTCGGGTTGCGGTCGAACCGCGAGGCGCCGGCGGAGAAGTGCGCCGGGGCCTCGACCACGTCGACCGCCGTCTCGGGCAGCTCGTCGATGAACCGGGACGGGATGGTCGAGGACCAGAGCCCGTGGATGCGCCGGTTGACCGCGAAGGACAGCTTCGCGCGCTTGCGCGCCCGGGTCAGCCCGACATGGGCGAGGCGCCGCTCCTCCTCCAGGCCCGCCCGGCCGCTCTCGTCGAGCGCCCGCTGGTTCGGGAACAGGCCGTCCTCCCAGCCGGGGAGGAACACGGTGTCGAACTCGAGCCCCTTGGCGGCGTGGAGCGTCATCAGCGAGACCCGCTCGGCGCCCTCGGCCTCGGAGGCCTCCATCACCAGGGAGACGTGCTCCAGGAAGGCCGCGAGGTCAGGGAACTCCTCCATCGAGCGGACGAATTCCTTCAGGTTCTCCAGCCGGCCGGCGGCGTCGGCGGAGCGGTCCTTCTGCCACATCTCGGTGTAGCCGGACTCCTCCAGGATGGTCTGCGCGACCTCGCTGTGCGGCTGCGTCTCCGCGAGCCGCGCCCATCGCGAGAAACTCTCGGTCAGCGCCCGCAGGGTCGAGCGGACCCGGGGCTTCAGCTCGTCGGTCTCGCACAGGCGCGCGGCGGCGATGCGCAGAGGCAGCCGGTTGGCGCGGCCGTAGGTGTGGAGCTGCTGCAGAGTGGCGTCGCCCAGGCCGCGCTTGGGCGTGTTCACGATCCGCTCGAAGGCGAGGTCGTCGCTGACGTTCACGGTGGCGCGCAGGTAGGCCAGCGCGTCGCGGATCTCGGCGCGCTCGTAGAAGCGCGGGCCGCCGATGACCCGGTAGGGCAGCCCGAGCTGGACGAACCGGTCCTCGATCTCGCGCATCTGCGCCGAGATCCGCACCAGCACGGCGATCTCCGACAGGGGATGCTGCTTGGACTGGAGGGACTCGATCGACTCGGCGAGCATCCGCGCCTCCTCCTCGGAATCCCACGCGCCCGTCACGGTGACGCGCTCGCCCGGCTCGTCGTCGGTGCGCAGAGTCTTGCCGAGGCGGCTCTCGTTCCTGGCGATCAGCCCGGAGGCGGCGGCCAGGATGTGGCCCGTGGAGCGGTAGTTGCGCTCCAGGCGCACCACCACCGCGCCCGGGAAGTCGTGCTCGAAGCGCAGGATGTTGTCGACCTCGGCCCCGCGCCAGCCGTAGATCGACTGGTCGTCGTCGCCGACGCAGGCGATGTTCTTCCGGGACTGCGCCAGGAGGCGCAGCCACAGGTACTGGGCGACGTTGGTGTCCTGGTACTCGTCGACCAGGATGTAGCGGAACCGGTCCTGGTAATTGGCCAGGACGTCGGGGTTCTCCCGCCAGAGCTTGAGGCAGAGCAGCAGGAGATCGCCGAAATCGACGGCGTTCAGCGTCGCCAGCCGGGCCTGGTAGGCGGTGTAGAGGGCGCCGCCCTTGCCGAACGCGAAGGCCGAGGCCTCGCCCGGGGGCACCTGCTCGGGGCCGAGGCCGCGGTTCTTCCAGCCGTCGATGGCGTGGGACAGGGCCCGGGCCGGCCAGCGCTTCTCGTCGACGTTCTGGTCGGCGATGACCTGCTTCATCAGCCGGAGCTGGTCGTCGGTGCCGAGGATGGTGAAGTCGGATTTCAGCCCGACCAGCTCGGCGTGGCGGCGCAGGATCTTGGTGCCGATGGCGTGGAAGGTGCCGAGCCACGGCATGCCCTCTCCGGCCGGCCCGATCAGCGCGCCGATCCGGTGCTTCATCTCCCGGGCGGCCTTGTTGGTGAAGGTCACCGCCAGGATGTCGAAGGGGCGCGCCCGGTTGGTGGCGATCAGGTGGGCGATGCGGGTGGTCAGCACCCGGGTCTTGCCGGTGCCGGCGCCGGCCAGCACCAGGACCGGGCCCTCCGTGGTCTCGACGGCGCGGCGCTGCTCGGGGTTGAGCCCCTCGAGGTAGCCGGCCGCGTCGCGCCGGAGGGCGCCCATGGCGCGGGCGGCGATGGACGTGGCGGGCGCGCCGTCCCCGGTGGGTTGCGGATGCGGGCGGTTCTGCATCCCGCTTCCCTGGACCAAATCGCGAACGGCGTCGAGGCCGTTCGCGCCGCGGCGGGGGCGCGGAGCCATGAAGCGCGGCTGTCCGCGCCGGGGTGATCCGCGTCCTTCGGGCTGGTCGCGTTCCGCGGCCGATCGCGCGATCCATAGGCCGCGGGCCCGGGATGCCCGAGGAACCTCGCGCGTGCCCCGACCGCCGCTCGGGACCGTGGCATCGCCGCTGGCGCCCCCGGCGGCTTATCGTGCTATGGCCGTGGCGACTGACTCGCGGGGGCACGCGGGGCACGGCGGCCCGGTGAGGTCGCGGCCTCGCGCAGAGATGGTGCGGAACGGGACCATTGCGTGATCTTCTGACCGCGCTGGCGTGCGCCGTCATCCTGGTTCTCGTGGCGGCGCTCGCGGTCCCGCCCTTCGTCGACTGGCAGGCCCATCGCGGGCTCGTCGAGCGGGCGCTCGCCCGGTCCCTGGGCGTTCCGGTCCGGACCGACGGCCGGATCGAGGTCCGCCTGCTGCCGTCGCCGCGGCTGCGCGTCGACCGCCTCCACCTCGGCGCCGATCCGGACCGCCCCAGCCTCGATGCCCGGTTCGTCAAGGCCGAGATCGCCCTGGCGCCGCTCCTCAAGGGCGAGTTCCGCTTCACCGAGACCCGGATCGGCCGGGCCGAGATCAAGCTCCCGGTCGCCGGCCCGGACACGCTGAAGCTGCCGCCCGATTTCGGCGGGGCCCTGCGCGACCGCGACCTCGCCATCGAGAACCTGCACATCCAGCAGTTCCTCGTCACCACGCAGGTCCCCGCCACCGGGCGGACCGACCAGCTCTACGTCCAGGACCTGCGCCTGCAGGCGCCGGCCCTGGTCGGGCCCTGGCGGATCGAGGGGACGAGCGGCGGCGTCCCGTTCCGGGCGGTCAGCGGCACGCCGGGACCGGACGGGCGCCTCGCCGCCAAGATCTCCGGCGGCGGCGACGCGACGCCGCGCTTCGAGGCGGACGCGCGGTTCGGCCTCGTCCCCGCCGAATCCGGCGGCGCCCAGGTCGAGGCCGAGGGCTCCGCCCGCCTCGTCGTCGGGCCGCCGACCCAGGCGGCCGGCGCCTACCTGCCGTTCTCGCTGGCCGGCACCTTCAAGGCCCGGGGCACGCAGGTGCGCTTCGAGGCCGTCGACCTCGCCATCGACCCCGGCGGCCGGGCCCTGCGGCTCGGCGGCACCGGACGGCTCGACCTGCGCCAGTGGCGCGCCGGCCTGACCCTGGACGCCCGCCGCCTCGACCTCGACGCCTTCCTGGCCTCGGCGGAGGGGCAGAACCTGATCGCCCGCGGCCTGCCGCGCTCGACGGGCAGCCTGCCGGCGATGCTCGACCTCGACCTCACGGTGGGCAGCGCCGTGCTGGGCGGCGAGGAATGGTCGAACCTCGCCCTCACCGGCACCCTGGAGCGGGCCGGCGGCCTGCTGCTGCGCCGCTTCGCGGTGACCGGCCCGGCCGAGTCCACCGTCACGGCGAGCGGGCAGGTCGAGACGGCGCCGCTGCGCTTCTCCGGCCCGGTGGCGCTCGCCGCCCCCGACTCGGAGGCGCTCGGCCGCTACCTGCGCCGCCTCGGCGCCGAGGGGCCGCTCGTCGCGCTCCTCGACGGGCGGAAGATCGAGGCCGCCGCCGACCTGTCGGCCGCCGGGACCGGCCTATCCCTGCGCAACATGCGCCTCGGCCTCGGGCCGGCGCGGATCACCGGGAACGCCCGCTACACCGCCGCCGAGGGCGCCGAGCGCGGGCGGTTCGAGGCCCAGATCCGCGCCACCGGCCTCGACATCGCCGGCCTGCCGCCCCTCGGGACGACCCTCGGCACCCTGCGCGACACCGACCTCGCCCTGACGCTCGAGGCGAAGGACGTCCGGTTCGGCACCGCGGGCTCCGGTACCGGCACGATCGCGGCGCGGATCCAGTCGGACGGCGCCGGCCTGGCGGTCGACAGCCTCGACGTCACCGACCTCGCCGGCGCCAGCGCCCGGCTGTCCGGGCAGATCGGCGCGGACGGGACCGGCCGCGTCTCCGGGCGCCTCAAGGCGCCGGCGGCGGCGCCGCTGCTTGGCCTGCTCGAGCGGGTCTGGGTGGGCGAGATCCGCCTGCTGCCCGCCTTCCTGCGGGACGCGCCCCTCGACCTCGCCGTCACCCTCGACCGGGAGGGCGGCGCGGCCGCGGCCCTGCGGACCCAGGCCCGGGGCAGCGCCGGCGGCGGCACCCTCGACCTGACGCTCGCGAGCCGTGGCACGCGGATCGAGGGCGGCACCGCCACCCTCACGGCGCCGCGGGCCGGACCGTGGTTCGGCCGCGCCGACCTCGCCGGCCTGCAGCAACCTGCCGAGCTTCGGCTGACCGCCGAGCGGCCGGACGGCCAGTCCCTTGCCCTGACGGCGAGCGGCACGGTCGCGGGCCTGCGCCTCGCCACGGGCCGCCCGATCCTGGTCGGTCCCGACTTCGTCCCCACCGGCGGCACGCTCCGCGGCGAGACGGCCGATCTGGCGCCGTTCCTGACGCTGGCCGGCGCCGCGACCCTGGCACCGGGCGCGTGGCCGGCCGACCTCACCGTCACGCTGTCGCGGCAGCAGGGCGAGGCCGCCGCCGCGCTCGCCGGCACGGTCGCGGGCGCGGGGGTGAACGGGACGCTGCTGCGGTCGGCAGGCGGTGCCCTGCACGGCCGCCTCGCCCTCGACCGGCTGTCGATCCCGCAGCTCGCGGCCGCCCTGGTGATCCCGCCGGGGGCGAACGGCGCGTTCGGCCCGCCGACCGCCCACCCGGCCCTGTCGCTCGACGCCCGCGTGGCCAGCCTGGATCTCGGCCGCGGCCTCGTCGCCACCGACGCGACCGCTGCCCTCGGCCTCGCCGACGCGGGCCTGACCCTGCGCGACCTGACCGGCAAGCTCGCCGGCGGCCGCCTCGCGGGCTCGGTGACGATCGCCCGGCTCGGGGCCGGCGCCTCGGTCTCGGGCTCGGGCAGCCTCGACGGCGCGGCGCTCCCCACCCTGGCCGGCGGCCCGTTCGGCGGCCGCCTGAGTGCCGACCTGCGCTTCGCCGCCACGGCCGAGACCCTGCCGGGCCTCGCCGACAGCCTCTCGGGCAGCGGCGCGCTCACCCTGACGGACCTGAGCCTGCCCGCGGCCGATCCCGCGGCGCTCGGCCGCGCTCTCGCCCGCGCGGCCGAGATGGACGACCCGCTCCGCGAGGGCCGGCTCCAGGCGCTCGTCACCGAGGAACTCGCCCGGGGCGGCGCGCAGGCGCGCGGATCCGCCCGGGCCGCCGCCACGATCGTGGGGGGCGTGCTGCGGGCCGGGCCGTTCGACCTCGATCTCGGGCCGGCCCGCTGGGTCGGCACCGTCGGCTACGACCTGCGCGCCGGGCGCCTCGACGCCCGCGGCACGCTCGCGGGCGGCCCGGTGCCCCGCGGCTGGAATGCCGGGCCGCCCGCGGTCCAGTTCGGCCTGACCGGGCCGCTCGGCGCGCCCGAGCGGGTGCTCGACGTCGGCACCCTGTCGAACGGCCTCGCGGCCTTCGTGCTGCAGCGCGAGCTGGAGACGATCGAGCTGACCGAGGCCGACCAGGTGGAGCGGCAGCGCCGCCGCGCCCGGATCGAGATGGATCGGGCCCGCGCGGCGGCCCTCAAGGCCGCGGCCGAGAAGGCCGCTGCGGACAGGACTGCCGCCGACAAGGCCGCCGAGGAGGCGGCGAGGCGGCCGCGCAACCCGGAGGAGGGTGCTGCCCAGCCACCGGCGCCGGCCGAGGCCCGGCCGTGAGGCCGGCCGCGTCCTGAGGGCGGGGGTGGGGCTGGCCAGCGTGACGGCCTCAGGCGCAGCACCCCTTGGAGCGCCGCGCCCGCACGGGCGGCGGCTCTACGCCTTCCCCACCGCCATGAGCGCGAAGGCGTAGATCAGCGCCACCTCCTCCAGCCGGTCGAACCGGCCGGCGGCGCCGCCGTGGCCGGCCTCCATGTTGATCCGCAGGAGCACCGGCCCGCCGCCCGTCATGGTGGCGCGCAGCCGCGCGACCCACTTGGCCGGCTCCCAGTAGGTCACCCGCGGGTCGGTCAGCCCGCCGAGCGCCAGGATCGCCGGGTAGTCCTTGGCGGCGACGTTGTCGTAGGGCGAGTAGGACAGGATCGTCCGGAAGGCGGCCTCGCTCTCGCCCGGGTTGCCCCATTCGGGCCATTCCGGCGGCGTCAGCGGCAGCTCCGCGTCGAGCATGGTGTTGAGCACGTCGACGAAGGGCACGTCGGCGACGATGCCGGCGAACAGCTCGGGCGCGAGGTTGGCCACAGCCCCCATCAGCATCCCGCCCGCCGACCCGCCATGGGCGACGATGCGTTTCTCGGCGGTGTAGCGCGCCGCGATCAGGGCGCGGGCGCAGGCGATGAAGTCCGTGAAGGTGTTGGGCTTCTTCTCGCGCTTGCCGTCGAGGTACCAGCGCCAGCCCTTCTCGGTGCCGCCGCGGATATGCGCGATGGCGTAGACGAAGCCGCGGTCGACGAGGCTCAGCAGGTTCGTGCGGAACGCCGCCGGCATCAGCGTGCCGTAGGAGCCGTAGCCGTAGAGCAGCAGCGGCGCGCTGCCGTCGAGGGCGAGGTCCCGCCGGTGCAGCAGCGAGATCGGCACCTGCTCGCCGTCGGGCGCGGTGGCGAAGAGCCGCCGGGTCACGTAGGCGGCCGGGTCGTGCCCGCTCGGCACCGCCTGCCGCTTGCGCAGGAGCCGGGTGCGGGCCGCGCAGTCGTAGTCCCAGGTCTCCGACGGGGTCGTCATCGACGAGTAGACGAAGCGGATCGTGGCCGTGTCGAAGGCGAGCCCGGCCCGCAGGCCGAGGGAGTAGGCCTCCTCGGCGAAGGCGACGCTGTGCTCGGTGCCGTCAGCGAGGTCTCTCACGACGATCCGCGGCTTGGCGTTCTCGATCTCCAGCCGGACCAGGTGGCCGGCCAGCAGGTGCAGGTGGCGGATCATCACCCCGGGCCGGTGCGGCACGAGGTCGGTCCAGTTGGCGCGGCCCGGATCGTCGAGCGGCGCGGTGACGATCTTGAAGTCCTCGGCGCCGTCCGCGTTGGTGCGGATGAACAGGCGGTCGCCGCGGTGCTCGACGCCGTAGATCAGCAGCGGCGTGCGCGGCTCGACGAGGCGCAGGGGGGCGTCTTCCGCGTGCCGGTCGAGCAGCCGGACCTCGGAGGTCTCGTGGTCGCTCACCGTCACGTCGAGGAAGGCGCCGGACTGCGTCTTGCCGATGTGGACGAAGTAGCCGGCATCGGCCTCCGTGTAGACGGTCTCGTCCTCGCTCTGCCCCGTGCCGACGCGGTGGCGCATCACCTTGGCGGGGCGGTGGTTGGCGTCCACCGCCACGTACCAGAAGCTCGCGCCGTCCGCGGCCCAGACCGCCTCGCCGGAGGTCGCCTCGACCCGGTCGTCGAGATCGAGGCCGGTGGCGACGTCGCGCACCCGGATCGTGTAGAGTTCCGAGCCCTTGGTGTCGGCGCTCCAGGCGAGCCGGGCGTGGTCGTCGGAATGCACCGCGGCGGCGATCTCGAAGAACGGCAGGCCCTCACCCTCGCGGTCGCCGTCGATGAGGATCGTCTCGTCCGGGTCCAAGCCCGACTCGGGCACGTCGGGTGATGTGGCCGGCCGCCGGCAGATCAGCGGGTGCTGCCCGCCCTCGCGGTGGCGGGTGTAGTAGGCGAAGGGCCCGTCCGGCTCGGGGACGCCGCTCTCGTCCTCCTGGATCCGCCCGCGCATCTCGGCGACGAGCTGCCGCCGGAGCTCCGCGCTCCCGGCGAGCGCCGCCTCGGCGAAGGCGTTCTCGGCGTTCAGGTAGGCGGCGATGTCCTCCGGCAGCGCGGCCGGGTCCTTCAGGACCGTCTGCCAGTTCTCGGCCTTCAGCCACGCGTAGTCGTCGGTGATCTCCTGCCCGTGGACGCTGAAGCGTCGCGGCCGGGCCTCGGCCACCGGCGCGCCGGTCCTGTGAGCGAGCAAGCCGTGGCCGATCTCCGTCATCGTCTCTCCCGTCGGGTCCCGTCGCGCGCGGGTGTCGCGTCCGGGTGAGGGGATGTGTCCCGCCGGGCGCGCGGATGCAAGGCGTCCGGGGGCGCGGCCGGGGCGGGCGGCGCGTATCGCCGGCCGGGACGGCGCGGCCACGGGACCGGGGCCGATCCGTTGCTTTCCGGCATCGGTGGCGCGGGAAACGGTCCGGCCGACGACGCGATCCGCCGGCGCGGTTCCGCGCCGGAGCGGCGTCTGGAGCCGCGCCGGGGCGGCCCGATCGTGCGGTCTCGGCGAAGGTCCCGAACCCGCCAGGGACTTGGCGCAGCGGCCGATTTCGGCCTCAACGCGGCACCGGAACGCCGCGGGTGCGCCACAGATCCTGACAAGTCGAGCCGAGCACAGGCCCGAGAAAATCGCTCTGGGATTATCCGGCTCCGCGATCCGTCCGACATGAAGGGGGACTTGCGGATGGTGGAATGGCCGATTCGATGCATGTTGTGTGTGCGGAGTACCGGAAACATCGTGCGAAGCGGGGGACAACGGGCGTACTGGCGGGTGTTGCGGGGTTGCTGAGTCTGCCGGCGGAGGCGGCGGAACTTCCCGATCGGCGAAAATCGCAGCTCATCGAGCACGTGCGGATCTGCTCGGCCTACGGCCAGGCCTTCTTCTTCATCCCCGGCACCGATACCTGCCTGCGCCTCTCCGGCCGCGCGCGCTACGAGTACGCCTACCAACCTTCCTACAGCCGTTCGGGGAGTGCGACCGCCACCCCGGGGGATTACAGCGGCTACCAGGGCCGCCTCCGGATCAACCTCGACGCCCGGTCCCAGACGTCCTACGGCACCCTGCGCGCCTTCCTCCGCCTCGACGCCGGGAGCCGGACCGGTTTCGCCACCATGCATGCCGGCGCGCTGAACCGGATCGGCGGCGCCTTCCCGGCCCTGGGCGTCGACCAGTTCGGGCGGGCCCAGCAGCAGTTCAACGTCGACAAGGCCTTCATCCAGTTCGCCGGCATCACCGCCGGCCGCGCCTCCTCGTTCTTCGATTTCTACGCTCACGACTTCGAGTTCATCGTCGCCTCCATCGGCTCGGACAATCCCTCGACCAACCTCGCCGCCTACACGGCGACGCTGGGCAAGGGCCTGTCCGCCTCGCTGTCGATGGAGGACCCGGTATTCCGCCGCACGCCGGTCTACGCGTCCCAGAACGCCGCGGCCTCGGCGTTCCCGAATCCCGGCGCGATCCTCTCGCCCGGGAACCCCGTCGCCCCGGTCTTCGTCGGCTACGACGCCGCCGGCCGCCCGACCGGGGTGGGCTTCGTGGACACGGTCCAGCGCAGCCGCATGCCCGACATCGTCGGCGTCCTGCGCTCCGACCAGTCCTGGGGCTCCGCGCAGCTCTCGGGGGCCGTGCACGAGGTCAACCACGGCCTGCTCAGCAGCGTCTCGTTCGCCGGCACCAACCTGGGGGCGCCCGTCTCGGTGGGCAACAACCGCACCCCGGGCGGCGCGGCCTCCGCCCTCGGCTGGGCCGTGCAGGGGGGCGTGAAGATCAACCTGCCAGCGATAGCGACCGGCGACACGCTCTACCTGCAGGGCGCCTACGGGGAGGGCACCGCCCTGTATACCGGCCTGCCGGCCTATAACGGCCCCTGGGCGCAATCGGCCACCGCGGTGCAGGGGGCGGCCTTCTCCCAGTTCTTCAGCGACGGCGTGATCAACCCCTTCACGCAGCGCCTGGAGCTGTCGACGAGCTACTCGTTCACGGCGGCGATGCTGCACTACTGGACGCCCGCGGTCCGCTCCGCCTTCTTCGGCTCCTACGGCGCCCTGAGCTTCGCCCGCGGCGCCCGCGCGGCGCAGGGCGCCTATTTCGGCGTGACCGGGACCGGGCCGGGCACCCCCGGCACGCGGTTCTTCGACCTGAGCCAGGTCCTGCGGGACAGCTACCGCTTCGTGGTCGGCGGCAACCTGATCTGGTCGCCGGTGAAGGAGTTCGATATCGGCGTCGAGGCGATCTACACGCGCTACGGGCCGCAGAGCGGCCGCATCCTCGACCTGGGCCGGTATCCCAACCAGAACGCGGCCTACGTCAACAACCTCGCCAACCCGGTCTCGACCGCCCGCCACGTCGACGTCATCCAGGTGCGCGCGCGCGTGCAGCGGGACTTCTGAGGGCGGCTGCGGATCCGGGGCGATCCGGGACAGCGGGCGGCTATGCCGGCTCGGCCGGGAGCCGGTTCCGGCCTGGGGCGTTGAACCGCGGGCCGTGGCGTCGACCACGGTCACCGGTTCGATCCCGAGGTGCCGACATGGACGCGATCCCCGATCCGCAGCCGGATCCGCAGGACGATCACCCCGCCGCGGACCTGGAGCGGGTGAACGACATCCTCGCCGCTTGGGCGGCCCGCTCCGCCACCGAGAGCGCCGCGCTGATCGACCGGTTCGAGGCGATGGGCTACGAGGTCCGCGGCAAGTCGGAGGGCGAGATCGCCGACATCCTGCACCGGCCGCCGACGCGCGCGGCCGTCGCTAGATAGCTGTGGGTTGTAGGTAAAAAAGCCTTGACCTTCTGATTTTTCCTGAGAGACTGGAGGCTTCGGACGTCCGTCGTAGCACACACGGAACAAAACATGAACATGCGAGTGAAGGGCGGCCGTTCCGCCTCCGCGGGGACGCGTCACCGCGGCGCCGCTCCGGGGGATCTCCCGGCGGAGGCGGTGCGCCTGCTGGCGCGGCTCGGGGAGCCCGGCGCCTACGCGCGGCCCGACCCCCTGGTCGAGGACGCGCTGGTCGCCCGGCGCGGCGGCGACGGGATCTCGGTGGGGAGCGGCCGCTTCGCGGCCACCTCCGGGCGCGCCCTGGCGGCGGCCGATCTGGCGACGTGGAACGCGGCCGGCACGCGCCTGACGATCAGCGAGGCCGGGCGGGCGCGCCTGCGCCGGGAGGCCCGGCCGGGCGACTTGGCCTTCGCGGACCAGCACCGCGACCTCGCCGTCGTGGAGGGCGGCGCCGGGCCGACCCTGCGCAACGCCGCCGAGAATCCCCTGGCCTGGATGGTGTGCCGACGCGACCGGGACGGCGCGCCGCTCATCGACGCGGCCGCCTTCGAGGCCGGGGAGCGGCTGCGGCGGGACATGACCACCGCCGCCCTGCTGCCGCGGATGGGCGCGGATCTCGGGGCGCCCCGGATCGACGGCGGCGGCCCGCGCGACCCGGCCTCCGCGGCCGACCACGTGATCGCGGCCCGGCAGCGGGTGCGCGGCGCCCTCGACGCGGTCGGGAGCGACCTCTCGGGCCTGCTGATCGACCTCTGCGGATTCCTGAAGGGCCTGGAGCGGATCGAGGCCGAGCGCCGCTGGCCGGCCCGCTCCGCCAAGGTCGTGGCCCGCATCGCCCTGGGGCGGCTCGCCGAGCATTACGGGCTGGAACGGGAGGCGACCGGTCCGGACCGGGCCCGCCTGCGCCTCTGGCGCGGGTGAGGCCGCTCAGGCCTCGGCGGCGAGCCGGACCGCGTCGCGGTGGATGCGCTCCGCCATCGCCCGGACGCCGTTGGAGCGCTTCGACGTGACGTGGGCGCCGAAGCGGAGCTGCCGGAACAGGTCGAGGCCGTCGGTCTCGGCGGCCTCCTGGGGCGTCTTGCCGGTGTAGAGCGCGATCATCAGCGCCACGAAGCCGCGGACGATGAATGAGTCGCTGAAGCCGTGCAGGACGAGGCGCGGCGTGCCGTCCGCCGGCTCCGCCCGCGTGTCGATCCAGACCTGGCTCTCGCAGCCGTGGACACGGTTCGCCTCGGTCCGCTCCGATTCGGGCATCGGCGGCAGGGCGCGGCCGAGCTCGATCAGGTATTCGAGCCGCATGTCGTCGTCTTCGACGATCTCGAAATTCTCGATGATGGTGTCGATGGGAGGGAGCATGCTCGGCCGGGTCCGGAAAGGTCTGGGCCGCTATAGGCCGGCCGCGCCGTTGTGGCGACGGGGTCCGGCGCCGCGGGCGCTCATTGCGGGCCGGGGCGCGCCGCCGGCAGGGTCAGCCACAGGGGATCGCCCGGGCTGGCATCGCCCGCGACGCTGATCTCCGCCTGGGCCGCGTAGGCGGCGATGAGGCGGGGGCCGAGCTTCGGGACGTTCGGTCGGCCCGACTCGGCCGTGTCGCTCACCTTCGAGACGATCGAGAGGCGCAGCGGCGCGGCGGCCTCGATGTCGATGGCGATGGCGCAGGCGACGTGCTCGGCGGTGGCGTCCAGGCACTCGGCCACGATCTCCGCGACGATCATGCCCAGGGCGTTGGCGGTGCGCGGCTCCACGAGACCGTTCCCCGAGCCGCCGACCTGGACGCCGATCCGCCCGGCCCGCCGGAGCTGCCCGAGCCCGGAGGCGAGGCGGTGCAGGTAGTCCTTGAGGTCGATCGACGCGATGTGCGGCGCCTCGTGGAGGTGCTGCTGCACCAGCGCGATCGCCCGGACCCGCTGGCCCAGCGCCTCGAAGCTGCCGCGGCAGGGGTCGGGGGCGGCCCGCCCGTAGAGGCCGATCAGGCTGACCATCACCTGGAGGTTGTTGCGGACCCGGTGGTAGACCTCGGCCAGCAGCGCCTCCTTCTCGGCCAGCGCGTGCTCGATGTGCTCCTCCGCGTGCTTGCGGTCGGTGATGTCGAAGCAGGAGCCGAGATAGCCCTGGAACCGGCCGTCCTCCACGAGGGGGCGGGCGGTGTCGAGCAGCCAGCGGTACTCGCCGTCGTGCCGCCGGAGGCGGAACTCGACGGTGAAGGGCGCCCGCGCCTCGAAGGCCTCGGCGACGATCCGGGCGTGCCGCTCGAAATCCTCGGGATGCAGCCCGCTGCGCCAGCCCAGGCCGAGCTCCGCCTCCAGCGGGCGCCCGGTGAATTCCAGCCAGCACTCGTTGTGGTGGATCGCCTGACCGGCCTCGTCCGAGCGCCACATCATCAGCGGCACCACGTCGGCGAATCGCCTGAAGCTGTCGCTGAGGGCGGCGGCTTCCGCGGTGCCCTGCGCCGGGCCCCGACCAGGATCCCCCGCGGGGCCGTTGCCCAGCGGGTCTTCCGCGCCGGACCCTGGTGGCTCACCGACCATTCTGTACCCGATTCACTCTGACGAACTGCGTGAAAGGCGACGCCTGCGTGCGGATGGCGCCGGTCAACGTGTCGACCGGACGGCCGTTCCGGTCCTGAACCGCGTTCAGATCTGCCATTCACCGGGACATTAGCGGCAATACCTTTCGAGCCCGTTCAGCATCCCGCCGACGTGCGGGGCCGCACCGGGCGCGCGGACGCGGCGGAGAGCCGGTCGGGCGACCCCGGCCGAGGTCCGGCCCGCGCGCAGCCCGTGACCCGCGCGCACAACCTGTAGCTGGCTTTTGGATAACCACAGATAGTTCGTGACGCCCCGATCCGGTTGTGTCTCTTGGCAGATGATACAACCTTGAGGGTGCCGTGCTGCCTGTCCCGACCGCGACGAACGCCGCCCGCTGGCCGGTGCTCGCCGGCCTCGTCCTCCTCGGCCTGTCGGGCGGCGCCGTCGCCCGGCCGTTCTCGGAGCCCGACGACCGGAACCTCGACCGCCACGGCCACTACCGCAGCCGGGACGGGTCCGACGTCCACCGGCCGGCCAAGAGCCTCGACGGCAGGAAGCCCGCGGGCGCCACGGCCAAGTGCCGGGACGGCACGTGGAGCTTCAGCCACACCCGTCGAGGCACCTGCTCGGGTCACGGCGGCGTGGCGCACTGGGAGGGCTGAGACAGGACTATGCCTTAAGTCCTATATCGCCCGAGAAATAGGAATTTGCGCTTGACACCGGCGCGCTGCCGGGGTATCAACCAGGCACGGTCGAGACGTGTGCGGAGAGACCCCGATGTGGCCACCCCCTCCCAGCAGGGCGGACAGCCGCGCCGAGGCCCTGACGCTCCTGCGCGAGACCGACCTGACGTGCGACGCGATCGCGGCCCGTCTCGGCGTCCACCCGAAGACCGTGCACACCTGGAACGCCCGGGCCGGCTGGCCGAGGCCGCGGCAGCACCGGCCGCGGCTCCTGACAGGGCGCTGGCCGGCGGCGCGCCGGGCCGCCCTGATCCGCCTGCTGTGCACGCCGGGCGCCGATCCCGGCGACGTCACCGAGATCCTCGGTCTCGGCCGGCTCGACCCGGCGATGATGGCCACGGCCTTCGGGGCTGACCTGCCGCCGGCGGTCACCGGTCGCGGCGACCCCGCGGCCGACCCGGCGACCCTGCGGGCGCGTCTGCGCGCCCACATCGCCCGGCAGATCGCCGCCTTCGACGCGGCTCTGAGCGGGGCGGGGGCGGGCGCGGGCGACTCCGCCCGAATCCTGCGCGACCTCGGCGGCCTCAAGCGGCTCCTCGACACGGTGGATGCGGAGGGCGCGCGCGGCGCCGCGGGGGAGGGGGGCGATGGCACCGGACGCGACACTGGACGCGACACCGAACCCGACACCGAGCCCGACCTGCCCGCCCTGCGCGCGGAGATCGCGCGACGCGTTGCTGGCTTTGTCGGCGGCGGGGCGGCTGCCTGACTTCCTCGAGACGCTGCCGCCGGACCTCCTCCGGGCGCTCGCGGGCGACTGGCTGCACCAGGCCCGGCCGGACCAGCTGCCGCCGCCCGACGCGGCGCCCTGGACCACCTGGGCGGTGATCGGCGGCCGCGGCAGCGGCAAGACCCGCACCGGGGCCGAGTGGGTCGACGCCCTCGCGCGCGGCGACCCGGCCTTCGCGGGCGCGCCGGTCGGGCGGATCGCCCTGGTGGGCGAGACCCATCTCGACGTGCGCGACGTGATGGTCGAGGGGCCCTCCGGCCTCCTCGGCCTGCCGGCGCGGGGACGGGCCCGGCCCGCCTGGTCGCCGAGCCGCCGCCGGGTGGAGTGGAGCAACGGCGCCGTCGCGCTCGCCTTCTCGGCGGAGGAGCCCGACGCGCTGCGCGGCCCGCAATTCGGCGCCGCGTGGTGCGACGAGGCCGCCAAGTGGCGCCGGCCCGAGGCGGCCTTCGACATGCTGCAGTTCGGCCTGCGCCTCGGCGCCCGGCCGCGCAACCTCGTGACGACGACGCCCCGGCCGGTGCCGCTGATCCGCCGCCTGCTCGCCGACCCGCGCACGGTGGTGAGTCGTGCCCGGACCCACGACAACGCCGCGCATCTCGCGCCCGACTTCCTCCAGCAGGTGGTCGGGCGCTACGCCGGCACGCGGCTCGGCCGGCAGGAACTCGACGGCGAGCTCATCGCCGACCGGGACGACGGCCTGTGGACGCGCGCGGCCCTGGAGGCCGGCCGCCTCGCCGCGGCGCCCGATCTCGGGCGGATCGTCGTGGCGGTGGATCCCCCCGCCGCCTCGGGCGCGCGCTCGGACGCCTGCGGGATCGTGGCGGCCGGGCGCGCGGGCGGGCACGCCTACGTGCTGGCCGACGCGAGCCTCGCCCGCGCCACCCCGCAGGCCTGGGCGGCCGCGGCGCTGGCGCTCTACCACCGGCTCCGGGCCGACGCCCTCGTGGTCGAGGTCAACCAGGGCGGCGAGATGGCCGCCGCCGTGCTGGGCCAGTGCGACCCCGCCGTGCCGGTGACCCGGGTCCACGCCACGCGGGGCAAGTACCTGCGCGCCGAGCCGGTCTCGCTGCTCTACGCCCGCGGGCTGGTCCACCACGTCGGCGCCTTCCCGGCGCTGGAGGACGAGCTGTGCGATTTCGGCCCGGACGGCCTGTCCGGCGGGACCTCGCCCGACCGGCTCGATGCCCTGGTCTGGGCGCTCACGCACCTGATGCTGGAGCCCCGGGCCGAGCCCCGGATCCGGCGGTTGTGACAGCGGTCGCCGGAAACAATTCGGCGCGCTTCGGGTGAAGCGCGCCGGAGTCGGTTCGTGGTCTCTGGAACGAACTGCATGCTGTATACACAATGTCGTGCGCCAAATCTGTAGCGATCAGGCCACGGCACGCGGTCCTGAGCTGGGAATCCCCACCGTAATTCTCCGTATTGCGCGGCGACGGTGGGCGGATTGAGCGGCGCATCTGTCGGGTTGATCCCCGCCGTCCTTCCCGGGCGCCGCGGCCCGGCTCCGATTCCCGAACCGTCGTCGCTGCCCGACCCCGGCACATCGGCATGCCGGGTTCTTGGGCGTGCCGGGTTCCTGGGCGTGCCGGGCTCCTGGGCGTGCCGGGCTCCTAGGCGCCCGAGCGGTCGCTCAATCGCCGCCGCCACCGCCATCACCGCCGCCGCCGCCGTCGCCGCAGCTGCCGCCGTCGCTGCCGTGGCAGCCGCCATCGCCGAAGATCGCGCCGCCGTCGCCGCCGGAGCCCGAATCGTAGCTGAGGGAGCCGGAGCGGCGGGTCCCCCGGGAGCGCGTCGCGGAGGGCATGAGGCAGCGGAGGAAGGGGACGAGCGCGATGACGAAGATCGCGAGTTCGAGGGCCTGCTTCCTGTCCATCGGAACCTCCATCGGTTCGTCGGTCCGGACAGTCTAGCACAGGTCGGCGCCGGGCCGGTCAGGGCGGCGTGGTCAGGCTCCGAAGGGCGGCCCGGACGTCGGCGAGGGTGCCGACCAGGGCGTAGCAGGCGAAATCGTGCGCGCCCGCGGCGGCGTTCGCCAGCCGGAAGCGGCAGCTCAGGCGGTTCGCCCCGGCCTCGGGCGCGACCGCGAAGCCGGGCCGCGGCGCGTCGGGTTCCTGCTCCGGCGGACCCGGGGCCCAGACCGCGAGGGCGTGCGAGCCCTCCGGCGTCGCCAGGATCACCGGGTCCGGCCGCTCCCCCGCTCCAGGGCCGAGGGGCGCGAGCCCGCCGGTCGACGGGTCGAAGCGCCAGGCCGCGGAGAACTCCGCCGGCACCGCGGCGGCGAGGGGTTCGAGACGCAGCGCCGCCGCGGGCTCGGTCAGGTTGAAGCTCGCCTGCACCTCCACGGCGTTGCCGAGGCCCGGCAGGCCGAGCGCGACCCGCTTGCGCAGGAGCGGGGCCGGGGCCGGGATCGCGGGGCTCGCGGAGGCGGTCGGGCAGTCCGCGGGCGGCTCGTCGGCCGGGTCGGTGGGGCCGTCCCAGGCCATGCGGGTCTCGGTCTCGGCCCAGCTCCGGCCGGCGCGCAGGGCGCGGAGCCGGCGGGCCGCGGGCGCGCCGGACCCGTCCTGCGGGGTGCCGGCCTCGCTCGCCCGGCGGCAGGCGGCGCCGGAGCCGATCTCCGCCCGCGCCTGCAGGGCGTCGCCGGGCTCGGTGTCGGCGAGGAAGGTGACGCCGTCCCAGGTCAGCGTGTCCACCGCCCCTGCGACCCGCCGGGACAGGCGCAGGCTGATCTCGGACCGGCCGAAGGGGCGCGCCAGGATCAGGGTCCCGTCGGGCTCCGGCCACAGGGGCGCGGGTGCGGGCGCATCCGCGGCCCGGGCCGGCGCGGCCGGGGGCGCGGCCAGGGGCCCGGCCAGAGGCCCGGACAGAGGCCCGGACAGAGGCCCGGACAGAGGCCCGGACAGAGGCCCGGACAGAGGCCCGACGACGAGCGCTGGGACCAGAGCCGCGACCCGCGCCGCGACGCGGGTCCCCGCCCGGACCCGTCCCCGGACCCGTCCCCGGAATCGCGCCTGGGGCCGCGCCTGGGGCCGTGTGGGGATCCGGGGCTGCATCGCGTGACCATAGCTCAGGAACGGACCGGCATGTCGACCCTCCTCGAACGCCTGGCGCGGGTCGCGCGCCGCGCCGCCGGCGGCCCGGCCCTCGCCACCAAGGCCGCCGCGGCCCCGGCCTTCGCCCTCTACGCCGAGGGACGGGCCAGCTGGACGCCCCGCGATCCGGCGGCGCTCGCCCGGGCCGGCTACCAGGCCAACCCGGTCGTCCACCGGGCGGTGCGGCTCGTCGCCGAGAGCGCCGCCGGCCTGCCGCTGATCGCCACCGGCCCCGGCGCCGAGCGCGCGGGCGACCTGCTCGCCCTGCTGGCGCGGCCGAACCCCCGGGAGAGCGGGCCGCACCTCCTGGAGACGCTCTACGCCGACCTCCTCCTCACCGGCACGGCCTACCTGGAGGCGGTGAGCCTCGACGGGCGGGTCGCCGCGCTCCAGGTCCTGCGTCCCGGACGGATGCGGGTGCTGCCGGGCCCGGACGGCTGGCCGGCGGCCTATCTCTACACGGCGGGCGGGCGCAGCCGCCGGTTCGACCTGCCCGAGCCGGGGATCGCCGTGGCGCCGATCCTGGCGCTGACGCTGTTCCACCCGGAGGACGAGACCGGCGGGCTCGCCCCGATCGCGGCCGCCGCCGCCGCCCTCGACATCCACAACGCCGCGAGCGCCTGGAACAAGGCGCTGCTCGACAACGCCGCCCGGCCGTCCGGCGCCCTGGTCTTCGCCGGGGCGACGCTGTCCGAGCCGCAATTCGACCGGCTGAAGGCGGAGCTGGAGGCGAACTACCAGGGTTCCGCCAATGCCGGCCGGCCGCTGCTGCTGGAGGGCGGCCTCGACTGGAAGCCGCTCGCGCTCTCGCCGCGCGACATGGATTTCGTGGCGGCCAAGGACGCGGCCGCCCGGGAGATCGCCCTGGCCTTCGGCGTGCCGCCGCTGCTGCTCGGCCTCCCCGGCGACAACACCCACGCCAACTACGCCGAGGCCAACCGCGCCCTCTACCGCCAGACCCTGATCCCCCTCGCGGCCCGCACCGCCCGGGCGCTGGCCGGCTGGCTGGAACCCGCCTTCGGGGCGATCGACCTGGAGCCCGACCTCGACCGGATCGAGGCGCTGGCCGGCGAGCGGGAATCCCTGTGGCGCCGGGTCCAGGCCGCGGACTTCCTGTCGGCGGCGGAGAAGCGGGAGGCCGTGGGCTACCCGCCCGCGATGCCGGGGGCGCCGGGCACACCCTGAGGCGCGGGGCGCGCCCTCACTGTCCCATCCGAGGATCCCCCATGGACGGCCACTTCTCCGGCTATGCCAGCCTGTTCGGCGTGCCCGATCTCGGACGCGACGTGGTGGTGCCGGGCGCCTTCGCGGCGAGCCTCGCCCGCCGCGGGGCCGCGGGCGTGCGGCTCCTGTTCCAGCACGATCCGGCCGAGCCGATCGGCCGCTGGCTCGCCCTGCGCGAGGACGGCCGCGGCCTGTTCGCGGAGGGCGCGCTCAACCTCGCGGTGCAGCGCGCCCGCGAGGTCGACGCCCTGATGCGCGGCGGCGGCCTCGACGGGCTCTCGATCGGCTTCCGCACGCTGCGCGCCCGGAAGGGCACCGGCGGCGAGCGCCGGCTCCAGCAGGTCGACCTCTGGGAGATCTCGCTCGTGACCTTCCCGCTGCAGCCGGGGGCCAGGGCGAGCTCCGCGTCGATCCCGGCTCCGGACCCGGAGGCCGACGCGATCCGCGGCCTCGCCGGCCTGATCGCGCCGCCGGGCGCCCTCGGACCCGCCGCGAGACCCGCCGCGAGACCTGCCGCGAGACCTGCCGCTTGGCCGCTGCCGGCCGCGCGGTCCTGACTTCCACCCCCGACGAGGCCCATCATGGACGCCCAGACCCCGATCGCCGATCCCGCCCCGCTGGGCGGCCTGCCGCCGCTGGAGAACAAGGCCGCCCATTCCGACGGCGGCCCGGTCCGCTCCGCCCTGGACGAGCTCGCCGCCGCCTTCGCGGCCTTCAAGGAGACGAACGACGCGCGGATCGACCGGATCGAGGGCCGCCTCGGCGTCGACGTGCTCACCGAGGAGAAGCTCGCCCGGATCGACGCGGCCCTCGACGCCGCCCGCACCCGGCTCGACCGGATCGCCCTGGAGCGGGCCCGGCCGCCCCTCGGCCAGCCGGACGTCCGGGAGACGGGGGCCGCGCACGAGCACAAGGCCGCCTTCGACCTCTACGTCCGGGCGGGCGAGAGCGCCGGGCTCAAGCGCCTGGAGGCCAAGGCGCTCTCGGCCGGCTCCGGGCCGGACGGCGGCTACCTCGTCCCCGACACGATCGAACGGACCGTGCTCGCGCGCCTCGGGCAGGTCTCGCCGATCCGGTCGATCGCCAGCGTGCAGCCGATCTCGGGCGCCCAGTACAAGCGCGCCGTCTCGGTGGGCGCGCCGGTCACCGGCTGGGCCGCCGAGACCGCGCCGCGCCCCGAGACCGCCGCGCCGGCCCTGTCGGAGATCGCGTTCCCCGCGATGGAGCTCTACGCGATGCCGGCCGCCACCCAGACGCTCCTCGACGATTCCGTGGTCGATCTCGACGCGTGGCTCTCGGCCGAGGTGGAGACCGCCTTCGCCGAGCAGGAGGGCGTCGCCTTCGTGTCCGGCAACGGCGCGAGCCGCCCGCGGGGCTTCCTGAGCTACGACACGGTCGCCAACGCCGCCTGGGTGCCGGGCAAGATCGGCACGGTCGCCACCGGGACGGCGGGTGCGTTCCCGTCGGCGAGCCCGGGGGACGCGCTGTTCGACCTGATCTACGGGCTGCGGGCGGCCTACCGGCAGAATGCCGGCTTCGTCATGAACCGGCGCACCCAGAGCACGATCCGCAAGTTCAAGGATTCGGAGGGCAACTATCTCTGGCAGCCGCCCCTCGCCGCCGGCCGGTCCGCGACGCTGGTCGGCTTCCCGGTCACCGAGGCCGAGGCGATGCCGGACCTCGCCAAGGACAGCCTGTCGGTGGCCTTCGGCGACTTCCGCCGGGGCTACCTCGTGGTCGACCGGACGGGGATGCGGGTGCTGCGCGACCCGTACTCGGCCAAGCCCTACGTGCTGTTCTACACCACCAAGCGCGTCGGCGGCGGGGTGCAGGATTTCGACGCGCTCAAGCTCCTGAAGTTCTCCTGACGCGCGGCGGCGACCCTAGCCGGGGCAGCCCGCGCGGTCGCCGCAGCTCGCGAGCCGCCCGGCCTGCTGCTTGGCCCGCTCGAGATTGGTGCGGGCGGTGACCAGCCGCTCGCTGGCCTCCCGGCGGATCCGCACCGAGGTGCCGGGCTTCGCCTCGCGGACGTCCACGGCCTCCCAGTAGGCCATCGCGGCCTGCAGCTCGGCCTGCGCCTCCTTGAGGGTCGGAACCGGCGGCTGCGGCATCTCGGGCATCTCGGTGAGGCGGCCCTCCAGCACGGCCCGCGCCACGGCGATCTCGAACCGCCGGTCGACGCCGAACTGCGCCATCCGCTCCAGGTTCGGCTCGATCATCTCGAGGAGCGCCAGGGTCGGGACGGCCAGCGCGTGCGCGTCCCCGCCCCAGCCCGGATCGCATTTCTCGCCGTTGACCGCCCAGAAGATCCCGCGCGCGGTGGCGATGCGGCCGTTCCGCACCTCGCGGACGCGCAGGAAGAAGAAGCGCTCGCCGTAGATCGGGTCGAGCGAGCGAATACAGGCCAGACTGCCGGTTCTGGCCGCCTGATAATATGTCTCAAGATCGATTTCCACTGACGTCTCACAATTTCAAGGGCTGCATGACGCGGATCCGCTCGGGCGGACGCGCGGAAATCATGGAAACGCTGAAACAGTACGCGGACGACTCGGGCGTGGGACGGGATGAAACGAAGCGCTGCGCATGGGCGGCTCGCCTAGGGCCGATCGGCCGTGCCGGTCGACCCGATGGGGTGAGAGGGGACCGGGACCCCGGCGCCGCCTCTCGATACCGAGCAGTCCGGGTCCGGTCCCGTCGGCAGACGTCCGTCGCTGCGGGGCCCGCGCACCGCCCGGCGCGGCGCCATCCTGCAGGGCGATCGGATCCGCGTCCGAGCCGGCCCGTGAGGGCTCGACGGCCGAATACCCCTTCGTTTCCGGTAGATCAATACGATCTGTCAGGGAAGTACAGTGTTTCTGATAGAAACATGGTCTGTTAGTACGCTTTACAGCCGAAACGCTCGTGCTGTGTCTGTTTCCGTCGGACAAACAAGATCATTTTTATGTGGCCGCGTGGCCACCGAATACATTGGCACGGGTGGCCGTTCCGATTTGGGATTGATGGCTGCGGCCATTTGCGGGAACTTATTCGAACAAGAGCTCGAAAGAACCAGAGCTCATCGGCAAGACGAATCAATTCGGCCGAAACAAATAATAGCAGCGCGGCCTGCGTGGCTGAATGCTGTCTCCAATATGGGTCTCGACGTTTTGGGGAAATCGATGAGGATCTTGAAGCACACGCTCCTCTGTTCCGCCGCGGCTCTGTCCGCGGCGAGCGCAGCGCAGGCGGCTGATCTGCCGGTCAAGAAGGCTGTCCCGATCGAGTACGTCCGCGTCTGCGGCGCGTACGGCGCCGGCTTCTTCTACATCCCCGGCACCGACACCTGCCTGCGTCTCTCCGGCCGCGCCCGGTTCGAGGGCGGCTACATGACCAGCTACTCGCGGCAGAACGGCTCGAACGTCGGTGATACGTCGGGCTACCAGGGCCGGATGCGCATCAACCTCGATGCCCGCACCCAGACCGCCTACGGCACCCTGCGCGCCTTCGTGCGCCTCGATGCCGGATCCCGCACCGGCTATTCCGGCGTCGGCCAGTCGGGCACCCAGCAGCGCATCGGCCAGGCCTTCCCGGCTCTCGGCATCGACCAGTTCGGTCGCGCCTCGCAGTTCGTGAACGTCGACAAGGCCTTCATCCAGTTCGCCGGCATGACCGCCGGTCGCGCCTCGTCGTTCTTCGACTTCTACGCCCACGACTTCGAGTTCTCCGGCGCGACGGTGGGCTCGGACGTCTCCTCGACCAACCTGCTCGCCTACACGGCCACGCTCGGCAACGGCCTGTCCGCCACGATCTCGGCCGAAGACCCGGTCTTCCGCCGCAGCCCGATCTTCTCGCAGACCAACAACCCGGCCGGCGTGACGAACAACTCCAACATCGTCAATTTCGCTCAGACGAACGCTCCGGCCGAGGTGTTCATCGGCTACACCGGCGGCGTGCCGACCCGGTACAGCTTCGTCGACGTGATCCAGCGCTCGCGCATGCCCGACGTCGTCGGCGCCCTGCGCCTCGACCAGGCCTGGGGTTCGGCGCAGCTGTCGGCGGCCGTCCACGAGCTGAACGTCGGCAACGTGGCCAACGGCGCCGGCACCGGCACCGGCTCGAACATCAGCATCCCCCACACCAGCAACTCGTACGGCTGGGCGGTGCAGGGCGGCCTGAAGATCAACACGCCGTTCATCGCGCCGGGCGACGCCCTCTACCTGCAGGGCGCCTACGGCTCCGGCTCGCAGATGTACACCGGCTACTGCGCGTTCAGCGGCTGCTACTCGCAGAACCCGACGACCATCCAGGGGCAGAAGTTCGCGCAGTACTTCAACGACGCCACGGTGAACCCTTTCACGGGCCAGATGGAGCAGTCGACGAGCTTCACCGCGACGGCCTCGTACCTCCACTACTGGTCGCCGGAGTGGCGCTCGGCCTTCTTCGGGTCGTACGGTGAGATGAGCTACGGCAGCGGCGCCCGTCTGGCCCAGGGCGCGGCCTTCGCGCTGGCGAACAACACCGGTGGCAACTCGTTCGGTGTGAACGGCGTCGGCGTGCCGGGCACCCGGTTCTTCCAGCTGAGCGAGGCGCTGCGCGACACCTACCAGTTCGTGGCGGGCGGCAGCATCATCTGGTCGCCGGTCAAGGACCTCGATATCGGTGTCGAGGGCTTCTACACCCAGGTCGGCGTCAAGAACGGCCGCGTGATCGACCGCGACAAGAGCCCGACGGCCTACGCGAACGTCGCCGGCATCAACAACGGCACCTTCGTGCCGCGGACCACGACGGCGGACAGCGTGTCCACCTTCCGCTTCCGCGTCCAGCGCGACTTCTGATCCCCGATCGGGACCGGTTCGCCCTCCAAAGCTTCCCGGTCCTGATGTCCCCGTGCAAAGGGACCCCACTGAGCCCGGCCTCGCGGCCGGGCATTTTCGTATCCCCGATCGCGTCGAGTCGCGCCCCGCCCGAAGGCGGGGCGCCGCGATCCTCAGCGGCCCGCGTTGCCGTCGCGCAGGGTGCCGGTCGGCTCCTGCACGTGCGCCTCGAGGAACCAGAGGTGCTTGTCGACCGCCCGCGAGATCTCGGTGAACAGGTCGGCCGTGTCGGGGTCGCCCGCCTCGTCGGTCTCGTCGATGTTCTGCCGGACCGCGTTGGCGTAGGCGGCGTAGCTGTCGATCAGCGCGGCGATGTGGTCGGCGATGGCGTAGATGCCGGTCGGGTAGGCCGGCAGCTTGGTGCGCTCGGCGACCGCCTGGGTCGAGCCGAAGGCCGTGGCGCCGAGCTGGACCGCGCGCTCGGCGACGCTGTCGTTCAGCTCGTCGAGCTGGGTGCGGAACCCGTCGAGCATCTCGTGGACGCCGATGAACTGCGGGCCCTTGAGGTTCCAGTGGGCCTGCTTGATCGCCAGGGCGAGGTCGATGCCGTCCGCGAGCCGGGCGTTGAGCGCCTCGATCGAGACCTTCTTGGCGTTCGAGTCGGTGTTGTTGCGGGTCTTGTGCGTCCGCGGGGTGTTGCTGGTGCCGGTGTCGGCCATGCTCTCGCTCCGTGAGCCGGGAAGGTTCGGATGCGAAAAGTGCCGATCGGCCTCCGGGTTCCCGCAGGCGCGAAGGATCCGGGAGCGGGCAGCGGCTTTGCGGCGGTCAGGCCGCGGCCGGGCCGCGGCCCGACTGCGGTGAGGCCCCTCAGCGGCGGCGGCCCGGGCGGGCCATCCAGTCGGACCGGTTGCCGCGGGGCAGGGCGTCGCCGACCTGGATGCGCGACAGTTCCGCCGTGCGCGCGGCGATCCAGCCGGCATGCTCGGCCACCGGGGTCACGGCGGTGAAGCCGCCGCAGGCGGTCCGGCGCGCGCCCTGCTGCAGGGCGCCGCTCGACCAGCTCACCACGCCGACGATCCGGTAGCCGCCGGGGCCGCCGGTCAGGATCGGGCCACCGGAATCGCCCAGGCAGGCGCCGGCGCCCGAGGTCTCGGCCATGCGCCGCCGGTCGGTGACGACGGTCACCCGGTTGGCGACCTGGAGCGAGCCGATCGACACGAGGTGGGCGAGCCGCAGGATGCGCGCCGAGTTCCGCCGGTTCTCGGCCACCACGCCGAAGCCCGCGATGTCCACGGGCTGCCCGTCGGTGATCGAGCCCGCGCCCCGGGGATCGAGGGGCACGTAGTCGTTGCCGAGCGGGCGCTCGAGCTTGAGCAGCGCCAGGTCGACGCCGGGCTGGTCCTCGGGGGTCGTCCCGGGCACGAAGTCCGGGTGCATGGAGGCGGTGATCACCGCGGTCCGGTGCTGGCGGAAGTTCCGGTCGACGCTGATCACCGTGTAGCCGGCCGGCCGCATCACGCAGTGGGCCGCGCTCAGCACGAGGTCCGGGGCGATCAGGGTCCCCGAGCAGATCTCGCCCTCGGTGCTCTCGATCCGCACCACGAAGCTGCGCGCCCCGTTCGGGTCCCGCGTCGTCGTGCCGTTGATCACCGCCGCCGCGGGCGTGGGCAGCAGGCCTCCGAGGGCGCCGAGCAGCGACAGGCCCAGGAACCCGCCCCACAGGCCGCCGCGCAGGCTGCGCTCGCGGGGGCCGGCCTTTCGGATCGGGCGAGGGGACATCGGGAACTCCGGGCGCGCGCGGGCGCGGGTGGGGGACGCCGGAGGCGGCGCCGAGGGAGCCTGGGGCGAGGGGCCCCAGATCGAGTGAGCCTAGAGCAAGGCAATAGCCCGGCCAAGCTGAGGTTCCCTGCGCACGCGGCGCCGCGCCGCTACTGCACCCAGCGCGCCGTCCGGTCCCAGCCGTCGAGCACGCGGTCGATCCAGCCCCGCTGCGGCCCCACCAGGACGCCCTGGGTGAGGCCGCCGCAGGCGCCCCCGATCCAGGCCGACAGGGCCAGCACCGCCCCGTCCGGTCCCGCGATCGGGCCGCCGGAATCGCCCTGGCAGGCGCCGCCGCCCGCGCCCTTCAGCCAGACCAGGATGCGGCTCGGCCCGTAGGGCTCGATCACCGGCAGGCCGAGGCTGCGGTAGGTGCCGGTGGAGCGCGGGTCGCCGGGCTTGGCCGCGCCGTAGCCCGACAGGGTCAGGGTCTCGCCCGCCCGCGCCGGGGCGGCGCTCAGGGTCACGGGCGCGAAGCGCGGCGGCAGCGGCGTCTCGGTGCGCAGCAGCGCGAGATCGACGGAGCGCCGCCGGGAAGCGGCCGCGCCGGCGTCGTAGCCCGGATGGACCGCCTGGGCGGTGACGTCGACGAGCACCGGCGCCCCGGCGGCGTCGCGGAAATGGACGCGGTGCTCCTTGGCGTCGGCGAGGCAGTGGCCGGCGGTCAGCACCGTGTCGGGGCCGAGCACCACGCCGGTGCAGACACCGCCCTTCGACGACAGGACCATCACGGCCCCGCCGGCCGGCGCCTCGGTGCCGCCGACGATCGCCCGCGCCGGGACGGCCGCGAGCACCGGGATCGCCATCAGGATCGCCGTGACGGTCGCTACCCGCGCGGCGCGGGCCGCCGGGCGGCGCTTCGAGATCGGCATCGGACCACCTGCAGAGAGACGTGCGATGATCCCGTTACGCATCGCCGCCGCCGCCGTCGAGCCGGTGGGCGTGCCCGACCTGCGCGCCTACCTGCGCGTCGACTCCGACGCGGGCGCCGACGAGGACGGCCTGCTCCAGGCCCTGATCGCGGCGGCCCGCGCGAGCCTGGAGATCGAGACCCGGCGGATCCTGGTCCCGGGCCGGTACCGGATCGCCCTGACGGCCTGGCCGCCGGACGGGCAGGTGCCGCTGCCCCTGAGCCCGCTGGTCGCGATCCTCCGCGCCGGCCTCGCGGACCCGTCCGGAGGCGTCACCGACCTCGACGCCGGGCTGGTGCGCCTCGGCCCCGACCCGGACGGGGCACCGTCCCTGCAGGTGGATCCGGCCGCGCCGGATCCCGCCGGCCGCACGATCCTGATCGAGGTCGCGGCCGGGTACGGCGGCGACGGTCCGCCGCTTCCCGAGCCCCTGCGCCTCGCGATCCTGCGCCTCGCCGCCGCCCGCTACGAGCGTCGCGGCGACGAGCCCGACGCCGCCCGCACCGACGCCGCCGCGCTCGGCGCGCCGTTCCGGCGCCTGCGGCTGTGATCCTCGCACCCGGAGCTTCCCCGATGGCGACCTCGTTCCAACGCCCGCCCCTCGGCGCGCGGCGGCGCCGCTTCGTCCTCGAGCGGCCCCTGGAGGAGCCCGACGGGTTCGGGGGCGTGCTGCGCCGCTACGTGGCCGGCCCGGTCCTGTGGGGCGCGATCGCCCCGGCGGGACTCGCCGACCGACCGGCCGGCGGCCGCACCGACACGCGGCCCGCCTACCGCGTCACCCTGCGGAGCCGGGCCGCGCTCGACCCGACCATGCGGCTCGCCGCCGGGCCGCGCCGCTTCGCGATCCGCGCCGTCGCCGAGCCCGACGCGCGGGGCCGCGACCTGATCTGCCACGTCGAGGAGCTGCCCGGGGAGGGGCGGTCGTGAGCGATCCGGGCCCGCTCCTGGCGCTCCGCGCCGGCCTGATCGCCCGCTTCGCCGCCGACGCCGCCCTGGCCGCGCTGCTGGGCGGCCGCGTCCGGCTCTACGACGAGCCGCCGCGGGGCACGCTCCCGGTCTACGCGCTGTTCGGCGACGCCGAGATCGCGGACGAATCCGTCGACGGCGCCGAGCGCCACCGGCACAGCCACGCGATCGCGGTGATCGCCCAGGCGGGCTCGGTGCGCACCGCCCTCGACGCCGCTTCGCGCATGGCGGCGCTCCTCCGGGACGCCCCGACGCCCCTCGTCCTGCCGCTGGCCGGCTGCCGGCTCGTGACCCTCCGGGTGCGGGCCGTCCGCGCCCGGCGCGACGCCCGGACCGGCGAGGCCAGGGCGACCCTGACGGTCGAGGCCGTCACCGAGAACCTGTGAGGAGGGTGCCGATGGGCGCGCAGAAGGGCAAGGACCTGCTGATCCGGGCCGGCGACGGTGCGGGCGGCTTCGTGGCGGTGGCGGGCCTGCGCAGCCGCCAGATCACCCTCAACGCCGAGACCGTCGACGTCACCAACGCCGATTCCGCCGGGCGCTGGCGCGAGCTGCTCGCCGGGGCCGGGGTGCGGCGGGCCGCGATCGCCGGCTCGGGCGTGTTCCGCGACCAGGCCTCGGACGCGCGCCTGCGCCTGCTGTTCTTCGAGGGCGCGGTCGAGGTGTTCCAGATCGTGATCCCGGCCTTCGGGATCCTGGAGGGGCCGTTCCAGATCGCGAGCCTGGAGTACCGGGGCGACCATGCCGGTGAGGTCACCTTCGACATGAGCCTCGAATCCGGCGGCGCGCTCGCCTTCGCGGCGGTCTGAGCGCCGTGGCCAACCGGATCCGCGGCGAGGTGCCGCTCACCCTCGGCGGGCGGCGCTACACGCTCTGCCTCACCCTCGGCGCGCTCGCCGAGCTGGAGACCGCGCTCCAGGCCGGCGACCTCGCGGGCCTCGCCGCGCGCTTCGCCGGCGGGCGCGTCTCGGCCCGCGACCTGATCGCCCTCCTGGGCGTCGCCCTGCGGGGCGGCGGCCACGACCTCGACGACGCGGCGGTGGCGCGGCTGCCGCTGGCGGGCGGGCTCGACGCCGTCTCGGCCGCCCTGGGCGACGTCCTGGCGGCGGCCTTCGGGGAAGCGCCGGGCGGGGAGGCGGCGGGCGGGGAGGTACCGGGCCCGGCAAACCCTCCCTAGGGCCGGACGCGGAGCCGCCGCCGCGTCCGGCCCCGGAGCGCTTCCCCTGGGACGACGCCCTCTCCCTCGGCCTCGGCGCGCTGGGTTGGCGGCCCCGCGACTTCTGGTCGGCGACCCCGCGGGAGTTCGCCGCGGCGCTCGGCCGGCGCGCCGGCCCGGAGCCGCTGTCCCGCGCCGCCTTCGCGCGGCTCCTCGCCGCCCATCCCGACCCACCGTGAGGCACCGCCATGGCCGAGACCGACCCGCAGGCCGACTCGCTGTCCGACGACCGGATCCGGCAGCTCGAGACCCTGGACCGACTGGCGCAGAGCTTCGGCCGCAGCCTCGACACTGCCCTGACCCGCGGGGCCGCGTCCGGCCGCAGCCTCGACGGCGTGCTCGGCACCATTGGGGCGCGCCTCGCCGGCGTGGCGGCGCGGGCGGCGGCCGGGCCGATCCAGTCGGGCCTCACGGGCCTGATCGGCGCGATGCTGGGCTCCGGCGCGGAGACGGGCTTCGCCCGCGGGGGCGTGTTCCGGGGCGGCCGCGTCCAGCCCTTCGCCGCCGGCGGCGTCGTGGCCGCGCCGACCTACTTCCCCATGGCGGGCGGCGCCGGCCTGATGGGCGAGGCCGGCCCGGAGGCGATCCTCCCCCTCGGCCGCGGGCCGGACGGTCGCCTCGGCGTGGCCGCGGGCGGCGCCGCGGCGCGGCCGGTCTCCGTGACGGTCAACATCGCGACCCCCGATCCGGGCGCCTTCCGCCGCTCGGAGGCGCAGGTGACCGCGAGCCTCGCCCGGGCGGTGGCGCGCGGCCAGCGGGCGACCTGAGGCGCGCGCGGCCACAGCTCACGCCGCCCTGCGCGCCTCCGTCTCCCGCGCCCGGCTGGTGCGGCCGTCGACGCTCACCGGCGCGACGCCCTGGATCGTCACGCGGCGGACCACGCGGGGCGCCTCGCCGTAATCGTCCACCGCCCGGTGGACCGTGGCGCGGTTGTCCCAGATCGCCACGTCGCCCGTCCGCCACGACCAGCGCACGGTGTTCTCGGGCCGGGTCGCGTGGTCGTGGAAGATCGCCAGCAGGTGCTGCGAATCCGCGGTGGTCAGGCCCAGGATCCGCTGGATGAAGTGGCCGACGATCAGCGAGCGCTCCCCGGTCTCCGGGTGGACGTGGACCAGCGGGTGCTCGGTCTCGAACACGGTCCTGGTGAACACCTCGTCGTAGCGCCGCCGCCCGGCCTCCGACACGTTCACCCGGCCGCCGACATAGTCGTAGACGTTCGAGTGCAGCGCCCAGAGCTTGTCGGCGAGGTCGCGCAGGGGCTCGGGCAGGTCCGCGTAGGCCGCCGCCGTGTTGGCCCAGAGCGTGTCGCCGCCGTGGGGCGGCAGCGTCACGGCCCGCAGGATCGAGAGCGCCGGGTAGGCCGGCACGAAGGTCACGTCGGTGTGCCAGGAACTCGCCCGCTCGCCCCGGCTGCCGTCGATGTCGAGGATTCCCGCCGTGCCGGCGAGGGAGGGCACGGTCGGATGCGGGACGAGGTCGCCGAGGCGCCGGCCGAACGCCTCCTGCCCGGCCTCGTCGAGGTCCTGGTCGCGGAAGAACACCACTTTGTGGGTGTTCAGCGCCTGCCGGATCGCCGCGACCGTCCCGTCGTCCAAGTCACCCGAGAGGGTGACGCCGCGGATCTCCGCGCCGATGCGGCCGGCGACGCGGCGGATGTCGAGGGCAGGGGCGGATGCGTGCAGGGGCTGGGGGATGGCGCTCATCGGAAGGTTTCCCTGGCAGAACGGCGCCGCGTCGTGCGGATCGCGCGGTGAACCGAGATGTGCGGACCGAGAGGACTTCGGAGAACATCCGCTTCGGTGCGGCGATCTTCGATCAACTGCCGTCCCGTGTCGATGAACGGCGCTTTTGATTTTCCGGCGCCTCTCGGAAGACTTTTTTCAGCTGCTCCGATCCGGCAGCGATACCGTTCCCCGGGCGTCGCGCGGGATCTGCGGCCCGGCCTCCGTCCTCGCGGGCGGAGCGAAGCGATCCCGGAGTGCCACGGTCACGGATGTCGCGCTGCCCTGGGTCGCGTCGCTGCGCTCGCGAGGACGCCCCGGAAGACCGGCGCGGCCCTGTCGCCACCCGAACCGGAGAGGCCCGCCATGGCCGACGATTTCCACGAGGTGCTGTTCCCACTCGACGTCTCGCTGCGCGCCGGCGGCGGCCCGCAGCGGCTCACCGAGATCGTGACCCTGGCCTCGGGCCGGGAGCACCGGAACGGCCGCTGGGCCGATTCCCGCCGCCGCTACGAGGCCGGGTTCGGGATGCGCGGCCTCGACGCCCTGCACGCCGTGCTGGCCTTCTTCGAGGAGCGGCGCGGGCGGCTCTACGGATTCCGGTTCCGCGACCGGGTCGACGACCGCTCCGGGCCGCCCGGCCGGCCGACGGGTCCCTTCGACCAGCCGCTCGGCACCGGCGACGGCGCCACCGCGTCCTTCCCGCTGGTCAAGACCTACGGGGCCGGCTTCGCGCCCTACAGGCGCCGGATCGCCAAGCCGGTGGCGGGCAGCGTCCGGGTCGCGGTGGCGGGCCGGGAGGTCGAGCCCGGCGCCTTCGCGTGCGACCCGACGACCGGCCTCGTCACCTTCGCGCCGGGCCGCGTCCCGCCGCCCGGCGCCGCCGTGACGGCGGGCTTCGCCTTCGACGTGCCGGTCCGGTTCGACACCGACGCGCTGACCATCGACCTCGCCGCCTTCACGGCCGGGGAGATCCCGAAGGTGCCGCTCGTCGAGATCGTGCCCTGAGGAGGCGTGACGCCATGCGCGACATCCCGGAGGCCTTCGCGGCGCATCTCGCCGGCGGGGTGACCACCCTGTGCCGCTGCTGGTCCCTGCGGCGGCGGGACGGGCTCGCCCTCGGCTTCACCGACCACGACCGCGACCTGACCGTCGCGGGCCTCGTCCACGCCGCCCGCACCGGGCTGGAGGCGGCCGAGGCCAGCGCCGAGCTCGGCTTCGCGGTCTCGGGCGGCGACGTGGCGGGAGCGCTCAGCGGCCTCGGGCTCACCGAGGCGGACATCGCCGGCGGCCTCTACGACGGCGCCGCCGTGGAGACCTGGCTGGTCGACTGGAGCAGCCCCGAGACCCGGCTCCTCCTCGACGTCGCCACGATCGGCGAGGTGCGCCGGGACGGTGACGCCTTCGTGGCGGAGCTGCGCGGCCTCGCGCACCGGCTCGGCGCCGAGCGGGGCCGCACCTACCGGGCGACCTGCGGCGCCGATCTCGGCGATGCCCGATGCCGGGTGGACCGCGCCGCGTGGACGACGGCCGGCCGCGTGACGGGCGTCCCGGAGCCGGCCACGCTCGCGGCGGCGCTCGCCGGGTCCTTCGCGGACGGCCTGTTCACCGGCGGGCGCCTGACCTGGACGACGGGCGCCAATGCCGGGCTCGCGGCGGACGTGCGCCTCCAGCTCGGGCCGCTGATCGAGCTCTGGACGGTGCCGCCCCGGCCGGTCGCCGCCGGCGACGGGTTCAGCCTGACGGCCGGGTGCGACAAGCGCCTCGCCACCTGCCGCGACCGCTTCGCCAACGCGGTCAATTTCCAGGGCTTCCCGCACATGCCCGGCAACGACGCGGTCATGCGGGCGGTCCCCGGCTCGGACACCATCCTCGACGGCGGGAGCCTCTTCCGATGAGCGCGATGCGGCGCGAGATCGGCCGGGATATCGGTGTCGCGGCGCTCGGCGAGGCGCGGCTCTGGCTGGGCACGCCCTACCGCCACCAGGCGTCGCTGCGCGGCGTGGGCTGCGACTGCCTGGGCCTGCTGCGCGGGGTCTGGCGCGGGCTCTACGGCGCCGAGCCGGAGGTGCCGCCGCCCTATTCCGGCACCTGGGCGGAATCGGCCGCGCCCGGGACCGACCCGCTCACCGAGGCGGCCGCCCGCCACCTCGTGCCGGTGCCCGGACCCCTGGCGGACCTGGCGCCGCGGCCGGGCGACGTCCTGCTCTTCGCCTTCCGCCGCCACCTGCCGGCCCGCCACTGCGCCATCGCCACCGGCGCCGGCGCGATGATCCACGCCCACGACGGGGCCGCCGTCACCGAGGTCGCGCTCACCGGATGGTGGCGGCGGCACGCGACGGGGGTGTTCCGGTTTCCGGCGCGCTGCGGCGCCTACGAGGAACGCGTCGATACGGTGAGCTTGACGCCGAGCACGTCCATGATCTTGCGGACTGTCTCGTAGCGGAGCTTCGAGCCCGGCGTCAGCGCCTTGTAGAGGCTCTCCCGACCGACACCCGCTTCCCGGGCGATCTGCGCCATGCCGCGTGCCTTCGCGACATCGCCCAGGGCCGCGATGAACAGCTCGGGGTCGGGGGCGTCGAGCGCCGCCGCCAGGTATTCGGCAATCGCCTCCTCACTGTCGAGGAATTCCGAGGCGTCGAACGGTGTGAAACGCATCAGGTGATTCCGTCGAGAGAGGCGGCCATGGATTTGGCCCTCTGAATGTCCCGGGTCTGGCTGGACTTATCGCTTCCGCACAGGAGCAGGTACGTTACCTCGCCGCGTCGGACATAGTAGACGCGAAAGCCCGGGCCATACGGGATCCGCATCTCGAACACACCTGCCCCGACCGGTTTGGCATCCCCGAAATTGCCGAGCCCCGCGCTGCGGATACGTGCCGCGATGCGCGCCCGGGCGCGGTGATCCTTCAGGCCCGTGAGCCAAGTCCGGAAGGTGTCGGACAGCAGGATCGTCGTCACAGGTCGAACGTATCCGATCGGATACGGACCGGCAACCCGTCCACGCGATACCGCCATCAGATCCGGAGCCCCGCCATGGCGACGCTGATCCTGTCCTCGGCAGGCGCGGCGGTCGGCACCGCCCTCGGAGGCCCGATCGGCGGCCTGGTCGGGCGCGCGCTCGGCTCCGTCGCGGGCGCGGCCCTCGGCGGCGCCCTGTCGGGGGCCGGGCGGCACGCGCGCTTCGTCGAGGGGCCGCGGCTCGCCGACGTCGCCGGGCTCACCTCCACCGAGGGCGATCCGATCCCGCGGGTCTACGGGCGGGCGCGGATCGGCGGCACCCTGATCTGGGCGACCCGTCCGCTCGAGGTCGCCAACACCACCGTCGCCCGCGCGGCCGCGCCCGCCAAGGGCCTGGGCGGGCTCGCGGGCGGCCCGAGGACCGTCACCACCCGCTACAGCTACTTCGCCAACCTCGCGGTCGGCCTGTGCGAGGGCGAGATCGCCTGCGTCCGCCGGATCTGGGCGGACGGGCGGGAGATCGACCAGGCCGGCCTGACCCTGCGGGTCCATACCGGCGGCCCCGGCCAGGAGCCGGACCCGCTGATCGTCGCCAAGGAGGGCGCGGAGAACGCACCCGCCTATCGCGGCCTCGCCTACGCGGTGTTCGAGAACCTCGCCCTCGCGGCCTTCGGCAACCGCGTCCCGCAATTCGCCTTCGAGGTGATCCGCCCGGTCAACGGCCTGTTCGACCGCGTGCGCGCCGTCGACCTGATCCCCGGCGCCAGCGAGTTCGGCCTCGATCCGGACCGCGTCACCGTCGATCTCGGGCTCGGCCGCACCGAGGCCGCCAACCGGCACCAGCTCCAGCGCGGCACCGACGTGATCGCCTCCCTCGACGCGCTCCAGGCGCTGTGTCCGAATCTGCGCCGGGTCGCCGTGGTGGCGACGTGGTTCGGCACCGACCTGCGGGCGGGATCCTGCCGGGTCGTGCCCAAGGTCGAGGCCGCCGACAAGCGCGCCCGGCCGGAGGATTGGCGCGTCGCCGGGATCGCCCGCGACCGGGCCGAGACGGTCTCGACCCTGCCGGACGGCAGCCCGGCCTACGGCGGCACGCCGGCGGATGCGGGCCTGACCCGGCTGATCGCCGAGCTGGCGCGCCGGGGGCTGGCGGTGTCGCTCTACCCGTTCGTCATGATGGACGTGCCGGCCGGCAACGTGCTCCCCGATCCGCACGCCCCCGGCGCCGCGCAGCCCGCCTATCCCTGGCGCGGCCGCATCACCTGCGATCCGGCCCCGGGCCTTCCGGGGAGCCCGGACGGGACCGCCGCGGCCGACGCGCAGGTCGCGGCCTTCTTCGCGGGTGGCTACCGCGACGCGGTCCTGCACTACGCAGACCTCGCGGCCGGCTGGGCGGCCTCGGGCACGCCCCTCGCGGCCTTCGTGATCGGCAGCGAGCTCGTCGGCCTGACCCGGGTGCGCGGCGCGGCCGGCTACCCGGCGGTGCGGGCCCTGCGCGACCTCGCCGCCGCGCTCCGCGACCGCCTCGGCCCGGCCGTCACCCTGGTCTACGCGGCGGACTGGACCGAGTACGGCGCCCATGTGGGCGACGGCGGCGCCACCGTCCGCTTCCCCCTCGACGACCTGTTCGCCGACCCGCATATCGGCGCCGTCGGGATCGACTGGTACCCGCCCGTCTCCGACTGGCGCGACGACCCGGACCACGCCGACCTCGCGGTGACGGGCGACATCGCCGACCGGGCCTATCTGAAGGCCCGGGGCGCGTCCGGCGAGGCCTTCGACTGGTACTACGCCGACGCGGCCGACCGCGCCGCCCAGGCCCGCCGGCCGATCACCGACGGCACCGCCGGCAAGCCCTGGATCTACCGGGCCAAGGACCTCGTCGCGTGGTGGTCGAGCCCGCACGTGGAGCGCGACGGCGGCGTCGAGACCCGCACCACCACCTGGGTGCCGGCCGGCAAGCCGATCTGGCTCACCGAGATCGGCGTTCCGGCGGTGGACAAGGGCACCAACGGCCCCAACGTCTTCCCGGACCCGAAATCGTCCGAGAGCGCCTTCCCGCCGGAATCCCGCGCCCTGCGCGACGAGCTGATCCAGCTCCGCGGGCTGGAGGCCGTGATCGCGCGGTTCGACCCGGCCGTGCCGGGCTTCCGGGAGGCCGACAACCCGGTCTCGCCGGTCTACGGCGGCCGCATGGTCGATCCCGACGGGATCTTCGTCTGGGCCTGGGACGCGCGGCCCTTCCCGGCCTTCCCGACGGTGCGGGGCGTCTGGGCCGACGCCGCCAACTGGCGGGTCGGCCACTGGATCACCGGCCGGATCGAGGGCTGCGACCTCGACCTGCTGGTCCAGCGGATCCTCGCGGATTTCGGGTTCGACGCGCCGGTCTCCGTGGAGGCCGCCGCCTATCTCGACGGCTACGTGATCGACCGGCCGCTCACGGCGCGGGGCGCCCTGGAGACCCTGGCGGAGGTCTACGGTCTCGACGTCTCGGCGGTGGCCGGCACCCTGCGGCTGCGCGGTCCCCGGCGCGACCGGCCCGTGATCCTGGCCGAGGCCGACCTCGTCCGGCTGTCGGAGGAGCGGCCGGTCCTGCACCAGGTCCGGGCCGAGGAGAGCGCCCTGCCGCGCTCCGTGGAGCTCGGGATCACCGATTCCGAGAGCCCGGATTACCGGCGCGCCGCGGCCTCGGCCGTGCGGCCCGCCGGCCTGCGGCGGCGCGAGACCCGGATCGAGGCGGCGATCGTCACCCGCCGGGAGACCGCCGACGGCCTGGCCGAGGCGCTGCTCGACCGGCTGATCGCGGCCCGCGACACCGCGGTGTTCACGCTGAGCCCGCGCCGGGTCGAGCTGGAGCCCGGCGACCTCCTGGCGGTCCCGGCCGACGTGCCCGGCGGCGCGGTCCTGCGCCGGATCGACCGGATCGACGACGCGCCCACGGGCCGCCGGATCGAGGCGAGCGGCGTGCCGCCCCGGGCGGGGCCCGGGCGCGGGCTGCCCCGCGCGATGGCCCAGGCGGCGGTGGCGCCGCCCGCCTTTCCCGGACCGCCGCTCGCCGTCGCCCTCGACCTGCCGATCGATCGCGGCGAGCCCACGGTCCTTCAGTCCTGCGCGGTGGCGGCCGAGCCCTGGCCCGGCGCGGTCGCGATCTGGCGCGCCGCGGGCGACGGGCCGCTCGCCCTGCACCGCCTCGTCGACTACCCGGCCTGCCTCGGGCGCACCCTGTCGGCGCTGCCGCCCGGCCCGCTCTGGCGGATTCAGCGGGGCGCGCATCTCGACGTCGCCCTGCGGCGCGGCGCGACGCTGGCCTCGATCGGGGCGGGCGCGATGCTGGCCGGGGGCAACCTGTTCGCCCTGCTCGGCGCGGACGGGACCGTGGAACTGCTCTGCGCCGCGTCCGCGGTCCTGACCGGGCCCGACACCTACCGGCTGTCCGGCTTCCTGCGCGGGCTCGCGGGCAGCGAGGCGGCGGCGGGGCGGGTCTGCCCGGCGGGGAGCCTGATCGTGCGCCTCGACGACGGCGCCGTGACGCCCCTGGTCGACCGGCTGGACGAGGTCGGCCGCGCGTTCCGCTACCGGATCGGGCCGGCGGATCGCGATCCGGCCGACCCGGCCTTCGCCGAGATCACCGCCACGGCCGGCCTCGCGGCGCTGACGCCGCTGCGGCCGGTCCACCTGCGGGCGCGGCGCGCGGCGGACGGGGTGCGGCTCTCTTGGATCCGGCGGGCCCGCCGCGACGGCGACGCCTGGGAGCCGGCCGAGATCCCGCTCGACGAGCCGGAAACCTACGCCGTGACGGTGTTCTCGGACGCCGGTACGGCCCTGCGCACGCTCCGGGCCGAGGCCCAGCACTGTCTCTACGCGGACGAGGCGGCCGATTTCGGCGGCGCCCAGACGCATGTCGACGTCGCGGTGGCGCAGATCGGTCTCGTCGCCGGGTCCGGACCCGCCTGCCGCGCCCGTATCCCCGTCCGCTCGGCCTGACCGCTCGACCTGACCGCCCGGGAGCCGCCCCATGTCCGACGCCACGCCCCATCTCGGCCTGCCGCTGATCGCCGCCAGCCAGGCGCAGAAGCACGTCACCCACAACGAGGCGCTCGGCCTTCTCGACGCGCTGGTCCAACTGGCGTGCCTGGACAAGGACCTCGCCGCGCCGCCGCCGGGCCCCGCGGAGGGCGACCGTTACCTCGTGGCCGCCGCCGAGCCCGGGGGGGCCTGGGCGGGGCTCGCGGGCCAAGTGGTGCGCTACGCCGACGGGGTCTGGACCGGCGCCGCGCCGCGGGCCGGCTGGCTCGCCTGGCTGATCGACGAGGCCGACCTCTACGTCTTCGACGGCGCGGCCTGGACGAGCCTCCGTCGCGCGCTGACCGCGCTCCAGAGCGTCGGCCGCCTCGGGATCAACACGGCGGCCGACGCCACCAACCGTCTCGCGGTGAAGTCCGACTCCGCGCTCCTGACCTGGGACGACGCCACGCCGGGCACCGGCGACATGCGGATCTTCGTCAACCGGAAATCCGCCGCCCGCGACGCCGCCCTGGTCTTCGAGACCGGCTACGCGGCGCGGGCGCTGCTGGGCACGCTCGGGAGCGACGACTTCACCCTGAAGGTCTCGCCCGACGGCGCCGCCTTCGCCACGGCGCTCACCGCCTCGGCGCGGACCGGCGGGATCGACTTCGCCTCGGCCGAGACCGCCCTCGCGGCCGCCCCCACCACCGACCTCGGCGCGGCCGGTACCCGGCGGGTGCTCGTCACCGGCGCGGCCCGGATCGCGAGCTTCGGCGTCGCCGCCGACCGGGAGCGGTTCGTGCGCTTCTCGGGCGCCGCGACCCTGGTCCACGATCCCGAGGCGCTGGTGCTGCCGACCCGCGCCGATCTCGTGACGGCCGCCGACGACACCTGCATCGCCACCTCGGACGCGGCGGGCCGCTGGCGCGTGCGCCACTACCAGCGCGCCGACGGGACGCCGCTCGCGACCGGCGCGCAGGTGCTCGGCGCGAACGGGTCGATCCGGCTCCCGGGCGGCCTGATCGCGCAATGGGGGCTCGTCACCGCCGCCGAGGCGGATGTCGCGGTGGCGTTCGGCATCGCCTTCCCGGGGAGCTGCCTCGGCGTCTGGGCGCAGCCGGTCGCCGGCGCCGGCGACGCGCTCCACGCCGCGCAGGTCAGCGACGTGGCGGCCACCGGGTTCACGCTCCGCACCCGCCGCGCGACGGCGGGCGCGGTGGCGGGGGTCGGGTCGGTGCCGACCTACTGGCTGGCGCTGGGCGCGTGAGCGCCGTGGATCCGCAGGCGGCGCCTCGCGGCCGCTCTCAGTCCGGAACGGCGTCGAGGGCCCGCAGCATCGCCGGCTCCACGGCCGCGTAGCCCGCGCCGTTCAGGTGGATGCCGTCGTCGGTGAAGTCCCGCCGGAGCGCGCCCGCCTCCGTGGCGAGCGGCGGCCCGTAATCGACGAGGCGGGCCGGGCCCGCCGCGCAGTAGGCGCGCAGCCACCCGTTCAGGGCGCGGATCCGCGCCACCGGCCGCAGCTCGGGGCGCCAGCCCCAGAAGTCGCTCGGCATCACGGTGCCGATCGTGAGCGGCAGCCCGGCCGCGAAGGCCATCCGCCCCATGGCCATGATGTTCCCGGCGATCGCCCGGTCCGGCACCGGGCCGCCGATCTCCGCGATGTCGTTGATCCCGCACATCAGGTGCACGGCCCGGGCGCCGGCCGTATCCCGCAGGAAGCGCGCGCGGATCTGCCCGCTCGTCTCGCCCGGGACGCCCCGGGCGACGAAGCCGTGGAGCGCGAAGGTCTCGGCCCGCACCGCGCCCCAGGCGGCGGTGATCGAGTCGCCGATGAACACGAGCGGCCGGTCCTGTCCGCGTCCCACGCTTCCCCCTCGGCGCCGCCCACGGCGCGGGCCGCCTTAGCCCGGCGCGCCCGGGGAGGCCAGTTTCCGGAGCACGCCCATGCCGCCTCCCGTTCCGGCCGCGCAGGAGCCCTTCGCCGCCGCCTGCCGCCGGCTCGGCCCGCGGCTGATGCGCGATCTCGGCCTGAGCGACGTCCAGGCCGCCGGCCTGCTCGGCAATCTCGGCCACGAGACCGGCGGGTTCCGCCACCTCCAGGAGGTCGCCCCCGCGGTGCCGGGCTCCCGCGGCGGCTGGGGGCTCGCCCAGTGGACCGGGCCCCGGCGCGTCGCCATGGAGGCGTGGTGCCGGGCGCGCGGCCGCGATCTCGCCGACCCCGAGGCGGGCTACGGCTACCTCTGCGCCGAGCTGCGCGGTCCCGAGGCGCCGGCCCTCGCGGCCCTGCGGGCCACCACCACCCTCGCTGCCGCCACCGAGGCGGTCTGGCGCCGCTACGAGCGGCCCGGCGTCGTCGCGCCCGCGCGCCGCCTCGCCTGGGCGCGCCGGGCCCTCGCCGCCCTGCGCGCCGGTCCCGCTGCGATGCCGGCTCAGCCGCCGGGCCGGCCCTGACCCGTCATCACCCGATCCCGAGCCGGCCGGGTCCGCCGCGCGCTGAGAAGGAGTTCCACGATGATGCACCCGATCCGGGCGGCCGTCGCCCTGGCCATCACGGGCCTGCCGCTCGCCGCCCTCGCCGCGCCGGCCGGCGGTGCCGCGCCCGCCGTTACTCCCGTCGCCGGCTTGGCGCTGCCGTGGGGCGACTGGCTCTCCGGCCTGCTCCAGCCGGTGACGGCCGCCCTCGTGCCGCTCGCCGCCGCCGCCGTCACCGCCGGCATCGCCCGGGTCGCGCCCTGGGCCGCCTCGGTGCTCACCCGCGACCGGATCGAGGCCGCGATCCGCGCCGGGGCCGAGTTCGGCCAGAACGCCGTGGCCGGGGCCGCCCGGGGCCGGACCGTCAGCGCCGATCTCGGCGCCGCGGTGGTGGCTGCCGGCGCCCGGCACGTGCTCGCCACCGCCCCCGCGCACGTCGTGCGGAAGGCGGGCGGCCCCGAGGGCGTGGCCGCGCGGATCTTCCGGGCGCTGCCCCTCGACCCGCAGGCGAGCGCCGCCAACGTCCTCGCCCCAGCGCTCGCGCAGCTGCGCGGGGCGGACAAGCACCCGGCCTGAGGCCGGGCCTCGCCGCTTCGGCGGCGCGGGGGCCGTGTAACAGGGATCGTCACCATGAAGCCCCTCCGCATCGAGGCACGGCAATCCGCGCCCCCCCAGGACGCCGAGGGCGCGGGTGTCGCCCTCGGCGGGCGGCCCCGGACGATCCGCTTCCCGCCCGTCTGGCACGCGTGGTTCGCCCGGCAGTCCGAGCCGCGCCTCGCCGCCCTCGACGAGCTGGTCGACGCGCATCTCGAGCGCCGCGCGCTGCGCCGCTACCTGCGCCGGCTCAAGCACGCGACGGTGCTCGCCTTCGTCGCCGCGGCGGCGGCCGCGCACTGGTTCTCCGACCAGGTCGCGTGGCTCGCCGCGCATATCCCGGCCCTGCGGACCCTCTGGAAGCTGCTGACGGGAGGGTGAGATGCGCCTGCTCTGGGACAGGGTTCTCGACCGGGCGTGGCTCGGCCTGGCGGCCGCCGCGGCGGTGACGGTCGCCGTCCACGAGGGTGCGGCGGTCGGCCGGCTTGCCTGGACGCTGGGGTCCGGCGGCGTCGCGCAGGCCGCGCCGGCGGGGACCGGCCGGGCCGGGCCGCCGGCCCGCGCCGCGGCCTGCGGTCCCGCCCCGGCGCCGTCACCGTGAGACCGGCCGCGGCGCCTGTGGGAAGCGGCGCGCGGCGTGGAACCGGGCGCCGCCTCGGCCGTCATGTCCGCACGATGCCGCCCGCCACCGATTCGACCGCGAAGGGACTGTCCGGACCGCCGCCGACGAATGCCGGGGGCGACGCACGGCCACGTATTCAGGACGCATTCAGTGCCCTGGGCTCACATCGTCTGCCAATGCGCTACGCCATCGCCCTCGTCGCCATCAGCCTGACCGCCGCGGCCCTCGCCGCGGGCGGCCTCGGCTCCATGGCCGACGACGGGCCGGCCCCTCAGACGGGCGCGGTGTCGAGCCAGCCGCCGCTGCGGATCGAGAGCTGCCTGTCCCCCGCGGACCTGCGCGAGGAGGTCGGCGAGCGCCGGGTGATCCCGCCGGTCGCGGCGATCCGCGCGGCCCGGACGGTGATCCCCCGCGCCGAGATCCAGCGGGCGAGCCTCTGCCGTCACGCGGACGGCCTCGTCTACATGCTCACCGCCTTGCGCCGCGACGGGCATTTCGTGCACGTGATCGTCGACGCGCGCACCGGCACCGTGGCGGGACAGTATTGAGCGGGCGCGGGGACCGTTTCGGAGGGGAGTGAGCCGTGCGTCTGCTGGTCGTGGAGGATGACAAGGACATCAACCGGCAGGTCGTGGCCGCGCTGGAGGAGGCCGGCTACGTCGCCGACAAGGCCTATGACGGCGAGGAGGGCGGCTATCTCGGCGAGAGCGAGCCCTACGACGCCATCATCCTCGACATGGGCCTGCCCAAGGCCGACGGCGTCACCGTGCTGCAGAAGTGGCGCCGGGCCGGCGTGAAGACCCCGGTGATCATCCTCACGGCCCGGGACCGCTGGTCCGACAAGGTCGACGGCTTCGACGCCGGCGCCGACGACTATGTCACCAAGCCCTTCCACATGGAGGAGCTGATGGCCCGGGTGCGCGCCCTGCTGCGCCGCGCCGCCGGCCACGCCACCAGCCAGATCGCCTGCGGGCCGGTGACCCTCGACACCCGCTCCGGCAAGGTCTTCGTCGACGGCGCCCAGGTGAAGCTGACGAGCCACGAGTACCGGCTGCTCTCCTACCTGATGCACCATACCGGCCGGGTCGTGTCCCGCGCCGAACTCACCGAGCACCTCTACGACCAGGATTTCGACCGCGACTCGAACACGATCGAGGTGTTCGTGGGCCGCCTGCGCAAGAAGCTCGCGGTGGACTTGATCCAGACAGTCCGCGGCCTCGGCTACCTCGTGGACCCCAACCAGCCGCCGGCGCGGATGTGAGCGCGGCCGCGCGTTCCGGCACGCTGCCGGCCGTCTTCATGCGCGGCGGCACCAGCAAGGCGCTGATGCTGCACCGCCGGGACGTGCCGGGGGATCTCGCCGCCTGGGAGCCGGCCTTCCTCTCCGCCATGGACAGCCCCGACCCGTTCGGGCGGCAGCTCAACGGCATGGGCGGGGGCGTCTCGTCGGTCTCGAAGATCTGCGTGGTGGAGCGCTCCGCGCGGCCGGACGCCGACATCGACTACACCTTCGTGCAGGTCGTGGTCCGGGACGGCCGCATCGACCTCTCGGGCAATTGCGGCAACATGCTCGCCGCCGTGGGGCCGTTCGCGGTCGACGAGGGGCTCGTCGACGTCCCGGACGGCCCGGTGCGGCTGCGGATCTTCAACACCAACACGCGCAAGCTGATCGTGGCGGGCTTCGCGGCCGCGGGCGGCCGCAGCGTCTACCGCGGCGACCTCGCGATCCCCGGCGTCACCGGCACGGGCGCGCCGATCCAGCTCGACTTCCTGGATCCGGGCGGCGCCACGACCGGCCGGCTGCTCCCGACCGGCGCCGTCCGTCAGTGGCTCGACGTGCCGGGCCTCGGCGCGATCGAGGCCTCGCTGATCGACGCCGCCAATGCCTGCGTGTTCGTCCGCGCCGCCGATCTCGGCCTCGCCGGCACCGAGCTGCCCGCCGCCCTGGAGGCCGTGCCGGGCCTCCTCGACCGGCTGGCGCGGATCCGCCGGGCCGGCTCCGTGGCGATGGGCATCGCGCCCGATCTCGAGGCGGCGGCGCGCGTCGTCCACGTGCCCTTCGTCGGCCTCGTGGCGCCGCCGCAGGATTCCGGCAGCCTCTCCGGCGCCACGATCCGCGCCGCCGAGACCGACCTGACCGCCCGGGTCATCTCGAACGGCGTGCCGCACCAGGCGCTGCCGCTCACCGCCACCCTGTGCCTCGCGGTCGCCGCCCGGCTCGAAGGCAGCCTCGTCCACGAGGCCGCCCGCCCCACCGAAGCGGTCCTGCGGGTCGGCATGCCGTCGGGCATCCTCACCGCCGACGCCGCCGTGACCCGCGGGGCCGACGGCTGGCGGGCCGAGCGCGGCGCCTTCTTCCGCACGGCGCGCCCGCTGATGCGCGGCGCGGTGTTCTACGATGCGCCGCCGCCCGTCTGAGCGACCGACGCATCCATGATCGACCTCATCGGCCTCTTCTCCCTGCGCCGCCGCTCCATCGCGGTGCGGCTCGCCGTGTCGGCGTTCCTCTCGAGCTCCGCGATCCTGCTGATCGCGGCCTGGATCCTCACGACCCTCTACCGCGAGAACACCGAGCGCTCCTTCGACAGCCGGCTCCTCGTCTTCGCCAACAATCTCGCCACCGACCTCGTCTCGCCCAACGACCCCGAGAGCCGGACCTTCTCGCTCGGCGACCCGCGCTTCGACCTGCCCCTGTCCGGCTGGTACTGGCAGGTCGGCAAGCCCGACGCGAAGCCGCGCGACGTGCGCACCTCGCGCTCCCTCGTAGGCGTGCCGCTGCCGGCCGCGACCGATTCCGACGGGAAAGTCGGGGTCGGGCAGATCCGCCAGGGCTACGGCAAGGGGCAGGACGGACGCCTCCTGCGCATCATGGAGCGCGACGTCGATCTCGGCGAGGAGGGCCGCTACACGGTCCGGGTCGCGGGCCCCGCCGACGAGATCGTCAACGACGTCGACCGGTTCCGGAACTCGCTGACCATCACCTTCGGCCTGCTCGGCCTGTCGCTTGCGATCACCACGCTGCTGCAGATCCGCTTCGGCCTCGCGCCCCTCAAGAAGATGCGCGCCGCGCTCGGTGCCGTCCGCCGGGGCGAGGCCGACCGGATCACCGGCACCTATCCCCGCGACATCGCGCCGCTCACCGGCGAGGTGAACCTCCTGATCGAGACCAACCGCGAGATCCTGGAGCGCGCCCGCACCCAGGTGGGCAACCTCGCCCACGCCCTGAAGACGCCGCTCTCGATCATCGTCAACGAGGTCGGGGCCTCGGACGCCCCCGAGGAGCTCGCGCAGAAGATCCGCGAGCAGGCCGCGGTGATGCGCGATCAGGTCAACTACCACCTCGACCGGGCCCGCGCCGCGGCGCTCGCCGGCACGCTCGGCACCTCCACGGAGGTCGAGCCGGCGCTCGCCGGCCTCGTGCGCACCTTCGGGAAGATCTACCGAGACAAGGACATCGCCTACGACGTCCACGTCCCGCCGGGCCTGCGCTTCCGCGGCGAGCGCCAGGATTTCGAGGAGATGGTCGGCAACCTCGTCGACAACGCGTCCAAGTGGGCCCACGGGCGGGTGGCGATCCGGGCCGAGGCGGTGAGCAAGGACGATTATCCCCACCTCGTCGTCGCCATCGAGGATGACGGTCCGGGCCTGCCGCCGGAGGCCCGGCAGGCCGTGCTCGGCCGGGGGCGCCGCCTCGACGAATCGAAGCCCGGCTCGGGACTCGGCCTGTCGATCGTGGCCGACCTCGCCGCCCTGTACCGGGGGCGCTTCACCCTGGAGCAGGCGGCGCTCGGCGGCCTGCGCGCGGTGCTGGAGGTGCCGGGGGACCTGCCGGTCGGCACGGCCGCCCACTGAGGTCGTCGGCCGCGCCCGGGCAAATCCGGGCACGTCCGGCCGCGTCCGGGTACGGGCCGGGAGGCGGCGCGCGGCCTCATGGCTCCCGCCCGGGGCCTTGTCATCGCAACAGAGTTGCGTGACACCGAGCCGCCGCCGGGAGGCGTCGTGGCATCACGCCGCCGGCTCCACAGGGCGTGGGGAGGGGCGGGCCGGTGCGGCCCGTTGGCGATAAGGTCCATGACGGCGATCTGGTTCATCCTGGCGGCCATGACCGCGGCGGCCGTGCTCGGCCTGCTCTGGCCGATGTCGCGGCGCGCCGCCGTGCCGACCGGCGAGGCCGGCGGCAGCGGGCTCGCCACCGAGACGGCGTTCTACGAGGATCAGATCGCCGAGATCGACCGCGACCTCGAGCGCGGCCTGATCGCCCCCGACGAGGCCGAGACCGCCAAGGCCGAGGCGGCGCGCCGCCTGCTCCGGTCGAGCCGCGAGGCGCAGCGCGAGGCCGAGGATTCCGGCATCGCCGAGGCCGCGCGCCCGGCCGAGCCGCGCCTGCGCCGCCGGCGCGCCGCCTCGGCCTTCGCGCTCTCCACCATCCCGCTCGTGGCGCTGATCGCCTACGGGCTCTACGGCTCGCCCGAGGTGCCGGCGCAGACCGAGGCCGACCGGCAGGCCGCCCGCGGCGGCGCCGACGAGCTGATGAAGGCGGTCGGGCAGATCGAGGCGCGCCTCGCCCGGGACCCGAACGATGCCCGCGGCTGGGCCGTGCTCGCCCCGGTCTACATGCGCACCGGCCGATTCGACGACGCCGCCCGCGCCTACGGCCACCTCGCGCGGATCAAGGGCGAGACCGCCGACCTCCTGGCCGACCAGGGCGAGGCGCTCACGGCGGCCGGCGACGGCACCGTGTCGCCCGAGGCCAAGGCGCTGTTCGAGAAGGCGCAGGCCAAGGAGCCGAACGCGCCCAAGCCGCGCTTCTACCTCGCCCGCGCGGCCGAGCAGGCCGGCGACACCGGCGAGGCGATCCGCCAGCTCACCGAGCTCGAGGCCAGCAGCCCGCCGAACGCCCCGTGGCTCGGGATCGTCAAGCAGAGCCTCGCCCGCCTCAAGGGCGAGCCGCCCCCGCCCGCGACGCTCCAGGCCGCCCCCGAGATCCCGGCCGAGCAGCAGGCGGCGATTCGTGGCATGGTCGACGGGCTCGACGCCCGCCTCAAGACCGGCGGCGGCACCCCCGACGAGTGGCTGCGGCTCGTCCGGTCCCGGATGGTCCTCGGCGAGCGCGCGCAGGCGACCGACGCCCTGGCCCGCGCGCGCACGGCCCTCGCGGGCGACCCGCAGGGTCTCGCCCAGGTCGAGCAGGGCGCCCGCGCCGTGGGTCTCGGCGCCGAGGGCGCGGCGCCCGCGCCGGCCGAATCGGGCCGGGCGGGACCGGGCGTCCAGGCCGAGAAGGAGGCCGCGATGGCGGCCGTGCGCGCCATGCCGCAGGCGGAGCAGCAGGCGGCGATTCGCGGGATGGTCGAGGGACTCGACCGGCGCCTCGCCGCGCGGGGCGGCACGCCGGACGAGTGGATGCGGCTCGTGCGCTCCTACAGCGCGCTGGGCGAGCGCGACCAGGCGGTGAAGGCCCTCGACCGCGCCCGCATGGCGCTGGCCGCCAACAGCGAGGCGGTGGCGCGGCTCGACGGTCTCGCCCGGGAGCTGGAGCTCCCCGCCAAGCCGAACCCCTGACGCACCGAACCCCTGACGCACCGAACCCCTGGCGCGCCCGTTCCCCGGCGCCACGAAATCGCGAGCCCACCTCCGCGGAGCGGCCCGTACGACAATCGGTCCCGACGCCCGCCCTTGACCCGCGGGCGCCTGGAGCCGACACCCTCAAGACTAGAATGAGAACGGTTCCGGTCGAGGCGGGTCTCCGCGCGCCGGACCGCGGGGTGGAAGTATCGTGACGCGTAAGAAACGCCGCCTGATCCTGATCGCCGCCTGCGGCAGCGTCCTGGCGCTCGCCGTGGGGCTGATGCTGTACGCCATGAGCGGCTCGATCGTGTTCTTCCGCTCGCCCACCGACATCGCCAAGCAGGCCATCGCCCCGGGCACGCGCCTGCGGCTCGGCGGGCTGGTGAAGGACGGCTCGCTCAGGCGCGGCCCCGACCAGACGGTCGATTTCGCCGTCACCGACACGAACGAGACCGTCGAGGTCCACTACAAGGGCCTGCTGCCGGACCTGTTCCGGGAAGGGCAGGGCGTGGTCGCCGAGGGCGTGCTGGAGCCGGGCGGGCAGTTCCGCGCCGACACGGTGCTGGCCAAGCACGACGAATCCTACATGCCCCGCGAGGTGGCCGACGCGCTGAAGGCGCAGGGGCGCTGGCAGGAGGGCGGCCCGAACAAGGGCGGCCCGGCGCCGAAGCCCGCCACCGCGGCGGCGGACAGCACCCTCGGTCCCCGCAGCGAGCGGTGAGGGAACCCGCATGATCGTCGAGACCGGCCACTTCGCCCTCGCGCTCGCGCTGGCGATCTCCCTCGTCCAGGTGGTGATGCCGATCTGGGCCGCCCGCTCGGGCGATCCGGCCCTGCGCCAGACCGCCTCGCAGGCGGCGCTCGGCGCCTTCGCCTGCGTGCTCTTCGCCTTCGCGGCGCTCACCTACGCGCACGTCACCTCGGACTTCTCGGTCCAGAACGTCGTCGAGAACTCGCACACGCAGAAGCCGCTGATCTACAAGATCTCCGGCGTCTGGGGGAACCACGAGGGCTCGATGCTCCTCTGGGTCCTGATCCTCACCCTGTTCGGCGCCTGCGTGGCGGCGGCCAAGAATTCGGTGCCGCCGCGGCTGCGGGCCAACACCCTGGCCGTGCAGGGGCTGATCACCTTCGTGTTCGTGCTGTTCATCATCACGACCTCGAACCCGTTCACCCGGGTGATCCCGGCTCCGCTCGAGGGCAACGACCTCAACCCGCTGCTGCAGGATCCGGGTCTCGCGGTCCACCCGCCACTGCTCTACGTCGGCTATGTCGGCTTCTCGATCAGCTTCGCCTTCGCGGTGGCCGCGCTGATCGACGGGCGGATCGACGCCGTCTGGGCGCGGGCGGTGCGGCCCTGGACCCTCGCCGCGTGGTGCTTCCTGACGCTCGGGATCGCGATGGGCTCCTACTGGGCCTACTACGAGCTCGGCTGGGGCGGCTGGTGGTTCTGGGACCCAGTGGAGAACGCCTCCCTGATGCCGTGGATCGCCGGCACGGCGCTGCTGCACTCCACCGTGGTGATGGAGAAGCGCGACGCCCTGAAGGTCTGGACTGTGCTGCTCGCCATCCTGACCTTCTCGCTCTCGCTGATCGGCACCTTCCTGGTCCGCTCGGGCGTGATCACCTCGGTGCATTCCTTCGCCACCGACCCGACCCGCGGCGTCTTCATCCTGGCGATCCTGATCCTGTTCATCGGCGGCTCGCTGACGCTGTTCGCGTGGCGGGCGCCGCTGCTGCGGCAGGGGGGCTTGTTCGCGCCGATCTCCCGCGAGGGCTCGCTCGTCCTCAACAACCTGTTCCTGGTGGCGGCCTGCGCCACCGTGCTGGTCGGCACGCTCTACCCGCTGGTGCTCGAGATGCTGACGGGCGAGAAGATCACGGTCGGTCCGCCCTTCTTCAATTCCACCTTCGTGCCGCTGGCGATCCCGCTGCTGCTGATCGTGCCCATGGGGCAGGCGCTGGCCTGGAAGCGCGGCGACGTGCTCGCCGCCGCCCAGCGCCTGTTCGCCGCGCTGGCGGTCGCCCTGGTGGTCGGCTTCGCGGTGCTGGCGCTGACCTGGGGCGGGCCGGTGCTGGCGCCGGTCGGGATCGGCCTCGGCGCCTACCTGCTGATCGGGTCCGCCCTGGAGATCGTCACCCGCGCCCGCGGCTACGGGGCGAGCCGCGCCCGGTCCCTCGGACAGATCGGCCGCCGCGCCGTCGGCCTGCCGCGCTCGGCCTGGGGCACCGCCATCGCCCATGCCGGGGTCGGCGTGGTGGTGCTGGGCATCGCCGCGCAGGGCTGGGCCACCGAGGGGCTGGCGACCCTCAAGCCCGGGGAGAGCCTGGCGACGGGGCCCTACGTGGCGACCCTGGACCGGGTCGCGCCGCGCAAGGGACCGAACTACGAAGAGGCCGCCGCCTACCTGACGATCCGCACCCGCGGGGGCGACGAGGTCGGGAAGGTCGAGACCGGCAAGCGCTTCTACCCGAGCCGCAAGATGGCCGTGACGGAATCGGGGCTGCTGACCAACGGTGTCAGCCAGGTCTACGCGAGCCTCGGGGAGATCGGGCAGGACGGCGGCGTCGGCCTGCGCCTCTACTACAAGCCGCTGGTCCTGCTGATCTGGCTCGGGGCGGTGGTGATGGCGCTGGGCGGCGGCCTGTCGCTCACGGACCGGCGGATGCGCGTGGGCGTCCCCGCCAAGGCGAAGGCGCGGCCGCTCCCGGTCGCGGTGCCGGCCGAGTGATGGCGCGCCGTTCGCTCCGCCCGGCGCTGGCCGCGCTCGCCCTGCTGGCGTCACTGCCGGCCCTGGCGGTGCAGCCCGACGAGGTGCTGAAGGATCCCGCGCTGGAGCACCGCGCCCGGGAGATCTCGGCCGAACTGCGCTGCCTCGTCTGCCAGAACCAGTCCATCGACGATTCCGACGCGCCGCTCGCCAAGGACCTGCGCCTGATCGTCCGCGAGCGGCTGGAGAAGGGCGACAGCGACACGGCGGTGCTCGACTACGTCGTGGCCCGCTACGGCGAGTTCGTGCTGCTGCGCCCGGTCTTCGCGCTGCACACCCTGCTGCTGTGGCTGACCCCGGTGCTCGCGGTGCTGCTCGGCGGGCTCGGCATCTGGCGTCTCGCCCGCCGCCGCCCGCCCGCGCCGGCCCGGAACCTGTCGGCCGCCGAGCAGGCGGAGGTCGCGGCGCTGCTGCGACGGGAGTAGAATCGCCGCCGGAAGCGATTCGCCCGCCCCGTTCGGCACGAGTCTTGGATCGGGCCTCGCAGACCGCACGATCGGCGACGCGCCCGGGGCAGGACGATGACGGCCGCTACGCTCACCATCTCGAGCCGCAACTACTCCTCGTGGTCCCTGCGGGGCTGGCTGATCTGCCGGATGGCCGGGCTCGACTTCCGGACGGAGGTCCTGTCCGGCACCGACGCCACCACCCGGGCGGAGCTGCTGCACCTGTCGCCCTCGTTCCTGGTGCCCCGCCTGCGCCACGGCGACGTGGTCGTCTGGGACACGCTGGCGATCGCCGAGTATCTCGCCGAGACCTTCCCGGAGGCCGGCTTCCTGCCCGGCAACGTGGCGGAGCGCGCCCATTGCCGGTCGATCTCGGGGGAGATGCATTCCGGCTTCGTCAATCTGCGCTCGGCGCTGCCGATGAACCTGCGCGCCTTCCACCCCGATTTCCGCGTGTTCAACGGTGCCAAGGCCGATATCGAGCGCATCGTCACGATCTTCGACGATTGCCTGGACCGCTACGAGGGGCCGTACCTGTTCGGCGCGCGGCCGTGCCTCGCCGACGCGATGTTCGCCCCGGTCTGCACCCGCTTCCGCACCTACGACGTCGCGCTGCCGCCCCGCGCCGCCGCCTACCGCGACACGATCCTGCACTGGCCGCTGATGGTCGAGTGGGCGGAAGCCGCCGCCGATGAGCCGGACGAGATCGAGGAACTCGAGATGGAGTTCTGACGCGGCCGAGGCTGCCGTCTTGGAGCCCGCCACCGTCCTTGCGAGCGGAGCGAAGCAATACAGTCGCGCCACGCTTGCCGAGGTCGCGCTGCCCTGGATTGCTTCGCTCCGCTCGCAAGGACGGAGTGTTCTAACCGGACGTTCCGGGCCCGACGTGGCGGAATGCAATTTCTTGCAAAGCACAAATTTATGTTGCGACGCAAGCGACAAATCCTGACTGCGGATCGGATCTGAAAAATCGCGCTGCGGCAACAGGTTAACGAACTGGCTCCGCTCCTCGGGCCTGCGCGTTACAGCTCGACAAACGTCCTTTGTCGCCCGACCGGACAGCGCGATTGATGCCATTCGGCATTTCTGTTCCTCTTCGCATTAGAACAGGAACAGACTGGGCTGGAAACCATGGCGCGTCACGAGCCCTGGAGCGCGGAGCGCGCATCCAAGATCATCGCCGAGCACACCCATCTCGAGGGGGCCACGCTGCCGATCCTGCACGCGCTGCAGGAAACCTTCGGCTACGTGGATTCCGGTGCCGTGCCGCTGATCGCGGACGCGCTGAACCTGTCGCGCGCCGAAGTCCACGGCTGCATCACCTTCTACCACGACTTCCGGGCGCACCCCGCCGGCCGCCACGAGGTGAAGCTGTGCCGGGCCGAGGCCTGCCAGGCCATGGGCTCGGACAAGCTGCACCGCGAGATCCTGGGCCGCCTCGGCTGCGGCTGGCACGAGACCACCGCCGACGGCAGCGCCACGGTCGAGCCGGTCTACTGCCTCGGCCTCTGCGCCAACGGCCCCGCCGCGCTGGTGGACGGTGAGCCCGTCGCGCACCTGACCGCCGACGCCCTCGAAGCTGCCCTGACGGAGGTGCGCCAGTGAGCGTCACGCTCTACGTTCCGCGCGACGCCGTCGCCCTCGGGCTCGGCGCCAACAAGGTTGCCCGCGCCCTCTTCGCCGGCGCCGAGCGCCGCGGCCTGGACGTCACCATCGTCCGCACCGGCTCCCGCGGCCTGTTCTGGCTGGAGCCGATGGTTGAGGTCGGCACCCCCGAGGGGCGCGTCGCCTACGGGCCGGTGACGGTCAAGGACGTCGATGCCCTGCTGGATGCCGGCCTGACCGCGGGCGGCGACCACGCCCTGCGCCTCGGCGATCCGGAGAAGATCCCCTACCTCGCCCGGCAGCAGCGCCTGACCTTCCACCGCTGCGGCGTGGTCGACCCGGTCTCCGTGGACGATTACCGGGCCCATGGCGGCTACCGCGGCCTCGAGGCCGCCCTGAAGCTCGATGCCGAAGGCATCGTGGCGGCGGTGCGCGATTCCGGCCTGCGCGGCCGGGGCGGTGCCGGCTTCCCGGCCGGCATCAAGTGGAACACCGTGATGCTCGCCAAGGCGGACCAGAAATACGTGGTCTGCAACGCCGACGAGGGCGATTCCGGGACCTTCGCCGACCGGATGATGATGGAGGGCGACCCCTTCAACCTCATCGAGGGCATGACCATCGCGGGCGTCGCGACCGGCGCCACCCGCGGTTACATCTACCTCCGCTCCGAGTACCCGCAGGCCTTCGCCACCCTGAAGGAGGCGATCGCCAACGGCGTGACGGCCGGCGTGCTCGGCGACGACATCCTGGGCTCCGGCAAGAGCTTCCACCTGGAAGTGCGCCTCGGCGCCGGCGCCTATATCTGCGGCGAGGAGACCTCGCTGCTGGAGAGCCTGGAGGGCAAGCGCGGCATCGTGCGGGCGAAGCCGCCGATCCCGGCGCTCAAGGGCTTCCTGGGCAAGCCGACGCTGGTCAACAACGTCATGACCTTCACGGCCGTGCCGTGGATCCTGGAGAACGGCGCCAGGGCCTACGCCGATTACGGCATGGGGCGGTCGCTCGGCACCCTGCCGATCCAGCTTGCCGGCAACGTCAAGCACGGCGGCCTGATCGAGATGGCCTTCGGCATCACTCTCCGGCAGGTGATCGAGGATTTCGGCGGCGGCACCCGTTCGGGCCGGCCGGTCCGGGCCGTGCAGGTCGGCGGGCCGCTCGGGGCCTACTTCCCCGACCATCTCCTCGACACGCCCCTCGACTACGAGGCGATGGCGGCCAAGAAGGGCCTCGTCGGCCACGGCGGCATCGTGGTGTTCGACGACACCGTCGACATGGCCTCCCAGGCTCGCTTCGCCTTCGAGTTCTGCGCCACCGAGTCGTGCGGCAAGTGCACCCCCTGCCGCATCGGCGCGACCCGCGGCGTCGAGACCATGGACAAGGTGATCGCCGGCATCCGGCCGGACGCGAATCTCAAGCTGGTCGAGGACCTCTGCGAGGTCATGACCGACGGGTCGCTCTGCGCCATGGGCGGGCTGACGCCCATGCCGGTGATGAGCGCGATCACCCATTTCCCCGAGGATTTCAGGCGCGCCGGCGATCTGCCGGCCGCGGCCGAGTGAGGAGACGTCGATGGGCCTGATCAAGGAGATCGACTACGGCACGCCGATCCGCGTCAGCGAGCAGACGGTGACGCTGACGATCGACGGCATGTCGGTGACGGTGCCGGCCGGCACCTCGGTGATGGCGGCGGCGATGCAGGCCGGCACCCAGATCCCGAAGCTCTGCGCCACAGACTCGCTGGAGCCGTTCGGCTCCTGCCGCCTCTGTCTCGTGGAGATCGAGGGCCGGCGCGGCACCCCGGCCTCCTGCACGACCCCGGCCGAGAACGGCATGGTGGTGCACACGCAGAACGAGAAGCTCGCCAAGCTCCGCAAGGGCGTGATGGAGCTCTACATCTCCGACCACCCCCTCGACTGCCTGACCTGCGCGGCGAACGGCGACTGCGAGCTGCAGACCCAGGCGGGCGTCGTCGGCCTGCGCGACGTGCGCTACGGCTACGAGGGCGACAACCACGTCCGGCCGAGCTCCGAGAAGTACCTGCCGAAGGACGAGTCGAACCCGTACTTCACCTACGACCCGTCGAAGTGCATCGTCTGCAACCGCTGCGTCCGGGCGTGCGAAGAGGTGCAGGGCACCTTCGCGCTGACCATCGCGGGCCGCGGCTTCGACAGCCGCGTGGCCGCCGGCCCGACCAATTTCTTCGAGTCCGAGTGCGTTTCCTGCGGCGCCTGCGTCCAGGCCTGCCCGACCGCGACGCTCCAGGAAAAGTCGATCCACGAGTTCGGCCAGCCCGAGCACGCGGAGGTCACGACCTGCGCGTATTGCGGCGTCGGCTGCTCGTTCAAGGCCGAGATGCAGGGCGAGCGCGTCGTCCGCATGGTCCCCTACAAGGGCGGCAAGGCCAACGAGGGCCATAGCTGCGTGAAGGGCCGCTTCGCCTACGGCTACGCCACCCACAAGGACCGCATCACCAAGCCGATGATCCGCGAGAAGATCACGGATCCGTGGCGCGAAGTGTCCTGGGAGGAAGCGATCGACCGGGCGGCGAGCGAGTTCAAGCGCATCCAGGCGAAATACGGAAAAGATTCGGTCGGCGGCATCACCTCGTCGCGCTGCACCAACGAGGAAGCTTACCTCGTCCAGAAGCTGGTGCGCGCCGCCTTCGGCAACAACAACGTCGATACCTGCGCCCGCGTCTGCCACTCGCCGACCGGCTACGGCCTGATGTCGACGCTCGGCACCTCGGCCGGCACCCAGGACTTCAAGTCGGTCGAGAAGTCCGACGTGATCTTGGTGATCGGCGCCAACCCGACCGACGGCCACCCGGTCTTCGGCTCGCGCATGAAGAAGCGGCTGCGCGAGGGCGCCAAGCTGATCGTCGCCGATCCGCGCAAGATCGACCTCGTGAAGTCGCCCCACATCAAGGCGGACTTCCACCTGCCGCTGAAGCCCGGCTCCAACGTCGCCTTCATCAACTCGCTGGCGCACGTGATCGTCACCGAGGGGCTGATCGACGAGGCCTATGTCCGCGAGCGCTGCGACCTCGCCGAGTTCGAGTCCTGGGCCCGGTTCATCGCCGACGAGCGCCACTCCCCGGAGAACCAGCAGTCCTTCACCGGCCTCGACCCCGAGCAGGTCCGCGGGGCGGCCCGGCTCTACGCCAAGGGCGGCGCGGCCGGCATCTACTACGGGCTGGGCGTCACCGAGCACAGCCAGGGCTCGACGATGGTCATGGGCATGGCCAACATCGCCATGGCCACCGGCAACATCGGCAAGCTCGGCGCCGGCGTGAACCCGCTGCGCGGCCAGAACAACGTGCAGGGCTCCTGCGACATGGGCTCGTTCCCGCACGAGCTGACGGGCTACCGCCACGTCTCGGACGACGCCACCCGCGAGAGCTTCGAGGCCCTCTGGGGCGCCAAGCTCGACAACGCGCCGGGCCTGCGCATCACCAACATGCTGGACGAGGCCGTCGAGGGCACGTTCAAGGGCATGTACATCCAGGGTGAGGACATCGCCCAGTCGGATCCCGACACGCACCACGTGACCTCGGGCCTGATGGCGATGGAGTGCATCGTCGTCCAGGACCTGTTCCTGAACGAGACCGCCAAGTACGCCCACGTCTTCCTGCCGGGCGCCTCGTTCCTGGAGAAGGACGGGACCTTCACCAACGCCGAGCGCCGCATCTCGCGGGTCCGCAAGGTCATGGCCCCGATGGGCGGCTACGGCGACTGGGAGGGCACGGTGCTGCTCTCCAATGCCCTCGGCTACCCCATGAACTACAATCACCCGTCCGAGATCATGGACGAGATCGCCTCGCTCACCCCGAGCTTCACCGGTGTGTCCTACGCCAAGCTCGACGAGCTCGGCTCGGTGCAGTGGCCCTGCAACGAGAAGGCGCCGCTCGGCACGCCGATGATGCACGTGGACCGGTTCGTCCGCGGCAAGGGCCGGTTCATGATCACCGAGTTCGTGGCCACCGAGGAGCGGACGGGGGCGAAGTTCCCGCTGATCCTGACCACGGGCCGGATCCTGTCCCAGTACAATGTCGGCGCGCAGACCCGGCGCACCGAGAACTCGCGCTGGCACGAGGAGGACGTGCTGGAGATCCACCCGTTCGACGCGGAGCTGCGCGGCATCGTGGACGGCGACCTCGTCGCCCTGGAGAGCCGCTCCGGCGACATCGCCCTGAAGGCCAAGGTCTCCGAGCGGATGCAGCCCGGTGTGGTCTACACGACCTTCCACCACGCCAAGACCGGCGCCAACGTCATCACCACCGACTACTCGGACTGGGCGACCAACTGCCCCGAGTACAAGGTGACGGCGGTGCAGGTCCGGCGGACCAACCGGCCCTCCGACTGGCAGGCGAAGTTCTACGAGGAGGACTTCTCCCTGACCCGGATCGCCCAGACCCTCGACGCGGCAGAGTAAGAGTATCCGATGAGCGCCGTGACGCAGGCGGACAAGCTCGTCCGCATGGCCAACCAGATCGCGACCTTCTTCCGGTCCTACCCGGAGGAGGAGGCGGTGGCCGGGATCCAGAAGCACATCAAGGCGTTCTGGACGCCCAAGATGATCGCGCATCTCGAGGCCGCCCTGCCGGAGCAGGGCGACCGGGTCGACGGCTACGTGCGGCGGGCGCTGCAGGGCGAGGAACCGGCGGCCGACAGCCCGGTGCGACCCGCGACCCGGGATCCGCAACTCGCGGGCGCGGGCGCCAGCGACGCGGGCTGAGCCGCCCGAGGCCGGGCGGGACCCACAGCCCGCGCCACGCCTGGCCGGCACGCAGTCACGCGAAGCACCCCTGTCCCGACTGGGAGCGGGGGTGCTTCGCGTTCGATGCGGTTTCCGGGTCACCGACCGGTTCCGCCGTCCTCGCGAGCGGAGCGAAGCAATCCAGCAGCGCCCCGCTCTGCACGATGGCGCGACCCTGGGTCACTTCGCTGCGCTCGCGACGACGGAGCGCGCCGTCTGAACCGAAAACCGCCTGAGCCGATGTGGAAAGGCGTTGGGCGGCGGCACCGCGGGACGGTCGGGTGCCCGGCCGTCTCCCGCCCGGCGACGCCGGCCGCCGGGCCCCGAGGCGTCAGTTCTTCAGGGCGACGGTGAAATCGGCCTCGGTCTTGCCGCGGATCTCGTCCTCGGTGACGCCGTCGCCGAGCTCGATGAGCCTCATGCCGCCGTCGCCCTTCTTGTCGATCTCGAACACGCCGAGATCGGTGATCACCAGGTCGACCACCTGCGTGCCGGTGAGCGGCAGGTCGCAGGCCTTGAGCAGCTTCGGGCTCTCGGTGCCGTCCTTGTTCTTGGCGACGTGCTCCATCACCACGACCACGCGCTTCACGCCGGCCACGAGGTCCATGGCGCCGCCCATCCCCTTCACCATCTTGCCGGGGATCATCCAGTTGGCGAGGTCGCCGTTGCCGGCCACCTGCATGGCGCCGAGGATCGACAGGTTGATGTGCCCGCCGCGGATCATCCCGAAGGAATCCGCCGAGGAGAAGTAGCTCGTCGTCGGCAGAGCGGTGATCGTCTGCTTGCCGGCGTTGATCAGGTCCGGGTCCTCCTCACCCTCGTAGGGGAAGGGGCCCATGCCCAGCATGCCGTTCTCCGACTGGAGCTGCACCGACATGCCCTCGGGGATGTAGTTCGACACCAGCGTCGGGATGCCGATGCCGAGGTTCACGTAGAAGCCGTCCTCCAGCTCCTTGGCGGCGCGCGCCGCCATCTGCTCGCGGGTCCAGGCCATCGTTCTCGCTCCCTTCCCGTCCGATCAGTGCGTGCCGCCGCCGGCCGCCGCGGCCGGGGTGCTGTCGCCGCGCTTGCGCGTGGTGCGCTGCTCGATGCGCTTGTCGCGCTGCCCGACGTCGATGATGCGCTTCACGAAGATGCCGGGCGTGTGGATCGTGTCCGGATCGATCTCGCCCGGCTTCACGAGGTGCTCGACTTGCGCCACGGTCATCTTGGCGGCGGTGGCCATCATCGGGTTGAAGTTGCGCGCGGTCATCCGGTAGCGCAGGTTCCCCTCGGTGTCGCCCGTGTGGGCGTGGACCAGGGCGAGGTCGGCGAACAGGCCGCGCTCCATGACGTATTGCTCGCCGTCGAACTCGCGGACTTCCTTGCCCTCGGCGACCTTGGTGCCGACGCCGGTCTTGGTGAAGAAGGCCGGGATGCCGGCGCCGCCGGCGCGGATCCGCTCGGCCAGCGTGCCCTGCGGGTTGAACTCGATCTCCAGCTCACCGCCGAGGTACTGCCGGGCGAACTCCTTGTTCTCGCCCACGTAGGACGAGATCATCTTGGCGACCTGGCGGGTGTCCAGGAGCTTGCCGAGACCGACCCCGTCGATGCCGGCATTGTTCGACACGACGGTGAGGCCCTTGACGCCGGAGAGGCGCACCGCCTCGATCAGCTCGTCGGGGATGCCGCAGAGGCCGAAGCCGCCGCACATTACCATCATGTCGTCGCGCAGGAGGCCGGCCAGGGCCGCGGCGGCATCCGTGTAGACCTTCTTCATCGAACCGTCCTTTTCCCGCCGGACCCGACCGGCCGAAACCTCGGGACGCGCGTGTCCTCGCGCCTGCTCTTCCCGATTCCGCGCGCGAAATCCAGTGGTGCACCGCACCGGCCGGCGCGGTCCCGGGCGATCCGTAACCGGCACTGCGCTGGGGAGGGCAGGGCGGCCCTGCGCGGGCGCGGCAGACAAAACCGGCCGGGGACGCTAAGTTGCCCACTCGACGTGCAGACCCTGCCGGGCCGTGGCAGCCGGAGGGGCCGGCGCGGCGCCCGGCTTCCGGCCACAGCCGCCGCCCTCTCGGAGCATGATGTCGCTGCGCCGCCCGATCTTCATCCTCGCTCTCGGGAGCCTGATCGCGGCCGGCCTCGGCCTGCGCGACTGGCCCCTGGAGGATGGCCGGGCCACGGCCTTCGCCCGCCGCGCCTTCGACGCCTACGGACTCGGGCTGACGCTGCGGGGGCCCGCGCGCCTCGCGGTGCTGCCCTGGCCGCGCCTGACCCTCGACCGCGTCCGGCTCGCTGCCGGTTCCGACGGCCCGGTCCTAGCGGATGAGGGCCGTCTGACCATCGATCTCGACCCGCTGAGCCTCCTCGGCGGTCGCGCCGCGGTGAGCGGCCTCCGCCTGGAGGGCGCGCGGCTGTCGGACGACCCCGCCGGCTGGGACGCCCCCCTCGCGCGCCTCGCCGAGCAGGCCCGGTCCGGCGAGACGGCCCGGCCGCGCCGGATCGTCGTGCGCGACGCGCGCCTCGCCGCCGGCGACACGGCCCGGGACATCGACCTCGACATCGCGTGGCCGCTCTGGGGCAAGGCCGCCGAGGGCCGCGCCAGCCTCATCTGGCGCGGCGTTCCGACCCGGATCGCCCTCAGCCACCTGCGTCCGGCCGAGATGGCCCAGCGCCGCGGGAGCCCGTTCACCGTGGAAATCACGTGGCCGGACGGCCGCCTCGCGGCGGACGGAACGGTGGCGCCGCCGGCGGAGGGGAGCGCGCTGCCCGTCATGTCCGGGCAGGTCCGGTTCGAGACGCGATCCCTGCCGGAGAGCTTGGCCTGGATCGGCCGCGATATGCCGCTGGCGCCGCTCGCCGGCGCCTTCTCGGTCGACGGCCGGTTCGAGACGGGCGAGCGGTCCGTCTCGTGGCCGAGCCTGCGCATCGGCCTGGGTCAGAACGTGCTCGAGGGGGCCGGCGCCGTCGCGTTCGGGCCCGGCAAGGCGCCGCGCCTCTCGGTGCAGGCGACCCTGGCGGCCGAGACGCTCGATCTCATGCCTCTCGTCGCGGATGTGTCGCGGCTCCTCGACCCCGCGCCCGCGTCGATCGCCCTGGCGTCCTTCACGCGCGGCGACCTCGACCTGCGCCTGTCGGCGGCCGAGGGGCGCGCCGGCGCCGTCCGGGTGCAGGATCTGGCGGCGAGCGTCCTGGTGCGGGAGGCCGCCCTGGAGGTCGCGGTGAACCGGGCCCGGATCCAGGACGGCACGTTCAAGGGGCGCGTCAATCTGACGAGCGGGTCCGATCCGGCCGCGACCGAACTGCGCACGCAGGGAAGCCTCGACCGCGTCGACCTCGGCGCGCTGCTCGGCGAGATCGGCGCGGCCCGCTGGGTGGTGGGGCCCGTGCAGGGGCATTTCGCCCTCGAATCCAGGGCCCGGGACACGGTCGGATTGCTGGCGCACCTGAATGGCCGGGCCACGCTCGCCATGGACGGTGGTGCCATCGCGGGCCTCGACCTCGCCGACGTCATCCACCGCAACGGCGCGGTGGCGTCCGGCGCCCTGGCGCGCCGCAACGGCCGGACGGCCTTCGAGCGGGCCGTGGTGACGCTGCGCTTCGCCGACGGCGTGGGCGAGATCGCCGAGTCGGGTCTCCTGGGGCCGAGCGTCGGGGCGACCCTGCACGGCCAAGTCTCGCTGCCGGAGCGTCGGCTCGATGCCAAGGGCGACCTCGTCCTGCGTCCGCCCGGCGATTCCTCCCGCGGGATCCTGTTCGCGGTGACTGGGCCCTGGAGCGCCCTGACGGCTCAGACGGTCGCGCACAGCGAGATCCCCGACCCGGTCGGCCGGTACGGGGGCGCGATGCTCCCCGACCCGCTCAAACTGCCCGCCACGCTCGGCCTGCCCGGCAACGCCCGCGCGTACGCGCCGTGACCGCGGCGCCATGGCGCCGGCTCCGGCCAAGCTCTAAGATCGGGCCTCGAACGCCTTCATGATCCCCATGCGCCGCCTGCTCATCGAGGAACCCGTGACCCGCGCGGGGCCGCTGGCCCGGCGGCTCGCCGTGTTCTCCGTCATCGCCACCGGGATCGCCCTGGTCCTCGTCCGGGATCCGCGCTCCGACACGGACGCCGCCCTCGTGGCGCTCGTGGCCGGGCTCGGCGTCGCGCTGCTGGCGGCTGCGGCCGCGATCTTCGCCTTCGTGCGGGTCTGGCGCGAGGGCGCCCGCGGTCTCGGGGCCGCCCTCGCCGGATTGATCCTGGCGCTGGCGGTTCTCGGCTACCCCGCCTTCCTGGGCCTGCGCGGCCTGCGTCTTCCCGCCCTCTCGGACATCACCACCGACATCGACAATCCGCCGGCCTTCTCGCGCTCGCGGGCGGCCTTCGCGGCCCGCGGCGGGCGCTACCCGGCGGACCCGAGCCCGGCTGCGCGCGAGAGCCAGCGCGGCGCCTACCCGCAGATCGCGCCGCTGACCCTCGATATCGGCGCCGACGAGGCCTTCGAACTCGCCCGGCAGGCTGCCCTGAAGCGGCACTGGCAGATCGTCGAGGCGATCCGGCCGGGCGGCCGGACCGGGAACGGCCGGATCGAGGCCGTGGCGCGGGGGCTGGTCCTCAACCTGCCGGACGATGTCACCGTGCGCATCCGCCCCCGCGCCGACGGGGCGCGGATCGACGTGCGCTCGGCCTCGCGGCTCGGCGGCCGCGATTTCGGCAGCAATGCCGACCGGATCCGGGCCTATCTCGACGACGTCGCCAACCTCGCTCTCGCGGTGAAGTGAGCCGCCGCGCCTCTCAGGCCGGCGCGTAGGTGCCGTCGAGGCGGGGGGCGCCGTCGCAGGACGCGAGCCCACGTCCGACCAGATCCTCCAGGTGGGCGAAGACCGACAGCGCCGCCGCGCCGCGGAGCCGGGGATCGAGCCCCTGGTAGATCGCAGCGACGATGTCGGCGATCCGCCCGTCGCCGGCGGCCAGCCGCGCGCGGATCGCCGCCTCGCGCTGGCGGCGATGCCCGGCGAGCCCGCGGAGGAACCGGGCGGGCTCGCGCACCGGTCCGCCATGGCCCGGCCAGTAGACCGTCTCGTCGCGCCCGCGCAGCTTGTCGAGGGAGTCCATGTAGGCCCGCATCGCGCCGTCGGGCGGCGCCACGATCGTGGTCGACCACGCCATGACGTGGTCGCCCGAGAACAGCACCCGCGCCTCCGGCAGCGCGAAGGCGAGATGGTTCATCGTGTGCCCGGGGGTCTCGACGGCCACGAGGGTCCAGCCCGGGCCGGACACGGCGTCGCCCTCCACCATGATCCGTTCCGGCGCGTGCGCCCGGTCGGCGCTCGCGTCGAGCATCGGGGTCTCCGCTTCCGACAGGGCCCGCGCGGCCCTGTGCGGCGCGCATCCGACGATCGGCGCGCCGGTGCGCGCGGCGAGCAGCCTTGCTCCGGGCGAGTGATCCCGATGGGTGTGGGTGACCACGATGGCCTCGACCCGCTCGGTGCCGAGATCCCGAAGCAGCGCCTCGACATGGGCCGGATCGTCCGGGCCCGGATCGATCACCGCGACGCGATCCTGGCCCACCACGTAGGTGCAGGTGCCGCTCGCCGTGAACGGGCCTCCGTTCGGCGCGACCCGCCGGCGGATCAGTGGCGCGACCCGGTCCAGCCGGCCGGCCGGAGGCATCGACGGATCGAAGGTCAGGGTGGTCTCGTCGGTGTCCGCCATCGCGATCCCGTGCGATCGATACGGCGGTTCCTTGGACGGTTCGCGGCCGCGTGGCAATCGCCCTCAAGGCCTAGGGGATGCGAGGCCGCGGTGCGAGGCATTCTGGGGTGGCGGCAGGACCTGCCCGCTGTCCTGCCGGTGATCCTGACGCAGGGGTGATGCTGTCCGGCGCCTGTGAGGGACGCGGACGGGGTCGCGTCCGCTCCGGGGTCGCGCGCGTCCCGCGATCAATCCTGCCGGCGCGGTCCGCGTGCGCGCACGCGGACCGGTACGGGCGCCGGTGCCGGCATGAGACCGAGCGCGGCCGCGCGCAGGGCGTCGCCGGCCCTGTCGACGATCTCGGTCACCCGCGCCGCCATCGCGGCGGCCTTCGATCGAACGGCACTCTTGGCAGATTGCAGCATCGCAAATCCCGGATCGAGCCTTAAGACCTATCTTCGAACGCTAGCGCCCCTGTCTCGTTCCGTCACCCCATGTCGCGGCCGGCGCTCGCGCCCGCGGGGACTCACAGGACTTCGCGATGGGGGCGGAACCGGAGCGAAACCTTGGCGTTTTCGTGTTCAGAACGACGCGGCCCGCCCGCGTTGGTACTTTCTAAGGATACGAACCATGCTCGGTTGGGCCGTAACTTTTCTCGTCGTCGCTCTCGTGGCCGCTCTGCTTGGGTTCGGCGGCATCGCCGGCACCGCCATGGAGGCGGCCAAGCTGGTCTTCTTCGTAGCGATCGTCCTGTTCGCCATCTCGGCCGTCGTCGGCCTGATGCGGGGCCGTTCGCCGACACTTTGACCGAGGGCCGGAGCGGCCGGCCCCGTTCAGCGGGCCGGCGCACGGACCCACGGAAGAGCCGTCGCCGCAGGGCGGCGGCTTTTTCCATCGCGGCGCTGCCATCGCGCCGTTGCAGGGGTGGATTGTCCCGGTGACGGGACGAGCGGTTTCAGGCCTTGCGGTCGGCGCTGTCGAGCTTGGCGATCAGTTCGGCGAAGCGATCGGGTACGGGCTGCTGCGTGACCGTGTCGTACATCGCGCGCAGCTGCGCGGCGATGCGGTTCCGGGTCTGATCGCTGAGGCCGCCCTTGCTCCTGGAGCGGTCGGACGGGTCGGAAGCGGCCGTACCGCCGGAGCTGTTCTCGGACTCCGACAAGCGATCCGAAGCGGTCTCGACGTGCGGATCGCGCGCGCGAAGACCGGCCTCCTTTCCCTGGTCCACCATCAACACGCCCCTTGTTGCCGAAGTCGGCCCGGCCGCATTGTGCTGCGGCTCGACATACGCCATGGCTGCGCCGGCAACGCCTGCGCGCCGGCATCGGTTCCGCTGGGGGGTGGAACGGAGTGCGGGCCTCCGCGTTGGGCGGTAGGCTGCGCAGGACAGAAAGCCGGCCCCGGCAGGCCCTCGGTGACGGATCGAGGCGTTCGCGGCCGGGCAACACGGCGAGGCACAGGGGATCGAATGTCGACATCGCAACTCGTGGTACAGCACCTGCCGTACCTGCGCCGCTACGCGCGCGCGCTCACGGGTAGCCAAGTGGCGGGTGACGCGTACGTCGCCGCCACCCTGGAGACCCTCGTCAACGAGCCGGACACGCTCGGTCGCAGCACCAACATCAAGGCCGACCTGTTCCGCGTCTTCACGCGGATCTGGAACTCGCTCTCGGTCAACGGCCGCAGCGAGCAGGTCCAGCACGACCTGCCGGCGGAGGTCCGCCTCGGCCAGATCACCCCGCTGCCGCGCCAGGCCTTCCTGCTCTCCTGCCTCGAGGGCTTCTCCGAGGAGGACGCGGCGATCATTCTGGGCGTCGACGTGTCCGAGGTTCGCGACCTCGTGGACGAGGCCGGTCGGGAGCTCGCCGCCGACATGGCGACCGAGATCCTCATCATCGAGGACGAGCCCCTGATCGCGATGGATCTGGAGGCGCTGGTCGAGGGTCTCGGCCACAACGTCATCGGCGTCGCCCGCACCCGCACCGAGGCGATCAAGATCGCCGGCGAGGGCAAGCGCCCCGGCCTGATCCTGGCCGACATCCAGCTCGCCGACGGCTCCTCCGGCCTCGACGCCGTGAACGACCTCCTGAAATCCTTCGAGGTGCCGGTGATCTTCATCACCGCCTATCCCGAGCGCTTCCTCACCGGTGAGCGGCCCGAGCCGGCGTTCCTGATCGCCAAGCCGTTCCAGCCCGCCAACGTCTCGGCGGTGATCAGCCAGGCGCTGTTCTTCCAGCAGACCGCCCGTCGGCGGGAAGCCAAGACGGCCTGAGCTGACGGCCTGAGCTGACGGCCTGAGATCCGGCCTGAGGTCAGGCTTGGCGGTTCGCCCCCGGGAGTGACCCGGGGCGTCCGCGACCGAGAGTGGCGACAACGAAAAAGCCCCGGCTCACGCCGGGGCTTTTTTTGTTGTCGGTCCGCACGCCCTCGTCGGACGCCGCGCACAAAAAAACGGGCCGGAGAGAGCTCCAGCCCGTCGCGAAGGTTCCGGCCGATGCACAAGGGGAATGCGGGGAGGACCAGGTGGCCGGGTGCACAGAGAACGGGTGCCGGCGCGGGAGGTTCCAGAATGGGCGCTTTTTCGTGAGGTGTGCTTTTTCTGCCACGAACCGTGGCTGTGGATAGCGGGCGTGCGCCGCCGCACCAACAGCCGAGCTGCGTTCGAATACTCAGGATTCGTAGACGCGAGACAGTCTAGGAACCTGCGATTGCAGGGCGCGTTGTACGAACATCCTGTCAAGCTCTCTCAATGAGGTCGGGGCGATGCTGCGGTCTGGTTTCATCCTGGGCGTGAGTGCTCCTGCGGCTCTTCTCACCGTTCTGGTCCAGCCGGTGGTTCGCGACACGGCGGATCGGTGGACGATGCCGGTCCCGACCGCGCAGACCATTTCGGCGCCGCTGCCCGGGATGCGCCCCGTGTCGCTGTCGATCAGCCCGACGCGGGTGGCGGGGGTGCAGCGCCTCGACAGCCGGAACGCCCCGGTGGCCGGCGAGGCGCAGGATCTGGAGATCAAGCCGATCCTGCGGCAGCCGCCACGGCGCATGCGCGAGGGGTGCGAGGCGGCGCTGAGCTCCCTGGTCGGTCCCGAGGCGCGCCGCATGACCCCCGGCCGCTGCATTTCCTGATCGGCGCCGACAGGTCTGGAAATCAGAAGGCCCCGCCGTCTCGGCGGGGCCTTTATGCTGTGTGGATCGGCCCTAGATCGCGATCCGCGGCCTAAACTTGAAACGAAAACGGCGCCCGTCCCGAGGGACGCGGCGCCGCTACGCGGTACGAAACGGCAGCGGCCTCACTCGGCCCGGCCGGTCCCCGTGGACTGACCGCCCTTGCGGCCGGCGGACGAGGCGAGCTCACGGTCCTGCGAGAAGGAGCGCTTCTCGGCCGGAACGCTGCGGCCGCCCTTGCTGGCGATCTCGCGCTGCCGCTCCAGGTCCATCGAGGCAAAGCCTCGCTTCGAGGTCGAATTTCCGGACGCCATCAGTTCCTCCTCAGGCTTCGCTTCACCCCGCAACAACCTTCAGCAATAACCAAGGTTCCTGTCCCGAGACCTGCTCAAGCTTCCGACAGCTAAGCTTGGCAGCAACCCCGACTTGTGTGCCGCGTTGGTCGACATTCGACCTTGGTTGAAGTCCGCGTCGGGTCCGACAGGCCCGGAGGCCCGGCGACTCGTCCCGGGCGGACGGCGCGGCCTCACGGCACGAGAGAAGGGTTTTCGCGCATGACGAACCGCAACATGGTCAAGGATGCCGCTCCGGGGGCACAGGCCACGCAGCCCAACACGCCGCCGCTGCCGCCGATGCCGGCGCCGGAAGATTCCGCCACCCCGACCACCCGCGAGGAGCCGACGGATTCGCCGCACCTGAATGCCAGTCTCAAGCGCGACGCGCCCCCTCCCGGGGGACAGGGGCTCTCGACGAAGCGCTGAGCGGGGCGAGGGCGTTCTCAGGTCCGGCGCCGGTGCGCGAGGCGCGTCAGGCCCGCGACGAGAAGGGCGATCGCCAGGATCGTGACGATCCCGGCCACCGTCAGGATCCGCTGGATGAGGGGCGTGTAGACGCCGCGCGCGGCATCGTAGCCGTAGCAGAGCAGGGTGAGCCGGTCGGCGATGCTGCCGACCCGGCCCTCGCCGGCTTCCGTCAGGGCGAGGCGCAGGTCGCGCCCGGTCAGCGCCAGGGGCGACAGCACACGGGCTACCCGGCCGTCGGCGGTGAGGAGAAGCGCCGCCGCGGGATGCGCGAAGCTGTCGGTCCCGGCATCGTAGACAGCTTCATAGCCCAGCGCGCCGGTGAGGCGCGCGAGCGCGGCGTCCGACACGATGAGCGCCCGGGGCCGGACGGATCCCGCCCGATTCCCGAGCGTCTCCGCCAGCATGCGCCGGGCGGCCGCGGCGTCGTCGCGGGGATCGATCCCGACCAGCACGAGGGCGTAGTCGTCGATCGGCAGGCCGGTGGCCGCCAGCGCGTCCACCGACAGGGACAGCATGGGGTCGCAGACGTTCCCGCAGGTGTAATCCACCGGCAGCAGAAGGGCCGCGCGGCCGCCCAGGGCCTGCCCGAGGGTGGTCGGCCGGTCGGTGCGCGCGTCGGTGGCGGCGAGGTCGAGCGGAGCCCGGGCACCCGGGGGCGGCGCGACCGCGACGCGGGCGAGGTCGGCCTTGACGAGGCGGGCCGCTGCCGGCTCCGGCGACAGGACGAGGCACAATGCCAGGAGGGCGCCGAGACCACACCGACAGGTTGCGTAAGGCGCGGGGCTGGACAAGTGCCTGACGAACCGCATGGATAAGCGGGCCCGTCCGGCCCCGCCGTCCTGGGCGTGAGACCCGTCGCGGAGCCCCCGAATGACCCTCGACACCGAGGTTTCCTCCCTGAAGCAGGTGCCGCTGTTCCGCGAGGTGGAACCGGCGCGCCTGAAGCTCCTGGCCTTCACCAGCGAGCGGGTGCATTTCGAGCCGGGGCAACGCTTCTTCGCCCGCGGCGACGTCGCGGATGCGGCCTACGTGATCCTCTCGGGTACGGCGGACGTCAGCATCGACGGTCCCGCCGGCCCGGTGCGGCTGGCGCTGCTCGGCCAGGACGCCCTCGTCGGTGAGATGGGCATCCTGGCCGAGCAGCCCCGCTCCGCCACCGTGACGGCGCAATCCGCGGTGACCGCCCTGCGTATCGACCGCGGGGTGTTCTTGGAACTGCTGGCCCAGTTTCCACAGATCAGCATCGCCCTGATGCGCGTGCTGGCGCTGCGGCTGGAGCAGACCAACCAGGCGCTGGCGGAGAGCCGGGGCTGATCATCCCGCGTAGGTGATGAATTCCAGGAGCGAGCCGTCGGGATCCCGGAAGTAGACGCTGATCCCCGCGCCCGCGGCGCCGTGCCGCTCCACCGGGCCGAGTTCCACCGGGACCCCGGCGGCCTCGAGATGCGCGATGGCGGTCTCGATCGCGCCCGACCAGCGGAAGCACAGGTCGCTGTTGCCCGGCTGGACGGGTTTCGCCGCGACCGGTACCGGCTCGACGCCCGGCCCGTGGCAATTGAGCTGGACGCCGCCGAACCGGTAGGCGAAGCCGGGACCGCGCTCGAGGATCTCGGCACCCACCACGTCGCGGTAGAAGGCGTTCGAGCGTGCCCAGTCGCTCACGTGGATCACGCAGTGATCGAGGTGTATCGCCGGGCTGAGCGGGACATCGGGAGCGACCGTCGCCTCGGTGGGAAGAGTTTCGGTCTCGGCCATCGTTCACCTCCGCTCCGGGCGCAGTAGAGCACCGCTGCGATTCAGAATTAGGGCACAACCGTGGCCGTGGGAGCGGCCCGCGCGCGGCCGGCTGCGGCGCAAAAGCTACATCGTCACAGGCGCAGAGGCGGTAGGCATGGCGCGACGACCGTATCCCGCACGACAGGACCTATGATCGCCACGCTTCCCTCGGCCTGGAGCCGCCTGCGCCGGATCGTTCTCTCGCGAATCCTCCTCGCCGTCGTGGCGATCGCGCCCCTCGCGGCCTGCCAGACCCGTCCGGTCCAGGTCGCCCAGGATGACGAGGCGGCGTGGTACGTCGGCAGCAAGCCCGACAAGCCCTTCGACATTCCGCTGGTCGACACCCAGCGCCTCGATCCGAAGTACCGCCGCCAGCAGGTGAGCTACAACGGCCCCGAGCAGCCGGGGACGATCGTGGTCGACATCGACAAGCGGCAGCTCGTCCTGGTCCAGGCCGACGGCACGGCGATGCAGTACGGTGTCGGCGTCGGCAAGGCCGGCTTCTCCTGGAAGGGCGAGGCGCGGGTCGGGCGCAAGGGCGTCTGGCCGGACTGGAGCCCGACCGTCACGATGGTCTCGCTGCATCCCGACCTGCCGCGCACCCGCAAGGGCGGCCTCGACAATCCCCTCGGCGCGCGCGCCCTCTACCTCTACCAGGGCAACCGCGACATCCTGTTCCGCATTCACGGCACCAACGAGCCCTGGAGCATCGGCGAGCAGATGTCGTCGGGCTGCGTTCGGATGCTGAACGAGGATATCGCCGACCTGTATGAGCGCGTGCCGGTGGGCACCCGCGTGCTCATCAAGCGCAACGGCAAGTACCGGACCTGAGCGGGCGAGGCGCGGATTCCTGACCGGTCAGCCGGCCGGCGTCCCCGCGGCGGACGCGTCGCGGACCTCGCCGGAGACCCGCTTTGCGAGCCGGTCCAGAGCCGCTCGATCCAGATCACCCCGATCCGGGCCGCCGGGGGCCGCGGCCGGCTCGCCCGGTCGACCGTCCGGCCCCATGCCGTCGCTGGCCAGCACCGCGGCGGTGGTCAGGCCCGGACTGGTCCGGTCCGTCGGCCGCTCCGGGCCGATCGAGAGGCCGGCCCAGACGAGGAGAGCCGCGCACAGGGCCAGGCTGGCCAGCAGGGTCTTGAGAAAGGTCATGTTTCATAACGAGCGGCTCCGGGCCGTCGTTCCGTTGCCAAGCTTCGCTCCGACGGGCGGAACGCTTTGGCAACCACGGCGGTCGAAACTCGGCATCGCGCTCGCGAGGCCGATTCGGTCACCCGGCAAATTCGCCACATTGGCCGGGCACCGTCGCGGCCTCGACGCCCCCGTCACCAGCTGACTCGCCACGCGCGTGGACATTCCCGCTATGATCAGACCGATGCTCGCCCTGCTCCTCCTCTGCGGCCCCGCGGCCGCGGCCGGGACGGTCAGCGGCCCCGCGACCGTGATCGACGGTGACACGATCGAGGTGCAGGGCACGCGTATCAACCTCTACGGTATCGACGCCCCCGAGACCGCGCAGCGCTGCGAGACCGCCAATGGCCAGGAGTATCGCTGCGGCAGCAAGGCCGCGCAGGCCCTGCGCGCGCGGATCGGCGGCGGCGCGGTCACGTGCGAGCGGCGGGAGGGCGGCGTGCCCGGTCGCGTCACCGGGATCTGCCACGTCCACGGTGAGGACCTGTCCGCCTGGATGGTCGGGCAGGGCCTGGCGCTGGCCAACCGTCAAGTGACGGCTCCCTATATCCGCCAGGAGGGCCACGCCTGGGCGACCCGCCGCGGCATCTGGGCCGGCACCTTCGAGAAGCCGGCCGACTGGCGCCAGGACCGGCGCCGAGTCGAGGCCGCGGCCGGCACGAGCGCGGCCGACTAGCCGCTCCGGCGGCTCAGGCCGTCGCGTCCTGTCCCTCGGTGAATTCCCGCCAGAGGAGGACCAGGGCGGCCATCACGGCCGGCCCTAGGAACAGGCCGAGGAGCCCGAAGGTCTCGACGCCGCCGAGGATGCCGAGGAGCACCCACAGGAAGGGCAGCTTGGTCGTGCCGCCGATCAGCGCCGGGCGAATGAAGTGGTCGGCCACGAAAGTCACGACGAGGCCCGCCGCCGCCACCACGAGAGCCGCCGTCACCGACCCGGCCGCCACCAGGAGGAGCGCCGCGATCGCGATGGCCACGGCGGCGCCGAACGGGATCATCGCCGCCACCGCCGTGAAGGCGCCGAGCAGGACCGGGTGGGGCACGCCCGCGAAGTGGTAGACGATCCCGAGCACGAAGCCCTCGCCGAGGCCGACCAGCACCAGCCCGTCGACCGTGCCGTGCACGGAGGCCACCATCTGGCGGGCGACGCGCTCGCCGCGCGGCCCGAACAGCCGGTGGCAGGCGGTGAGCGACTGGTCCCGCACCGTCCGCCAGTCGCGGAACAGGAAGAACAGCGCCACGAGGCTGAAGCCGAACAGGACGATGCGGTGCAGCACCTCGCGGCCGACATTGCGGGAGGCCCCGAGCACCGAGTGGTTCTCGAACCGGCGCAGCAGGTCGGAGCCCGCCTGCGCGTGGCCGAGATTGTCGTTCCACCACGCGGTCGCCTGCGCGGCGCCGTAGGGCAGGTGCTGCAGGAATTCCGGCGCCGGCACCCCGTTCGCCTCGGCGTTCCGAACGAACTCGGCCACGTCGTGGGCCTCGCGGGCGGCCTGGATGCCGAGGATCGCGAGCGGCGCCAGGAAGACCAGCGCCACGGCCGCGGTCATCAGCGTGGGCAGGAGGATGTTGTGCTTGCCCGGCGGGAAACGGTGCTCGAGCCGCTGGTAGACAGGCCAGAGGGCGATCGCCAGGACCACCGCCCAGGCGAGCGCCGGCAGGAACTCGTGCAGGATCCAGAGGCCGAGCGCCGTCAGGGTCAGGACCAGCAGGACCCGGGCCGCTCCCTGGGAGCGCGCGCGCTCCTGCGGCGGCAGGGGCGGCGTCTCGACGCGCGCCGGCGGGGCGGCGGGCTTGGTGATCGGTGGCATCCGTCTGGTCTCCTAGGGACGCGCCTCGTCTCGCCGTCAAGCTAGGGCCGGCGCGTCCGGAGCGTACGCGCGTCCCCGCACCCGGCGGCGCACGCCTGTGGACAGGCGCTGAAACGCCGGGGAAGCGCCGCGGTTGCCGCTTCTGACACCCTCGTGTAGAGGTCGCCGCCATTCGACCGGGCCGCGTTCCAGGCCCCGTCCACGCGTCGGGCGGCCGCCCGGGCGGCGAGGGGGCTCCCGCACGACCGATCCGGAACTCGAACAGCCCGCGAGAAGACATGTCCGACGAGCCCGCCCACGGCAGCGCCACCTTCGAGCGCGTGGCCGACATCATTGCCGAGACCGCCGACATCCCGCGGGACAAGATCACGCGCGAGAGTCACGCCATCGACGACCTCGGCATCGACAGCCTCGCCTTCCTCGACATCGCCTTCGCGGTCGACAAGGCTTTCGGGATCAAGCTGCCACTCGAGCGGTGGACCCAGGAGGTCAACGAGGGCAAGGTCCCGGCCGAGGAGTACTTCGTCCTCAAGAACCTGTGCGCGCGCATCGACGGCCTCGTGGCCGAGAAGGCCGCCAAGGTCTGAACCGAGGCCGATCCGACCCGTCATGCGCCTCGAATACTTCGAGATGATCGACTCCGTGCGGCTCCTCGACAAGGCCGCGGGCCGCATCGAGGCGCTCGCCCGGGTGCCGATGGCGAGCCCGGTCTTCGAGGGCCACTTCCCCGGCCATCCCCTCGTGCCGGGGGTCCTCCTCACCGAGACGATGGCCCAGGCCTCCGGGTATCTCGTACTCGCCCATCTCGACTTCGCCCGGATGCCGTTCCTCACCGGGGTCGACAAGGCGCGCTTCCGGTCCTTCGTCGGGCCCGGCGCGGACCTCCTCGTCACGGCCACCCTCGAGCACGACGGCTCGGGCTACGCGGTGACCAGGGCGGCGATCAGCCACGACGGCAAGGCGCTGTGCGACGCGGAACTCCGCTTCCGCACCATGCCGTTCCCGGACGGACTCGACGCGCCGATGCGCGAGCGCGCGCGGACCATCGGCCTGTTCCCCGATCCGGCTCCGGCCGAACGCGAGCCCTGAGCCAGCCATGAGCCAGCCATGAGCCGCCCCGTCGTCGTCACCGGCCTCGGCCTCGTCTCCTGCGCGGGCGAGGGCGTCGACGCCCACCTGGCCGCTCTCGCCGGGGAGGCGGCCCCGCGCACCGACAGCGAGACCTTCGCGCCCTATCCGGTCCATCCGGCCCCGGCGATCGTCTGGGACGGCCAGATCCCCAAGCGCAGCGACCAGCGCCAGATGGAGGCGTGGCAGCGGCTCGGCGTCTACGCCGCCGGCCTCGCGCTCGACGCGGCGGGCGTGAAGGACGACGCCGCCTTCAAGCAGGCGCTCCACCTCGTCGTGGCCGCGGGCGGCGGTGAGCGCGACTACGCGGCGGACGGAGCGATCCTGACCGGCCTGCGCGACGCCGCCGATCCGGGCGCCTACCTGAACGAGCGGCTCCAGAACGATCTCCGCCCGACCCTGTTCCTCGCCCAGCTCTCGAACCTGCTCGCCGGCAACATCGCCATCGTGCACGGGGTGACGGGCGCCTCGCGCACGTTCATGGGCGAGGAATCCGCCGGGGTCGACGCCCTGCGGATCGCCCAGGCGCGGGTGGCGTCGGGCCAGATCGACGCGATCTTGGTCGGCGGCTCCTACAGCGCCGAGCGGCCGGACGTGCTGGTGATCCACGAGATGGGCGGCTACCTCGCCCGCGACGCCTACCGCCCGGTCTTCGCGCGGGGCGAGTCCGGTGGCGGGGCGGGCGGGTTCATCCTCGGGAGTTGCGCGGCCTTCCTGATGCTCGAATCCGCCGCCCACGCCGCGGCGCGCGGCGCCCGCGCCCTGGCCCGGCTGGAGCCAGTGGCGAGCGATCGGACCCGGCGCGCGCCGGGCAGTGTCGCCGGCAGCCTCGAGACGCTCTGGCGACAGGCCGGCCTCTCGGCTCCCGACACCGTCCTGTCCGGCGCTACCGGCGTGGCCCCGATCACCGCGGAGGAGCGCGGCGCGGTGGCGCGGCTCGCACCGGGCGCGCGCCTGCGCGCCCTCGGGGACGTGATCGGGCACGGGCTCGAAGTGGCGGCGCCGTTCGGGGCGGCGCTCGCCGCCGCCCTCGTCGCCGCCGGCGGTGCGCGCGAGGTCGCCGTGACGGCCGTCGGCCACCGGCGCGGCGAAGGGATCCTGCGCCTCGTCCCGGCCTGAGCGAACCCGCGTCACGCGGCGCATGTCGGCCGCGTCCGATCGTCCGGTCGGCAGCACAGCTTTCGCGCGGACGCGCCGTATTGAAATCCCTTATCCCGTTGTTCAAGCGACCGTTCCGGCGCCGCTCAACCGGAATTTCCGGAAAGAGTTTCCCGCATCGCTGCGGCGCTGGCCGAGGGAAATATTTCTCTGCGCTTGCCAAAGAACCGCCGGCGGTCTACTTCTACCGCATCGGCACGTGTCCGGATATCTTGGACCGTTACGCCTTCGCAGGGCGGTTCTGACTTTCCTATCGCTATCGGTCGATGCCGGCGCCCCCTCGTTCGGGCGGGTGCCATCTCTCACTATGCCTGCGAAGATCAAGGACTTCCATGAGCACCGGAACCGTCAAGTGGTTCAACGAGACCAAGGGCTACGGCTTCATCCAGCCGGATGACGGCGGCAAGGACGTGTTCGTCCACATCTCGGCCGTCGAGCGCGCCGGCCTGCGCGGCCTGAACGAGGGCCAGAAGGTCACGTACGAGCTGGAGACCGACCGTCGCAGCGGCAAGCAGTCCGCCGGTCAGCTCCAGACGGCCTGATCGCCGTCCTCAGCGTTTCTCCGGAAGCCGCTCCTCTGGGAGCGGCTTCTTCGTATCTGCCATCGTGTTTCTAACCCCCCCTCTGCGGGTGACGGCCTTCGCCGCACCCGATCCAGGAGTGTCTGTGAGCTTTTTGAACAAGCAGGGTGTCGCCGATCGCCTCGAGACCGCCGCCAAGGCGCGCTCCGAGATGCTGGCCCGGTTCCGGGCCCGCCCGTCCGCCGACGACCCGGCCGTCCTCGCCCGCCAATCCGCCCGCCGCGCTGTGGTCGATGCCCGCGAAGTCCGCGCTGCCGAGCGCGCCGCCCAGCGTCAGGCCGAGATCGAGCGCGCCGCCGCCCTCGCCGAGGCGGAACGCCTCGCCGAGATCGAGCGCAAGCACGCCGAGCAGCTGGCCGCCCAGGAGCGCGCCAAGGCCTTGCAGGCCGAGCAGAAGGCCCAGCGCGACGCGCGCTATCTCGCCCGCAAGGCGAAGGCTCAGAAGAAGCGCTGAGGCGCGTTCCGCAGCGATGCCCGTCCAGGAGCTCGGCATGTCCCACAAGTTCAAGGTCGGCGAGCGCGTCTGCCGGTCCCGCCTGGGCATCCCGGGCGAGACGGGCGAGGCCGAGGTGTTCGAGATCCTGCGGCTGATGCCGGCGGATCAGACTGGCGAGCCGAGCTATCGGATCCGGACGAAGACCGGCGAGCGGGCGATCCGCGAGGGTGACCTCGTCGCGGCCCCGCAGGCCTGATCCGGGCGCCTCAGAGCGTCCGGAACATCACCAGCGCGTCGACCGGCCCGAGCGTCGGGTGCCGGAAGGCGCCCGGCAGCCGGCCGACCACGTCGAAGCCGAAGCTCTCCCAGAGCCGGACGGCCCGGGCGTTGGTGCTCACCACGAAGTTGAACTGCATCGCCGCGAAGCCCCGCGCCCGCGCCCGGTCGAGGGCGTGCGCGCACATGGCCCGCGCGACCCCGCGGCCGAGGGCGGCCGCTCCCGTCATGAAGCCGCAATTGGCGACATGGGCGCCCCCGCCAGCCTGGTTCGCGCGCAGGTAGTACGTGCCGAGCACCGTCCCTGCCTCCTCGGCCACGAAGGTCTCGCGGTCAGGGCCGGTCCAGTACGCGAGGGCCTCGGCCTCGCCGAGGTCGCGGTCCAGCGCGTAGGTCTCACCGGCCCGGATGGTCGGCACGATGATGCCGGTGATGGCCGCGTGGTCGGCCGCCTGCGCGGCCCGGATGTGCAGACTCACCCGAATTGCTCCCGCAGGATGCGCTCGTCGAGGCTGTGGCCGGGATCGTGCAGCAGCACGAGCTCGGTGGCGCGGTCGAGGGAGGTCTCCACCGTGCAGACCCGGCGGAACTCCGTGTGATCGGCCACCGCCGCGACCGGGCGGTGGGGGGCGTCGAGGACGTCGATCCGGATCCGGGCGTAGTCCGGCAGAAGTGCGCCGCGCCAGCGCCGGGGGCGGAAGGCCGAGATCGGTGTCAGCGCCAGAAGCTTGGCGTCGAGCGGCAGGATCGGTCCCCCGACCGACAGGTTGTAGGCCGTGGAGCCCGCCGCGGTGGCGACGAGCACGCCGTCGGCGATCAGCAGGTCGAGCCGGACATTGCCGTCGACGGCGATCTTCAGTTTGGCGGTCTGGTGGGTCTGGCGCAGCAGGTAGACCTCGTTGATCGCCCGCGCCCGGTGGGATCGGCCCTCCGTGTCGAGCACGTCCATCACCAGCGGGTGGATGACGCTGCGCTGGGCGTTCTCCAGATGCTCCAGGAGGTCGTCGTCGCGGAACTCGTTCATCAGGAAGCCGACCGTGCCGCGGTTCATCCCGTAGATCGGCTTCGGGTGGTCCATGAAGCGGTGCAGCACCTGGAGCATCAGGCCGTCACCGCCCAGGGCCACGACGACGTCGGCCTCCTCGGGCGGGACGTGGTCGTAGCGCCGCATCAGGGCGGCCGCGGCCTCGCGGGCGTAGCCGGTCGGGCTCGCCACGAAGGCGATCTTCTGGAAACGCGGCATGGATCAGGCGCAGCCGCGCAGGCGCGTCGGGATCGCCTCAGGGTTCACGTCACGGCTCCAGTCTGACGAGCGAACCGCCCGGTTGACGTCCTTGCCCGGCATGCGCCTCACTCCGCGAGCACACGCGCAATTGGAGGCATAGCATGGAGCGTCCGCTCCTCGTCTACACCACCTTTCCCGACCTCGCCTCGGCGCTGAACATCGGCGAGGCGCTGGTCCGCGAGCGCCTCATCGCCTGCATCAACGTGCTGCCTGGCATGCAGTCCGTCTACAGCTGGAAGGGTGCGGTGGAGCGCGGTGCCGAAGTCGCCGCCATCCTCAAGAGCCGCGAAGGTCTGGCCGACGCGCTGGCGGTCGCGCTGAAGGCCCGCCATCCCTACGACACGCCGATCATCCTGCATCTGCCGGTCGCCGGGGCGGACGCCGACACGGCCGCCTGGATCCTGGCGGAGACGCAGCCCGGTGAGCCGTCCGAGAACGGGACCCAGGCGGACTGATCCGGCAGACTGCGCCGCGCTGCTTCCCACCCTGACCCTTCCGGCCGGTTCCGCGAGTGTGCCGGACAGGGTCCAGACGGCTGTGGACAAGCGCGCTTTGCCGTCGGTGCGGGCGCCACAATGGCTCGTCGGACACTGGTGCCATTGGCGTAGTCGTGGAGTCGAATTAAAAAGACATAAATATACGAATCTATGCGAAAAATATCCGATCTTGAATTATAGAACGAGAATTTATACTGAGCGATTGGAGTAGAAGATTGAATTCATCTGGTGTGCTTGGCTAGAAAACCTCCGTGCGTACACCGCACGCGATGCGACGCGGAGGAAAATCATGGGACGTTTCAGGAATGCAGGACGGTTGGGTTTGGTCCTGCTCGCCGCAGTCGCGGGCGCCGTGCATGCGCAAGCGGCCGGGGCACCGAAGAGCGAGCCGCTAATGACCGTCGCGCCGGCGCCGTCCGGTCCCGCCGGCCTCGCATCGGCCGATCCGCCCGCCTTGCGGTACGGTGTCCTCTATGCCGACGACAAGGGCCACAGCCATGTCCAGTATTGCGACCTGAAGAACTTCATCTTCAAGAGCTACGCGCCTCCGGCAGCGCCGCAATATGTCGGCTTTCCGCCGGGTGAGGTGACGTCGATCAAGTACGCGGTCCTGCCGGTCGGCTATGTCGGTACGTGGCACACGGCGCCGGGTCCCCAATGGGTGATCACCCTGTCGGGCCGCTGGTCCGTGGAGGCTACGGACGGGTCGGTGCTGGAGCAGGGCCCCGGCGAGGTGGAATTCAACGCCGATATGGGATCGACACCACAGGGGCCTGAGGGCCATGTCGGACACCTGACCCGGCAGGTCGGCGACGTGCCGAACGTGCAGCTCATCGTCTCGCTGAAGCCGCAGGTCGGAAAGGCCCGCTCCACCGATCCGTGCCAGCCGTCCCAGCCCTGAAGCGCGGTGCGGGCCGGCGACGCTCGTTCCGCCGGCCCGCGCGGGTCAGCCGCCGCTCACCGGATAGCTGCGGCCCTTCCAGATCGCCGCGCCGGCCCGTTCGCGGCGCAGGAGCACGTTCCACTGGATCGCCAGGGCCACCGCGACCGCCGCGGGGTGGAGCGGGATCGTCGCCCACGGGGCCCGGACCGCGACGGTGACGGCCGTTCGGGTCGCCAGGGACAGGCCGAGGGCCAGGGCGGCCGGGGTCAGGGCGGAGGCCGGCAGCAGCCCGAGCAGCCCGGCCAGGACGAGGAGCGGCGGCAGGATCTGACCGCAGCCGAGGAGCAAGGTCCAGATCGGAAGGGCGCGGGGCGTGGCCATGCCCTCGTGGGCGTTCTTGGAGAAGCCGGCCCAGGCCTGGGCGAAGCCGTCGTACATCCGGCAGGTGGCCAGCGCGGCGGCGGCCACGAGATCCGTCCGGTAGCCCGCGGCCCGGAACAAGCGGGGCAGGCGGACTCCGTCGTGCAGGGAGGTGCGGATCGCGCCGTGGCCACCGGTGGCCGCGTAGGCCCCCCGATCCATCAGGATCAGTTGACCGCAGGCCGCGCCGAGCGACGGGTCGGACAGGCGGCGCATCAGTGGCACGGGCAGGAAGCCGAGGAGCAGGAAGTCGATCATCGGCACCGTCAGCATCTCACCCACCGTGTCGGTCCGCTGCCGGGGCACGCCGCTGACGAGGGCCGCGCCGGTGCGGCGAGCCTGCGCCGCGAGGGCGGCGGCTGCCCCGGCCTCGAGGCGCACATCGGCGTCGATGAACAGCAGGTGGTCGCCGCGGGCGAGCCCGGCCATGTGGCTGCAGGCGTGGTTCTTGCCCGTCCATCCGTCGGGCAGGGCCGGCACCGGGACGAGACGCAGGCGCGGGTCGCCGACGGCGCGCACGATCTCGGCGGTCGCGTCGGTGGAATGGTCGTCGCCGACGATCACCTCCACCGGGACCGCGGCGCTGGCGAGCGCCGCCCGCACGGTGGCGTCGATGTTGCCGGCCTCGTTGCGCGCCGGGATCAGGATCGAGACGAGACCGGCCCCGGCCTCCACCGCGGGCTGGCGCAGGACCGCGAGATTCACCGCCGCCAGGATGGCCGGCAGGAGGGCGGTGGCGAGGCAGAGGTACGCCAGGGCCGTGAGGATCGAGTCGGTCATCGTCTGCGCCGGCAGGGGAGCGCGCCACGATAGGGGATCGGGCGGGATCTGGCGCGCGCGGGCGGTCTCATCCGGCGCGATCCTGGCCGCCCGCGGCGCGGTGCGCCGGATCGAACCGGCGGCCGGAGAGCCGGGCCGACAGGCGCCGCCACAGGTCGTAGAGGCCGCCGACGCCCTTCCGGCCGGAAACCAGCGTGCGGAAGCGTCCGGGCTCCCGGCTGATCACGTCGGCGCTCAGGCGGTCGAGGGTTCGGGTCAGTTCGGATTCAAGGCGCGCGAGGCGCTGATCGCGCGGGAGCGCGGCGAGTTCGGATCCGGCGATCCCCGGCCCGAAGGCCGCGAAGGCTCCCGCGCCGCGCTCGTCCCAGAAGGTGTACTCGACGGCGAGCGGGACGAAGAGCGCGTCGGGGGCGATCTCGGCGAGCCGCGCGACGCCGGGACGGAGGGCCAGCGGCCGCGCGCGGGCATCGGCGAAGCGGCCCTGCGCGGTGATCCAGAGCATGCCGTCGGGGGCTCCGAGGATCGACCGTGCGGCGGCCAGGAACTGCGCCGCCCCGCGCGGGCTGTCGAGGTCGACGCCGAAGGCCCCGATCCGCTCGAAGATGCGGTAGCGCGCCAGCATCGCGGCGTCGAACGGCGCGCGGCTCGCCCGCTCCGGATAGAGCCGGCCGCCCAGCACGATGATCAGCGCGGCGTCCCACCAAGCCGGATGGTTGCAGTAGACCACGATCGCGCCGGGATGGTTCGCGTCAGGTGGCGTGCTCCAGAGGGGCAGCCGCAGGGCGTCGAGGTGGCGGTGCAGGTATCGCTCGAACCACGCCACCATAAAGGCGCGGATCCGGGGCGAGACCGAGGGCAGGGGGGCGCCGTGCGCGCCTCTCGCGCCCCCCGCACCGGGGGGCGGAGATGGCGGCGTCGCGGTCACGCCGAGGCGCGCAGGGCGCCGCGCGCGTCCTGGTCATGCGCGTCGGCGGCGATCCAGCCCGACATCATCACCATCGGCATGCCGGGCCCCGGATGGGCGGCGCCGCCCGCGAGGTAGAGGCCGCGCACCTGCCGCGACCGGTTGCCGGGCTTGAACGCCCCCATCACGCGCCCGTGGGAGGCTAGGCCGTAGATCGCGCCGTTCAGGACCTTGTAGCGCTCGTGGATGTCCTGCGGCGTGAGGTGGCGCTCGACGACGATACGCTCTTCGAGGTCCGGCATGCCGGCGGTGCGCTTGAGCTTGTCGAGGATCGTGCGGCGGTAGTTCTGGAACAGCGGCCCGTCCGGACGCCAGTCGTGGTGCGGCCGCAGATACGGCGTGTGCACGAGGACGTAGAGCGCCTCGCCGCCCTCGGGCGCCACGCTCGGATCGGTGGAGGAGGGAGCTGCCAGATAGGCGGTGGGGTCCGGGGCAGGCTCGCCCTTGTTGTAGATGTAGTCGAACTCCTCCTCCGGGTCGCGGGAGAAGACGAAGTCGTGGTGGTTGAGGTGCTCGTAGCGCTTGTTCAGGCCGAGATAGAGCACCACGCCCGAGCAGGCCGGTTCGGGGTTCTTCTTGGCGTAGGCCTTGGCGGCCTCGCCGCCCACGAGCTCGCGGTAGGTGCGGACCGAGTCCATGTTGGAGATCACGGCGTCGTAGGGCGTGACCCCCGCGGCCGTCCGCACGCCCCGGACCGCGCCGTTGGCGGTCTCGATCCCGGTCACCTCGGTGTCGGTCTTGCACGTGGCGCCGAGTTCCTGGGCAAGCTTCGCCAGCCCCTCGGCGACGGCGCGGGTGCCGCCCATCGGGTACCAGACGCCGTCGGCCGTCTGCATGTGGGCGATGGCGCAGAGCACCGCCGGCGCGCCGTAGGGCGAGGAGCCGACATACTGCACGAAGTGGTCGAGCATCTGCGCGAGCCGCGCGTCCTTGACCTTGCCGCGGATCGTCGAGGCCACCGAGGCGTGCATGCGGAGTGACAGTACGTCGCGCAGCGTGCCCGGGTTCATGTTGGCGCGGATGTTGATCGTGTCGAACAGGTCCTCGACCGGCTTCCAGAAGAAGAATTTCTCGGACACGCCGTGAAGATGCTCGGAGATGGTGATGAACTTCTTGTAGCCCTCGCCGGTGCCGGGGGCGAAGCGCTCCATGTCGCCGGCCATCCGCTCGACGTCCTGCATCAGGTCGATATGCGTGCCGTCGTCGAAGAAGCAGCGCCACTGCGGGTCCAGGCGGCGCAGGTCCATGTAGTCGTGGACCGAGCGGCCGGACTCCGCGAAGATCCGCTCCAGCACCCGGGGCACGGTCAGGATCGTCGGCCCCATGTCGAAGCGGAAGCCGCCCTCGTGGAGCACCGCCGCCTTTCCGCCGAGCCAGCCGTTCTTGTCGTAGACCGTCACGCGGTGGCCCCGCGCGGCGGCGACGCACGCGGCGGCGAGTCCGCCGAGCCCGCTGCCGATGACGGCGACCGTGGAATCCTGGCTCATCCTGCTGGCTGGCTCCCCGGGCCGAGGAAGGCGTGGCCCGCAGAGCGAAGCTAGACCTGGGGCCGGGCGGGTCAACGCGCCACCCGGTCGCGGTCGCCTAGTGGCGGCGCTCGCCTGTGGACAGGCGCGCCAGGAAGTTCCCGATCTCCCGCCGGCGGAGCCCGGCCTCCAGCACTTCGGGCCCGACGCCGTGACGCCAGGCCAGGCGGCGCGCGGTCTCCGGGTCGTGGCCCTGGAGCGTCGCGACTTCGTCGGCATAGGCGGCCACGGCCCGCGAGTTCTCGGCGAGTCCCGCCTCGACAATGGCGGTGTCGCAGAGGCGCAGCATCGCGGCCAGCTCGTCGAGGTCGAGCTCGGGATGATACTGCGTTCCCCAGAACCAGCCGCGATCCCGGCGGATCTCGAGGGCCTGGATGCCGAGAACGCGGTTGCCGGCGAGTACGCGGGCGCCCAGGGGCGGCTCTAGGACGGCGTCGGAGTGGATCGCCGGGGCATCCCAGGTCGCCGGACGGCCGGCCAGCAGAGCGTGAGTCCGGCCCTCCTCGGTCGGGGTGATCGCCCGGGCGAAGCCGTATTCCGGCCCGCGGGGATTCTCGGCGGCGCGCCCGCCCGCCACCGTGGCGGCGACCTGCACTCCCCAGCACGAGCCGAAGACCGCGCGCCCGGCCTCGAAGGCCGCGCGCATCAGGTCGAGCTGCCGGTTCACGGCCGGCGTGCCCTCCGAGACCTTGAGGGTCGAGCCGGTGAAGATCAGGCCATCGAACTCCGCGAGACCCGCCGGCAGGGCCGCGTCGGCGTCGGCGGCGTTGACGTGCCGGCAGACGGAGCCCGGCGCGAGGTCCCGCACCACCGCCGCGTAGGACTCGGCCGAGGTTCGTCCGGTGGCCGCGACGTGGCGGTCGCGGGCAGCGCGATCGTTGCCGTCGGCGATGAGCAGGCGGAGCATGCGGGATACCGGGGAGCGCGGCCGTAGCGGAGGCGCCTCTATGTCGGTGCACACCGCGTCGCAGGAACGGCGCGGATCGTCGCGGGAGGCGGCCGCTGAAATCTGGCCCGACTCCTCCAAACGGGTGATGCGCCCCGCGAGGCCGGGTTTACCCCTGCCGTCTCGGACTCCGAGGAACGATCAGCGCGGAGGACAGGATGCCAGATCTCGCCGAGGTGGAGCTCTACTGCGCGGAAGCCCGGGATATCCTCGCTCACGCGGAGAACATCGTTGCCGACCTGGACCGGAGAGGTGCCTGCGAGGGGCACTGCCTGATGGCGAACCAGGGCCTCGCGGCGCTGCGGAACCTCGACCGCATCATCGAGCGGCACCGCAGGCGGCTGGCGTTCCTGGCCCTGCCCAACGCGGTCGGCCCGTCCCCACCTCCGTCCCCTCCGCGGAAGCGGAACTGGCTGCTCTTCCTCCGGCGGCGCGGCGGGTACGCGGGCCATGGCATCGAGGCGCATTCCTAAGGCTTCCCCGGAGGATCGGGCGAGCCACGCGAGGCGCGCAGATCCCCGCCTGCCGGTGACGCGGCGGTGCGACGGCCTGTCGAGAACCCTGCTGGTCGGGATCGTGCTGCTCGTCCTGGGGTTGGCCATCCCGGCCACCGCCCGGCGAGCACCCCCGCCGTTGCACCAGGCGGCCGAGATCGAGGCCCTGGTCAACAGGGCGGCCGACATGCTGGAGGCCGAGGGCGCGCGGGCGTTCGACGCGTTCCGGCGCAAGGGGAGCACCTGGCGATACGGGGACGTCTACCTGTTCGTCGTCGACCTGCGGGGGATCGTCCTCTTCAACGCCGCCCATCCGAATCGCGAGGGCCACGACCTGCTCCACGAGCGCGACGCCGACGGGAAGCAGTTCCACCACGATTTCATCGACGCCGTCACGCGGTTCGGGGCCGGATGGGTCGACTACATGTTCCCGAAGCCCGGCCAGTCGGCGCCGAGCGTGAAATGGAGCTACGTCTGCGCGACGCGCGTGGCCGGCGTGGAGGCGCTGGTCGGTGCCGGCGTCTACGTGGAGTAGCGCCGTCCGGGTCGGGACGCCGGGACCTAGGCCGTCCGCCGCGCCGCCAACGCGAGGGCGAACGCGAGACCGGCCAGGGTCAGCGCCGCCAGGACGCCCAGGGCCGGGGCCGCGGCGGAGAAGCCCTCGCCCAGGGCGCTCTGGTAGGCCTCGATCGCCCAGGCGTTCGGGGTGAGCCATCCGGCCTGCTGCAGCCAGGGCGGCATCAGGAACCGCGGGACCATCGAGCCTCCGACCGCCGAGAGCAGCAGCACCCCGAAGGTCGAGGCGAGATGCGCCTGCTGGCGCGAGGCCGCGAGCGCGCAGGCCGCGAGCGCCAGACCGGCCGCCATCGCGGAGACCAGCAGGCAGGCGGTTAGGAAGGCCGGCCAGTGCGGACCGATCTCGACGCCGTAGAGAAGCGCAGCGGCCAGGAAGATCAGTCCGGCCTGGACGAGCCCCTGCAGCGTCAGGAAGGCGAACTTTCCGAGCACCACGACGGGCAATCCACCCGGCCCGGCCATCAGCCGCTCGGTGAGGCCCGTCTCGCGCTCCTCGACCAGGGACATGGCGCCCTGCATGGCGGCGAAGAGCAGGAACACCGCGGTGATCGCGCCGGCGTAGTAGCTCACCCGGGCATTGGCGGTCCCGGACGCGGTGCTGCGGCGCTCCACCAGGGAGGCGAAGCTGAACGGTTCCTTCTTGGCACGCTGCTCGGCGAAGGCCTCGTCGAGGAACCGGCGCTCGTCTGGACCGATCTTGCCCGTGCGCTCGACGTCGGCGACGACCCGCGACAGGACCACGTCGGGCAGCGCCTCGTTCAGGACCCGCTGGAGCTGGCCGAGGGCGATCGGTGTCGCCAGCGCCTTGGCGGGGTTCTCGACCAGCACCACCGGCTGGTCCGCGGAACCGGGCGCGGCCTCAGCAGGGGCGGCGATCAGGTCTCCACGCAGGACCAGCGCCACGTCGACCTCGCCGGCCCGCACCGCCTGCGCCACGGCGTCGATGTCGGGCGCGGGCAGCCGCGTCACCCGGAGCGAGGGATCGGCCGCGAGCGCGTCGGCGAGGCGCTGTGTTGCCGCGGTGTGGACGAGGTCGGCCAAGCCGAGATGGATGCGGATCCGGTCGCCGATCGCACCGGAGAAGATCGCCGCGAAGATCGAGAAGATCACGGTCGGCAGCACGAAAGCCATCACCAGCGCGGCCCGGTCGCGCAGGAGGGTCAGGAGCATCACCCGGAAGGCGGCAGCGATCATCCGGCGGCCCCGACCCGGAGCGGGGTGGCTTCGGGATCCGTCAGTTCCCGCGGGCGGAGGGCGTCGAGATAGAGCGTCTCCAGCCGCGGCGCCCGCACCCGGATCTCGGCCACCGGCACGTTCTGGGCGCGCAGGGCGCCGAGCAGCGCCGCGCCGTCGAGGCCGGCCCGTTCGACCGACCGCCAGACGAGGCCGCCAGCCTCGGCGGGCACGAAGCCGGCCCGGCGCAGCACGCCCTCGGCCTGTCCCGTCACCGGGCCGGTGAGGCTCAGCTCCCGCTCGGGCGCGCCCGTGCGCAACTGCGCGAGCAGGTCGGCGAGACGGCCGGCACGCACGACCCGGCCCTGGGCCAGGAACGCGACCCGGGAGGCGAGGCGTTCCGCCTCGGCGAAATCGTGGGTGGCAATCAGGATCGCGGTGCCGGCGGCCTTCAGGCGATCGAGCACCGCGTGGATCGCGGCCCGCGCGGCGAGGTCGACGCCGCTGGTCGGCTCGTCGAGGAGCACCAGCCGGGGCCGGTTCATCAGGCTCGCGGCGATGTTCACCCGGCGCCGGTACCCGCCCGACAGGACGCCGACCGGGCGCCGAGCCACGTCGCCGATGTCGGCCATGGCCAGGGCGGCCTCCACGGCCGCCTTCCGGTCGCGGCGGGAAACCCCCGCCAGCTGCCCGAACACGCCGAGATTCTCCGATACGGTCAGCCGCGGATAGAGGGCGATCTCCTGCGGCACCCATCCGATGGCGCGGCGGGCCTGTCCCGCGCGGTACGGGTCCGCTCCGGCCACGCGCACCGAGCCCGCACTGGGCGCGAGCCGCCCCGCCACGAGGCGCATCAGCGAGGACTTACCGGCCCCGTTCGGTCCAAGCAGCGCCAAGGTGTCGCCAGTGCCGAGGTCGAGATCGACCTGATCCAGCACCCGTCGGCCGCGGAGGTCGAGGCCGACGCCCGCGAGCCGGACGAGGGGGGCGTCCATCGGTTCACCGACCCGGCAGGGCACGGCCGAGGCGCACCCGTACGGCGGCGCCGGGCTCCCGGAGGGCGAAGGCCGCCTCGGCGAAGTCGGGTCGCGCTCGCCGCCCGACGGCCCCCGAGAAGCCGTAGGGCTCGAGCGGCAGGCCGAGGCCGGTGCGGTCGAGGCGCCCGTTGCCGTTGGCGTCCTGGTAGGCTGCCACCGCGTAGGTTCCCGGCGGGACATCCCGGAAGGTGAACCGCGCCCGGTCAGTGGTGGCCGGCGCGTCGTCCCCCCTGAGACACGACGTCTCCGAGAGACCGCCCTGACAGAGCGCGACGCGCACCTGGCCGCCCCCGGGCTCGATGCCGTCGACCTCGACCTGGACGGCGGCGGCCCATGCCGGCACGGCCGCGGCGCAGAACCAGGCCGCCACGGCAACCGTCACGCGTCCTCTCGGCCTCCGGAGAAGGCTCCGGTCGGTCGCCGCGCTCACGAGGCCTCGCTGGAGGTGGCCAGCGGGGCGGTGTCGGGGATGCCGGCCGCGGCGGCGGCGCGGGCACCGGCAAGCTCCTCGATCAGCAGCCGGGCCGATATGCGGGCTCCTTCGTAGATCACCGGCAGGCCCGAGCCCGGATGGGTGCCGCCACCGACGATGTAGAGCCCCGGTCCGAAACGATTGTGCGGCCGGAAATACAGCATCTGCATCAGGTCGTGGGCGAGGTTGAAGGTGGCGCCCTCGTGGACGGCGAAATCCTCCTCCCACTGGGTCGGGTCGATGATCCGCTCGTAGCGGATGCGGGACTCGAGATCGTCGATTCCGAGGAGCTTCAGCCGTTCCAGGACCAGGGCGCGGTAGGTCTCCCGCATCGCCGCCCAGTCGATCCCCGCCTTCAGGTTGGGCACCGGCACCAGCACGTAGAGGGCTGTGTGTCCGGGCGGCGCCATGCCGCCATCCGTGTAGCCCGCGTGCTGCACGTACAGGGACGGCTGCATCGGCAGCGTGCCCTCCGTGATCTCGCGGATGTTCTTCTCGTAGCCGTCGGCCAAGAGGATCGTGTGATGCCCGAGGCTGTCGGGCATTTTCCCCTCGAGGCCGAGATATAGCATGAAGGTCGAGCAGGAGAGCCGAGCCTTCCGGATCTTGGCGTCGCGCCAGCGCGGCCGGTGCCGCTCCGGGACGAGGGCGCGCACGACCTTCGCGAAGTCACCGTTGATCAGCACCGCGTCGGCGTTGAAAGTCTCGCCGTCCGCCACCAATCCAGTGGCGCGCTTGCCGTCGAACAGCACCTCCTCGACGTTGCTGTTGAGCCGGAGGTCCACGCCCATGCGGCCGGCCAAGCCCGCCATCGCCTCGGAGACGGCGCCGCAGCCGCCCACCGGGTGATAGACCCCGTGCTCGTATTCGAGGAACGACAGGATGGTGAACAGGCTCGGGCACCGGAACGGCGACATGCCGAGGTACTTGGTCTGAAACGAGAAGGCGAGGCGCACCCGCGGGTCGGCGAAGTGGCGCTTGAGGTCTCGGTCCACGCTCCGGCCCGGATGCAGGTAGGGCAGGGCGGCCAGCATGGCCGGGCTCGCCATGCTGCGCAGGGTGTGGAAGGCCTGTTCCAGGACCGGCTTGAAGTAGTTCAGCTTGGTCCGGTTCTCGGAGAAGAAGGCCTTGACGTTCTTGGCGTCGTCCGGCGCGAGGCGGGCGACCTCGCGCTCCAGGCGCTCGACGTCGCCGGTCGCGCGGATCGTTCCCGAGATCCCCTCCGCGCCCTCGAACACGAGGTGGTACTGCGGGTCGAGCCGCTCGAGCTTGACGTGGTCTTCCAGCCGTTCGCCGCAGCTCGCGAAAATATCCGCAAGAATCTGTGGATAGAGGAAGAACGTCGGGCCGATATCGAACCGGTAACCGCCGGGAGCCTCGACGGTCTTCGTCCGACCCCCGACCTGCGGGTCCTTCTCGAAAATGGTGACGTGGATCCCGGCCCGCGCGAGCAGTAGGGCGGCGGCCAGTCCGCCCGGTCCGGCCCCGACCACGGCCACCCGGCGTCCGGTCAGCGCCCGCAACCCATCCCCAGACTGAAGCAACGTCCCCGACTCCTCACAGAATCCCGATACCCCGTCCAGCCAAGCTAGCTTCGCATCATCGCGCGGCAATTGCAGCCGTTTGTCGCGCGCACAACGCTGTATACGATCATACGGTGGATACACATCCGCAAGGTTTCTCGACGCGAGCCGCGTCGCGGACCGCCCGTGGCCTCACCGGCGGCCTCGCCAGCGCCGGATCGCGTGTCGGGCCGTCCTCGGTGGAGCGGGCGCGTCAGCGCTGGCCCAGACGCTCGTACCAGGCGTGGGCCTGGGCGGGCGTCCGCTCGAACGTCCGGGTGCCGTGGGGCCTCCGCGTCTGGCGCCATTCCCGCGGCGTCACCCCGAATCGAGCGCGGAAGGCGCGGCTCAGGTGGGCGGGATCCTTGAAGCCGTGCTCGCTCGCCAGGCGCACGAGCGCCCGCGTCTCGAGCGGATCCTCCAGGGCGATCCGGATCGCCTCCAACCGCTTCTCCCAGACGCGGTGCATGACGCCGCCGACGTTCTGGAAGGCGCGGTACAGCACGGTCCGCGAGACGCCCACCCCGTCGGCGAGGCGGTCCGGCGATAGGTCGGGCGAGGCCAGGTGGAGATCCATCAGGCGCTCGACGAGGGCGACGAAGCCGGCATCCAATTCCGGGCCCTGCAGCACGTCCGAGGCCGCGGACGGATCAAACAGGCGGCGGACGAAACCGGTCAACTCACCCGCGATCGCCGGCTCGTCGTCGGCGGTGGCCGTCGGCAGCCGGCGGTACAGGGCGTGCAGCCGGGCGACGAGCAGACGGTTCCGCTCCCTGTCGAGGAAGATCGGGATCCGCTCGACCGCGCAGTCGGCCAGCAGGCGTCGCGGGATGGTCAGCCCGATCGCGCTGGAGCTCACCCCGCGGGCATCGAGTTCCCGGCCCATATTGGCGGCCATAATCCGGTTGCGCTGCTGCACCACCGGGCTGCCCGCGACGTCCCCGGACAGGCCACCCGACACGTAGAGCATGAACGTGAAGTGATCCGGCGTCGCCGCGGCGTGGCGGCGATCGCGGACCATGTGCTGGGCCGAGAAGACCATCCGGCTGGCGAGGATGTCCCCCAGGACCGTGCAGGACGGGTTCCCGCGCGGCACCGGAGCCCCTTTGATCTGCTCGATCCGAACGATGGGTGCCATCAGATCGCGCCAGGCGGCGAAGGCCTGCGCGGGTTCGAGGGGATCGGTGTTGAAGTGAAGCGTCGGGAGACTCGACATGCGATCCGGCGCGGCGTCGTGACGGTCTTGAGATCTCAGCTTGCGCACACCCGCGCGCGGCGTCGAGATGTCCATGTGTTGCAGGCGGACGATTGTGTGCCGGCCCTATTTGGCGGCGTCCGCGCGGAGAATACTGAGTTCAGGAAACGGCCGGCCTGGGCGAAGGGAGCTGTCGTCGCGGCGCGTTCACGTCCTGCCGAGGCGCCCCTGGCCGTGCGCGATGGTGTAGAGGGCGACGCCCGCCGCGGTGGCGACGTTGAGCGAGTCGAAGCCGGCGGCCATCGGGATCCGGATCGGACGCGACCGGGCCAGCGTCGCCGCATCGAGGCCGGGTCCCTCGGTGCCGAGGATCAGGAGCGCGCGCGCCGGGACGTCGAGCGTGTCCAGAGTTTCGGTCGCCCCCGGGCTGAAGGCCAGCGGCTGGAGATCGAGGGTTTCGGCGAGCCGCAGCCAGTCCTGCCCTTCCGGCAGCCGCGCGAAAGGCTGGATCAGGGCGGCCCCTGCGGAGACGCGGATGCTCTTGCGGTAGAGCGGGTCGCAGCTCGCCCGGTCGAGGAGCACGGCGTCGGCCCCGAAGGCCGCCGCGTTGCGGAAGGCGGCGCCGACATTGTCGTGATTGGTCAGGCCCGCGAGGCCGACCACGAGGGCGGGGGCGGGCGGCGGCGGTACGAGGTCGGCCGCGCCGGGCTCCGGCCCGCGCAGGCCGACCGCGAGGACCCCGCGGTGGATCGGGAAGCCCGTCACGGCGCTCATCACCGCCTTCGAGGCGCCGAACACGGGCGGCGGCTCCGCGGCGGCGGCGACGTCGGCGGCGAGTCCGGGCCAGCGCTCAGGCGCGAGGAGGATCGATTCGGCGCGGAAGCGGCTGCGGCGCCCGAGGAGCAGCCGCAGGGTCACCTCGCCCTCGACGATGAAGCGCCCGGCGCGGCCCACGAGGTCGCGCTCGCGCATCCGGGTGTAGGGCTCGAGGCGGGGATCGTCCGGGTCGGCGAGGAGCTCCGGGACCGGAGTCACCTCAGCCCTGGGACCGGTCGGAGCGGTTCGCCAGCGGGTCGGCCTCGGCCTTGGTCGGCACCTTCACCAGGGCCTCGCCGTCGAGGACTGTCTCACCGCCCACCGAGCACTTGCAGGCGAGGCGCGCGCGCCGCCGCTCAGGCATGAGTTCGGCCACCGTCACGGTGACGTCGACGACGTCGCCGATCCGCACCGGGGCGCGGAAGTTCAGGGTCTGGGAGATGTAGACGGCGCCGGGCCCCGGCAGGCGGGTGCCGAGCACCGCCGAGATCAGCCCGGCCGTGTAGAGGCCGTGGGCGATGCGTGTGCCGAACGGCGTGCGCGCGGCGAAGTGCTCGGACAGGTGGATCGGGTTGCGGTCGCCGGTGATCTCGGCGAAGCCCACCACGTCCGAGGAGGCGATGGTCTTCGAGAGGGTCTCCGACAGGCCGACCTCGAGATCCTCGAAATAGAGCACGCGCAGTTCGGGCAGCATGACGCGGCAGACCTCCGGTTCCGGCCGGTCATTCGTCTCGTGCAGCCGGCTCCGGCAACGGCGTCGCACGATCCCGGCGGCGAATCCACCCGGACAAAGGCGTAACGGCGTCGAACTTTCTTGAGCCGCGGACAGGCTTTTCTCAACGGCCGCTCGACAGCGCCGCGCGCGTCGGCGAAGAGGCGTCCCGTGATCGCCGATGATGCGCCCCGGCCCGCGCCGCCCGCCCTCCGCCCGATCGTCGCCCGCGTGGCGGCGCTCAACCTCGGCTATTTCGGCATCGAGATCGCGGTGGCGCTCGCCATCGGCTCGGTGGCGCTGATCGCCGACAGCCTCGATTTCCTCGAGGACGCGGCGATCAACCTGCTGATCTTCGCGGGTCTCGGCTGGAGCGCGCGCAACCGCGCCCGCCTCGGGACCGCCATGGCGGGGATCCTGCTCCTGCCGGCGCTGGCGGGGGCCTGGGCGGCCTACGGCAAGATCGCTGACTTCACCGCCCCCGCGGCACTGCCCCTGACCCTCGCGGGGCTCGGGGCGCTCGCCGTGAACCTCACCTGCGCGCTCATGCTCGCCCGGCACCGCTCCGGCTCGGGCAGCCTGACCCGGGCGGCCTACCTCTCGGCGCGCAACGACGCCGTCGCCAACCTGGCGATCATCGCCGCCGGTCTGGTGACGGCCCTCCACCCGTCCCCCTGGCCCGACCTCGTGGTGGCGGCCGGGATCGTGATCCTCAACGCCGACTCGGCCGCCGACATCCTCAAGGCAGCCGCGGCCGAGCACAGAGCCGCGCGGTAGCGGTCCCGAGCGGCGACACGGCAGCGACCATCATGCGCATCTTCCCCATCTCGGACCTGCACCTGGAGCGGCGTCCCCTCGACCGGATCGCGCCGCCCGCGGAGCCGTTCGACCTGCTCGCCTGCCCAGGCGACCTCCACGAGGGACATCCCGAGCGGGGGCTCGCGGCGCTGCTGCACCTCGCGCAGGGACGGCCGATCGTGCTGGTGCCGGGCAACCATGAGCGCTACGCGCCGACCGGGGACCGGCGGACCGCGCCGGAGCTGATCGCCGCCCTCGAGGCCGAGGTCGGCCGCCTCAACGGGCTCGGCGCGCGGATCCATCTGCTCCAGCACGCGCGGAGCTGCGTCATCGACGGTGTCCGCTTCGTCGGCACCACCCTGTGGAGCGACTGGACCCTCGCGGGGCGCTGGCTCGCACCGGACGCGCCGAACCGGCCCGACGATCCGGTGGCCTACGCGGCGTCGCGCATGACCGACCCAGTGACGGGCTCGCGGGAGTATCTCGGATCGATCCGCAAGGCCGACGGCAGCCCCTGGCAGCCGGCGGACGCGATGGCGGAACACCGGATCGAGCGGGCGGCCCTGCACGCGGCGCTCCGGACCCCGCACGACGGACCGACCGTGGTGGTGACCCATCACCCGGCGAGCCCGCTCGCGGCCGACCGCTTCCAGGACGCGCCCGGCGTCCCCTGGTGGGTGCCGGCCTTCTACGCCAGCACGGCCCTCGACGACCTCGCGGAGGCCGAGCGGCCGGAGCTGTGGATCTCCGGGCATTTCCACGCCGGCCACGACCTGCGGATCGGCCGTTGCCGCTGGATCTCGAACCCGGTGGAGGGCACGACCTACCGCGGCGACTTCGTCGTCGAAGTCGAGGGGCGGTGATTTAGTCCCCTCGCCAAGAGAACGGTCTGTCGACGCCGTGCGATCGCGCACAGCTTGGCCGTAACGGCGGGATGCTGTCGGAGTGAACGCCCGTCAAACCCTGATCGGCCCCGAATGACGGGGCTCAGGTTCGGGGTTTTCATGGCCGGATTTAGCCTGACGTCACGTTGGGTCGCGGCGGCGGCTCTTGCCGTCTCGGCCCCGATCGCCGCCGCGTCGACGGCCACGACCGCGCGGGCGGCGTCCGCGGCGCAGCCGGGACAGACGGTCGGCCTGCCGGTGGGCGACCAGCTGCCGGTCGGCCTGTATTTCGTGAACCTGTCGAGCTTCGGCGTGCGCGGCACGCTCCCGCGCGACTCGTCGACCAACGTCAACCTGCCGACCTTCGCGTGGGCGACGCCCTGGGATGTTGCCGGTGCGCGCCTGCAGTTCTTCTTCACCCAGCCGGTCGCGGCGGCGAGCAGCCAGGGCGCGCCCTATCAGAGCGGCGTCGGGCAGCAGCTGCTGGCGGCCCAGCTCGCCTGGGACCTCGGCGGCGACGTCGGCTTCAGCTACCTGTTCGGCGGCTACCTGCCGATCCAGACGCGGTTCCTGACGCAGTCGGCCTCGCTGACCCACCGCTTCGCGCTGAGCTACACCGGCCAGGGCTGGAACCTCACGGCGAACCTGCTCTACGGCGTCTTCCTCGACACGCGCTCGCCCAGCGGCACCCTCTACCCGGACTACATGAACCTCGACCTGACCATGACGAAGAAATTCGGCTCCTGGCAGATCGGCGCGGTGGCCTTCGGGTCGACGGACCTTCCTACCGGCGTGGCGAGCTACCGTCCGCAGGGCCAGATCGCGGTGGGCGGTCTCGTCGGCTACAATTTCGGGCCCGTGAACCTGCAGGCCTACCTCACGCACGACGTGGTCGAGCGCAATTACGGCGGCCGCGAGGTCCGCGGCTGGCTGCGCGCGATCGTGCCGCTGTATCAGGACAAGAACGAGGTCGAGCCGGGCCGCACTCTCGTGACGCGGCGGCAGGCCGAGTAGCCGAGCCGGCTGAAACTGTCCGGGCCGGTGTCATCCCTGGCATAGGCCGCGGGGCCGGGCGGGGGGCCGTACGAACGGGGCCTCCGAGATCGTCGCATCTCGGAGGCCCCTTCGTGCGTCCAGGACGGCGCCGCCGATCCGGCGCGGATTCGCGCCCCGACTGACGGGGCGCGGCGGAAGCCTCAGCCGTGCACCAGCACGTTGCGGAACTGCCAGGGATCGCTGGTGTCGATGTCCTCCGGGAACAGGCCCGGGCGGTCGGTGAGCGGCGTCCAGTCCGTGTACACGCCCACGACTGGGCCGAGATACGGGGTCTGGACCTCCAGGCAGCGGCGGAAGTCCATCTCGTCGGCCTCGACGATGCCGGCCTCCGGATTCTCCAGGGCCCAGACCATGCCGGCGAGCACCGCCGAGGTCACCTGCAGGCCGGTGGCGTTCTGGTACGGGGCAACCCGGCGGGTCTCCTCGATGGAGAGCTGCGAGCCGTACCAGTAGGCGTTCTTCGCGTGGCCGTAGACGAGCACGCCGAGCTCGTCGATGCCGTCGACGATCTCGGTCTCGTCGAGGATGTGGTGCTGCTCCTGCACCTGCGCCGCCTTGCCGAACATCTCGTGGAGCGACAGCACGGCGTCGTCGGCCGGGTGGTAGGCGTAGTGGCAGGTCGGCCGGAAGACCGGCTTATCGCCCTCGCGCACCGTGTAGTAGTCGGAGATGGAGATCGCCTCGTTGTGGGTGACGAGGAAGCCGAACTGCGACCCGGCGGTCGGCACCCAGGTGCGCACCCGCGTGTCGGCGCCCGGCTGCAGCAGGTAGATCGCGCAGCGCGACCCCTTCTCCTGCTCGCGGGCGTTGGCGGGCTTCCAGGTCTCGTGCGTCCCCCAGCCCAGCTCGGCCGGCTGGTTGCCCTCGGAGACGAAGCCCTCGACCGACCACGTGTTCACGAAGACGCCCCGCGGCTTCGGATTCTTGGCGCGCTGCGTGTCCCGCTCGGCGATGTGGACGCCCTTCACGCCCAGATCCTTCATCAGGGCGGCCCACTCGGCCTTGGTCTTCGGCTCGGGCCGCTGCAGGCCGGTATCCTGGGCGATGTTCAGGAGCGCCTGCTTGACGAACCACGAGACCATGCCGGGATTGGCGCCGCAGCACGACACGGCCGTGGTGCCACCGGGCTTCTGCGCGCGGGCGTCGAGGATGTTCTCGCGGAGCGCGTAGTTGGTGCGGTCGCCCTGGCTCTTGGTCTTGTCGAAGTAGAAGCCCGGCCAGGGCTCGGCCACGGTGTCGATGTAGAGGGCGCCGAGTTCGCGGCAGAGCTCCATGATGGCGCGCGAGGAGGTGTCGACCGACAGGTTGACGCAGAAGCCCTGGCCGCCGCCCTCGGTGAGGAGCGGGGTGAGCACGTCGCGGTAGTTCTCCGGCGTCAGGGCCACCTTCTCGAAGCGCAGTCCGTGCTTCTCGGCGAGCGGCCGGTGCGTGTCGACCGGGTCGATCACGGTGAAGCGGGCGCGGTCGTACTCGAAATGGCGCTCGATGAGCGGCAGGGTGCCCCGGCCGATCGAGCCGAAGCCGATCATCACGATGGGGCCGGTGATGCGGCCATGGATCGGGTGACGCGTCGGCTGGTCGGTCATGCGGGATATCCTCGTCTGGCGGACGCCGGGCGCGTCCGCTCATCTGGCTCGCGGGCGGGTTATGGCGCGCGTGTGACAGTGCGGCGACAGGCCCGCGCCGCCGGAGCGGTGCCGGAGCGGTCCAGGGTCCGAGTCGCCGGAAACGCGCTCAATGGCGGCTTGCCCGTCGCCGGTCAACCGCGCCCGCGGAACCCTTCGTTAACGTCCCCTTACCCGAAAGTCGCGCGGAGTATGAACTCAGCGCATGCGTCCCCCATCATCTGTCCAGTGGCAAGCTCGGGACGCGGGCCTCATATTGCGATGCAGCAAGGTCGCGCAGAGGGCCGCAGAAACTTGGGGAGCTTGGAAACGCCCGGGACCTCGCACCTGGAGTCCGTCATGCTCGCGCTCATCACCGCCCGGATCCCCGGCCCTGCCGTCGAGACCGCCGATCGCGATCCCGGCTTCCTGACCCTCGTCTTCGCGGTCGCCCGCACGCTGCGCGTCGGCGCGGAGAGTGCCTTCGCCCGCCGCTGCGCGCTCGCGCGCTCGATCGGTGGCCCGAATCCTCTCTGAGACGCGCGCAACCCACCGGCGCCGCCTCCGGCGATTGCGTCGCCCCGGCTTGGGCATTAGGCGGCACTGCCGCCCAATGGCTCTCCGGGGGATCGTGATTCCATGTCGACATTTCGTGCGCTTCTGCGTCTCAGCCTGATCGCGACGTCGCTTGCGGCGGTCCCGAACCTGGCGGCGCGCGCGCAGGATGCCGAACCCGACGCCGCTCCGGCCGCCGAGGCGCCCGCGAAGCCGAAGCCCAAGCCGCGGCCGAAGCCGGCTCCCCACAAGGCGGCCAAGCCTGCCGAGGCGGCGAAGCCCGAGGAGGCCGCCACGCCGGCGGCCGCTGCGGCGCACGCCGTGTGGCCCGCCGGCGCCAGCACCGTCAGCGAGAGCTACGGCGACTGGACGATGACCTGCACGCGCCCGAGCGACAAGGTCACCTGCATCGTGGCCCAGTCCCAGGGCGATTCGCGGACCGGCCGGCGCAAGTTCGGCTTCGAACTGCAGACGCCCGCGAACGGCCGGGCCGAGGGGATCGTGCTGATGCCCTTCGGGCTCGCCATCGAGCCGGGCGTGACCTTCAAGCTCGACGAGCAGACCCTCGGCAAGGGCGCCCCCTACACGACCTGCAGCGCCGAGGGCTGCATCGTGGCGATCAGCTTCCCGACGCTCGCCCTCGACGGCATGCGCACCGCCAAGGCCCTCACCGTGACCGGCGAGAAGGCGGGCGGGACCGAGCCGGCCACCGTCACGGTGCCCCTGACGGGCTTCTCGCAGGCCTTCGATCGCGCCGTCGCCCTCGGCGGCTGAGCCGCGCGGCGGCCCGCGGCCTTTTCCGGTTACGGTTAAGCCAGCGTTAGCCGCGGTCGAGCAGGATCCCGCCGAGAAGTGGCGCCGCGCGCCGCGGTCCCTCGGGTGCCGCGCGCCGGGTTCGGATCGGCGAGGCGATGGGATCGGTGGGCGGGCGACCCCGGAACGGTCGAGGACGCGGCGCGCGGGTGCTGACCGCGGCGCTGGCGCTGCTCGCCCTTCTGGCAGGGATCGCGCCCGCGCTGGCCGCGCGGCTCGTCAGCACCAAGGGCAGCGAGGTCGGCACCGGGGCCGGCGGCTACGGCCGGATCGTGCTCACCTTCGACAAGCCGGTCGCGGTCAAGGCGAAGCTCGCCGGCGGCGTCCTGCTCCTGAGCTACGGCGAGCGGGTGGCGCCCGGGCCCGAGCACCTCACGGACGAGATGCCGGCCTTCATCGCTAGCGTCCGCCGCGATCCCGACGGCACGGGGCTCCGCCTCGCCCTGCAGCGCCCTTACCGGGCCAACGTCCAGTCGGCCGGCGAGCGCGTGTTCGTGGACCTGCTTCCGGAGGGGTGGTCCGGCCTCATGCCGCCGCTGCCGGCCGAGGTGATTGCCGACCTCGCCCGCCGGGCCCGGGCGGCCGAGGAGGCGCTCAGGGCGCGCACGCCGGAGCCGGTGCGCCGGGCGCTGTCGCTCGAGCTCGCGCTGCTTCCGACCCTGACGCGGCTGTCGCTGCGCCTCCCCGCGGAGGCCGTCTCCACGGTGACCGCCGAGGGATCCGTGACGCGCGTGCGGGTGATCGGCGCCTGGACGATCGATCCGAGCGGCACCCGCGGCCGTCCGCGCCCCGGAATCGCCAAGCTGGCGACGGAGACCGACACGAACTCGGCGAGTCTGCTGATCACGCCCGAGGACGGGTTCAGGATCGGCACCGAGCGCGAGGACGGCGCCATGTACGTGGACGTGGTCCGCCCCAAGCCTCCGGAGCCGGCCGCGACCGCCGTCGACGTGCCGGGTCCCGCCGCCGCGAAGCAGGCGCCGCCGCTGCCGGTCGCGCCGCGCCCGGCCCAGGTCAGTGCGCCAGTCACTGCGCCAGTCACGGCGCCCGTCGCTGCGCCAGTCACTGCGCCGGCGGTCGCGCCGCGCCCCCCCGAGCCGCCGCCGACGCGCCGGGCCGGCGGCGGCTTGCTCTTCCCGTTTCAAACCCTCCCGCCGGCGGTCCTGTTCGAGCGCGGCGGGATCGCGACGCTGGTCTTCGAGACCGCCGAGCCGGTGGTCGTCCCGCCGGCGAGCCAGGGCCTCGCGCCGATGGGCGCACCCGCCCGGACGGGGCCGCTCACGGTCGTGCGGTTCCCGGTTCCGCCGGGTCGGCTCGTCGATCTCAACGCCGTCACCACCGGGACCGGCGTGGCCTGGGAACTCTCGGCGGGCAGTGCGCTGAGTCCGAGCGACACGATCGATCCCGTCCGCAAGCCCGATCCGTCCGGCCGCATCGCCGTCACCCTGACGCTGCCGCATCCCGGATCGGCGACGTGGCTCGCCCTCGACGATGAGCGGATCGCGGTGGTCACGTCGGCCGCGCAGCGCCCCGTCGGCAATCCGAAGAACCGTCGCTTCGTCGATTTCGAGATCCTGCCGAGCCGGCACGGCCTCGCGGTGCTCGCCGGCGCCGACGATCTGGCGGTGCGGCCCGAACTCGACGGCGTCTCGATCGGCCGCGAGGGCGGACTCGCCGCGTCCATGGCGGCGCGCAAGCCGGACGTGGCGCTCGTCGACGCGGGGGCCCTCGCGATCGCGAAGGAGCCCTGGGAGCGCGCCAGGATGGGGAATGTCCGCGCGACCCTGCGCGGCCTCTTCGACGCGGCCGTCGCGGCGACGCCGACCGAGCGCGGTCCGGCCCGCTTGGCGCTGGCCCGCGCGGATCTCGCCAACGGCCTCGATTACGAGGGCCTCACCGCACTGGAGATCGCGGCCGCCGACGATCCGCTCCTGGCCATCCAGCGCGACACCGCCGTCCTGCGGGGCATCGCCCTGGTCCGGATCGGCCGGAGCGCGGAGGCGCTGAAGGCCCTCAGCGTCCCGCTCCTGAGCGACGATCGCGAGGCCGCCCTGTGGCGCGCGATGGCCTCGGCCGGGGCGGGCGACTGGAAGACGGCGGAAACGGGCTTCCTCAAGGTGCTGCCGCTGGCCGACGGCTATCCCGCGGACGTCGCGCAGACGATCCGGGCCCGGGCCGCCGAATCGGCGATCGAGAACGGCGATGCCGAGACCGCTGCCGCGCGCGCCGAGGCCGAGCGCGACCTGCCGCCCTGGATCCGCGACCGGCTGGCGATGGTCCGCGCCCGCGTGGCCGAGGCGACCGGCCAGACCGAGGCGGCCCTGGACGCCTACGCGCGCCTCGACAACTCGGCCGTCCGCCCGGTCTCGGTCGAGGCCGCGCTGAGGGGCGCGCTCCTGGCGCAGGCCTCCGGCAAGCTCGCGCCCGACGCCGCCATCGAGCGGCTGGAGCGGCTCGCCCTGACCTGGCACGGGGGCCCGGTCGAGGACGGCATCACCGCCGGTCTCGCCCGCCTCTATCTCGCCGCCGGCCGGTGGCGCGACGCTTTCACGGTGGTGCGCCGGGCCAACGTCTTCGCGCCGAACGCCCCAGCGACCGCGGCGCTGGCGCGGGACGCGCAGACGGCCTTCGAGAACCTCTACCTCACCGACAAGGGCGACAAGCTCTCCGGGATCGAGGCCGTGTCGCTTTTCTTCGATTTCCGTGAGCTGAGCCCGATCGGGCGGCGCGGCGACGAGGTGGTGCGCCGTCTGGCCGACCGCCTCGTGACCCTCGACCTCCTCGATTCGGCCGCCGACCTGCTGCAGTACCAGATCGACAACCGCCTCACCGGCCCGGCGCGATCCGCGGTGGCGGCGCGCCTCGCGACGGTCCGGCTGATGGACGACAAGCCGATGGAGGCTCTGAAGATCCTCGACGCCACCGAGCTGCCCGAGCTTCCGGGCGAACTCAAGCGCGCCCGCGGGCTGGTCCGCGCCAGGGCCCTGTCGGACCTGACCCGCACCGACCTCGCGCTGGAAACGATCGAGGACGAGAGCGGTCCGGATATCGAGCGTCTTCGCGCCGACATTTACTGGGGCGCGCGCCGCTGGCGCGAGGCCGGGGAGGCCCACGAGGCCCTGCTGGGCGATACGTGGCAGTCCGGCCAGCCGCTGGACGATCAGGCGCGCGCCGACATCGTGCGCGCCGCGATCGCCTACGATCTCGCGCACGAGGCCGTGGGCCTGGAGCGGCTGAAGGCGAAATTCTCTGAGGGGATGGCGGCGAGCCCGGACGCCCGCACCTTCGCGCTCCTGACCGGCACCGACCCGACCCGGGCACCGGGCTTCCGGGACATCGCGGCGCGCGCCACGAAGGTCCAGACGCTGTCGGCCTTCCTCGCCGAGTATCGCAAGCGCTATCCGGATGCCGCCGCGCCCGCGCGCGGTCGACCCGAGGCGCCGGGTGCAGGCGGCGAGGCGCCCGCCGCCGGTGCCCAGGGCGGACAGCAGCAGAGCAGCGCCGGGACACCCGGCGCGCCGCCCGGGTGAGCGCGGCGGTCGTCGTCGACCCGGACGCCTTCCTCGAGACCGAGCGCGGCCGCGTCTGGACGCCCGAACGGAACGCCGAGGCGTGGCGGCTGGCCCTCGCGGCGCTGCGCGCGGCGCTCGCCGCGGACTCGGTCGAGCGGCTCGTGGTCGTGTGCGGGCTGCAGGGGGCCGGCAAATCGACCTGGATCGCCCGGCAGCGGCCCCGGCTCGGCCGCGTCTACTTCGACGCCGCCTTGCCCGGCCGGCGGCACCGTGCGCCGATCCTCGCCATCGCGCGAGCCTGCGGCGTTGCCGCGGAGGCGGTTTGGATCCGCGCGCCGCTCGCGGTCGCCCTCGAGGGGAATCGGCGGCGCGCCGCCGACCGACAGGTTCCCGAAGAGAGCATCCGCTCCGTCGACCGTCTGTTCGAGCCGCCGTCGCGCGCGGAGGGCTTCGCGGCGGTCCGGATCGTCGACGCGACGTCCCGCGCCGGCTGACGGCCCGGCACGGCCGCCGTCAGCCGCCGTAGCTCTGGACCAGGGAGCCGGCCACCAGGGTCCAGCCGTCGACCAGCACGAAGAAGATCAGCTTGAACGGCAGCGCGACCGTGGCCGGCGGGACCATCATCATGCCGACCGCCATCAGCACCGAGGCGACCACGAGGTCGATGATCAGGAACGGGATGAACAGAAGGAAGCCGATCTCGAAGGCGCGGCGCAGCTCCGAGATCATGAAGGCCGGCGTGACGATCTCCAGGCCGACATCCTCGGGGCCCTTCGGTGTCGGCACCTTGGCGAGGTCGAGGAACAGCTTCAGGTCCTTCTCGCGGACGTTGCGCAGCATGAAGGTCTTGAACGGCGCCGAGGCGCGCTCGAACGCCTGCGCCTGCGTGATCCGGCCGGCGATCAGCGGCTCGATACCGGCGCTGTAGGCGGCGCGGCCGGTCGGGGCCATCACGAAGGCGGTCAGGAACAGCGCGAGGCTGACGAGCACCGCTGTCGGCGGCGCCGTCTGGGTGCCCAGCGCCGACCGCAGGATCGACAGCACGACGACGATGCGGGTGAAGGCCGTGGCCATCACCAGCACCGAGGGGGCCACCGCCAGGACGGTGATCAGCGCCACGAGCTGGAGGGCGCGCTCGGTGGTGCCGCCGGCACCGAGATCGAGGGTGACGCTCTGCGCGAGGGCCGGACCGGCGGCGAGCACTCCGCCGGCCAGCGCGACCAGTGCGGCGAGCGCGACCGGCGGCAGGCGCAGATTCGGGACCTGGCGCATCGGGCGTGTCGGCACGGGAAGGTCTCGAGTCACGGACGGTCGCAGGTGGGTGTGGCCGGGCGAACGCCGGCGCGGCGGGCCTCGAGATTCTGCCAGACGAGGAGGGCCGGCAGGCCGAGCACCACGTCGGGCACGCGGCGGGCGAGCGACAGGGCGAGGGCGGTCCCCGCGTCGATGCCGAACAGGCCGCAGACCAGCACCAGCCCGCCCTCCTGGACGCCGAGCCCGCTCGGGACCACGAAGGCGGCGGCCTTGATCGCCTGGCTCAGCGCCTCGATCACCAGAATGTCGGCCCAGCCGACATGGTCCACGCCGATGCAGGCGAGGACGACCGCGACCTCGACCGTGCCGAGCAGCCAGGCCAGGGCGTGGAGCGCGAGCGACTGGGCGAGGTGGCCCCGGCGGCCCGGAGCCCAGACCGTGTCCAGGGCGCCCTGGATCCGGCGGTTCGGCTCGGGGCGCGCCTCGGCGTCGCGCACGAAGCGCCGGCCGAGGGCGGCGAGGCGATCCTCGAGCACCCGCACGATGCCGGTCCGCTGGAGGGCGAAGAAGGCCGCCACCGCCAGCCCGGCCACGACGAGCGTCCGCAGCGTCCAGCTGGCCAGGGCGGCCGCTTCGGCGCCCTCGACCCGGCTCAGGAGGCCGGCGCCGAGGCCGGCGAACAGGGCGAGCGTTCCCACCTGAAACAGCATGTCGGCCAGCACGGAGGCGGCCGCCAGGGAGCCGGCGACGCCCCAGAAGGTGAGGAGGCGGGCGCCCAGCACGTCGCCGCCCACCGAGGCCACGGGCAGCAGCACGTTGATGCCTTCGCGGACGAAGCGCAGGATCATGCAGGCCGAAGCCGTCGCGGGCGCCAGCCCGTCGAGAATGCGCGCCCAGGCGAGGCCGCAGAGCAGGATCACCACGATCCGCACCAGCGTGACGCCGGCGAAGCCCGCCACGCCGATCCGTCCGAAGGCCGCGGCCACCGCGGCGAGATCGTTGGTCGCCACGAGCCAGACGGCGAGGCCGAGGCCGATCAGGGTGCCGAACAGCGGCAGGCGACGCAGCACGGCGTGGGCCGCCCGCCGCTTCCGGGAAACAGGGTCGCCGGTCACGGTGTGCGGGCCTCGCGTCGAGAGGCGGGCAAGAGCGCGCTCCAGGTTGTGCCGGTCAGCGGACCGGCGGCGATTCGTCGGGTGGTATCGCCGCTAGAGCGGTATTGGGGCCGAATTCGGGGACCCTGCGACGCGGCAGGACGGGATTGAGCACCGCGGCGAGCGCCTCGGCGGGCCCGGCGGCGGGATCGAGCAGGACGACCCGGCCCTCGGCCAGGCTCGCGCCGGTCGCGACCGCCACGGCGCGCTTCGGACAGGGGCCGAGGCAGCCCGATTCCACGATGCGCAACTTCCGCCGGCGTCCGCCGCCGCCGTCGCGGGCGGCCCGCTTCCCGGCCTTCTTCAGCAGCGCGCAGACGTCCCGCCCGCGCAGGCCCTGCCGCTTCGCGCATTTCGAGCAGACGACGACGATCTCGGAGAGTTTGGTCTTGGCCGTGCGGCCGGTCGGGCAGCCATCAGGGGAGCCATCCGGGGCCGCGGCACGCGGTTCTGTCATCATTCAGAGACTGTAGGACGCGATACCGACCCCGGGCTACGGCGCCCGTCGCCGCGGTGCAGCAGCCGGGCGGCGGGCGGGCTGGGCGCCATAAAAAGGGCCTAAAAGAACGGGATTCCGGTAACCGCGCACGGGCCGCCCCTCGGCCGGCGCCGCGGCAGCGGAACCGGCGCAGACCCAGGAACAAAGAGCGGATGAGCTTCGACGACGTCAAGGACGACACGCGCGAAGGCGAGATCGTGACGTTCGCCGCTCCGACCATGACGGAGCTGCGGCGCAGCGCGGAGACGATCCGGCCGGTGCCGGAGAAGCGGACTGCCCGGGCCCTCGTGGCGACCGTGCGGCAGCGCCTCGACTGGAGCCGTCTGCCGGGCCTGCGTCCCCGCGAGGAGGACACCTCGACCTACGGCGCGCGGATCATCCGCCGCGTCGGCCTGTTCGTGCTCCTGCCGACCCTGGTGGTCGGCCTGTACCTGTTCGCGTTCGCGTCCAATCAGTACGTCGCGGAAGCCCAGTTCGCGGTCCGCGGCAACGTCGAGCCGATGGAGAACATCTCGCTCGGCCAGTACACGAACCTCATCCAGAAGCACAACAGCCAGGACAGCTTCATCGTCCGCGACTACATCAACAGCCAGACGCTCGTCGAGGCGCTGGAGAAGAGTATCGGCATCTCCAAGATGTTCTCGCGGTCCGAGGCGGATTTCTGGGCCCGCTTCGACCCCAGTGATCCGATCGAGGACCTGACCAAATACTGGCGCAAGCACGTCGAGGCGCATATCGACTCGATCTCGGGCGTGATCCGCCTGTCCGTGCGCGCCTTCACGCCGGAGGACGCCCTGACCATCGCCCAGGCGGTGGTGTCGCGCTCCGAGGCGCTGATCAACGACATCTCCAAGCGCGCCCAGGCCGACATGGTCGCCCAGGCCGAGGCCGACGCGAAGGTCGCCCAGGACCGGCTGCGCAAGGCGCACGTGGCGCTGCAGGCATTCCGCAATCAGTGGGGTGTGATCGATCCGATCAAGACCGCCGAGGGCACGCTGACCACGCTGACCCTGCTGCGGAAGGACAAGCTCAAGGCCGAGAACGACCTGCAGGTCCTGCGCGGCTCCAGCCTCGACGAGCGCTCGCGCTCGATCCAGACGCTGGTGGCCAACATCGCGGCCATCGACCAGCAGATGAAGTCGCTTCAGGACGAGCTGACGAGCGCCAACGCCGCCGCCGGCGGCCAGAACATGACCGAGGCGCTGCTCCAGTACGAGGGCCTGCTGGTCGAGCGGACCATCGCCGAGAAGCTGGAGGAATCGGCCCACAGCCTGCTCGACCGGGCGCGCATCTCGGCGAGCAAGCAGCACATCTTCCTGGCCACGTTCGTGCCGCCGGTCCTGCCGACCGACAGCCTCTATCCCGAGCGGGGCCACTCCCTCCTGGTGTCGTTCTTCTGCTTCCTGGTGATCTGGAGCTCGTCCGCGCTGCTGATCGCCGGCATCCGCGACCAGAGGATGTAGCGGCATCCGCGGCTCCCGGGATCTGGATCCCGGGCCGCGCGATCTGTAGAGGGAGGCGGCCCGGCCAACCGGGCGCACCTGGATGAGCGAAGTCTAACGGTCCATGTCGGATTTCTCCGATCTCGTCGCGAAGGCGATCCAGCCGTCGATGACCCGTGAGGAGCGCGAGGCGGTCTACACGGTCGTGCGGCAGGCCGTGCTCCGGCTGCAGGAGCGGGAGGCGTTCCCGCCGGACGACCCGCGGGTCGCCCTCCAGCGCCACCTCGTCGAGGAGACGATCCGCGACGTCGAGGGCGACGTCGCCCGCTACGAATCCCTGCGCAAGCTCGACGCGGCTTTCGCGGCCCAGGCCGAGGCCCACAAGGCGGCCCAGAGCGGGCGGCGCTAGGGCGTCACCGCCGGTCCGCCCCCGTCACGGCACGGGTAAGCCCGGCCCTTCACATCCGTGACGTTCGCCGTCGTCCGGCGCGTCCGCGCCGGGGCCGCTCCGTGGATGCGCGTCAGCCGCAGGCGACGCTCGCCCGGACGCTGCCGGGCTCGGCCACGTCGAGGCCCGCCGACACGTACTCGTTGAGCTTGTTGCGCAGGGTCCGGATCGAGATGCCGAGGATCTTGGCCGCGTGGGTCCGGTTACCGAGGCAGTGGTCCAGCGTGTCGAGGATCAGGTCGCACTCGACCTGCGCCACGGTCCGGCCCACCAGCCCGCGGGTGGCGGCCTCGGCGACCTGGGCGGCGCGCGCGGCCGGCCCCTCGACCGCGAAGGTCTCGCCCTCGGGCGACAGGATCGCCTCCGGGCCGATCGCGTCGCCCGAGGCGAGCAGCACCGCCCGGTGCAGGGTGTTCTCCAACTCGCGCACGTTGCCGCGCCACGGGTTCCGCAGCACGAGCGCCCGGGCCTCCGCGGAGAGCGGGCGGACCGGCATCCCGTTCACCGCGGCGTATTTGCGGGCGAAGTGGGTGGCGAGTTCGAGGATGTCGGCCGGGCGCTCGCGCAGCGGCGGGAGCCGCAGGCCGACGACGTTGAGCCGGTAGAGCAGGTCCTCCCGGAACGTGCCCTTGCGGACCTCCTCGGCGAGGTTGCGGTTCGAGGTGGCGAGCACGCGGATGTCGACCCGCACCGGGGCGGTCCCGCCGACCCGGTCAATGACCCGCTCCTGCAGGGCGCGCAGCAGCTTCGCCTGCAGGCGCACGTCCATCTCGGAGATCTCGTCGAGGAGCAGCGTGCCGCCGTTGGCCTCCTCGAACCGGCCGATGCGCCGGGCGACCGCGCCGGTGAACGCGCCCTTCTCGTGGCCGAACAGCTCGGATTCGAGCAGGGCCTCGGGGATCGCCGCGCAGTTCACCGAGACGAAGGGCTTGCCCGCCCGGTTGGACTTCTGGTGGACGTGCCGGGCCAGCACCTCCTTGCCGGTGCCGCTCTCGCCGGTGATCAGCACCGAGGCCTCGGAGCGGGCGACCTGCTCGGCGAGCTTGACCACCCGCTCCATGGACGGGTCGCGCCAGACGAAGGCGGCGCGGTCGGTGGCGACCGCCTCCAGCACCGCCGCGATCATCTCGGGATCGGGCGGGAGCGGGATGTACTCCTTGGCGCCCGCCCGGATCGCCGCCACGGCGGCCGAGGCGTCCGCCGAGACGCCGCAGGCGACCACCGGCGTGCGGATCCGCTCTCCCTCCAGCGCGGTGACGAGGTCGCGGATCGGTAGACCCACGTCGATCATGATGAGATCGGCGCCCCGCGCGCGCAGGACGGTGAGGCCCTGCGGCACGGCGTCGGCCTGCGTGACGGCGGCGCCGCGCTGCATCGCGATCTTCGAGGCGGTGATCAGCTCGCCGTTGAGCCGCCCGATCATCAGGAGCCGCATGGTTCGTCCCTCTCAAAACCCGCGCGCGGACAGCACACCGGCGTCCGCGGCTGAAAATCACTCACCCTTGACGATCTCGGTCATCGTCACGCCGAGCCGGTCCTCGACGAGGACGACCTCGCCGCGGGCCACCAGCCGGTTGTTGACGAACACGTCGATCGCCTCGCCGACCTTCCGGTCGAGTTCGAGCACCGCGCCGGGCGCGAGCCGGAGCAGGTCGCCGATCGGCATCCGGGCGGAGCCGAGCACCGCCGAGACCATCACGGGCACGTCGAAGAGCTGCTCCAGGTCGGCCGCGGTCTTCGGGGTGGTGGGCGCGTCGCGGATCGAGCCCGCGGCGTAGTCGGTGTCGTGCTCGCCGAGCTGGGGCAGGCTGAAATCGTCGGACATCAGGATCTCCTCACGGGCCCGTCGGCAGGCCGAGGGCGTCGAGCACCGCCGCCTCGATGCGGGCGCGCTCCCGAACGATGCCGCCGTCCGCCCACTCGATGCGGGCGTCGCCCGCCGCCATGTCGGGGTCGCCCAGCACCACGAGCCGGCCCTCGTAGCCGCGCTCGCGCGCGAGGCGCTTCACCAGGGTCTCGGCCTCCTCGACCAAGCCGTCGTGCACCCGCACCACCAAGTGCGGCACGCCGCGCAGGTGCTGGAGCGCCGTCCGGGCCGCCTCGCCGATGCCGGCGAGCGGGGCGGCGTCGAGGGCGTCGCCCGCGACCTTGCGGGCGATCAGCATCGCCACCTCGACCGCCTGCGCCTCGCGCTCGGCGTCGCGCGCGTCGGCCTGGGCGATCAGGCCCGCGGCGGCGAGCGCCAAGCGGGTCATGGCGTCGGCGAGCCGGCCCTGGACCTGCGCCTCGGCCTGGACCCGGCCCTCCTGCATGCCGCGGGCATGGGCCTCGGCCTCGGAGCGGGCCGCGGTCTCGGCGGCGCGCAGGGCCTCGGCGCTGGGGCGGCCGCTGCGGAAGTCGGTCTCGAACAGGAACGGCTTCGCGCTCCGGGCGGATTGGGCGCTCAATAGACCAGCTCCTCCTCGGCGCTATTCTTGGCGATCATGATCTCGCCCTTCTCGGCGAGGTCCTTGGCGATCTCGGTCATCTTGGCCTGCGCCTCATCCACTTCCTTGAGGCGGACCGGCCCGAGCGAGGCCATCTCGTCCGTGAGGTTCTTGGCCGCGCGGGTCGACATCTGCCTCAGGAAGAAGCCGCGGGTCGGCTCGTTGGCGCCCTTGAGCGCGCGGCACAGGGTCTCGTTGTCGATGCTGCGCAGCAGGGTCTGGACGCTGCCCGGATCGAGTTTCAGCAGGTCCTCGAAGGTGAACATCAGCTCGCGGATCCGCTTGGCCGAGCCGCGGTTCGCCTGGTCGAGCGCGGCGAGGAAGCGGCCCTCCGTCTGCCGGTCGAAGGCGTTGAACACGTCGGCCATCATCTCGTGGGCGTCGCGGCGCTGGGTCTGGGCGATGGTCGACACGAACTCGACCCGCAGCGTCTCCTCGATGTGGCGCAGCGCCTCCTTCTGCACCGTCTCCATGCGCAGCATCCGGTTGAGGACGTCGATGGCGAAGTCCTCCGGCAGGATGGTGAGCACCTTCGCCGCGTAGTCGGCGCGCACCCGCGACAGCACCACCGCCACGGTCTGCGGGTACTCGTTGCGCAGGAACGACGCGAGGATCTCCGGGTCGACCTGGGCGATCGAGGCCCAGACGCGCTTGCCCGACGCGCCCTTGATCTCCGCCATGATCAGCGAGACCTGATCGCTGGGGAAGATCTTGAGGAGCAGCGCCTCGGTCCGCTCGAAGTTCGACGAGATGCCGCCGCTGTTGCCGAGCTTGGTCACGAACTCGATGATCAGCTTCTCAACGGTCTGCGCCTCCAGCGTGCCGAGCTGGACCATGGCGGCGCTGACCTTCTTGATCTCCTCCTCCTCGAGCATCTGCCAGATCGGGGCGCCTTCCTCTTCCCCGAGCATCAGCAGGAGCGCGGCGGCGCGCTGCGGCCCGGGCATCGACGCGAACGAATCGCCGCCCGCCGTCGCCAGCGTGTTGGCCAGACCCAGTGCCGCACCTGCCGCCATCGTGTTGCCCTCGACGCCCTACGCTTCACTCTTCCTGGATCCAGGTGCGCAGCACCTCGACGGTCTCGGACGGGCTCGCCCGGACCATGTCGACCACGCGCTGGACCGTCTCGGCCTGGACCTGGCCGTTGATCTTGGCGAACTCCATCAGCCGCGCGGTCGGGTTGTCGCGGTCGATGACCGTCACGGTCTGGCCCGGACCCGCGACCGCGGCGGCGTCGCCGGGGAGCGCGATTCCGGACGCCGTCAGGACCGGGGCCTCTGGGACCGGCGCGAGCACCTGGCGCACCAGGGGGCGGACCACCGTGAGCAGGACGATGAGCGTCAGCAGCGCCAGGACGGCGAGCTCGGCCATGCGCAGCACGTCCTCCTTGGTGGGGGCGAGCAGCGACTGGATCAGCGTGGGCTCGGTGAATTGCGGCACGCTCGGCGCCTCCGCGAAGCGCAGGTTCACCACCTCGATCTGGTCGCCGCGGGCCTTGTCGAAGCCGACGGCGCCGCGCACCAGCGCGGTGATCCTCTCGATCTCGGCGGGCGTGCGCGGGCTGTAAGTCTGCTTGCCGTCGGGGGCGGTGGCGTAGACGCCGTCGAGCACCACGGCGACCGACAGGCGCTTGATCCGGCCGCTCTCGGCGATCTCGGTCTTGGTGACCCGCGAGATCTCGTAGTTGGTGGTTTCCTCGTTCTTGTTGGTCGCGTCCTTGGGCGTCGGCGTCTTGTCGCCGCCATTGGCGCCGGGCAACTCGTTGCCGACGCTGACCTGTCCCTCAGCATTGCCGGTGACCGCCGATTCGGTGCGGGTCTGGGCGGAGCGCACGACCCGGCTCTCGGGATCGAAGGTCTCGGAGCGGCTCTCGACCCGGTTGAGGTCGAGTTCCGCGTTGACCTGGACGCGGGCCCGGCCCGGGCCGACGATGCCGGCGACGACGTCCTCGATCTGGCCGCGCAGGCGCCGTTCGAGGCCGACCTGCCGGTCCTCGAACCCGCCGGCGACGTCGGCCGCGGCGTCCCGGGCGCCGTCGGCCAGAAGCCGGCCGCGCTCATCGACGATCGAGATCCGTTCGGGCTTGAGGCCCTCCACCGCGGAGGCCACGAGATGGCGGATCGCCCGGACCTGCCCGGAATCGAGATCGCCCATCAGCTTCAGCACGATCGCCGCGCTCGGGCTCTCCCGGTCCCGCTCGAACAGGCGGCGCTCCGGCAGCACGAGATGGACGCGGGCCGCCTGGACCCGCCCGATCGCCCGGATCGAGCGCGCCAGTTCGCCCTCCAGGGCGCGCAGGTGGTTCACGTTCTGAACGAAGTTGGTGGACGAGAACGCGTCGCCCTTGTCGAAGATCTCGTAGCCGACGCCGCCCTGGGTCGGCAGGCCCTTGCCGGCGAGGTCCATGCGCAGCTTGGCGAGGTCCGGGCGGGGGGCCAGGATCGTCTGCCCGGCATCGCCCCGCGTCTCGTAGCGGATGCCGCGGCTGTCCAGCTCCCGGACCACGGAGGCCGAGTCCTGCATCGACAGGTCGGAGAACAGCACGCCCATGTCGGGGCGCGAGACCCGCAGGATGATGAAGGCGAAGAAGCCGATGAGCGTCAGCGTCACCGCCGCCATGGCGGCGATTCGGGCCGGTCCGAACTTCGTGACGAGATCGAGAACCGGCTTCACGGGAGGATTCGCTGCCCTCTAACGCTGGCGGACCCCGGCGGCCCGCTCGGCAGAAATTGCCCAGGTCGTGGTTAGCGGGTCGTTAATGCGGGGGCGTCCCGCGGGCTCGGATGCGGGCGCCGGAACGACCGAAGCCGCGCCCGGGGTCCGGACGCGGCTTCGTGAGTCCTCGGATTCGACCGGGCCAGCCCCTCGGCGCCGTCTGAGGTCGTCGCTGCGGGCGGGTGGCCTTCGCGTCGGTCCGGGGCCGCGAAGCGGGTCCCTCGACCAGAGTCGCCGACGCGCCGGGTCCGGCACCCGCGGCCTCGATGAGACCCGGAAGCGCCGGCGGCGTCCCGGGATAGGGGCGCCCGGCACAGGCGCCGCGGATCAGTGACGGTAGTGCTGGATCCGGGTCGTCCGCAGGCCGGCGAGGCCGTGCTGGTCGATGGAGAACTGCCAGCTGAGGAATTCCTCTGTGGTCAGCGTGTAGCGCTTGCACGCCTCCTCCAGGCTGAGGAGACCGCCGCGCACCGCGGCCACGACCTCGGCCTTGCGCCGGATCACCCAGCGACGGGTGCTCGGGGGCGGAAGGTCCGCGATCGTCAGGGGGCTGCCGTCGGGCCCGATCACGTACTTCACTCTCGGGCGGCTCGGTTCGGTCATGATACGCTCTACACTCGACTGACCTGTCGAGCATTGAAGGTACTTGTGCCCGCTTAAGAGATGTTGAAGCGAGTCACTCGGATGTGATTCGTTAAGTGCCACTTGTGGACAACCCGATGGTCTGCACGCTGGACAGCGGCACGCGCTGCGAACCGATCACCAGCACCGGCGACGTTCCGCTGAGATCGACCTCGTCGACCGTGCCCGTGAGGCTCGTATCGACCGAAACGCTCGAGCCGGTGGCATCCGTGGCCGCCACCTTGATCGAGTAGTTCCCGTCGGGCGCGGTCAGGCCGGCCGAGGTCTTGCCGTTCCACGTGTAGGTCTGGCTGCCGGCATTGAGCGCGGTGGTCTGCGTGGCCACGACGTTGCTCTTCGAGTCTAGGACCGTGATCACCGCCTTCGAGGCGGCCCGGGCCGGGTTCAGCGTCCAGGAGGCGGAGCCGCCGGACAGCTGCGAGGCGCTGCCGTCGGCCGACACGGTCTTCCCGATGTAGCTCGTGGCCGAGGCCGAGCTCGCCGATTGCGAGGCGCTCAGGATGCTGTCGAGGCGGTCGTTGGTCTTGAGCTGCTGCTCGACGCCGGCGAACTGCACCAGCTGCTGCGTGAACTGGTTGGTGTCCATCGGGTCGAGAGGGTTCTGGTTCTTGAGCTGCGTGGTCAGCAGCGTCAGGAACTGCGTGAAGTTGCTGGCGATCTCGGTGGCGTTGCCGCTGCTGCTCGTGGAAGAGCCCGTCGTGTTCGTCGTGCTCGTCAGGCTCGATATGCCGCTCGTCATGCTGATCTCTCCCGTGCCGCGTCCTGGCGCAGGGGCCGGATGCGCGTCGTGTCTGTGTGGGTCCGCGATGCGGGCGCCGCGCGCACCGCCTAGATCCTCATGTCGAGGCCGCCGTAGCCACGCAGGACGCGGATCGGGGCGACCTCCTGGTGGACTTCCGCCTGATCGCGCGACCAGCCCGTGCCGCCCCCGCGCGGGGAATCGCCCGGCTGACCGCCGCTGCCGCCGCTCTGGGCGCTTCCGTCGCCCCGCAGCGACAGGTTGATGCCGCCGGCCGAGGGATCGAAGCCGGCCTGGGACAGCGCCTGCTGCAGCTGGCCGGCGTCGCGCTGGAGCAGCGCGAGCGTCTCAGGCCGGTCGACCACCAAGTGGGTCATGACGCGGCCGTGCGCCTTGTCGATCTCCAGCTTGACGTCGATGCGCCCGAGCTCGGCCGGGTCGAGCCGGATCTGGAACTCGTTGGATCCGCGCAGCGACCTCAGGCCGATGGTCATCGGCACTTGGCCGATCGGGATGGGTGGGTCGGTCTGGAGCGACGCGGTCTGCGTCGGCGCGGCGGTCTCCTGGGCGGCGCGCGTCGTGTCCACGGCCTGGCCGGATGTCGCGGGCGGCGCCGGACCACCCTGCGCCGCCGCGGGCAGCGTCTGAAGCGGACCTGCGCCCTGGCCAACGTCGGTCAGGACGGTGAGGAAATCCTGGGCCGCCGCATCGGACGTCGCGGCCGCCGCGCCGCCGGCCGTCAGGCCGTCGACCGGGACGCTGCCCGGTCCGACTTTGCCGGGTTCGTGACCGGCGCCCGCCGATGCCGGAGTGGTCCCGGCGATGCTGGGGACGGTTCCGGCCGCGCGGCCGCCGCCCTGAGCGTTCGTGCCGGAAGGGCCCGCGGTTGCGCCGGTTCCGGAGAGAGCCGCCGAGCCGTCCTGCGCTGGCGCCGTGCCGCTACCCGCATCCGTCTCAGCCTCGGCCTCGGTCTTGACCGTCCCGGTCGCGCCGCCCCCCTCGGACAGCGCGGCGATGAGGGCCAGAAGGGAGGCGGACGGCCCCGAGGCCGCGGGTTGCGCGGGGGCCTCGGCCTTCTGCGGCGGCACCGCCGCGTCGGCCTCGGGGCCTGCGGTGCCGGCCGCCTCGGCGGCCGGATCCTGCCCGGCCGCGACGGCCTCGGAATCCTGCTGCCCGGCGGCTCCCGTCCGGCCGGTCTCGGCGGTGCGCGCCGCGCCCGCCTTCGGAGCCTCTGCGCGCGCGCCCGCGGCGGAGGGCGGTCCCTCGGCCTGCGCGGCCGAGGCCGGCGCATCCGTCGGCTTGGCGAGGCTGACCCTCTTGTCCGCGACCCGGGCCTCGGTCTGAAGCGCCGCATCCCGGGCGCGGTCGCCGGCCAGCCGCGCGGCGTCGGCCTGATCGCGCAGGTCGGCCTGACGGGCGCGGGCCGAGGCGGCGACGTCGCGCTGATCGGCGGCGCGGGCCCGCGCCGTCGCGGCGTCGTCGCGGGCCTGGGCCGCGCTCAGGGCGGCGCCGAAGCGGTCCTGCGCGGAATTGCCGGCGCGGGCCGCCACGCCCGCGGCCTCCCAGCCCGAACGCTGCGCCTGCGCGTTCCGCGCGGACGGAATCCACGTGGTGACATCCAAACGATCCGCCGCGCCGCTCGCCATTCCGGACTCCTCTGAGCCGCACAGCAGCAAGGCGCGCGCCACCGTGCCGGACGGATAAGTCTCTGAAAAATATCGTTCTCTGCTTGCAGCACGCGGGTCGGACCTGATCGAAGCTGCCGCCCGCCCGGCAGGATCTGCCGAGTGTCCGATCCCGCTGCCCTGGAAAGCCGGGCGAAGTCCCGCTATAGACGGCCCGTGCAGCCAGGGAGCTTCCGGGCCGGCGGCTGCGGACCCTCGCGATGAACGCCCTCGATCTTCCCAAAGCCCCCCACGAGACGCGCGTCGTCGTCGCCATGTCGGGCGGCGTCGATTCCTCCGTGGTCGCGGGCCTGCTGAAGCGGCAGGGCTTCGACGTGGTCGGCGTCACGCTCCAGCTCTACGACCACGGCGCGGCGAGCCACCGCAAGGGCGCGTGCTGCGCCGGCCAGGACATCCACGACGCCCGGGCGGCGGCGGAGCATCTCGGCATCCCGCACTACGTCCTCGATTACGAGGATCGCTTCCGCGACGAAGTCATCGAGAAGTTCGCCGAGAGCTACCTCGCGGGCGAGACGCCGATCCCCTGTGTCGAGTGCAACCGCACGGTGAAGTTCCGCGACCTGCTGGGCCTCGCCCGCGACCTCGACGCCGACGCGCTCGCCACCGGCCACTACGTGGCCAGCCGGGCGCTCCCGGGCGGCGGCCGCGCGCTCCACCGCGCCCTCGATCCCGCCCGTGACCAGAGCTACTTCCTCTACGCGACCACGGCGGAGCAGCTGGACTTCCTGCGCTTCCCCCTGGGCGAGATGGAGAAGACCGAGACCCGCGCGCTCGCGAAGGATCTCGGCCTGTCCCTCGCCGAGAAGCCGGACAGCCAGGACATCTGCTTCGTGCCGCAGGGCCGCTACAGCGACGTGATCGCGCGTCTGCGCCCCGACGCGGCGCGGCCCGGCGAGATCGTCGACCTCGCCGGCCACGTCCTCGGCCGGCACGACGGGATCGTGCATTACACGGTGGGCCAGCGGAAGGGCCTCGGCCTGTCCGGGCCCGAGCCGCTCTACGTCGTGCGGCTGGAGCCGGACTCGGCCCGCGTTGTGGTCGGGCCGCGCACGGCGCTGGCCACGACCCGGATCCGCCTCTCGGACCTCAACTGGCTCGGCGAGGGGCCGGTGGCGGCCGTGCGCGACCTGCCGGTGGCGGTCCGCGTGCGCTCGACCCGTCCGCCGCGCCCGGCGACGCTGACGGTCGGGCCGGACGGCGCGGCCGAGGTCGTGCTCGCCGAGCCCGAGGACGGCGTGTCGCCGGGGCAGGCCTGCGCGATCTACGCGGATGACGGCCCTCGGGCCCGGGTCCTGGGCGGCGGCACCATCCGGCGTGTCGACGCGTTGTCGGCCCGGCCCCGCGAGGCCGCCTGATCTCAACCTCTGGAACCTTCGAACGATGCTGAGCGAGCCGCAGATGGCCGGGCCGAGCACGGCCCTGATGCGCAAGGCCTATGCCCGCTGGGCCCCCGTCTACGACGTGGTCTACGACAAGCTCACCGAGCCCGCGGCCCGCGCCGCCGTCGAGGCGGCGGCCGAGCATGGGCCGCGGATCCTGGAGGCCGGCGTCGGCACCGGGCTGGCGCTGGGCTACTATCCGAAGGCCAGCTTCGTCTGCGGCGTCGACCTCTCCGAGGACATGCTCAAGCGCGCCCGCGCCAAGGTCCGGCGCCGGAACCTGTCCCACGTGAAGGGCCTCCAAGTGATGGACGTCTGCCACTTGGGCTACGCCGACGCGAGCTTCGACGCCGTCGTGGCCCAGTTCCTGATCACCCTGGTGCCCGACCCCGAGGCCGCGATGTCGGAGTTCCTGCGGGTGGTGCGCCCGGGCGGCGGCATCGTCCTCGCCAACCATTTCGGCCAGAGCGACGGCCCTCTGGCCCGGGTCGAGGAAGTCGTGGCGCCGCTCTGCACGAAGATCGGTTGGTCGTCGGACTTCAAGGCGACGCGGATCGAGGCCTGGGCGCGGCGCAACGGCGTCGAGGTCCTGGGATTGAAGCCGACCTTCCCGGGCGGGTTCTTCAAGATCCTGCGGATGCGCAAGCCCGGGTGAGCGAGACCGGCAACGCCCCCGTCGCCGAAGGCCGCGTCGAGAACCGCGAGGGGCGCTGGAAGCGCCTGCGGCGCTGGCTCCCGCTGGCGCTGCTCCTGACGGTGTCGGCGGTGGTCCTGGTCTCGGGAGCCGCGCAACTCCTCAGCCTCGACCGCCTGCTCGCGTCCCGCCTCTGGCTGCGCGGCTTCGTCGAGGCCGGGTATCTCCGCGCGCTGGTCGCGGCCTACTGCCTCTATGTCGGGGCCGTCGTCGTGTCGGTACCGGCCACGCTGATCCTCACGATGGTCTGCGGCTTCCTGTTCGGCATCGTGCCGGGGGCGCTCACCGCGGTCTGTGCGGCCACGACCGGGGCGGCCATCGTTTTCGCGATCGGCCGCGGGCCCGGCGCCGACCTGCTGCGGCGCATGGGCGGCACGCGCCTCGCCGGGCTGGCCGAGGGCTTCCGGCGCGACGCCTTCGGCTACATCGCGGTGCTCCGCCTCCTGCCGCTGTTCCCGTTCTGGGTGACCAACCTCGCGCCCGCCGCCTTCGGGGTGAAGATGCGGGTCTTCGTGCTCGCGACGTTCCTGGGGCTGCTGCCGGGCGCGGTCGTGTACGCCACCACGGGCGCGGGCATCGAGGACGTCGTCGCCGCCCACGAGGCCGCCAGGGCCGCCTGCCTCGCGACGGGGGCGGGCGGCTGCGACCAGGCCCTGACCCTGCGCGCCCTGGTCACGCCCAAGATGGTTGCAGGTCTCGCGATGCTGGCGGTCTTCGCCCTGGTCAGCATGCTGCTGAGCCGCCGCGCCCGACGCGGCTGAGATGCGCCGCCGAGACGCGCGATCCGCCGCCGGCTGTGTTTTTCGGTGTCTGAGGGCGCGTGCAACCGCTTGGAGGGGGATATCGTATAGTGCTCGCCGCCGGGAGCCTGTATTCCCGCCTGCGAATCTGTGGCTTGCGAACATGTATCCCGCGAAGGCCGAACCCGGCTCGAGCTTTCTCAATCCTCTCTCCGCCGATCCTCATCCGCGATGCCGGCGCGGAGCGTGACCGGCGTGTCCCTCGAGTCCCATCAGGCCGCGGCACCGGCGACGCCGGCGCCCGCACCGGCCCGCGACGTCCCCGAGCGGCGCACCGCGCGCCTCGGCCTGTCCGGGCGCCTGTTCCTCGTCACCGTCGCGTTCGTGGTGGTAGCCGAGGTGCTGACCTACGTGCCGGCGGTGGCCAATTACCGGATCGAATGGATGTCCGACCGCCTGGCGGCCGCGCAAGTCGCCGCTCTGGTGCTCGACGGGCGGACCGGCGAGCCGGTCTCCGAGCCGCTCGAGAGCCGGCTCCTGGCCGGCGTGAACGCCCGCGCCATCGCCGTCCGCGGCGGCGGCGCCCAGCGTCTGCTCGCCATCGAGCCCATGCCCGAGCAGGTCGCCGACACCGTCGACCTGCGCGACGTCACCGCCCTGTCGGCGATCCGGGGCGCGTGGCGCACCCTCGTGGCGCCGGTCCACGAGCCGATCCGCGTGGTCGGGGAGGGCGGCATCGGCTTCGACCGGGTCGAGATCCTGCTCGACGAGGCGCCGCTGCGCACCGCCATGATCGACTACGCGCTGCGCCTGCTGGTCTCCTCGCTGATCATCGCGGCGGCCGCCGCCGGTCTCGTCTTCGTGGTGCTGCAGGTGCTGATCGTGCGCCCCGTGCGGCGGCTCGCCACCAGCATCACGGCCTTCGCGGATGATCCGGAGGATGCCGGGCGGATCATCGCGCCGTCCCGCCGCAGCGACGAGATCGGCCAGGCCGAGCGGGCGCTCGGGCGGATGCAGCGCAGCCTCGCCGACCAGCTCCGGCAGAAGCGGCGACTCGCCGAACTGGGCTTGGCGGTCAGCAAGATCAGCCACGAACTGCGCAACCTGCTGACCGGCGCGCAGCTCCTGGGCGACCGCCTGGAGGGGACCGAGGATCCGACCGTGCAGCGCGTGGCCCCCCGCCTCGTCGGGACGCTGGCCCGCGCTATCCGCTTCTGCGAGGCGACCCTCGCCTACGGGCGCGTCTCCGAGCGCGCGCCGCTCCTCACCAGCACGCCGCTGGCACCGGTCTTCGCGGAACTTCCGGATCTCGCCGCGCTGGCGGCGCATCCGGTCAGCGTCCAGGTCGCGGCGGGCGATCTCTCCGTGCAGGCCGATCCGGAGCAGCTCGGGCGGGCGCTGGCCAACCTCGTGCGCAATGCCGTGCAGGCGCTGGACGGGGCGGCCGTGCCGGAGGCCGCCGTGAGCGTGGTCGCTGCCCGCGCGGCACCGGGCCGGGTCACGATCCTGGTCGCCGATAACGGTCCCGGTCTCCCGGCGCGCGCGCGGGAGAACCTGTTCGCGCCGTTCCAGGGATCCATGCGGTCCGGTGGCACGGGCCTCGGGCTGCCGATCGCCGCCGAGCTGATCGGGATCAACGGCGGCACCCTCACCCTCGACGATTGCGAGGCCGAGGGGCTGAGCGGCGCGCGCTTCCGGATCGTGCTGCCGGAAGGCTGACGGGACCGGACCCGCGGGACGTCGCCCCGCTGCCGCTACTCTGCCGCGGCCCGGACGGGCTCCCCGACCCGGATGCCGAGATCGGCCAGCAGCGCCGCGTCGTCGTCCTGCCCGTTATTGGCGGTGGTGAGCAGCCGCTCGCCGTAGAAGATCGAGTTGGCGCCGGCGAGGAAGCACAGCACCTGGGCCTCGCGGGTGAGGCTCTTGCGGCCGGCGCTGAGCCGCACGCGGGAGCGCGGCATCACGATCCGCGCCGTGGCGCACATGCGCACGAGATCGAACGGATCGACCGCCGGCTGGTCCTCCAGCGGGGTGCCGGGCACCGCCACGAGGGCGTTGATCGGCACGCTCTCCGGGTGGGGAGCGTGGTTGGACAGAACCTGAAGCATCGCGGCGCGGTCGGTGACACCTTCGCCCATCCCGACGATACCGCCGCAGCACACGCCGATCCCGGCCTCGCGGACGTTCGCGAGGGTCTGCAGGCGCTCGTCGTAGGTGCGGGTGGAGATGATGTCCTCGTAGAAATCCGGCCCGGTATCGAGGTTGTGGTTGTAGGAGGTCAGCCCGGCCTCGGCGAGGCGTCCGGCCTGCGAGGGCGTGAGCATGCCGAGCGTCACGCAGGCCTCCATGCCGAGGCCGCGCACGCCGCGCACCATGGCGAGCACCGCGTCGAATTCCGGGCCGTCCTTCGGCTGGCGCCACGCGGCGCCCATGCAGAAGCGCTGGGCGCCGGCGGCCTTGGCGGCGGCCGCCTCGGCCAGCACCGTCTCCACGGGCATCAGCCGCTCGCGCGCGACGCCCGCGCCCTTGTGATGGGCCGATTGCGGGCAGTAGGCGCAATCCTCCGGGCAGCCGCCGGTCTTGATCGACAGGAGAGACGCCCGCTGGATGTCGGCGGGGTCGTTGTGCCGGCGGTGCACCTGCGCGGCCCGGAACACGAGGTCCATCAGCGGCAGGTCGTGGATCGCGCGGATCTCCGCCACGCTCCAGTCGTGGCGGATGTCGCCGAGGTCGGGCTGCTGGGAACCGGGGAGGGAAGTCGCGCTCATGCGGTGTTTGAGCCGGATCGGCGGACAGAAATCAAGCGGGCCTCGCGCCCGAACCTCCGACCGAGGGGTCGGTCTGGACGATCATGCCGTACCAGCCCAGCCCGCGATAGGTCTCGTATCCCGGTGTCCGATGGTACGCCGTGACCGTGCCCGACCGCGGATCCCGCACGACTCCGCTCGTCTCGCCGTCCATCCGGCAGGAGACCCGCTCGGTCAGGAGACCGACCTGATCCGAGGCGGCCAGCACCCGGCCGCCGGCATCGACCAGCAGGGCGCGGGTGCGCCCTCGATCTTCCGGCGCGACCCGGATCCCCGAAACGATGGCGTGGGCCTGCGGTGCCCAGTCGAAGTGGATCGCCAGGACGCCGAGCGGTGCGCCGGTCGCCTGACCGCCCGCCCGCACGCTCGCCGCGTAGGTGGCGACCTGCGCGCCGCCCAGCGCATCCTCCTGCCGCACGTCGGCGCAGACGAAGGCGTCGCCGCTCTCCAGGGCGAGCGCCTCCCGGAACCACGCTTCCCCCGCGACGCTCCGGCCCTGCAGTCCCGGGTAGCGATCGGCGCGGCCGGTCGCGAGGATGCGGCCGTCCAGGCCGCAGATCCAGAGATCGAGATAGACCGTGTAGGCCGAGAGGATGATGCCGAGGCGGTCGCCCGCGAAGGCCGCCGCGGCCGGGCCGGGATCGGCCGCGCAGGCGACGACGGCGGCGTCGGTCGCCCACCAGCGCACGTCGCAGGTCCGCTCGTAGAGGTTGCGATCGATCAGCTCGACCGCGTTGAGCGCGAGATCGACCAGGCGTTCTCCCTGGACGCGGCCCGCCATCGTCTCGACGGTGCGCTGCAGCTCGACGATGCGGCCGGACAGGTGAAGCTCCAGCTCGCCGGCGATGACGTCCACGGATTCGCCGAGGGCGCGCACTTCCTGGGCGACGACCGCGAAGCCGCGTCCCTCATCTCCGGCCCGCGCGGCCTCGATGAGCGCGTTGAGGGCGAGGATCTTGGTCTGCGCCGTGATCCGCCGGATCCGGCCGGTCTTCTCCTGCGCCGCCTGCTTGACGGCATCGGCCAGGATCTCGATCGACCTGAGCGTCGGCGGCTCGGACTCCGATCCGGAGGTCCGGCCATTGGGGAAATCAGTTTTCGCACTCATGCCGGGCCCGATCGACGAGGCGGGCATTTTACAGCTATAATATAATACAGTCTTAACCGATCAAGGCCGGCGATATAACTTACAATACTAAAATCAATCCATAATTCAATCGAGAGTATATAGGTCCCGTCGGTCGCGGGTGCCGGGCGCTCGCCATTATCGGTGACGTTGCCCGGGCGCGGGGCCGCCGCCCGGGCTCGGGCGGCGGCCCCGTCTGTCAGTGCGTCGGCTCGCCGGCCGAGACCTTGGCGGTCCAGTCGTCGAAGGCGATGACCTTCTGCCGCTGCTCGCCGAGCCGGTCGATGCGCAGGACCATCTCGTCCCCGGCCTTGAGGTAGCGCGGCGGCTTCATGCCGAGGCCGACGCCAGGCGGCGTGCCGGTGGTGATCACGTCGCCCGGCTCCAGCAGCATGAAGTGCGACGCGTAGGCGACGAGTTGGGGAACGTCGAAGATCATCGTTGCGGTCGAGCCGGTCTGACGGCGCTCGCCGTTCACGTCGAGGCTCATGGCGAGGTTCTTCAGGTCGGGAATCTCGTCGAGGGTCACCAGCCATGGGCCGAGGGGGCCGAAGGTCGGCGCGCTCTTGCCCTTGGTCCAGGTCGGACCGCGGTTCATCTGCCACTCGCGCTCGGAGACGTCGTTGCAGATGCAGGCGCCCGCAACGTAGCTCAGCGCCTCGTTGGCGTGGACGTAGCTGGCGCGCCGCCCGATCACCACGGCGAGCTCCACCTCCCAGTCGGTGCTGTGCGACCCCTTGGGAATGATGACCGTGTCGTTCGGCCCGCACAGGCTGGACGGGGCCTTGTTGAAGATGATCGGCTCCGCGGGGATCGGCGAGCCGGTCTCGGCGGCGTGGTCGGCGAAGTTCAGGCCGATGGCGACGACGTTCCGGGTGCCGCCGACGCAGGGGCCGAGCCGCACGTCCGGGGGCAGCTTCGGCAGGGTCTCGGGATCCAGGGCGCGCAGCCGCACCAGCGAGTCGGGCGCGAGGGCCGGCCCGGCGATGTCGCGCACGATGCCCGACAGGTCGCGCAGCCCCCCGCTGGCATCCACGAGGCCGGGCTTCTCGTCGCCGCTCGGGCCGTGCCGGAAGAGCTTCATGGCCGCACTCCTCATCCTTCCCTGAACCGGTCTGCGCCGGACGCCGGGACCATGGCCGGGCCTCGACCCGGGTGCAAGGCCGGCCGCGTCGGCGTGTCGGTCCGCCGGGTGTCGCCGCAGGGCAACAGGACGGCGGAAAAGTGCAGGGTCGGCGACGTTCGGATATATTGTTCCTGTCGCCATCTCGGTGTGACAGCTCGGATCAAGACTGAAAAATCTCGATCATCACGGGCTTTCGCTCGTGAAGGTGCCGTTTACCGCTCCTTATCTACTACTATTCCTCTCGGTGCCGAAAATGGTCGGGGTCATTGCGGTTCCGCACCCGAAACCGGCACCATGCATGGAAGGTCGCCGCATAACGGGTCTCGAACAATCGACGGCGCCCAGCAGAACGAAGGCTTGGGGGAAGAGATGGGCGGGACGGTTCGCGCTGCGATGCTGGCGGCGACGGCGGTGGTCCTCGGCGCCGGGCAGGTGCAGGCGGGGGCGTTCGGGATCCGGGAGCAGAGCACCGAGGCCCAGGGGCTGGCCTTCGCGGGCGCGGCGTCGGGATCGGGCGGCGTCTCGTCGATGTTCTGGAATCCCGCGACGATCACGATGAACCCGGGCTTCGTCGCGGAGCAGAACTTCACCTATATCGGCCTGTCCTCGGAGATCCGGCCCGCGCCGGGCACCAATCCGGGCTTCGCGCGGCTGGGCGGCTCGGGTGAGCTGGGCCAGGGCGCCGTCGTGCCGGCGGGCGCGACCTCGTACCAGCTGAACGACCGCCTGTGGCTCGGCCTCTCGACCGGCGCCCCCTTCGGCCTCGTCACCAAGCCGCGGGACGTGTGGGCCGGCGAGGTCTACGGACGCTCGTCGCGGATCTTCTCGCTGGCGATCAACCCGGTCATCGGCTTCAAGGTCAACGAGTGGCTCTCGATCGCGGCCGGCCCGAACATCGAGTATTTCCGCCTGACCCTGCGGCAGGCGCTGCCGATCCCCGGCATCCTGCCGACCTCGTATCCGAGCTCCTTCCTCAAGGGTGAGTCCTGGGGCGCGGGCTTCACCGCCGGCGCCACGCTCACGCCCCGCGACGGGACCGTGCTGGGCATCGGCTACCGTTCCTCGGTGCACCACGACATCGACGGCTCGATCGGCGTCCCGCTCGTCGCCCTGGCGCCGCTGGCCGGACAGGTCCGCGCCAAGCTGAACACGCCCGAGAAGCTGAGCGTCGGCCTGACCCAGGCGGTCTCGCCGGTGGCGCGGGTGAATCTCGGCTTCGAGTGGGACAACTGGTCGAGGCTCGGCACCATCGGCATCGTATCGAAGACGATCGGCCTGCCGGTGAACAACCTGCCGCTCAACTACAAAGACGGGTTCACCTACGCGATCGGCGCCGAGTACGACGCGTCGCCGAACCTGACGCTGCGGACCGGCTTCGCCTACGAGACCTCGCCCATCGACTTCCGGAACCGCTCGGTGCGCCTGCCGGACGGCGACCGGTACAACGTCTCGGTCGGCGCCAGCTACCGCTGGAGCCAGCAGCTGACGCTGAACCTCGCCTACTCGCACTTCTTCCTGGACCGCTCGCGGATCCTCGCGGGCATCGGCCGCGACTACAACATCAGCAACATCGCCTTCGCGGGCGTGGTGGATTCCAGCGCCGACATCGTCTCGGTGGGCTTCCGCTACGTCTTCGGCGCGCCGCCGGCCCCGGCCCCGGCGCCGCTCGTGCGGAAGTACTGACGGGCAGCTCCGGTCGTGTCCTTCGCTGCCGCCGTCTTCGCGAGCGGAATGAAGCGATCCAGGGCAGCGCCACGCCGACAGGTGTCGCGCTGCCCCGGGTCACGTCGCTCCACTCGTGATGTCGGGGCGGCTCCGTGACCATCGGGGCCGATCACCCATCGATCCGAGCGCGTCGCGCGCCTCAGGCGCGCATCCGCACGTATGTGCCGGGCGCCGGCCCTAAGGATTGCAGCGCGTCGCCGCCCGGCTGCCGGGCCGGCACCCGCTCCGGGGCCTGCGCCTCAATCCACTGGAACCAGTAGGGCCACCACGAGCCCTTGGTCTCGACCGCGGCCCTGATCCACTCCTCGAGCGTCCCCTTCACGGGGCCGCCGGTCCAGTAGCCGTATTTCGGCTTGGACGGCGGGTTGATCACGCCGGCGATGTGGCCGGAGCCGGCGAGGACGAAATCGACCTTCCCGCCGAAGACCTTCGAACCCTCGAAGACCGACAGCGCCGGCGCGATGTGGTCCTCGCGGGTCGCGAGGTTGAAGATCGGCACCTGGACCTTCCTGAGGTCGAGGCGGACGTTGCCGAGCACCATCCGCCCCTGCGCCAGCGTGTTGTCGAGGTAGCAGTTGCGCAGGTAGAACGAGTGGTTGGCCGCCGGCATCCGGGTGGCATCGGAGTTCCAGTACAGCAGGTCGAAGGCCGAGGGTGCCTTGCCCTTGATGTAGTTGTTCACGACGTAGGGCCAGATCAGGTCGTTCGGCCGGAGCATGTTGAAGGCGTTCGCCATGCGGGCGCCCTCCAGGTAGCCCTGCTCGGCCATGCGCGCCTCGACCTGGCGGATCTGCTCCTCGTCGGCGAAGACCTTCAGGTCGCCCGCGTGGGTGAAGTCGACCTGTGTGGTGAGCAGCGTCGCGCTCTTGATCCGCCGGTTGCCGGTGGCCGCCTGCATGGCGAGCGTCACCGCGAGCAGCGTGCCGCCGACGCAGTAGCCCGCCGCCGTGACCTCGCTCTCACCGGTGGCGACGCCGATCGCGTCGATGGCCGCCTCGATCCCCTCGCGCATGTAGGACTCGAAGTCCTTGTCGGCGTGGCGGGAATCGGGATTGACCCAGGAGATGCAGAAGACCGTCAGGCCCTGGTCGACCATCCACTTCAGGAAGCTCTTCTGCGGATTGAGGTCGAGGATGTAGAACTTGTTGATCCAGGGCGGGACCATCAGGAACGGGCGCCGCAGCACGGTCTCGGTGGTGGGCGCGTACTGGATCAGCTCGATCAGGTCGTTGCGGAACACCACCTCGCCGGGGGTGACCGCCATGTTGCGCCCGACCTCGAACCCGCTCGGGTCGGTCTGGCGCACGCGCAGCTGCCCGCCGCCGGCCGCCAGATCCTCCTCGTACATCTTGAGGCCGCGGACGAGATTGGCGCCGTTCTCCTGCAGGGTGTGGCGGATCAGCTCCGGGTTGGTCGGCAGGAAGTTCGAGGGCGACAGCATGCTGGTCACTTGGCGCAGGTAGAACTGCGCCTTGTGACGCGTGTGCGCGTCGAGCCCCTCGGCCTCGTCGACGAGGCTCTCCGCCCAGCGGGTGGCGAGCAGGTAGGCCTGCTTGAGGAAGTCGAAATACGGGTTGGTCGTCCACTCGGCGTGGGCGAAGCGCGCGTCCCGGGGCTCGGGCAGCGCCACCGGATCGGCGGGCTGGCCCTGCAGGCGCAGGTAGGTCGAGCCCCAGAGCGACAGGAAAGCCTGCGACAGGCGCGCCTGAGCCTCGGCGCTGCGGTTCGGATCGGCGAGCCAGGTCTCGGCCACCTGACCGAGCACCTTGGCCGCCTCGTTCATCTCGCTGCCGGGTGCGGCCGCCTGGCCCTCGGGCCCGAGGAGGCGGGCGACGTTGCGCCCCATCGCCTCGACGAACTGACCGGCATTGCGGGAAATCGCCTCGAAATCCGGCATCGGGGCGACCGTGCCGTCCGGCATCGCGCCGTTCGAGACCGACTTCGGAGGGGCGGTCCGATCCGGCGCCTGCGGGCTCGTCAAACGTGCCTCCCTGTGCTTCATCTGTTGACCCGATGGCGCGGGCCTCGTTTCCGACAAAATAAGGAGCGAGCCAGAGTTTTCGCCAGCCCGGCTCAGGACGTCGCCGAAACATCCGGCCGATCTTTTCATACGCATGTGACGATGGATCGTGCCATTTTGAACCCCGCTATCCGCCCGCATCGCGCCGGTCCGCTGCGCCGCCTGACGCGCGCGGCCGGCCTGGGCGTGCTGGTCGGCGCGCTCGGGGCCTGCTCGGGCGACGTCGTCCGCTCGCTGGCCTCCGATGCAGGCTACGGGCCGCGGGTCGTCGCGGCCCCGGATTTCGTCACGGACACCCGCAGCAAGGCGCAGCCCGACTTCATGCCGGTTGGCGTCGACGCGCCGAAGCGGCCGGTCCGGGCCAAGTCGGTCACGGGCCAGAAGGCCCTGGAGGCGGAGCTGGAGGGTGCCCGCGGCCGCAACGAGGCCCGGGGGCGGGCCGCCGAGAGCGCCGGGCGGGGCGCGGCCGCCACCGTCAAGCCGGCTCCGGCGGCGCAGTAGCCGGCCCTTTTTCAGGGTCGGCGGCGGCCCGCAACTCTGGTAGAGCACGTGGTTCGCCCGACCGGCCCAAACGAGAGACGCCGGATCCGGGACGCGCCGATGGACACGCCCATGACCGACTTCCACCGCATCAAGCGACTGCCGCCCTACGTCTTCGAGCAGGTCAACCGGATCAAGGCTGCCGCCCGCGCGCAGGGCGCCGACATCATCGATCTCGGCATGGGCAACCCCGATCTGGACGCCCCGAAGCACGTCATCGCCAAGCTGTGCGAGACGGCCGGGCGGCCGCGCACGGATCGCTACTCGGCCTCCAAGGGCATCGCGGGCCTGCGCAAGGCCCAGGCGGGCTATTACCAGCGGCGCTTCGGCGTGACCCTGAACCCCGACACCCAGGTGGTGGCGACTCTCGGGTCCAAGGAAGGGTTCGCCAACATGGCCCAGGCGATCACCGCGCCGGGCGACGTCGTGCTGGTGCCGAACCCGAGCTACCCGATCCACGCCTTCGGCTTCCTGATGGCCGGCGGCGTCATCCGCTCCGTGCCGGCCGAGCCGACCCCGGCGATGTTCCCCGCCCTGGAGCGGGCCATGCGCCACTCGATCCCGAAGCCGGTGGCGCTGGTCGTCTGCTACCCGTCGAACCCGACCGCCTACGTGGCGAGCCTCGACTTCTACCGCGACCTCGTGGCCTTCGCGAAGCAGCACGAGCTGATCCTGCTGTCGGACCTCGCCTACGCGGAAGTCTATTTCGACAACAACCCGCCGCCCTCGGTGCTGCAGGTGCCCGGCGCCATTGACTGCACGGTGGAGTTCACCTCGCTGTCGAAGACCTACTCGATGGCCGGCTGGCGGATGGGCTTCGCGGTGGGCAACGAGCGCCTGCTCGCGGCGCTCACCCGGGTGAAATCCTACCTCGATTACGGCGCCTTCACGCCGATCCAGGTCGCCGCGACGGCCGCCCTCAACGGCCCGGACGATTGCATCCACGAGATGCGCAGCATCTACAGGAAGCGTCGCGACGCGCTGGTGGAGTCCTTCGGCAAGGCCGGCTGGACCATCCCGTCGCCCGCCTCGTCGATGTTTGCCTGGGTGCCGATCCCCGAGCGGTACCGGGAACTCGGCAGCCTCGAATTCTCCAAGCTGCTCCTGGAGAAGTCCGACGTGGCGGTCGCGCCCGGCATCGGCTTCGGCGAGTTCGGTGACGAGTACGTCCGCATCGCGCTCGTGGAGAACGAGCAGCGCATCCGGCAGGCGGCGCGCAATATCCGCCGGTTCTTCGACGGCACCGACAAGACGCTGCACAACGTCCTGCCGATGGCCCGGACCGGCTAGACCGGCCCGCGCAAATTGTTGCCGCGGGGCGACAGACGCCGTCAAAGGTGTCGGCGCCCCGCGCCGGCGCTTGTCAGCGCGGGGCGCGATGGCCAGGGTCAGGTGCGGGGGTCTTCCCGCGTCCCGAGTCTCGCATGCGCCGCCTGAACCTCATCGCCGCCCTGCTGCTCGCCGCCGCGGCCTCGGCCTGCGCGCCGAACCCGATCATCGCCCGGGACCCGATCCCTGCGCCAGGGCCGGCGGACGTGTACGCGTGCGACTCGAAGCCGTTGCCGGTCAACGCCTTCACGACCGATTGCCGCCCCGTCCCGGCGAGCCCGCAGGTCGTGCTGCGCGCGCGGGGCTGAACCCGCCCGGAATTTCGGTAACCGGTCGATTCGGACGGGCCGGACAAGCCGCCCGCGATCAGCTAGACTGTAGGCCAGATGCCGGCCCGCCCGGCCCCCTGACGGAGCATCGCGTGAGCACCAAGACCCTGATCGCCGCCGGATTGCTCGCCCTCCTGGCGGGGCAGGGCGCCTCGGCCTCCGACGCCGCCTACCCGCCGGCGCCCTACCAGCCCCGCGCCTTCGTGTTCACCGCCCCGAACGGCCCGACGGTCCTGCAGACCGAGGGCTGCTGCCAGGTGGTGGTGCCGCCGGGCCGGCCCGATCTCGCCCAGCCCGCCGTGCCGGTGGCCGAGGTGATGAACGGCGGCGGCTTCGGCTACACTGGGTTCGACTACTACAACGACCAGATCACCGAGGGGCGGTTCGGCGCGCGCAAGCGGCCGCGGGAGTACGTGATCGCTCCGTCCTACATCGTGCCGCCGCGCTACTGAGCCGCCGGGCGTTCCGGGGCCTCAATCCTTCTGCGGATCGTGGCCCCAGTTCATCAGCGACATCCGCCATGGGGAGTCGGGGTCCTTCCGGGCCTCGCCGCCCTGCTTGAGATGGCGGTGGACGTAGCCCACGACCTTGCGCATGGCGGCGTAGTCGTCGTCCGTCAGGTCGGCCTTCTTGGTGTCCTTGATCGCCAGGATCCGCCGGCCCATCTCGTGCCCGGTCGACTCGCCGCCGTCTTTCTTCTGGCCGACCCCCCGGCTCGCCGCGCTGTCGAGGTGCTTCCTCAGCGCCGCCGGCGTCATGTTGACGGCCTCGTTGAAGTCCTTCCACGTCTCCGCGTGATCGTCCGCCATCCGCCTGCCTCCCGGGCCGTGTCGCTCGTCCCCGACAACGCGCCCGAGGCTCGCCGGCTCGCCGCCATCCCTGCGGTCGGGCGCCGCACGGGCGACGGGCGACGCGGCGGGCGACGTGGCGGGCGACGTGGCGGGGAAGCGTTTACAGGCCGGGTCCCGGGGGGTATCACCCCGACCCGACGAGCTTCCATTCTCTCCCCACACCCCATTCCCGAAAAGCCAGATGCGCGCCGAGATCGAGCAAGCCTCGGATGCCGCCAAGCAGTCTATAGGGCTGCTGAGGAGGCATCTTTGACTGGGATACAGTCGATAAACGCCTCGCGGAGCTGAACGCGGCTTCCGAGGACCCCGACCTCTGGAACGATGCCGAGGCCGCCCAGAAGGTCATGCGCGAGCGGCAGCAGCTCGACGAGGCCGTCACGGCGATCAAGAAGCTGGAGCGCGACCTCGAGGACGGCGCCACGCTGATCGAGCTCGGCGAGATGGAGGGTGACGAATCCTCGATCCGCGAGGGCGAGGCGGCGATCCTAGCCGTCGAGAAGGAGGCCGCGAGCCGGCAGGTCGAGACGCTTCTGTCGGGCGAGGCCGACGGCTTCGACACCTATCTCGAGGTCCATGCCGGGGCCGGCGGCACCGAGAGCCAGGACTGGGCAAACATGCTCCAGCGCATGTATGCCCGCTGGGCCGAGCGCCGGAAGTACAAGGTCGAGGTCGTCGAGATGACCGACGGCGAGGAGGCCGGGATCAAGGGCGCCACGCTCCTGATCAAGGGCCACAACGCCTACGGCTGGCTCAAGACCGAGTCCGGCGTGCACCGTCTGGTCCGGATCTCGCCCTACGATTCCAGCGCCCGGCGGCACACCAGCTTCGCCAGCGTCTGGGTCTATCCGGTGATCGATGACCGGATCGAGATCGAGATCAAGGAATCCGACTGCCGGATCGACACCTACCGGTCGTCCGGCGCCGGCGGCCAGCACGTCAACACCACCGACTCGGCGGTGCGCATCACCCACAACCCCACCGGGATCGTGGTCGCGTGCCAGCAGGAGCGCTCCCAGCACAAGAACCGGGCGACCGCCTGGAACATGCTGCGCGCCCGGCTCTACGAGGCGGAGCTGAAGAAGCGCGAGGAGAAGGCCAACGCCGAGGCCGCCTCCAAGACCGATATCGGCTGGGGCCACCAGATCCGGTCCTACGTGCTGCAGCCGTACCAGCTGGTGAAGGACCTGCGCACCGGCACCCAGTCCACCGATCCGGACGAGGTGCTCGACGGCGACCTCGACCCGTTCATGGAGGCCTCGCTCGCGCAGCGGGTCTACGGCGGCGGCGAGGCGGTCGAGGATATCGACTGAGGCGGCGTGAGCTGCCTCCCCGTCATCACGAGCGCAGCGAAGTGACCCAGGGCGGCGCGCGATCGATCGGCGTGGCGCGACCCTGGATCGCTTCGCTCCGCTCGCAATGACGGCGGTGCTGACAGAGAGCGCCGTTGAGGCCGCCAAAGGATGAGCGCCGGCGGCGCCCATCCTCCCACGCCTCTCAATACCCCAGCGCCGCCCCGTCCTTGCGCGGGTCGGATCCGGCCGCCAGCGTGCCGGCCTTGCGGTCGATCCAGATGACCTGCCCCCCGCCGAGCGGCAGCGGCGCGCGGATCGCCGGGTGGCCGCGCTCGACCAGCCCCGCCATCACGGCGTCGGAGATCCCGCCCTCGACCTCCAGGCTGCCGCCGTAGGCGAAGCTGCGCGGGGCATCGAGGGCCTCCTGCACGTCGAGGCCCCGGTCGAGGAGACCGGAGAGCAGCTCGACATGGCCCATGGCTTGGTAATGGCCGCCCATGACGCCGAACGGCGCGACGGCCTGCCCGTCCTTCATCAGCATGCCGGGGATGATCGTGTGCATCGGCCGCTTGCCCGGCCCGACGCTGTTCGGGTGGCCGCCCTCCGTGCGGAACGACAGGCCGCGATTGTGCAGCAGCACGCCGCTCTCGGGCGCCAGGATGCCGGAGCCGAAGCCCTGGAAGATCGAGTTGATCAGCGACAGCGCGTTGCCGTCCCGGTCGACCACGCAGAGGTAGACCGTGTCCTTGTGGGCGCGGCCCTCGGCCATCTCGCGGGCGATCTCCGGATAGATCTCCGGCGCGCGGGCGCGGCCCATGTCGATCGCCCCGTGGGCGGCGGCCTTCCAGGCGTCGGAGAGCAGGTGCTCGACCGGCACGTTGGCGAGGGCCGCGTCGCCGAACAGCACGTCGCGGTGATGGTAGCCCTGCTTGCAGACCTCGGCGAAGAGGTGGAGCCGGTCGAGGTCGGAGAGCGCGCCGACGTCGTAGTGCGACAGCACGTTCAGCATCATCAGCGCCGTCAGACCCTGGCCGGCGGGCGGGCACTCGTAGACGTCGTAGCCGCGGTAGCGGGTCGAGACCGGTGCGACCACGTCGGGCTGCGCGGCGGCGAAGTCGTCCAGCGTGTGCAGGCCGCCGAGGGCGTTCAGCCGGCTTACCATGTCCTCGGCGACGGGGCCCTCGTAGAAGGCGCGCGCCCCCGCCTCGGCGATCGCCCGGAGCGTCGCCGCGAGCTTCGGCAGGCGGACGACGCTGCCGATCGTCGGCGCCTGCCCGCCGGGCAGGTAGGTCTCGGCGGCGTACGGATCCGTGGCGACGCGCTCGGCGCCGCGCAGCCAGTCCCAGCCGACCCGCTGCTGCACGACGAACCCGTCCTCCGCGTAGCGGATCGCCGGCTGGAGCAGCTCGCCGAGGGACCGGGTGCCGTGCTCGCGCACGAGTAGATCCCAGGCCGCGACCGCGCCGGGCACCGTCACGGCGTGTGGCGAGGTCGGCGTGATGGTGACGCCGTGCTCGGCGTACCAGTCGGGCATGGCGGCGGCGGGCGCCCGGCCCGAACCGTCGAGGGCGATGGGCTTCGTGGCGCCCGCGGGGGCGTAGAGGGCGAAGCAGTCGCCGCCGATGCCGGTCATGAGCGGATCGACTACGCACTGCACGGCGACCGCCGCGATGCCGGCATCGATGGCGTTGCCGCCGGAGCGCAGAACCTCGATGGCGGCGAGCGTCGAGAGCGGGTGCGAGGTCGCGACCGCGGCGTTGGCGGCGTAGACCGGGGAGCGGCCGGGGGCGGAGAAGTCTCTCACGGGATGTCCTGCTCTGCTGGGCGACTTAAAGAATCACCGCTCGATGCATATCGCCACCTCGGGATGAGGCGGTGACGGAGATGACGGCGCGGCCTCGTCCATGACGGATGGCTTCGCCGCCTCGTCTCTGCGAGCGCAGCGAAGCAATCCAGTCGGCGCAACGCTGAGCAACCTCGCGCTGCCCTGGGTCACTTCGCTGCGCTCGTGATGACGGCGGAGGCCGGGCTGACCGGTTGTTCCGATCGAGGATCGCCTGGACGATCACGCGTGCTGCCCTCTCGGCAGCGCCACCCAGTGCCCAGGCGCCACCTCGGTGAGCGGCCCGTCGGGCGGCTGGTCGTGGCCAGTGAGGTCGCGCGCGGCAAGGCGCGCCCGCTCCTCGGCCGGGTGCGGCACCGGCACGGCGGCGAGCAGGCGCCGGGTGTAGGGGTGGCGCGGATCCTCGTAGAGCGCGGCGGCCTCGGCGAGCTCGACGATCCGCCCGCGCCAGAGCACCGCGACCCGGTGGCAGAGGTAGCGCACCATGCGCAGGTCGTGCGAGATGAACAGGTAGGACAGGCCCATCTCGTCCTGCAGGTCCTGCAGCAGGTTCACCACCTGCGCCTGGATCGAGACGTCGAGCGCCGCGATCGGCTCGTCGGCGACGATGAAGCTGGGCTTGAGGGCGATCGCCCGGGCGATGCAGATGCGCTGGCGCTGGCCGCCCGAGAACTGGTGCGGGTAGCGCCCCATGAACCGCGGATCGAGCCCGACCCGCTGGAACAGGGCGGCAACCGCCTCCCGCCGCTCCGGGCCGCGCATGTCCCGCCGATGCAGCTTGAACGCCTCCGCGACGTACTCGCCGGCGCTCATCCGCGGGTTGAGGGCCGCGTAGGGATCCTGGAACACGGTCTGGATTCGCGCGCGCATCTTGCGCATGGCGCCCGCCGAGAGCTTGGCGAGGTCGGTGCCCTCGAAGGCGATCGTGCCCGAGGTCGGCGGGTTGAGCATGGTCACGGCCCGGCCGATTGTGGATTTGCCGGAGCCGGACTCGCCCACGAGGCCCAGGGTCTCGCCGGGGCGGATGTCGAAGCTCACGCCCTCGACGGCGCGGAACACCGCGCCCTTGCCGCCCCACCAGGAGCGGAGGGGATAATGCTTGGACAGGTCGCGCACCGAGACGACCGGCTGCTGCGACGCGTTCATCGCGCGGCCTCCTCACCCAGGAGCTTCGGCAAGTCGTACCAAGCGGCGACGAGGTGGCCCGGAGCGGCGCCGGGCGCCTGCGCCAGGGGCGGCATCTCGGCCCGGCAGCGCGGCGTCGCGAAGGCGTTGCGCGGCGCGAACGGGTCGCCCGGCGGGAGATGGCGCATGTCCGGCGGCGCGCCCTCGATCTGGTGGAGGCGCCGCCGCCCGGCGCGGCCGCCGGAGAGATCCGGCAGGGACCGCAGCAGGCCGAGCGTGTAGGCGTTGCGGGGATCGGCGAAGATGTCGTCGACCGGGCCGCGCTCCAGGATCCGGCCGGCATACATCACCTGCACGGTGTCGCTGATGCCCGCCACCACGCCGAGATCGTGGGTGATCCAGATGATCGCCATGCCGAGCTCACGCTTCAGCTCCTGCACCAGGGCGACGATCTCGGCCTGGACGGTGACGTCGAGCGCCGTGGTCGCCTCGTCGGCGATCAGAAGCTTCGGCCGGCAGCTCAGGCCGATCGCGATCATCACGCGCTGGCGCTGGCCGCCGGAGAACTCGTGCGGGTACTGGTCGAGGCGCGCGGCCGCGTTCGGGATGCGCACGAGGTCGAGCAGCTCCCGGGCCCGGGCGCGGGCCGCGCGGGCGTCGAGGCCGAGATGGATGCGCAGCGGCTCGACGATCTGCGCCGCCACGGTCATGCCGGGGTTGAGCGAGCTCATCGGGTCCTGGAACACGAAGCCGATCGCGCCGCCGCGGATCTTGCGCAGGTCCCGCTCCTTCAGGGCGAGGAGGTCGCGTCCCTCGAACAGCACCTGCCCGCCGGTGATGCGGCCGGGCGGGCGCGGGATCAGGCCCAGCATGGCCAGCACGTGCACGCTCTTGCCGGAGCCGGACTCGCCGACGATCCCCAGCGTCTCGCCCTCGTGCAGCGTGTAGGACACGCCGTTGACCGCGTGGACCGCGCCGCCGTCGGTGTCGAAGGCGACCGCGAGGTCGCGGACGTCGAGGAGGGGCTTCGTCATCGCGGCCGTCATGTGCGCTGCCTCGGATCGAGGGCGTCCCGCAGGCCGTCGCCGAACAGGTTGAAGGCGAGTACCGCGAGGAAGATCGACAGGCCGGGCCAGATCGCCATCCAGGGCGCCTCGTCCATGAAGTTCTTGGCGGTGTTGAGCATCGCCCCCCAGGACGGCTCGGGCGGCTGCTGACCGAGGCCGAGGAACGACAGGCTCGCCTCCGCGATGATCGCGGCCGCGATGGTCAGCGTCGCCTGGACGAGGATCGCCGGGACGATGTTGGGCAGGATGTGGACCCGGGCGATCCGCCAGGGCGGGTTGCCCATGGCGCGCGCGGCCTCGACGAACTCCTCCGCCGCCACGGCGCGCACCTGCGCCCGGGTCAGCCGGATGAAGGTCGAGGTCGCCGAGAGGCCGATCGCGATCATCGCGTTGACGAGGCTCGGGCCCAGGAAGGCGGCGAGCGCGATCGCCAGGATCAGGAACGGTATCGCCAGCAGCGCGTCGGTGAGCCGGGAGATCGCGCCGTCGATCCAGCCACCCGCGTAGCCGGCGAGCAATCCCAGGGGCAGGCCGAGGGACACCGCCAGCGCCACCGAGACGAGGCCGGCGCCGAGCGAGGCCCGGGTGCCGAAGATGATCCGTGAGAGCACGTCGCGCCCGACCTCGTCGCCGCCGAACGGGTGCGCGAGGCTCGGGGGCCCGCGGACGTTGCCCCAGTCGGTGGCTGTCGGGTCGTAGGGAGCGATCCAGGGCGCGAACACCGCCATCAGCACCAGCAGGCCGACGATGACGAGGCCCACGACCGCGCTCCGGCGCGCGCGCAGGCGTCGCCAGAAGGCCGCGAGGGTGCCGGGCTCTTGGAGGATGGCGTGGGCGGGGGCGCCGGACGGGGCGGCCTCCAGGCCGACCGCCTCGGCGCGGGCGATCTCGCTGCCGGTGCTCATGCCCGCCTCAGCTTCGGGTTCACGGCCGCCGCGAGCAGGTCGGCGGCGAGGTTCAGGGCGATGTAGGTGGCGGCCGTGCAGATCACGACGCCCTGCACGGTGGCGAAGTCCCGGTTGAACACCGCATCGACCATCAGCTTGCCGAAGCCCGGCACGGAGAAGACCTGCTCGGTGAGCACCGCCCCCGACAGGAGCTGGCCGAATTCCAGCGCCCCCAGGGTGATGATCGGGATCGCGGCGTTGGGCAGCGCGTGCCGCAGGGTGACCCGCAGCGGCGAGACGCCCTTGGCGCGCGCGGTACGGACGTAGTCGGAGCCGAGCACGCCGAGCATCGCCGCGCGGGTGTGGCGCATCATAACCGCCGCGATGGCGTTGCCGAGCACGAAGGCCGGCATCGCCATGGCGGCGAGGTTCTCTGACAGGCTCTCGAATGGTGAGACATAGCCCGAGGCCGGCAGCCAGCCGAGCTCCACCGAGAACAGCAGGATCAGCAGGATCCCGAGCCAGAAATTCGGCACCGACAGGCCCCAGAGGGCGATCCCGTTGGCGACCGTGTCGGCGGCCTGACCGCGCTTGACCGCCGAGAGCACGCCCATCGGCACGCCGATGGCGAGCGCCACCAGCATGGCGAGGCAGGCGAGTTCCAGCGTGACCGGCAGCTTCTCGACGATCAGCTCGGAGACCGGCTTCTGCAGCCGGATCGACTCGCCGAGATCGCCGCGCAGCACGCCGCCGGCCCAGTAGGCGTAGCGGACCGGCAGGGGCTCATCGAGGTGGTACTTCTCGCGGATGAAGGCGATCACCTGCGGGTCGCGCTCCTCGCCGGTGAGCGCCGTGGCGACGTCGCCCGGCAGCAATTGCTGCAGGGCGAAGATGATCATCGAGGCGAGGATCAGGGTCGGGACCGCCAGGGCAAGGCGCCGTGCGAGAAACCGCAGCATCAGTTCAGCTTCAGCCCGGTGAAGCGCACGAGCCCGTCCGGGTAGGGCACGAAACCCGTGATCTTCTGGCTGTAGGCCCAGAGCAGCTTGCGGTGCAGGATGTAGATGCCCGGCCGGTCCTTCAGGACCTGATCGGCCAGGGCCTTCCAGGCAGCCTTGCGCTTGGCCGGATCCACCGTCCCGCGCTCCGCCTGGAGGGCCGCGTCGGCTTCCGGGCTGCAGTACTTGGGATAGTTCAGCGCCGCCTTGCAGGCCAGGAAGCTGAACGTGTTGCCGTCCGGGTCCGAGCGGCCGCTCCAAGAATAGAGCTGCGCCTCGTAGTTGCCCTTGTCGGCGGCATCGAGCGCGGTCGTGAAGTCCACGGCCTGGATCTTCACGTCGAAGCCGGCCTCCTTGGTCATCGCCTGGATCACCTGGCCGACCTGCGGCGACTCGCTGTTGGCGTAGACGGTCAGCGTGATCTGCGGGTTCGGCTTCCCGGCCTCGGCCAGCAGCGCCTTGGCCTTGGCGACGTCCCGCTTCGGGATCGGGTACTCGGCGACGTAGTTCGGGTTCTTCGGGTTGACCCACTGGTTCCCGGCCAGGAACTCGCCGTTGTAGACCACCTGATTGATGGCGTTGCGGTCGATGGCCGCCTCGAAAGCGGCGCGCACCTTCGGGTCGGAGACCGGCGAACCGGCCTTGTGGGGGTTGAACAGGATCTCTTGGAAGCCGAGCTCGTAGGTTGAGTCGAGCTTCAGCTTGGCGTCACGCTTCACCTGTGCCACGTCGGTGGGGGCGAGGCGCTCCAAGAGGTCGAGCTGACCCGCGCGGAGGTTGGTGAGCCGCACGGTGGCGTCAGGGATCGGCCGGAACTCGATCCGCTGGATGTGGATCGCGTCCTTGTTCCAGTAGTCGGCGAAACGCTCAACCACGATCCGGTCCTGAGGCACCCGCTCGACGAACTTGTACGGACCGGCGCAGACCGGCGCGGAGGCGAACTTGTCGCCGAGCCGTTCAGCGGCCTTGGGCGAGACCATCATGCCGGCCCGGTCGGTGAACTGCGCGAGCAACGGCGCGAACGGCTGCTTCAGGTTGATGCGGAAAGTCAGGTCGTCGACGACATCCACGGAGTCGATCGGCGCGATCTCCGAGCGGCGCTGCGAGCCCGGCATCTTCATGTGGCGCTCGATCGAGAACTTGGCCGCCGCGGCGTCGAGCCTCTCGCCGTCGTGGAACAGCACGCCCGGGCGCAGGTGCATGGTCAGCGCCTTCTCGTCAGGCGAGAGTTCCCAGGAGGTCGCGAGCTGCGGCACCGGTTTCAGATCGGGCCCGATATCCACGAGCTTGTCGCAGAGCGCGGCGAACACCATCCGGCTCGCGAAGGTCCGGGCGAGCGTCGGGTCGAGGGCGTCCGGATCCTCCATCATGCCGAAGCGCAGGGTCTGCGCGGCGGCGGGCCCGGTGAGGGCGAGCCCGGCGAGGAGACAGGCGGCGTAACGCAACATGAGACCGATCCGGGTGGAGGCGGGAGAAGCGGAGCGGACCGGCCGGTCCGTTCCGGAGGCGGCCGGCAGTGTTGCGCGGCCGTTTGGCATGCACAATCCCAGGCAGCATCCATGCCATACAATCAGGATGCATCTTTTATTCAATCCGCGCCGCGAGCCTCTGAGGCCGCCGTTTCGAGCCGGCCGGCGGCGTTCGATGACGGCGCGACCGCGCCAAGGTCGAGATCGGCCTGCGAACAGCTTCGTGAGCGCCGGATCTGAGGTGCGACTTAGATCGGGATAAGTCCAATTTTACGCATTGCTTGAACAGGCCAGAAGAAACTTCGGCCCCAGAAGGTCGCCGATGTATTCTTTATGATGATGCGGGTGTGATGGTCCGGCGGCACATCGTCATGTTGCCCGCGTTGTGCTGGAACCAGCGGCGTCGCGATTTCTACGCCGTGACCGCCGACGTCTCGACCGAGGGCATCCGGTTCCGCTCCTCGTCGCTCCTGGTGCCGGGTGAGCATCTCACCTGCAGCATCCGCCATATCGGCACGCTCGAGGCCCGCATCGCCCGCGTGGCCGGTCAGGAGTTCGTTGTCTGTGTCCGCGGTGGACGCGCGACTCTCACTGACGTCGCCCGTCAGTTCGTGACGCTGGCAAAGGCCCAGGACCTGCAACCCGAACCGATCCGCGCGCACCGTCGGATCGTGCCGAAGCAGAAGATCGTCCAGATCACCACTTCATCGGGCGAGGCCCTCCAGGGACACGTCCTCAACGTTTCGGCCTCCGGCGTCGCCCTTCTCGTCGACCACGCGCTGGAGATCGGGGCGATGATCCGGGTCGGGCGAAAGACCGCCACCGTGATGCGCCACTTCACCCACGGTGTCGGGGCCGCCTTCTCGGAGCCGTTCGCGCCGTCCGCGGTCCACGAGGCGATGTCGCTCTGAGGGCCGCCCGCGAAACCGGGCGCCGCCGCGGTGCGGCGATCGTCGGCCACCCGCCCCTCGCAGAGGCGGCGGAAGGGCGCTACAACTTCGCGGGTCCAGCGAAGGATCACCGATGAAGCGACCGCTCTCCGCCCGTTCCGCCACATGCCTCGCGCTCCTGCCGGCCGCACTCGCCCTGCTGCCCCAGGTGGCCTTCGCCCATCCGGGGCACGGCACCGCGACGGGCGCGGAGGCCGGGTTCCTCCATCCGCTCCTGGGCGCCGACCATGTTCTCGCGATGGTCGCGGTCGGCCTCCTCGCCAGCCTGCGCGGCGGACGGGCGCTCTGGGCGCTGCCCCTGTCGTTCCTGGCGTTGATGAGCGTGGGGGCGGGGCTGGGCATGGCCGGCGCGGTGCTGCCGCATGTCGAGCTCGGGATCGCGCTGTCCATCGTCGTGTTCGGCCTCGCCGCCATCGTCGGCCTGCGCGCGCCGGTGGCCCTGCTGGCTGCCCTGGTCGGCGTCTTCGCGGTGTTCCACGGCTACGCCCACGGTGCCGAGATGCCCGAGACCGCCTCCGGCCTGTCCTTCGGCCTCGGGTTCCTCGCGGCCACCGCGCTCCTGCACGCCGCGGGGATCGGACTCGGCGCCGCGGCGTCGCGGATCGGAGCGACGCGGGCCGCCCCGGCCCTCGGTGTCGGCCTCGCCGCGGCCGGTCTCGCGCTGCTGGCGCTCCCCGCCTGAGCGCCGTACCCGACCCGCTCCGGAGCCCCGCCCGGGCCGCGGGCGCGGCGCCCCGGCTGAGCATCCGCATCGATCTCGGGCCGGGGCACCGCCTCGGCCCCGGCAAGGTGCGGCTCCTGGAGATGATCGCCGAGCACGGTTCCATCGCGGGCGCCGGCCGCGCGCTGGGCATGTCGTACCGCCGGGCCTGGCTGCTGGTCGAGGCGATGAACAGAGGCTTCGGTCGCCCCGTGGTTGAGGCGCAGACCGGTGGCCGGGCCGGCGGGGGCGCGCGCCTCTCGGCCTTCGGCACCGACGTGGTGCGGCGCTACCGGGCCGTCGAGGCGGCCGCGGAGGCTGCGGCCGCGCCGTTCCTGATCTGCCTGGGACAGGCCGGGGACGCGTAACCGGGCCGGGCACGGGCGCGAACCCGGATGCGATGTCACAGGCCCTCGTGGGCTGACGTCCCATCATCCCGCCCCACGTCCAGCCGGTCGCGACAATCCCGGCACCAGGAAGAGAACCCCCATGGCAAAACTCACGACGCTCGCCCTGATGAGCCTGCTGGCCGTCACCACCGGTGCGCAGGCGGCGCCGAAGGTCGAGCGCCTGCGCGGGACCGTCGAGGCGGTCGCGGGCGGCGGCTTCACGCTGAAGACACGGGACGGCGCGTCGGAGACCGTGGCGCTTGCCCCCGACGCCAAGGTTTCCTGGGTGGTCCCGTCGAGTCTCGACGCGATCAGGGACGGGGTCTTCATCGGCACGGCCACGAAGGGCGAGCCGCCGGTGGCCCTGGAGGTGGTGCTGTTCCCCGAGGCGATGCGCGGCACCGGCGAGGGACACTACGACTGGGACATGATCCCCGACCACACCGCGGGCGGGGCGTCGGTGCGGAGCGCCATGACCAACGGAACCGTGAAGGCGGACGTGCGCTCGACCGCTCCCGACGCGCCCCGCGTGAAGAGCGCGATGACCAACGGGACGGTCAAGGCGAGCCGCGGCGGGGCGGAGCGGACCCTCACGGTCGATTACGGTCAGGGCCAGTCGCTGCAGATCCTGGTACCGCCACAGGCGCCGGTCGTCAGCTTCGAGCCCGCCAGCGCCGCGGCCGTAGCGCCCGGCGCCAAGGTCTTCGTGATCGCCGCGCGCGGGGACGACGGCCGCATCACGGCGCGGCGCGTCGCCGTCGGAAAGGACGGGCTGACGCCGCCCATGTAAGGCGCCCGTCCGGCGCCGGCGAATCGGCTGGGACGGCGTGAGCCGCCCGGTCCCGGGTCGGGGCCGGGCGAAAGGCTGCCCGTCGGCGCGGCAGCTCAGCCGCTCAGGACAGCATTCGTGCACATTCGGCGGACCGTTGCCGACTAAAGCGCCCCGAGAATGTTGCCAGGCCGCAACATCGCGCTGGAACTGCCAAGGCAGCCGCGAATCCTCGTTGCTCGCGGAAACCCGTTCGCACATGGTGATCGTGCACGGGGGCATCGCCAAGCGAGAGCCCGCAGGAGCCTGCCACCTAAGACGCGGGCCAAACCTACAGAACGTGCGGCTAGACCCGGATAACCGGGCAGGTCCGCATCATTGGGTCTCGAAGCTTTGGAGATGTCTATGAAGCTCTTGAAGAGCTCATTGCTCGGGTCTGCTGCTGCGTTCGCGGCCGTAGGCGCAGCCCACGCCGCCGACCTCCCGGTCAAGAAGGCGGTCCCGATCGAGTACGTCCGCGTCTGCGGCGCCTACGGCGCCGGCTTCTTCTACATCCCCGGCACCGACACTTGCCTGCGTCTCTCCGGCCGCGCCCGGTTCGAGGGCGGCTACATGACCAGCTACTCGCGCCAGGGCACCAACGGCGACACGTCGGGCTACCAGGGCCGGATGCGCATCAACCTCGATGCCCGCACCCAGACCGCCTACGGCACCCTGCGCGCCTTCGTCCGCCTCGATGCCGGATCCCGCACGGGCTACTCCGGCGTCGGCACCTCCGGCACCCAGCAGCGTATCGCTCAGGCCTTCCCGGGCCTCGGCATCGACCAGTTCGGTCGCGCCTCGCAGTTCGTGAACGTCGACAAGGCCTTCATCCAGTTCGCCGGCATGACCGCCGGTCGCGCCTCGTCGTTCTTCGACTTCTACGCCCACGACTTCGAGTTCGCCGGCGCCACGCTCGGCTCCGACGTCGCCTCGACCAACCTGCTCGCCTACACGGCCACGCTCGGCAACGGCCTGTCCGCCACGATTTCGGTCGAAGATCCGGTCTTCCGCCGCAGCCCGATCTTCTCGCAGACCAACAACCCGACCGGCGCCACCGTTAACGCGACGATCCAGAACTTCGCTCAGACGGCCGCGCCCGCCGAGGTGTTCATCGGCTACACCGGCGGCGTGCCGACCCGGTTCAGCTTCGTCGACGCGATCCAGCGCTCGCGCATGCCCGACTTCGTCGGCGCCCTGCGCCTCGACCAGGCCTGGGGTTCGGCTCAGGTCTCGGCCGCCGTGCACGAGCTGAACGTCGGCAACGTGCAGAACGGCGCCGGCACCGGCACCGGTTCGAACATCAGCATCCCGCACACCAGCAACTCGTACGGCTGGGCGGTCCAAGGCGGCCTGAAGATCAACACGCCGTTCATCGCGCCGGGCGACGCCCTCTACCTGCAGGGCGCCTACGGCTCCGGTGCCCAGATGTACACCGGCTACTGCGCCTTCAGCGGCTGCTACTCGCAGAACCCGGCCACCATCCAGGGCCAGAAGTTCGCGCAGTACATGAACGACGCGACGATCAACCCGTTCTCGGGCCGACTCGAGCAGTCGACGAGCTTCACTGCGACGGCCTCGTACCTCCACTACTGGACGCCGGAGTGGCGCTCGGCCTTCTTCGGGTCGTACGGTGAGATGAGCTACAGCAGCGGTGCCCGTCTGGCCCAGGGCGCGGCCTTCGCGCTCGCCAACCCGGCCGGTGCCAACTCCTTCGGCGTGAACGCCGTCGGCGTGCCGGGCACCCGGTTCTTCCAGCTCAGCGAGGCGCTGCGCGACACCTACCAGTTCGTGGCGGGCGGCAGCATCATCTGGTCGCCGGTGAAGGATCTCGATATCGGTGTCGAGGGCTTCTACACCCAGATCGGCGTCAAGAACGGCCGCGTGATCGACCGCGACAAGACCCCGACGGCCTACGCGAACGTCGCCGGCATCAACAACGGCACCTTCGTGCCGCGGACCACGACGGCGGACAGCGTGTCCACCTTCCGCTTCCGCGTCCAGCGCGACTTCTAAGCCACTCCACCGGCGCCGGGGCCTCGGCCTCCGCGCCGGTCCCCGTGCTTCAGAAACCTCAAGGCTCGGCTTCAGCCGGGCCTTTTTCGTTGTGCCGGGCCGCCCTGGATCCGTAACGCCTCCGGCCGCCAGCGCGCGGTCGGCACGCGACCCGGTGCGTTCCGCGCCGCGATCCCGCCCGCTCCCGGCCGGTCCGTTGACCGACCCATGATAGGGTCCGGCGATGCGCCGCCCCGCGCGCAGGGCGCCGCCGATGCGCGCCATCGTTCGTTCGGACCCGCTTTCCGGGCGCGCGCCGCGTCCATCGAGCCGGGCAAACGCCGCCGCGCCGTGCGACACGTGCCATCCCGCAAATGAGCCGAGCCTCCGGCCGACGCGTCGGACGGGCAGGATTCGCGCGTCGAATCGCTCGCCGGCGACCGCGTGCCGTTCGCGGGGCACCCAGGCGGTTCTGACTGCATCCGCCACGCCTGTCCGGTCAGAGACGGCCCGCACGACAGCTCCGAGTTGACTTCCGGGCCATCGCTTCTCGATTGGTGCTGGTCGTTCGAACGAGCCGATTTTATCAATATTTCATTCGCTCGGCTAACCTGATAATATATAGATATACTGAGTAATTATCTCCGATTTTGCATTATTGGATAACATTTTGTTGCGTACGCGCAACGTTCATATGCAGGATTGAAGATAAATCCGAATCTTTGTTGCACGCGGTGGTGCCGCTGCACATCGTCGCCGGGCAAATGGGCCTCAAAACCGCCGTGGCGAGCGAAAACATGCCAATGATCTGCGAACAAATCGTGGATTATATTTGGTGTGTCCGGTCTCGCTCATCCGTTTGCGAGAATTGAGCTTGAAATTCCGGAGACATCGATGACATTACTGAGATCATCGCTGCTGGCGACTGCCGCCGCGTTCGCGACAATGGGCGCTGCGCACGCCGCCGACCTGCCGGTCAAGAAGGCTGTCCCGGTCGAGTACGTCCGCGTCTGCGGCGCGTACGGCGCCGGCTTCTTCTACATCCCCGGCACCGACACCTGCCTGCGCATCTCGGGCCGCGCCCGGTACGAGGGCGGGTACATGACGGCGTCGACGCGGCAGGCCGGCACCAACGCCGGCGACAGCGCGGGCTATCAGGCGCGTCTGCGCATCAACCTCGATGCCCGCACGCAGACCGCTTACGGCACCCTGCGCGCCTTCGTCCGCCTCGATGCGGGATCCCGCACCGGCTACGCGCGCTCGGGGACGCAGGCGCGCATCGGGCAGGCCTACGACGCCACCGGCGTCGACCAGGCCGGGCATGCGCAGCAGTTCATGAACGTCGATAAGGCGTTCATCCAGTTCGCCGGCCTGACCGCCGGTCGCGCCTCGTCGTTCTTCGACTTCTACGCCCACGACTTCGAGATCTACGGCGCGACCGCGGGCTCGGACGTCTCCTCCACCAACCTCCTCGCCTACACGGTGACGGCCGGCGCCGGGCTGTCGGCCACGCTGTCGGTCGAGGACCCGGTCTTCCGGCGCAGCCCGATCTACGCGCCGGCCGGCACCGCGTCGCCGGTCAGCCCGGTCTTCGTCGGCTACTTCAGAGGCGCACCGATCGGGGTCAGCGGCGTCGACAGCATCCAGCGCGAGCGGCTGCCCGATGTCGTCGGCGTCCTGCGCGTCGATCAGGGCTGGGGCTCGGCGCAGGTCTCCGCCGCGGTTCACGAGCTGAACGTCGGCAACATCGCGGCGACGCCCGCGGCGGGCGCCAATGTCAGCGTCGCGCACACCAGGAGCGTCGAGGGCTGGGCGGTGCAGGGCGGCCTGAAGATCAACGCCCCCTTCGTCGCGCCGGGGGACGCCCTCTATCTCCAGAGCGCCTACGCCGACGGCGCGCAGATGTATACGGGATACTGCGCCTTCACCGGCTGCTACACGCAGCTCAACAACGGCTTCCAGGGCCAGAAGATCTACCAGAGCTTCTCGGACGCGACGGTCAACCCCTTCACCGGCCAGTTGCAGACATCGCAATCCTTCTCGGCGGTCGCGTCGTTCCTGCATTACTGGACGCCGGAATGGCGCTCGGCGGTCTTCGGCGCCTACGGAGAACAGGACTTCTCCCGCAACGCGCGCCTCGCACAGGGCGCGCTCTACAACGTCCTGAGCTTCAACGGCGCCGCCAATCTCGGCTCCAACGCGGTCGGCGCGCCCGGAACCCGCTTCTACCAGTTGAGCCAAGCGCTGCGCGACACCTATCAGTTCGTCGCGGGCGGCAGCATCATCTGGTCGCCCGTGCGCGACCTCGATATCGGCGTCGAGGCCTTCTACACCCAGATCGGCGTGAAGCACGGTCGCGCGATCGACTCCGACAAGAGTCCCACCGCCTACGCCAACGTCGCCGGCATCAACAGCGGCACGTTCGTCCCGCGCACCGTGACGCAGGACTCGGTCTCGCAGGTCCGCTTCCGCGTCCAGCGCGACTTCTGATCGACGATCCCGGCGGCGGGGCCTCAGTCCCGTCGCCTGTCCCCGTCCGATGCCGTCATGGCCCGGTCGGCCGCTTGGCCAATTCTCTGAGCTGTGATCACGACGGAGACGGGATCTTAATCCCGGCCGACGGGACAGGTCGCGTCCTTTGTTCCCTGGATCGCGTTGCCGCCCTTCATCCGCGCTGATACGCCGGATGTCACTTTATCGCCGCCGATCGTGCGCGACCCGATGGATCGCGGCCCGGCGCGCGGTCGCGAGGGCGCGGCGAAGCGGCCCGCGAGCGGTCAGAGATCCGGGGGGACGCCATGACCAGCACCGTTTCACCGATCCCGTCGCCGGCGGAGGGCCGGGCCGAGGACGGGCGCGCGGCCCGGTTCTGGCCGGACGTCTGGTGGCGGCTGATCGACTTCAAGATCGGCATCATACCGCTCCCGATCTTCGTCGTGCTGGCGATCCTCCTCACCGTCCTGGTCCAGGAGGGCGAGATCAAGCCCGACGGGCCGACCATGATCGCCGTGCTGGTGATGGGCGGCTTCACCTGCGCGGAGATCGGCAAGCGGATCCCGATCCTGAAGAACATCGGCGCCGGGGCGATCTTCGCGACCTTCATCCCCTCGGCGCTGGTCTACTACGCCCTGGTGCCGCCGCAGATGGTCAAGGCGATCACCGATTTCACCAAGTTCACCAACTTCCTCTACATCTACATCGCCACGATCATCGTCGGCTCGATCCTCGGGATGGACCGCGAGGTCCTGATCAAGGGCTTCCTCAAGATCTTCGCGCCGCTCGCCCTCGGCTCGGTGGCGGCGGCCCTGGTGGGCACGCTGGTCGGCACGCTCCTCGGCCTCGGCCCCTACAAGACCTTCTTCTTCATCGTCGTGCCGATCATGGCGGGCGGCGTCGGCGAGGGGGCGATCCCGCTCTCCATCGGCTACGCGGCGATCTTGGGGATGCAGCAGGGCGTGGTCTTCGCCCAGGTGCTGCCGCCGGTGATGCTGGGCTCCCTGACCGCGATCATCCTGTCGGGCACGCTCAACTCCGTCGGCAAGCGCTACCCGCACCTCACCGGCGAGGGCCGCCTCCAGCCCGACTCGGACGGCATCAAGTCGAGCGACGCCCAGGCCAAGGCCGAGGCGGCGAAGGGCCAGATCGACCCCGCCACGATCGGTGCGGCCGGGCTCACGGCGATCACCCTCTACCTGCTCGGCGTCATGGCCCACCACCTCGTCGGCCTGCCGGCGCCGGTGGCGATGCTGTTCCTCGCGGTCCTAGCGAAGCTCGCCAGCGCGGTGTCGCCCCATCTCCAGGCCGGCGGCTTCGTGGTCTACAAGTTCGTCCAGGTCTCGATGACCTACCCGCTGCTCTTCGCCATCGGCGTCGCGCTGACGCCCTGGCACGAGTTGATGGCGGCCTTCACTCTGGTGAACCTGATCACGATCGTGTCGACCGTCGTGACGCTGATGACGGTCGGCTTCTTCGTCGGCCGCTGGCTCGGCATGTACCCGATCGAGACCGCCATCGTGAACGCCTGCCACAGCGGCCAGGGCGGCACCGGCGACGTGGCGATCCTCACGGCGGCGAACCGCATGGCCCTGATGCCCTTCGCGCAGATCGCCACCCGCATCGGCGGCGCGCTGACGGTGACCGGCACGATCGTCGCCATGAAGTGGATCGGTGCCTGACGGGCACCCGGAAAGGACGTCGTCATGGCCGGTGATCCCGGGGCCGTCGGGGCAACGCTCAAGTCGCGGATCGGCGCGATCCTCCGCTCGACGAGCGGCAACTTCCTGGAGATGTTCGACTTCTTCCTGTTCGGGTTCTACGCCACCTACATCGCGCGGGCATTCTTCCCCTCGGGCAACGAGACCACCGAGCTGCTCCTGACCTTCGGCACCTTCTGGCTCGGGGCGCTGATGCGGCCGCTCGGAGCGATCGTGCTCGGCGCCTATATCGACCGGATCGGCCGCCGGAAGGGCCTGATCATCACCCTCGCCATCATGGCGAGCGGCACGGTGCTCATCGCCTTCTGCCCGAGCTACGACACGATCGGGGTCGCGGCCCCGCTGATCGTGCTGGCCGGGCGCCTGCTGCAGGGCTTCTCGGCGGGCGTCGAGATCGGCGGCGTCTCGATCTACCTGTTCGAGATCGCCACGCCGGGCCGGCGCGGCTTCTACACGTCGTTCCAGTCGGCGAGCCAGCAGGTGGCGATCATGTTCGCCGCCCTGATCGGCTACGGGCTGAACGCGTTCCTGACCAAGCAGCAGCTCGGCGATTTCGGCTGGCGCATCCCGTTCTTCATCGGCTGCCTGATCGTGCCGTTCATCTTCTTCATCAGGCGGTCACTCCAGGAGACGCAGGAATTCGCCAAGCGGACCCGCCACCCGACCACCCGCGAGATCCTGACCACGGTGGCCGCCAACTGGCGGATCGTGCTGCTCGGCATGATGCTGACCACGATGACGACGGTGACGTTCTACATGATCACCGTCTACACCCCGACCTTCGGCAAGAACGTCCTCAAGCTCACCGAGACCGACAGCCTGATCGTGACGCTGTTCGTGGCGATCACCAACTTCGTCTGGCTGCCCGTGGGCGGAGCCCTGTCGGACGCCATCGGCCGCAAGCCGGTGCTGCTGACGATCTCGACCCTGTCGCTGCTGACGACCTACCCGGCGCTGCACTGGCTCGTGGCCGATCCGACCTTCGGCAAGATGCTCGCTGTCGAGCTGTGGTTCTCGTTCTTCTTCGGCGTCTACAACGGCGCGATGGTGGTCTCGCTCTCGGAGGTCGTGCCGGCCCATGTCCGCGCCAGCGGCTTCTCGCTGGCCTACAGCCTCGCCACCGCGCTGTTCGGCACGGCGACGCCCATGGTCTCGACCTTCCTGATCGAGAAGACCGGCGACCGGGCGGCGCCGAGCTACTGGCTGATGGCGGCAGCCGCCTGCGGCATCGTCGCGACGCTCGCGCTGTTCCGCGTCCGGCCCGGTCTGGAGCGCGTGCCGGCCCACGCCTGAGGGCCGGGGTCGGTCAGCTCTCCTGCCAGATCCGGATCCGCGCCTTGAAGGCGGCGCGGATATGGGCCCGGGCCGCGGCCTCGGCGGCATCCCCGTCGTGGGCCCGGATCGCCGCCACGATCGCGGCGTGCTCGGCGAGCGATTCCGCGGCGCGGTCGGGCGCCGCCAGCGTGGTGGCGCCCGGGAGCAGCACCAGCGACAGGCGCATCGTCTCCAGCGTGCCCTGCAGGAAGCGGTTGCGCGCCGCCCCGTGGATCTGGCGGTGAAACAGCCGGTTGGTCCGTGCCAGCGAGGGCGCGTCGCCGAGCAGCGTCCGGTCCCGGGCGACCATCTCCTCCAGGATCTCGGTCTCGACCGTGCTGGCGTGGATCGCCGCGAGGCGCGCGGCCGTCCCCTCCAGCACCTCGCGCAGGTCGTAGAGCTCGCTCACCTGCCCGTAGTCGAGCTGCGCCACGCTGGCGCCCCGGTGCGGCTCGTGGGCGACGAGTCCCTGCGCCTCCAGCCGGCCGAGCGCCTCGCGGACCGGCGTGCGGCTGATCTGGAACCGCTCGGCAAGCTCCGCCTCGCGCAGGCGGCTGCCGGGGGCGAGCTCGCCCTCCTCGATCGCCCGCAGCAGCCGCTCGTAGGCGCCGGCGCCGCTGGAGCGCTCCGCTTCGCTGGCCTTCATGTCCGGCTCTCCTCGGCTCGGCCATAGCGCGAAACCGTGACGCCTGAAACGCTTGCGAGAAATTGCATGCAGACGTATACAATGCGCTGAGATCAGCCACTGGAGAGGAGGCAGGCATGCAGCGTCCGGACGATGCGCCGTGGGATGTGGTGGTGGTCGGCTCGGGCAACGCCGCCATGAGCGCCGGTCTCGCCGCCCTGGATCGCGGCGCCTCGGTGCTGATGATCGAGAAGGCCGAGCGGGACCTCGCCGGCGGCAACACCGCCTACACGGCCGGGGCCATGCGCTTCGTCTACGCGGGCAACGACGACCTGATCCCGCTGCTGGTCGATCCCGAGGACCCGCGCCTGCCGCGGACCGATTTCGGTGCCTACACGGCACAGAAATTCGAGGCGGACCTGCTCGGCTTCAACGACGGGCGGCCGCTCTCGCGCGAGCAGCGCATCCTGATCGACGAGAGCGGCGCGGCCCTGCGCTGGCTGGCGACGCAGGGGGTGAAGTTCGAGCCGATCTACTCCCGTCAGTCGTTCGAGAAGGACGGGCGCTTCGTGTTCTGGGGCGGCCTGACGCTCGCCACCCACGACGAGGGCTTCGGCCTCGCCCGGGCCGAGCTGGAGGCCTTCACCCGGGCCGGCGGCGAGATCCGCTACGGCTGCCCGGCCCGGGGCCTGATCGTGGAGGACAGGCGCGTCGTCGGCGTGGAGACGCCGCAGGGTCCGGTCCGGGCGACGTCCGTGGTGCTGGCCTGCGGCGGCTTCGAGGCGAACGCCGCCCTCCGGACACGCTTCATCGGCGAGGGCTGGGACAAGGCCCGGGTGCGCGGCACACCCCACAACCAGGGCGACGGGCTGCAGATGGCGCTCGACCTCGGCGCGAAGGCCCACGGCTTCTACGGTGGCTGCCACGCCACGCCGATGGACCTGCACACCCCCGATTACGGCAACCTCGAGCTGCCGCACGGCGAGCGCAAGCACTACCGGAAGATCTGTTACTTCCTGGGCCTCATGCTGAACGCGGACGGCGAGCGGTTCGTCGACGAGGGCAAGAATTTCCGCAACTACACCTACGCCCAGTTCGGCCGCTCGATCATGGAGCAGCCCGGGCACGTGGCGTGGCAGATCTTCGACGCCAAGGTCGATCACCTGCTCTACAGCGAGTACCGGTTCCACGACGCGCACTTCGTCGAGGCCGACACCCTGGACGGGCTCCTCGACAAGCTCGAGGGCATCGACCGCGCGGCGGCGCGGCGGACCATCGCGGCGTTCAACGCCGCCGTGGACGAGAGCGTGCCCTTCGACCCGACCGTGAAGGACGGGCGCGGCACGAAGGGGCTCGCCCTGCCGAAGTCGAACTGGGCGCAGAGGATCGAGACCGGGCCGTTCAAGGCCTACCCGGTCACGGGCGGCATCACCTTCACCTACGGCGGCGTCGAGGTCGGCGACGACGGCGGCGTGAAGCGCGCGGACGGCGGCGCGATTCCCGGCCTCTACGCCTGCGGCGAGATGGTCGGTGGCGTGTTCTTCAACGGCTATCCCGGCGGCTCGGGGCTGACCTCCGGCGTCGTGTTCGGCCGCCGCGCCGGCTACGGCGCCGCCGCGAGGGCGAAGGGCTGAGGTCAGCGGCGGAGCGCGACCGAACTCCTCCGATGCGGGGAGGGAAGCCGCGCGATCGTTCCCCAGCGGCCCATCGTCCCCTGTCCGCCGCCCCGGCGCGGGCGTAGAAGCCCAGCCATGCCCGCCCGACAGGCCGTTTTCACCATCTCCCGCGGCGTCCCGTTCCTGCCGACGCTCGCCGAGGCGCTGCTCTCCGGCCGCCTCGTCGGGCCGGTGGCGGACGATCCGCTGGCGCGCGCCTCCGTCACGATCTACCTGCCGACCCGCCGCGCGGCCCGGGCGCTCGGCGCGATCCTGGCCGAGAGGCTCGGCCGGGACGCGCCCGGCCAGGCGACGCTGCTGCCGCGGATGGTGCCGCTCGGCGAGGCCGACGAGGCCGAGCTCGACCTCGCCGCCGAGCCGCTGCTGGAGGAGAACGCCGATCCCCTGAGCATCCCGATGCCGCCGCTGGAGCGCCGGCTGATCCTGGCCCGCCTCGTCCAGGCCTGGGCCAGGACCGTCGACCGGACGCTGCTGCCGCTGGACGCCGAGGTGCCGTTCCTGGTGCCGTCCTCCCCCGCCGACGCGGTCGGGCTCGCCGGCGATCTCGAGCGCCTGATGGACGCGCTCACCGTCGAGGGCCTGCCCTGGTCGGAGATCGGCGCGGCCGTCGAGGCCGAGTATTCCCGCTACTTCGGCCTGACCCTCGACTTCGTGAAGATCGCCGCCGAGAACTGGCCGAAGCTCCTGGCCGAGCGGGGCCTCGCCGATCCGGTCGCCCGCGCCCGCGGGCTCGTGCTCGCCGAGGAGCGGCGCCTGTCGCGCGGCGCGACGCTGGACCCGGTGATCGTCGCCGGCTCGCTGGGCTCCGTCCCCGCCACGGCCCGGCTCATCGCCGCCGTGGCCAAGCTGCCCCACGGCGCCGTGGTCCTGCCCGGGCTCGATCTCGACCTCGACGCGGCCGGCTGGGACGGCATCGACACCGGCGAGGGTTTTTCCCGCGTGATCGCGCACGGCCATCCGCAGGCGGTGCTGCACCGGTTGCTCGGACCGGAGAACCTCAACCTCGACCGCGCCGAGGTCGTCGCCCTCGGCGAGCCCGACCCCGGCCAGGCGGCGCGAGCCGCGCTCCTGTCGCAGGCCCTGCGGCCGGCCGATACCACCGACGCGTGGGCCGCCCTCGACCCGGCCGAGCGCGACACCGTCGCCCGCCTCGGCCTCGAGGGGCTCGCGCTCGCCGAAGCGGCCGACGAGCGCGAGGAGGCGCTGGTCGCGGCGCTGGCGCTGCGCGAGACCCTGCAGACCCCCGGTGCGACTGCGGCGCTCATCACGCCCGACCGCGGGCTCGCCGGCCGGGTCGCCGTCGAGCTGCTGCGCTGGGGCATCGTGGCCGAGGATTCCGCCGGGCTGTCCCTGGCCGTGAGCCCGGCCGGGCGGCTCGCCCGGCTCGCGGCGGAACTCGCCGCCGACCTCGCCCGCGATCAGGCCGACGCGATCCCGGCCCGGCTGATCGCGCTGCTCTCCCATCCGATGGTCCATCTCGGTCTGCCGCGTCCCGACGTGGTCCGGGGCGCGGCCGCCCTGGAGATCGGATTGCTGCGCGGTCCGGTCCCGGCACCGGGCTTCGACGGCCTGCGCAAGGCCCTCGCCGCCGAGCGCGCCGGGCCGCCCGAGCACCGGCCCCGGGCCAAACGCCGCCTGAAGGACGTCGACTGGGAGCTGGCCGCGAACCTGCTGGACCGGCTCGATCTGGTGTTCCGGGATTTCCCGGGACCGGACGGGGCGGGGGAATGCGACCTCGTCACCACCGCCGCGGGTCACCGTGAGGCGTGCGACCGGCTGATCGCCGGGCCGGAGGACGGTCCCCCGGTCGAGACGGACGGATCCCTGTCCTGCCTCGACGCCCTGTTCGACGACCTGGAGATGGCGGAGCCCGGCCTGATGCCGGGGCGGTTCGACGACTACGCCACCTTCTTCACGTCGCTCGCCCGGGAGCGCAAAGTCGCCTGCTCGGGCGACGCGCCGCATCCGCGCCTGCGCATCCTCGGGTTGCTGGAGGCGCGCCTCCTGTCGGTGGATCGCGTGGTGCTCGGCGGGCTGGACGAGGGCGTCTGGCCGGTGCGCACGCTGACCGACTCGTTCCTCAACCGGCCGATGCGCGAGCGGGTCGGCCTCAACCCGCCCGAGCGGCGGATCGGGCAGATGGCCCACGACTTCGTGCAGGCGCTCGGCTGCCGCGACGCGGTGATCACCCGCGCGCTGAAGCGGGAGGGCGCCCCGACCGTGCCGTCGCGCCTGATCCAGCGCCTGCGCGCGCTCTCGGGCGACGCCCGCTGGGACGCCGTCCTGCACGCGGGGCGCCGGCTCGCGGGCCTCGCCGCGCGGCTCGACGCGGCGCCGCCGGAGCCGCGGCTGAAGCGCCCCGCGCCGAAGCCGGACCCGGCGCTGTTCCCGCGCTCGCTCAGCGTCACCGAGATCGAGACGCTGGTGCGCGATCCCTACAGCATCTTCGCCCGCCACGTGCTCGGACTGGACCCGCTCGATCCGCTGGCGGCGGCGCCGGGCGTCGCCACCCGCGGCTCCCTGGTGCACGACGTCTTCGCGGAATTCGCCAGTCGCCATCCCAAGGACCTGCCGCCGGACTTCGCGGAGCGGCTGCTGAACTTCGCGGTGAACGCCTTCGGCGACATCGAGGCGGAGTACCCGAACCTCTACGCCGAGTGGTGGCCGCGCTACGAACGCATGGCTTCGGCCTATCTGGACTGGGAGGCGCGGCGCCGGCCCGGCCTGACCCGGGTCTACCCGGAGGTCTCCGGGCGCTGGGCGATCCCGATGGGGCGCGAGACCTTCACGCTGCGCGCCCGGGCCGACCGGATCGAGCTGCGGCCGGACGGCACCGCCTGCATCGTCGATTACAAGACCGGGACGCCGCCCTCGGGCAAGATGATCTTCTCCGGGTTCTCGCCGCAGCTCACCCTGGAGGCGGCGATGCTGATGCACGGCGCCTTCGCGGATCTGCCGGCCGTGACGACGACGCCGGACCTGCTCTACGTCCACGCCTCGGGCGGCCGGAAGCCCTTCGTCCCGATCCCGGTGAAGCCGCCCCGGGGCGAGGAGCGCGGCGTGGAGGCGATCGTGGCCGAGCACGCCGCGCGGCTCCGGGGGCTGGTGGCCCGGTTCATGACCGGCGAGGCGGCCTACACGGCGCGGCCCTACCCGCAATATGCCAGCCGGTACGGCGCCTACGACCACCTCGCCCGGGTGCTCGAGTGGTCGCTCGCCGGGGACGAGGGCGGGGAGTGACCCCGCCCGGGCCCTCATCCTGAGGTGCCGAAGCGCAGCGGAGGTCTCGAGGAAGCCTCCCGATATCGCCGCGGTTCCGGGGGACTTCTTCGAGGCGACTGCGCCGCACTTGAGGATGAGGTGACCCGGTGGGAGGCGCGTCCTCCGCGCCTCAGAAGAACGCCTGCAGCCCCGTCTGGGCCCGGCCCAGGATCAGGGCGTGGACGTCGTGGGTGCCTTCGTAGGTGTTCACCGTCTCGAGGTTCTGGGCGTGGCGCATCACGTGGTACTCGCCCATGATGCCGTTGCCGCCGTGCATGTCGCGGGCGGTGCGGGCGATGTCCAGCGCCTTGCCGCAATTGTTGCGCTTGACCAGCGAGATCATCTCGGGCGCCATCTTGCCCTCGTCCATCAGCCGCCCGACGCGGAGCGAGGCCTGGAGGCCCAGCGCGATCTCGGTCTGCATGTCGGCGAGCTTCTTCTGGACGAGCTGGGTCTGCGCCAGGGGCCGGCCGAACTGCTTGCGCTCCAGCGTGTAGGTGCGGGCGCGGTGCCAGCAATCCTCTGCGGCGCCCATCGCGCCCCACGAGATGCCGTAGCGCGCCCGGTTGAGGCAGCCGAACGGCCCCTTCAGCCCCGAGACGTTCGGCAGCAGCGCGTCCTCGCCGACCTCGACGCCCTCCATGACGATCTCGCCGGTGGTGGAGGCGCGCAGGGATAGCTTGCCCTTCAGCGTCGGGGCGGACAGGCCCTTCATGCCCTTCTCGAGGACGAAGCCGCGGATCGCGCCCTCGTGGGCCTCGGACTTCGCCCAGACCACGAAGACGTCCGCGAAGGGGGCGTTCGAGATCCACATCTTGGCGCCGGAGATCCGGTAGCCGCCGTCGATCTTCTCGGCCTTGGTCTTCATGCCGGCCGGGTCCGAGCCGGCATCCGGCTCGGTGAGGCCGAAGCAGCCGATCCACTCGCCCGAGGCGAGCTTCGGCAGGAACTTCTGGCGCTGCTCCTCGGAGCCATAGGCGTGGATCGGGTACATCACGAGGGAGGATTGGACGCTCATCATCGAGCGGTAGCCGGAATCCACCGCCTCGACCGCCCGCGCCACGAGCCCGTAGGCCACGTAGGAGGCGCCCGCGCAGCCGTACTCCTCCGGGAGCGTCACGCCGAGCAGGCCGAGCTCGCCCATCTTGCGGAACAGGCCGGGATCGGTCTTCTCGGTGGCGTAAGCCTCCACGATCCCGGGCAGCAGCTGCTCCTGCGCGAAGCTCTGGGCGACGTCGCGGATCGCCCGCTCGTCCTCGGTGAGCTGATCCTCCAGCAGGAAGGGATCGTCCCAGACGAAGCGGGCCGAGGCCGGGGCCGACGGGGAGGCGCTGCCCGGAGGGCGCATCGGAGCGTTCATCGAGATTCCTCGCCTGCAGGGTGGCGCGGGTCTTCGCGGCCCGCGCGCTTGACCCTACCCTAGACCCGCGCGCCGCCCGGTCCAACGCGCGCGGTGACGCCGGGGCGCCGCCGTCACGCCCGGCCGAGGAGCATCAGCCAGAGCAGCGTGGTGAGCGGCGCCAGCAGCGTCGAGACCAAGACCGAGGCCGCGACCATGCCGGTCTCGGTCCGGTAGCGCGCCGCCAGCAGGTAGGCGTTGATCCCCACCGGCATGGCGGCGAACAGGGTCGCGACGCCCGCGTAGGCGGCCGGCATCGCGAAGACGTGGAAGGCCAGGACCCAGACCGCCAGCGGGTGCAGGAGGTTCTTCAGGAGCGCGATCACGAGCGCACCCTTGAGGTCGAACAGCACCCGGTAGCGCTTCAGGCCGGCGCCCAGCGCCACCAGGGCGCAGGTGGAGGCCGTGCCGGCGAAGGCGTCGATCAGCGACTGGGCGATGCCGACCGGCGCGAGGCCGAGGGCCTTCATGGCCATGCCGATCAGCAGCGCCACGAAGATCGGGTTGCGCAGCAGCACCAGGGCGAGCCCGCGGATCCGCGCCAGGACCGGCAGGCCGGAATCGGACTCGATCAGGAAAGTGGCGCTGCCCATCATCAGGGGCAGGTGGACGGCCAGCAGCATGAACAGCGGGAAGGCACCCTCCTCGCCGTAGGCCTGGAGGATCATCGGGACGCCCACGAACACCGTGTTCGACTGGCTCGCCGCGAAGCCGTGGAGGATCGCACCCCGGCGCTCGATCCCGGCCCGCCGCCGGGCGATCAGCGTGCCGACGGACCACGAGATCGCCGCGCCGCCGAAATACGCGACCCAGTAGGACCACGCGATGGTCCCGCTCATCCCGGGCTTGGTCAGCGTGGCGATGATCAGCGCCGGGACGGCGACGGCGAAGACGTATTCCGACAGCCCGTCGCTGACCTTGTCGGAGAGGAGCCCCGCGAGGGCGGCGGCCCAGCCGATCAGGACGATCCCGAAGATCGGGGCGATGATGGCGAGGGCGTTCACGGGGCCGGCGGGAGCGGGGGCTGGTGCGCGGGGGGAGGACTCGGCCCATAGCACGCCCGCGCGCCGCGTCGCGCCCCGTCGGAAGCTGTGCTGGCATGCCGGACGAGAGGGGGGAGAATCACCGCGCCGCCGAGCGCGCCCGGGTCGCCGCGGCGGTGCGGGCCCTCATCGCGGGCACCCAATAACGCGCCGGCCGCGAGACCGTCGACCTCCCCTCCGTCACCAAGGCCGACAGCGGCGCGTGACGGCGCCCGCGCCGCCTACTTGTTCTCCAGCACCTGGATCGGATCCGTGCGCTGGCTCGCGGGCGGTTCCTTGGTCAGGTTGGCGCCGCCCTCCCGCTGCACCTTGACGTCCTTCGGCGCACCCGGCCCGCCCACCGCGCGGCCGCCCTCGGCGCTCTGGGTCGGCACCGTGCCGGACGCCAGTTCCAGGCAGGTCACCATCTCGACGTAGGAGGGGAAGCCGCCCGCCTTGAATTGGTTCTGGCACTGGCTCTTCGCGGCGGGCGTGTAACTGCTCCAGTGGCGCTCAGCCTCCTTCTTGGCATCGCGCTCGGAGCGGATGCAGCCGTCGTAATTCGCCTTGTCGCTGATGCTCGTGTTGGCGACCTGAGCCGACCGGCAGGTCCGCTCGACGTCGAGATCGGGCACCGCGTCGGCCCGGGCGGAGGCCGGCGCGAGCGCCAGCATGAGCAGCGCGAAGGTGCCGGGGACCAACGTGCGGGAACGGGTCGTCATGTCGTCAGACTCGCGATCTGTGGCGGTTCGCGCCGCCGGAACTGCCGGCACAACGCGCCAGGAGCCGGTTCGGCACCAAGCGCCCGCGACGATCAGCCCGCGTGGGCGCCGCGCAGGGCCTGGTCGAGATCGCCGTACAGGTCGTCCGTGTCCTCGATGCCGGTGGACAGGCGCAGCAGGTCCGGCGGGCAGGGGCTGCCCGGGCCTTCCACCGAGGCGCGGTGCTCGATGAGGCTCTCGACGCCGCCGAGCGAGGTCGCCCGCTTCCAGAGCCGCACCCGCGCCGCCGTGGCGATGGCGCCGGCCTCGCCGCCGGCGACCCGGATCGACAGCATGAAGCCGAACCCGTCCCGCATCTGCCGGCAGGCGACCGCGTGGCCGGGATCGTCCGGAAGGCCCGGGTAGAGGACGCGGGTCACGTGCGGGTGCCCGCTCAGGCGCCCGGCGAGGCGCAGGGCGCCCGCCGCCTGCGCGGCCGCCCGCAGGTGCAGGGTCCGGAGCGAGCGCATCAGCAGGTAGGCCTCGAACGGCCCGAGGATGCCGCCGCTACCGGCGCGGATCCCCCGGATCCGTTCCCAGAACGCGTCGGCCCGCGCGCCCGCCAGCACGCCCGCCACCACGTCGGAATGGCCGTTGAGGATCTTGGTGGCCGAGTGCATCACGATGTCGGCGCCGAGTTCCAGGGGCCGCGTGTGCACCGGCGAGGCGGCCGTGGAATCCACGGCCAGCCGCGCCCCCGCCGCGTGGGCGATCTCGGCCGCCGCGGCGATGTCGGTGACCGTCCAGAGCGGGTTGCCGGGGGTCTCGATCCAGACGAGCTTGGTCCGGCCGGGCTCGATCACGGCGCGCAGGGCGTCCGCATCGTCCGTGTCCACGAAACTCAGTGTGAGGCCGCGCCGGGGCGCCTCCTCGCGCAGCCAGCGCTTCAGCGCCCAGTACATGACCGTGCCGGCGACCACGTGGTCGCCGGGCTCCAGCGCGCCGAACACCGCGGTCGCCGCCGCCATCCCCGAGCCGAACAGCAGCGCGCCGGCGGCGGCGCCCTCCAGCATCGCCAGGACCGACTCCGCCTCGCGCACCGTGGCGTTGTCCGGCCGCGCGTAGCTGTAGCCGGAGCTGTAGCCGTTGTCGGGATCGCGGATGAAGGTGGTGGCGACGTGGAGCGGCATCACCACCGCCCGCGTCTCCGGCTCGATCCGCCCCATGGCCTGGGCGGCGAGGCTCCGGCGCGTGTATTCCGGCTCGGCGTCGCTCCGGGTATCCGACGGACCCTGCGGCGCGTAAGGCTGTGACATCTGGCGATTCTCGGCGGATGGAGACGGGCGCGTGCCACGGCGCGCGGGTGCCGGCAAGCCGCGCCACATGCCGGGCCACATGCCGCGCCACATGCCGCGCCCCGTGGAGACAGACGATCATGACCGCCGCCACACAGGTCCCCGAGGGATCGCCCCTGCCGCGCTGGCTGCGCCTCGCCGCCGCGATCCTGCCCGTCGCGGCCACGGCCGCCGTCGGCTCGGTGTCGACCCAGGCGGAGATCCCGGGCTGGTACGCGAGCCTGAACAAGCCGGCCTTCAACCCGCCGAACTGGGTGTTCCCGGTCGCCTGGACGATCCTCTACACGATGATCGCGGTCTCGCTCTGGCGCCTGCTCGGCGCCATGCCGCGCACGGGACCGAGCCGCCAGGGCTGGTGGCTCGCCCTCGCGGCGTTCGTGGTGCAGATCGCGCTCAACGCCGCCTGGACGCCGGTCTTCTTCACCGCCCACGCGATCGGCGCCGGCCTGATCGTCGTCGCGATGCTGCTGGTGATGGTGCTCTGGACGATCCGGCTGACCTGGCGGTTCGACCGGCTCGCGGCGTGGCTCCTCGTCCCCTACACGGCCTGGGTCGCCTTCGCGACGCTCCTCAACGCCGCGATCCTGCGGATGAACTGATTTCCAATTCCGGTTCGGTTTCCTTCCGTCATCGCGAGCGAAGCGACCCAGTGCAGCGTTACCTCGGTCGGCGTGGCGCAACTGGATTGCTTCGCTGCGCTCGCAAGGACGGTCAGGGCAATCCGGACGCCGTCAGGCGTACGGATCAGTGCAGGTCCTTCGTGAACGCCGCGAAGGCGCGCGGATCTCAGGACACGTGCTCGGGCTTCTCCTCGCCGGCCGGCTTGCCGTCGTCGCGCGCGCGGTGCAGCAGGAAGATCGCGAACACCATCGTGAGGATCAGCCCCGCCAGCACGCCGAGCTCGATCATCGAGGCCTGGAACAGCGCCTGCTTCTCCGGCGACCAGTCCTTGGCGTGCATGATCTCCGACGATTGCAGGGTGATCACCAGAACCCGCCGGATCGAGGCGATCAGCCCGACGATCAGGAACGGCTCGCAGGTCAGCGTCCCCGACCGCATCGAGACCCGGACCGTGTGCAGGATCTCGATCAGCATCAGCAGGAACAGCAGCCGGTCGATCACCTCCAGGATCTGCTGCGCGCCGCCGAGCGCCCGCATCGCCTCCCAGGTCATCCCGGCGGCCTCGATCAGCGCCACGAGGGCGGTGAGCGCCAGCAGGATGCCGAGGGCCGCGTAGATCGCGTGCTCGGTGTGCAGGAAGATCGCGCTGGCGACCTTCGTCAGGCGTCCCTGGTCTTCTGAGTGTTCCGACATCATTCCCCCCTGGAATGCGCCGAGACGATCAGCTTCCGGACCGCGCGTCCAGCCCGGCGACGCTTGTGCTCGATCGATCGGGATCGGGGGTGGCGTTACGTCGCTGCCGGCGGCCGGGGCCGCTCAGTGGAAGAACGGCAGGGCGTGCGGCGCGAGGTAGCCGAAGCCGAGCAGCGCCGCCCCGGCGAGGCCCAGGAAGCCGCCGGCGAAGACCAGCAGGCTGATCCCGGTGATGACCTCGGCCGAGGCCAGCACGATCCCGATCTGGAAGGCCGCCGAGGCCAGCTCGTAGTGGTGGTAGCGCAGCAGCGCGAGGTCGCGCCGGCCCTCCGAGGCGCGGGCCTTCTCGGACAGCTCCTTGCGGCCCTCGCCGGTCGACGGCTCTGAATCCCAGCGTGCCAGCGTCTTCGACCACTCGGCGCGCTTGGCGGCGATGGCCTCCTGGTTCGGTCCCGGGGGCACCAGCGCCAGGGCCTCGTCGGCGGTCTTGAGCACCGTCGCGCGGATCGTGCGGGCCTGGAAATAGGCCCACTGGTTCGCGGCCTCGACGTTGGCGCCGATCGAATCCGTCTGGGACGCCTTGCCCAGTGTCTCGCTGAACGCGAGGAACAGCGCCAGCACCGAGATCAGCAGCGCCACGCGCTTGTTCGACCCCTCGACCGCCCCGTGACCACCCGACATCGTCTCGCTCGTCTCCGTTGATTCGGCGGGGCCGAGTCACAGCCCATCGCGGCGCGCGACGCAATCCGCGACACCGATCCGGCACCCGCTCTCCGCGCCGACCCGCTCTACTCCGCGGCGATCCGCGGCGGCGGCGGGTGCCCGTCATTGGCCGGATGGGCCGGATCGAAGACGGAGGCATCCTCCGGATCGTCGCGCTCGCCGATGAAGCGGCCGAACAGCCGCGTCAGCAGGCGGGACAGGTCGTCCATCAGCACGAAGATTGCCGGCACGAAGACGAGCGACAGCACCGTCGAGACGATCAGGCCGCCGATCACCGCCACCGCCATGGGCGAGCGGAACTCGCCGCCGATTCCGTAGGCCATCGCGGAGGGGACCATGCCGGCCGCCATGGCGATGGTGGTCATCACGATCGGCCGGGCGCGCTTGCGGCCGGCATCGACGATCGCGACGTTCCGGTCGACGCCGGCGCGGATCTGCTCGACGGCGAAATCCACCAGCATGATGGCGTTCTTGGTCACGACGCCCATCAGCATCAGGATGCCGATCACCACCGGCATCGAGATCGGCATGTGGCAGATCAGGAGCGCCAGGATCGCGCCGCCGATGGAGAGCGGCAGCGAGAACAGGATGGTCAGCGGCTGCAGGAAGTTGCCGAACAGCAGGATCAGCACGCCGAAGACCATCATCAGGCCGGCGCCCATGGCCAGCGCGAATCCCTCGAAGACCTCGCCCATCACCTCGGCGTCGCCGGTCTGGCTGATCGTGACGCCGGGCGGCAGGTTCTTGGCGGTCGGCAGGTTCATCACCTGGCCGATCAGCGCGGCGAGCGCGTCGGTGCCCTGCATGTCGCCCTCGAGCGCGACGCGCACGGCGCGGTCGTAGCGGTCGATGCCGGTCGGGCCCTGGCCGAGGCTGATGTCGGCCACGGTCGCGAGCGGCACGGCCGTCCCGCCCTTCACCGGCACCTTCAGGGTCTCGAGGTCGGAGAGCCGGCCGCGCACGCTCTCGGGGAGCTGCACGCGGATCGGGATCTGCCGGTCCGTGGCGTTGAACTTGGCGAGGTTCATGCCGATGTCGCCGATCGTCCCGACCCGCACGGTCTCGGCGATGGTGTCGGTGCTGACGCCGAGATCGGCCGCCACGGCGGGCTTCGGCCGGATCCGGACCTCGGTCCGGTCGAGGGGGGCCGTCGACATGACGTTGACGAGGTGCGGGACCTGCTGGGCCTCGCGCTGGAGCTTGGCCGCCGTCTCGGCCACCACGGCCTTGTCGGGGCCGGCGATGATCAGCGCGAGGTCGCGCTGGCCGCCCTCGCGCAGGGCCCAGAAGCGCAGGTCCGGCTCCTCCCGGAGGATCGCCGCGACCTCGGCGTCGATCTGCTTCTGCGTCTTGTCGCGGCTGTTCTTCGGCGTGAGGTTGATGGTGAGGCTCGCGAGGCGCACCTCCTTCTTGGCCGGCAGCTGGCGGCCGCCGTCCACGAACACGCTCTTCACCTCGGGCAGCGCGCGGATCTTCTCCTCGATGCGGTCGGTGACCCGGACCGTGTCCTGGAGCCGGGCGCCCGGCGGCAGCTCGACCACGAACAGGGTGCGGGCCTGGTCCTCCGCCGGCAGGAAGCCCGCGGGCAGCAGGCCCGTGGAGGCGATGGAGCCGGCGAAGCACGCGAGGCCGAGCACCAGCGTGATGAACTTGTGCCGGACCGACCACGCCACGAGGCGGGTGTAGCCGCGCATGACGACGCCGTCCCGCTCGTGGTCCGGCCCGTGGTCGCGCAGGAAGTAGGCGGCGAGCAGCGGCGTGATCAGGCGCGCCACGAGCAGCGACATGAACACCGCGGCCGCGATGGTCAGGCCGAACTGCTTGAAGTACTGGCCGGCGATGCCGCCCATGAACGACACCGGCGAGAAGATCGCGATGATCGTCGCGGTGATGGCGATGACCGCGAGGCCGATCTCGTCCGCGGCCTCGAGCGACGCGCGGTAGGGCGATTTCCCCATCCGCATGTGCCGGACGATGTTCTCGATCTCCACGATCGCGTCGTCCACCAGGATGCCGGTGACGAGCGTGATCGCCAGCAGGCTGACGGCGTTGAGCGAGAAGCCCAGGGCGCTCATCACCCAGAAGGTCGGCAGCACCGAGAGCGGCAGCGCCACCGCGGCGATCAGGGTCGCGCGCCAGTCGCGCAGGAACAGCAGCACCACCACGACGGCGAGGAGGGCCCCCTCGATCAGGCCCATCATGGCCGAGTGGTAGTTGCCGATCGTGTTGACGACGCTGGTGTCGATCAGGTCGAACCGCACGTTGGGATTGGCCGCGTGCAGCGCCGCGATCTTCTTGGCGACGCCCACCGACACGTCGGCGTCGCTGGCGCCGCTGGCGCGGGAGATCGCGAAGGCGACCACCGGCTCGCCATTGAAGCGCGCGAAGGTGCGGGGCTCCTCGGCGGTGTCCGATAGGGTCGCGAGCTCGTCGAGGCGGACCTTGCGGTTGCCCGGCACCACGATGGAGGTCTTGGCGAGCGTCTCGAGACTCGCCGAGGCGGCCAGCGCTCGGATGGACTGCTCCTGGCCGCCGACCTCGGCCCGGCCGCCGGCCATGTCGGCCGAGGTCAGGCGCAGCTGCCGGTTCACGTCCGCGGCGGTGATGCCCAGCGCCAGCAGGCGGTCGGGCTTCAGGGTGACGCGGATCTCGCGGGCGACGCCGCCGAGGCGCTCGACGCCGCCGACGCCCTTCACGCTCTGCAAGCCCCGGGCGACGACGTCGTCCACGAACCACGACAGGTCCTCGGGCGTCATGGCGGGTGCTGAGGCGCCGTAGACCATGATCGGCAGGCCGGCGATCTCCACGCGCGAGACGATCGGCTCGTCGATCGTCCGCGGCAGGTTCTGGCGGATCTTGGCGATCGCGTCCTTGACGTCGTTGGTCGCCCGATCCTGGTTCACCTCCAGGCGGAACTCGATCGTGGTGGTGGAGGTGCCCTCCGTGATCGTCGAGAGGATGTGCTTGACGCCCTTCACGCCGGCGACCGAATCCTCGACCCACTTGGTGACCTGGGTCTGAAGCTCGGCGGGCGCGGCGCCCGACTGGGTGATCGTCACCGAGACGATCGGGATGTCGATGTTGGGGAACCGGGTGATCGGCAGCGCGCGGAAGCTCACCAGCCCGAGGATCATCAGGACCAGGAACAGGACCACCGAGGGCAGGGGCCTTCGGATCGCCCAGGCGGAGACGTTGAGGCGCATGGCCGGATCCTTCGACTCGTCCTACCGCGGGGCCGCGTCGGCGATCGGCGTGCTGGTGGGCGCCGGCACGGGGCGCACCCGGTCGCCGTCGCGCAGGAAGCTCCCCGCGCGGGCCACGACGCTCTCGCCGGCCGCGACGCCGGAGCGGAGCTCGGTGAAGCCGTCGGCCGAGAGCCCCGCGGCCACGGGCCGCGCCTCGACGCGCCCGTCCTTCACCACGAGGACGCTGGCGCGGCCGTCGGCCGCGTAGAGCAGGCTGGAGACCGGCACGGCGACGCCGGTGCGGCGCGCGATCTCGACGTTGCCGCGCGCGAAGGCGCCGATGCGCAGGGCCGGATCGTCGCCGAGGCGGATGCGCACCTTGCCGAGCCGCGTGGCCCGGTCGACCTCCGGGTAGACCCGGCGAACCTTGCCGGCGAGGCGGCGGCCGTCATCGAGGTCGAGGCTCGCCGGGTTGCCGACGTGGATGCGCGCCAGCGACGTCTCCGGCACCTCGCCTTCCAACTCGATCTCGCCCCGGGCGATCAGCCGGAACAGCGGCTCGCCCACCGCGGTGGCTGTGGCGCCGATCCGGGCGGTGCGGCGATTGACGATGCCGGCCTCCGGCGCCCGGATATCGGTGCGGGCACGCCGCAGGGCGATCTCGGCGCCGGCCGCCCGGGCGGTGGCGAGGTCGGCCTGGGCCGATTGCAGGCCGCCCCTGGCGGCGGCGAGGCGCCCTTCCGCCCCCTGCGCCGCCGAGACGCGCTGTTCCAGCACGGCCGCGGTTGCGTTCCCGGTCTTGGCGAGCGCCTGGGCCCGCTCCAGCGACTGCTTGGCTTCGACGTTGGCCGCCTCCGCCTGGACGATCTGGCTCTGGGCCTGGACGATGGCCGCCTCGGCCCGGGCGATCGCCGCGGCGTTCGAGGCCTCCTGGGTGACGATCATCTCCAGCGACAGCTTGGCGAGAACCTGTCCCTTGGTGACGCGGTCGCCCTCCTCGACGAGGAGATCGGTGATGCGCAGGCCCTCGACCTCCGGGGAGACGAGGATCTCGTCGCGTGGGACCAGCGTGCCGGTAACGACCGCCCGCTCGACGATCTCGCGGTTCTCGGCCGGGACCACGGTGACGGCGGGCGCGATGGCGGCCGCGTCGGGAACGGCGGCGGTCTCGACGGCCCTGGCCGGCGCCCCGGCGAGGATCGCGAGCCCGCACAGGAGAGTGAGGCGGGGCGCGCGCCAACGGACGGAGTTCACGACGGGGGCCTCGCAATCGGCGCTGGACTGGTATTGCCTCTCCCTCGCTGGGCAGGTCGGCGTTTTCATGGCGAGCCACTCCACCGGAGGTCGAGCATAGCGCCATCCGGCGGGGCCGTCGCCGGGCCTCGCGCCGCAGGTGATCGGGGCGGCCGGAGCGCGGCCGTTCACGGCGCTCAACCTGCAACCAGCCACGAATAGCGACGTTAATAGGCCGATGGTCTTCTCGGGACCGGGGAGGGGTCGATGAGCATTTTCCAGATTAGGCAGACGAAGAGCGGCGCGGTGCTCTGGACGGGGGCGGCCGACGACGAGCAGACGGCCCTCGACGCCATGGCGCGCGAGGCGGGCTATCGCGACTTCTCGTCCCTGCCGGACACGATCCGCGCCGACGGGATCGAGGCCGCGAAGCTCGACCTGATCTCCTGAGTCCGGACATGAGTGCGGACTGAGGCACCCGCGCCGGCGCGGCGACCGCCCGCTCCGTCGCGGCCCGGCCGTTCAGAGATCCGCGATCAGGGTCTGGATCGTCGCGGCGCAGGTCCGGACCGCGTCCGGGTCGTGCAGGCCGCCGATCACCGATGGGTCGATGGCGCGGGCCGCCGCGATGAGGCCAGGCCACGCCGCGGCCGAGGGCCAGCCGGGATGAACGATCGCGGCCCCGAGCCGGGCCAGAGCCTCAGCCTTCTCGGTCTGCTCCCCGTAGGCACGCTCCTCCGGGAGGCAGACGAAACGCTTCCGCTGCGCGGCCGCCAGGGCGACCACGCCGTCGCCGCCGCCGCCCACCAGCAAAGCCGCCCGGGCGACCCGCGCCTCGACGTCCGGGACCCAGCCGTGCAGGTGCAGGTTGCCGGGGACGGCGCCCGAGCCTGATACCGGTCCCAACACGTGCCACGGCCGGTCCGGCACCGCCCGCGCGGCCGCGGCGAGATCCCCGAGGTCGCCCCCCGCGCCGCCGCGGCCGAACACGACCACGATCTCGCGTCCCGCCTCGATCGGGGCCTGCGCCGGCGCGCCCAGGAAGCCCGCGTAGAGCGTCTTGGCCCGGACCCAGTCCGGCACGGCCGCGCCGTCGAGCGCCGCGGGGAAGGGGGCCAGCAGCCGCGTCGCGCCGCGGAAGGCCTCCAGATGCGGCCGGTCGGTCCGCGTCCCCGCGAGCCGCACCACCAGGGTCGGCACCGACAGGAGGCGCGCCAGGAGCGCCACCTCCACCGAGACGTCGACGACCAGGAGGGCCGGCTCGGCCCGCTCCGCCCAGGCGGCGATGCGCGCCATCCGCGCGCGGACCCCCGGATGGTTGAGCGGCGCGTAGTGCAGGGCCTCGGGCCGCCCGGTCGCGCCGTCCCGGCCGTCGAAGGCTCCGTCGCCGAGGGGGCGGTCGTCGGGCAGGTCGACGATGTCGAGGCCGGCGGTGTCGAACCCGGCCAGCGTCCCGAGGATCGTGCAGGGCCGGTCCAGGGCGCGGGCGACGGCCCGGGCCCGCTGGAGATGGCCGGCGCCCTGGTGATGGACGTACCAGCCGATGCCCCGGGTCACGCGGCGTCCCTCAGGGACGACGCGAGGGCGTCGAGATCGGCGACCGCCTGGTCGAGGGCGCAGTCCCGCGCCGGCGGGCTGCGCGACTCGAGGATCCGGTCGGCCCGCTCCACGAAGGCGATGTCGTTCGGGCAGGCCCCGACGGCGGCGAGGTCGTCGGCGTCGAGACCGAGCCGTGCGCAGGCCGCGGCGCGGGCCTGCGGGTCGAGGTGGAAGGCCCGGCGCAGGGCCGCGCGGCGCAGGATCAGCGCCTGCCAGTGCGCGGCCTCCGGCAGCAGGTAGGCCTCCCCGTCGAGGACGCGGGTCCGGCGCAGCATCTCGGTGGCCATGCCGCCCGAGACCCGCCCCTGGTGGCGGGACGAGACCAGCACCTGCACGTCCGGGCAGTGGCGCAGGCGCGCGCCGTTGGCGCGCAGCAGCCCGACGAGGGCGTTGTCCTCGCCGCAGGGCAGCGCCGGCAGCCCGCCGACCGCCCGGTACAGGATCGCGGGAACGGCGAGGCTCGCGCCGGTATGGTCGCCGTGACGGGGGGCGGGATCGTAGGGCGGCGGGTCGAGCAGATCCTCCAGGCGTCGGACGCCGGACCAGTAGCGCTCGATGCGCGCGTGCAGGTCCGTCAGGGCGGGGTCCGGCGTGCCGTCGTCGTCGATCACCAGCCGGCCACCGACGATGTCGGCGGCCTCCAGCGCGCGGAGGTTGGCCGCGACCCACTCGGCCGGCAGGCGGGCATCCGCGTCGGTGGTGAGGAGGATGCCGTCCGGCTCCCCGTCCGCCTCCAGCCACTCGGCCCCGGCATCGAGCGCCATGCGCCGCGCCGTGCCGACATGGGCGTCCGCGCCGCCGAGCTCGACCGCGATCAGCCGGAGGGTCAGGGTCGCGAGGATGCCCGAGGCCTCAACGTCCCGCACCGCCTGGACGGTCCCGTCCGTGCAGTTGTTGGCCAGCACCACGACGCGCAGGGGCGCCCGCGCCGAGACGCCGTTCTGCGCAGCCAGGGAGGCGAGCAGGCGCGGCAGGCGCTCGGCCTCGTTCCGGGCGGGGATGCAGACGACGCAGGGCGGTGGGGCCGGATGGTCGGCGTCGGTGGTCATGGCAGGTCTCCCGTGGCACCCTCGTGCGCCGCGGAGGTCGTGGGCGGCCCGTCATGCCGCCGGGCTCCGGGCTCGGGTGCGGATTGCGGCGCGCGGATCCGCGCCGTTCAGCCGCGTCCTCCGGCGACGCGCAGGGCCGGCCGCGCCCGCTCGGCGCAGCGCGCGATCACGGCGTCGTAGGCCTCCAGGTAGCGCCCGGTCATGGCGGCGGCATCGTAGAGCGCCTCGGCGCGGTCGCGACAGGCCCGGCGCGACAGGCCGGCGGCCTCCCGGATCGCCACCGAGAGATCCTGCGGGTCGTCCGGGCGGGCGAGGCGGCCGCAGGACGCGTCCAGGATGTCGGGCATGGCGCCGCGCCGGAAGGCGGCGACCGGCGTGCCGCAGGCCAGGGCCTCCGCCACGACGAGGCCGAAGGGCTCCTCCCAGCGGGGCGAGACGATCGCCACGCGGGCCCGGCCGAGATGATGGGCGAGGTCCCGGTGGGAGAGATGGCCGAGATGCGTCAGGTCCGGCCCGAGACGCGGGGCGATCTCTGCGGCCCAGTAGCCGGGATTGAGCTTGGGACCCGCGAAGGTCAGCGGCAGCCCGGCGGCGCGCGCCGCGTCGATCGCGAGGTGCAGCCCCTTCTCGGGCACGATCCGGCCCGACCAGAAGGCGAAGGGCGTATCGTCGGCAGCGTGTGAGAACGCGAAGGTCGAGAGGTCCACGCCGTTGTCGACCACCTGGGCGCCGGGCACGAGATGCGCCCATTCCTGCGCCAGCGACGGGGACACCGCCAGGAAGGCCATGTCGGGGTCGGCCTGGACGACGCCGCCGACCAGGGAGTCGAAGGGCGGCGTGTGCAGCACGGTGACCCAGGGCAGGCCGAGCCGGGCGCTCTCGCGCAGCGGCAGGGCGTGCAGCGCGTTGTTGTGGACGAGATCGAAGCCTCCGGCCGCGACCATCTCCATCATGCGCCGGTAGGCGTCCTCCTCCTCCCGGTCGATCGCCTCCTCCCGCTCCGGGTCGAGGAGCGCGTCCCCGGTCGGATCGCAGAGCATGACCGGGTCGAGCGCCGGGTCGGACCCGCGGCTCGCGAACAGCGTGACGTCGTGCCCGTGCCGCTTCAGCGCGACGGTCAGGAGATGCGTGTGCATCTCCAGGCCGCCGGCGTAGGGCTGGCCGATCGGGTATTTCAGATGTGCGAGGACAGCGATCTTCACGCGCGCACCGAGTCCGGTTGGGTGGGGATTTCTGCCGCCCGCAGCGGCGCGAAAGGACTTCTTTCCGCAGCGAGGGTGGCGGGGATCATGCCGAATATTTCTTCAACAAGCGTTGCGTTGACGGGGTCCGAGCGACGACGAACGCGACGCTTGCCGGCTTCCTAAGCGCGGCGGCCTGAACCATTGATGATCGACATCCGCGGGTGACCGTTCACGCCGCGGCGCGGCACGCCTCCGGGCTGCCCCGCGGACACGCGGTCGCGGAGCCCCGATCGGCCTGTTAGGCTGCGCGGCCGCGCCGGCCGTGGCGCCGTCAGGGGAGGGGTGTCGATGGGGCTTCCGTTGGGGCTGAGCGTGTTCGCCGTGGGCTTGGCGGTGCTGGCGATCATCACCCTGGCCGCGGGCGTGAAGATCGTGCCCCAGGGCCACGTCTACACGGTGGAGCGCTTCGGCCGCTACGCCCGCAGCCTCGACGCCGGCCTGGGCCTGATCACGCCCTTCGTCGAGCGGATCGGCCGCAAGGTCAACGTGATGGAGCAGGTCATCGACGTGCCGAGCCAGCAGGCCTTCACCCGCGACAATGCCGGCGTCACCATCGACGCGGTGGTGTTCTACCAAGTGCTCGACGCGGCGCGCGCCTCCTACGAGGTCTCGAGCCTCGACCTCGCGGCCACGACCCTGACCATGACCAACATCCGCACCGTGGTCGGCTCGATGGATCTCGACCAGCTCCTCGCCCACCGCGACGAGATCAACGAGCGCCTGCTCCGGGTGATGGACGCGGCGGCCTCGCCCTGGGGCGTCAAGATCAACCGGATCGAGATCAAGGACATCGTGCTCCCGGCCGACCTCGCCGGGGCGATGGCCCGGCAGATGAAGGCCGAGCGCGAGAAGCGCGCCTCGATCCTGGAGGCGGAGGGGCAGCGCGCCGCCGAGATCCTGCGGGCCGAGGGGCGCAAGCAGTCGGCGATCCTGGAGGCGGAGGGCCGGCGCGAGGCCGCGTTCCGCGACGCGGAGGCGCGGGAGCGCTCGGCCGAGGCCGAGGCGGCCGCGACCGGCATGGTCAGCCGGGCGATCGCCGAGGGCGACATCGCGGCGGCGAACTTCCTCGTGGCCGAGAAGTACGTCGACGCGGTGCGGGCGATCGCCACCGCGCCGAACCAGCGGGTCGTGGTGGTGCCGATCGAGGCGGCGGCCCTGGCCGGCACCCTCGGCGGCATCGGCGAGCTCACCCGCACGGTCTTCGGCGACGGCGCCGCGGCGCCCCGGCGCGCGGGGAGCCCGCCGAACGTCGCTCCGCCGCGGGCCTGACGCCGGTGACGCTCGATTCCCTCGCCGGAACCCTCGGGACCCTCGGGGCGGCCTGGAGCTGGGTCATCGCCGGCCTCGTGCTCGCCGGTGCCGAGATCCTGCTGCCCGGCGTGTTCCTGATCTGGCTCGGCCTCGCCGCCGTCGCGACCGGCCTCGCGGCCGCGGCGCTGCCCATGCCCTGGCAGGGCCAGACCCTGCTGTTCGCCGGTCTCGCCGTCGCCCTGGTGGCGCTCGCGGCGCGCCTCCAGCACCGCGGCAGGCGGGCCGGGCCGGACCTGAACCGCGCCGACCGCGGCCTGATCGGGCGCGAGGGCGTGCTCGACGAGCCGATCGTGCGGGGCGCGGGCCGGATCCGCTTCGACGACACGCTGTGGCGGGTCGAGGGGCCCGACCTGCCGGCGGGCCGCCGGGTGCGCGTCACCGGGATCGGCGGCACGGTCCTGCGGGTGGAGGCGGCCTGAGGGCCGCGCCTACCCGAACGCCCCGACCTCGTGCTGGATCATCCCCGAGATCTCCCGCACCTGATCGAACATCCGGCGGATCGGCTGGAACAGGTTGGCGTGCTCCGCCTCGTAGGTGCCGACGTCGCGCGGGCCGGCCGGCTCGCCGAAGTTCAGGCCCAGCGTCGGGTCCGGCGTGACCGGGAAGATCGCGTCGAGGAGCTTCAGGCAGCCGTCGATGTCCAGCCGCAGGAAGCGCTCCAGCAGCTGCTCGCGGGAGATGCCCGCCTGCGGCCGGAAGCCCGGGATGTGCACCGCCAGGAACCAGATCCGGTGGATCAGGGCGAGGCGCAGGGCGTGGAGCAGCGTCAGCCGGGCCGACATGGCGGGCAGGTCCGGGGCGGCAGCGCTCAGGGCGAGCCAGTCCCGGGTCAGGCGTCCGAACAGGTTCCGCAGCGCAGGAGCGAGGTCGAGGCGTTCCAGCGCTCCCGAGATCACCACCAGCTCGTCCCGGCGGAAATCCTTCTGGGTGCGCCGCGCCCGCTCCAGCCACACGGCCGGGTCCAGGGTGTCGATATAGGCCCGCAGCACGTCGAGGTCGCCGACTGAGGCGGCGTGCTGGACCAGCCGGAAGGCCCGGGAGAAGCGTACCGAATCGCGCCGCATGTCGCGGAACAGGTCGGGGCCGCGCTGGGCCGCCCGGCCGATCCCGTGGAGGGAGTTCGCCAGGAAGCCGAGCTGGTGCAGGATCGCGTTGTTGGGGATCGCCCGCATCTGGCGCGGATGGGTGATCCGCGCCGGGCCGCCGTTGTCGGTCTGGCGCGCCACCGGGCGCGACCCGGTCCGGTCGATCAGGCTCGGGCCGAAGGTGCCGAGGAGCGCCGCGTAGCCCGGGTCGTCGACCAGCGACTCCATGTCCTGGCGGGCTGCGGTGAAGAATTCGAGGGCGAAATCCGGCTCGGCGTAGATCGGGTCGACCTTGCCGTCGGAGGCCTTCGGCCGGTCGTTCAGGGCGTAGTCCGGGAACGAATCCTCCTCCGTCACGTCGAGGGCGTAGACGTGCTCGGCGATGCGGGCGACGCAGGCGCGCGCCAGCGCCTCGGTGCCGTACAGCAGGTAGCCGTCGGTGCCCTGGAAGCTCGATTCGAGCCGGACGCGGATGCCGGCCTTGCGGGCCCGGTCCCGGGCATCCTCCGGGGCGAGGTAGGCGAGGCGGTCGCGCAGGGAGGTCGGATGCGCGCCGCGCCCGATCGACTCGCCGTGCGTGTCGAAGATCGCGAGCTCGACGTCGGACAGGCCGTTCTGGACCAGCATCTCGGTGATGCGCAGCCGCAGCCGCTCGATCCAGAAGGTCGCCGCGAGCTGGCCGACGTAGCGGCCCGAATCGGAGTAGCCGAACTGCACGGTGAGGCGGCCGATGCGCTTCAGGTACTGGCGCCAGTGCGGGTTGCGCAGGGCGTCGTCGAGCACCCGGATGCCCTGCTCCAGCGCGCTCGCCGTCTCGAACAGCGGCGTGATCTCGAGCTTGTCGGCGATGCCGTAGTGGCGCGCGAGCCAGAGGGCGGCGAGCAGGGTGTAGCCGGTCTCGGTCTCGGCGATGAGGAAGCGCACCGGATGGGTGCCGTCGACGTGCTTGAGGATCTGGGCGATCGTCATCATCAGCCGCGCCGCCGAGGCCCGCTCGGCCGCGAGCGCCCCGAAATCGACCGCCACCGGGCGGACGTCGTTCAGCAGCGTGTGGATCGTCGCGAGGTGCGAGCGGCGCCGGGCCGCGTCGGTGGGCTCGCCCTCCAGGTCGATCACCCGCCGCACCGCGTTGTGGATCTGGCTGGCGTTCAGCCGGAAATGCGGCAGGGCGTTCGACAAGCCGTGCGTCGCGACGCCCGCGCGCAGGACGGCGATCCGGCGCTGGTCGGCCGCGTCGTCGGCGGCCTCGAGGGCCTTGGTCAGCGCGGCGACGAGGGCGCCGGCATCGGTCTGGGCGCGCTCGCGCTCGATGATGAGCGCCAGGGCGAAGCGGTGCACCGCCTCGAGGGACGGCTGGTCGCCGAGGCGCGGCGCCACCGTGAGCTGGCGGTTCACCGCCGCCAGGGCGTTCTCCGCGAGGGCCCGGACCTCGCGGCAGGCGGGGATCTCGGGCAGGTCGCGCATCACCCGGTCGAACTGCATGCGCTTCGAGATCAGCCGGTAGCGCAGGGTGTCCCACCAGCCGATATCGGTCCGCCCGTCGGTGTCGCAGCCGACCCAGCTGGCGATGGCGAAGGGGCGGGGCGTCAGCTCGGTCCAGCGGTCGGGCCAGCGGGCGCGGGCGGCGTCGAGCAGGGCGCCGTTGAAGGCGTCGAGGGCGAGCCGGCCGTTATTGGCCGCCGCACAGGCCTGCTCGAACTCGACATCCAGGGTGATCGGGGCGTCCGGCCGGGTCGACAGGGCCGCCGCGCGCGCGATCAGCCCGGCGCGGTCCCTGGCGTTGGGCAGGCTCGCGGCCTCGGCGAGGAGGCCCGCGACGGCCCGCGGCATGCCGAAGGTGGGGTGGGCCGTGAACACCACCGCGAAGGCGGTGCGGTGGATCAGGGCCGCGAAGGCCTCGACGCCGTCCGGCCGGTCGGGTGCCGCCGCCACGAGCCGCGCGGGGATCGCCGCCTGCGGATCCTCCGGCCCGGCATCGAGCCCGACATAGGCCCGCAGCCGTTCCGCCCGCGCCGCCAGCGCTGCGGCACGCAGGCGCACGAACAGGCCGTCGAGGTCGCCCGTCGAGATCTCGTTCCGGTCGAAGCGCCGGGTGATCGCCAGGGTCACCGCCAGGACGGGATTGCGGAACGGGTCCTCCCGGGCCTGATCCCGGGCGGCCTCGATCAGTCCCAGGAGGTGCGCCTCCAGTTCCTCGGGCTCGCGGCTCGGCTCGTGTTGCATCGGTCGGTCCCGGCTCCGGTCTGCCCGCATCTACCCGGTCCGCCGGCCCACGCAAGGAGCGTTCCGCACGTGACCCGGGACTGACCGGCTACTGACCGAGGATGTGACGTTGGACGTGAGGGGACACACAACCGCGACGCGGCGGGGCGATATCGACGATGGGATGGGGTGGCGGCGGCCTGAACCGCAGGCTAGAGCTGACCTCCTGATGGAGCGCCTGTTCATCATCCTGGCTATTCTGGTCATCGCTGTCGCCATCGTCGCCGTGGCCGCGATGGCGGCGCGCGGCCGGCGCGAGCCCCTGCGCATGGGTTCCGAACTCGACATCGAGGACGAGGACCTCGTCATCGGCTCGGTCGGACCGCGCAAGAGCCCGATCGACCGCAGCGCCCAGGTGCTCGACCCGCGGGTGCTCGATCTGGACGCGATCGAGTTGGAGCCGATCCGCGCCCTCGACCGGACGCAGCGCGACGTGCCGCTCCGCCGGGACCCGCCGGGAGCTGGGCGATGAAGCTGTGCGCGCGCGGGGCGGCCGGGCTGCTGCTCGCCGGCCCTCTCTGCCTGTCGACGATGACGGGCGTTACGGCCGCGCCCGCCGGTAAGCCGGCCGCGGCGGCCATTCCGGCGCAGGCCGCGCCTCCCCAGGCTTCGCCCGCGCAAGTCGCGCCTGCACCGGCCGCGCCCGCCGCGACGCCGCCGCCAGGTGAAGCCGCCCCTCAGGCGGCGAGCCCCACGCCCGCCGCCGGCCCGACCCTCGAGCAGCCCTGCGGGACGCAGGCGGCCCGCTTCGAGAGCGCCAAGGGGTTCAAAATGGTGATCACGCGGGCCGGGCAGGTCCGCACGACGAACCCGCTCAGGCCGCTGACGACCGAGGTGAACGAGGTTCTCCAGGTGGTGATCGCCGGAAAGGTCGCCACGGCCTACGGGCCCGATTTCACGACGCTGCGGCGCGGCGGCGCCGCGTCGGGTATCGAGGCGATGCTGGGCGGTTCGATCCACTGGGAGCCGACGCTGCCGACCTTCCCCGATCCGATCGCGATCGTCAGCGAGGAGGGGACGCCCCTGGCGCAGCTGACCTTCCGCGCCTGCGAGGCGGCGCCCGCCGTCAAGGCGCCGAAGGTGCCGAAGGCCGAGGCCCGCAAGAAGGCGCCCCGCCAGGCGGCACCGAAGGCGGCGGCCCCGAAGACGCCCCCCGGCTTCTCCATGCCTCAGGGGGCGATCGCGGAGTAGCGGCTACTTCTGCTTGGCGATGACCTTGTCCTTGATGCCGTCGTAGACGTTCTGCGGGATGATCTTCTTGGAGACGAGATCGTCCTTCCCGCGATACGGCCGTTCCTTGATGATCGCGGCCGCGCGCGCCGCGCCGATGCCGGGCAGCGCGTCGAGCTCCTCGGTGCTGGCGCTGTTGAGATCGATCAGCGCCCCCTTGGCGGCGTTCGGCGATCCGGCGACGGGCGCGCTCGGGGCGGCGGGCTTCGCGGGGGCCGTCGGTGCCGCGGTCGTCGGCGCCTGCGGCGCCTGCGCCAGGGCTGGGGCCGCGACGAGGCTCGACAGGAGGGCGAGGAGGGCGAGGGTCTTGGTGGAGGAAGCCATGGCGTTCTCCCGAGAGGCGCGGCCCGCACCGCGGTGCCGTCCGGCCAGATCTGCGCCGCTCCGCTTGAACCCGCCCTTAACGGTTGTGGTCCGGCACCCCTAGTCACGGGCCGGCGCCGGAGCTATAAGCCCGGCCTCATCCGTATCCCGCGGTGTGCGTGGCGATCCTCGATCGAGGAGCCGCCCGCGCGCCGCTTTGTCCGCGGCGTCACGAAGGATCCAGCCATGGCCGTTCCGAAGCGAAAGACCTCCCCCTCCCGCCGCGGCATGCGCCGCTCGGCCGACGCCCTCAAGGCGCCGACCTACGTCGAGGACAAGGATTCCGGCGAGCTGCGCCGTCCGCACCACATCGACCTGAAGACCGGCATGTACCGCGGCCGTCAGGTCCTGAAGGTGAAGTCGGCCGAGGCCTGAGCCTCGCGAAGGCGGCGCCTCAGGCGAGGCGCCGCGCGGCCTCCGCGTAGCGCGCGGCGGCCATCCGGGTCCGTTCCAGGCGCGACGGCAGCAGCGTCGGATCGCCCGCCGTCAGCAATTGCGCGATGAAGCCGGCGCGGGGTCTCCCCGCGGCCGTGCGTTCCGCTGTCCGGGGGGCGGGCGGCTCATCGGACCGGCCCCCGTCGATCAGGGCGAGCGCCTGGACCTCCGTCCGCGCCGCCTCGGGGGAGGCGTCCGCGTCCGGGACCGGCGCGCGCCGGGTGGAGCGGACCTGTGTCGGGCCGAGACGGCTGACTGTTCCGATACGCACCATGCGCACATTCTCCGCACGTTTCCGTGCCCGTGTCGCAAAGGTGGGGCCGACGTTTACCGATCGTCAACCCTTCGTCCGGTCGGTCCGGCCGAATTACTTTTTCGCGAGCGCCTCCAGGCGCTGCTGCATCTCCAGCATCTGGCGCTTGAGATCGTCCAGCTCGCCGCCCCCGTAGGATGTGGGCTGAGTCGCGGCCGGCGCGGTCGGCTGGGCTCCCGGCGCGGGCGGGGCGAAGCCCGTGAACATCTTCATGGCATCGCCGAAGAAGTTCATGTTGGTGCGCACCTGCTGCTCGATGGCGTTCTGGAACGCCGCCGGGCCGAAGCTCTGGGCGAATTTCTCGCGCAGGCCGTCCTGGTCCTTGGCGAAGTTCGCCATCGAGAACTCGAGGAAGCTCGGCACCATCGTGCGCATGCTGTCGCCGTAGAAGCGGATCAGCTGGCGCAGGAACGCCACCGGGAGCAGGTTCTCGGCGCCGGCCTTGTTCTCCTGCTCGAAGATGATCTGCGTCAGGACCGAGCGCGTGATGTCGTCGCCCGTGCGCGCGTCGTAGACGACGAAATCCTCGCCGTTCTGCACCATCGTGGCGAGGTCCTCCAGCGTCACGTACGTCGAGGTGCCGGTGTGATAGAGGCGCCGGTTGGCGTACTTCTTGATGACGGTCTGGGTGGCCTTGACGGTATCCGCCATCGGGAACGGCCTTTCTGGACTCGGGACCGGGGGGCGTTGCAGACGCGCGGTGCTGTCTGACGGGGGCTGTCTTCGCGCCCGCAACACGATCCTTAAAGCCTTCCCCGGGCGCAGAAAACAGCAAACTGCAGCTGTTCAACGCAGAATAATGCAGAGCGGGCGGGACGGTCGCGCCATTTCAGTCTCGCGGTCGCGTCATCGGCGCGTTTGGCGCGTTGATCCACAACCTTGACTTCGCCCACCTCAGGCCCTTCATCCCAGGGCCGGCACAGAGCGCGCCCCGGGACGTGGAAGGCGCGCCGGCTCGCGAGAGGAGAACGTTCACATGGCAGGCAGCGAAGAGATCGTCATCGTCGGGGCGGCGCGCACGCCGGTCGGCTCGTTCGGCGGCGCCTTCGGGGCGGTGCCGGCCCACGAGCTCGGCGCGACGGCGATCAAGGCCGCCCTGGAGCGCGCCAAGGTCTCGCCCGACGAGGTGGACGAGGTGATCTTCGGCCAGGTCCTCACCGCGGGCGCCGGCCAGAACCCCGCCCGGCAGGCGGCCATCAAGGCCGGCATCCCCGAGAAGGCCACCGCCTGGAGCCTCAACCAGGTCTGCGGCTCGGGCCTGCGCACGGTCGCGATCGGCATGCAGCAGATCGCCAACGGCGACGCCAAGGTCATCGTGGCCGGCGGCCAGGAATCGATGTCGCTGTCGCCCCACGCGCAGTACCTGCGCGGCGGCCAGAAGATGGGCGACGTGAAGCTCGTCGACACGATGATCAAGGACGGGCTCTGGGACGCCTTCAACGGCTACCACATGGGCCAGACCGCCGAGAACGTCGCCCAGGCCTTCCAGCTCACCCGCGAGCAGCAGGACCAGTTCGCGACCCGCTCGCAGAACAAGGCCGAGGCCGCCCGCAAGGAGGGCCGGTTCAAGGACGAGATCGTCCCCGTCACGGTGCCGGGGAAGAAGGGCGACACGGTCGTCGACACCGACGAGTACATCCGCGACGGCGCCACCCTGGAGGCGATGGGCAAGCTGAAGCCGGCCTTCACCAAGGACGGCACCGTCACGGCCGCCAACGCCTCGGGCCTCAACGACGGCGCCGCCGCCCTGGTGCTGATGTCGGCCTCGGAGGCCGAGCGCCGCGGCCTGACCCCGCTCGCCCGGATCAAGTCCTGGGCGACCGCGGGCGTCGACCCGAAGGTCATGGGCACCGGCCCGATCCCGGCCTCGCGCAAGGCCCTGGAGAAGGCCGGCTGGAAGCCGTCCGACCTCGACCTGATCGAGGCCAACGAGGCCTTCGCGGCCCAGGCGCTGGCCGTGAACAAGGACATGGGCTGGGACGACGCGAAGGTGAACGTCAACGGCGGCGCCATCGCCATCGGCCACCCGATCGGTGCCTCGGGCGCCCGCGTCCTCGTCACCCTGCTGCACGAGATGAAGCGCCGCGACGCCAAGAAGGGCCTCGCTACGCTCTGCATCGGCGGCGGCATGGGCGTGGCGATGTGCGTCGAGCGGACCTGATCGGTCTGTCACGACAGTATCGGCCCACAACATAGACTTAAGGCCGAAGTCAGAAAAAATCGCGTGCGGACGCCATCCGCACGCGGCATCAAGTGATGCGAACAGGAGGAAACAATGGCTCAAGGACGCGTCGCCCTCGTGACGGGCGGCACCCGCGGCATCGGCGCGGCGATCTCGAAGCGGCTCAAGGACAAGGGCTACAAGGTCGCCGCCAACTACGCCGGCAACGACGAGGCGGCCAACGCCTTCAAGGCCGAGACCGGCATCCCCGTCTTCAAGTTCGACGTGGGCGATCTCGCGAGCTGCGAGGCCGGCATCAAGGCGATCGAGGCCGAGCTCGGCCCGGTGGACATCCTGGTGAACAACGCCGGCATCACCCGGGACGGTGCCTTCCACAAGATGACGTTCGAGAAGTGGCAGGCGGTCATCAAGACCAACCTCGACTCGATGTTCACCTGCACCCGTCCGCTGATCGAGGGCATGCGCAGCCGCAACTTCGGCCGCATCATCATCATCTCGTCGATTAACGGCCAGAAGGGCCAGGCCGGGCAGACCAACTACTCGGCCGCCAAGGCCGGTGTGATCGGCTTCGCCAAGGCGCTCGCGCAGGAGAGCGCCTCGAAGGGCATCACGGTCAACGTGGTGGCGCCGGGCTACATCGCCACCGAGATGGTGATGGCGGTGGCGGAGGATATCCGCAACAAGATCATCTCCACGATCCCGACCGGCCGCCTCGGCGAGGCCGACGAGATCGCCCACGCGGTCGAGTATCTGGCGAGCGACGAGGCCGGCTTCGTGAACGGCTCGACGCTGACCATCAACGGCGGCCAGCACTTCGTCTGATCGCCGCGGGCGCGCCGGTTCGACCCGGCGCGCCCGCCCTGTGGGCGAGCCGCCCCACCGCGCCGGACGCGCAACTCTCCGTCCGGTGAGCGTTCCTTCCGACACTCCGCGCGGCCGAGCCCGACGACGGCGCTCCCCGCGCCGGCCCCACCTGCCGGCGACCGTCCCGGGCCGCGCCGGTTCGGCCCACGCGCCGCGCGCGCCGCCGGCCGTGGTCGCGAGCCCGGACCATCCGACCCATCAAGCGTGACGAAAGTCCTTCCCCGCGTGCGGAATCGCGCGTCGGGCGGGATAACGGGCATTGCGGGCAGCGATCGAGCCTCCGGCCCGCGTGTTCTGAGACACGAACAATTCGAACGGCCTCGTATAGACCTCCTTCCATCGGCTCACGGATGGTCCTGCCGATAGAAATCGAGGTTTCGAGGATCATGAACAACTGGTTTCACGGTAAATTCGGCGTTAAGTTTATCGGCGCGAGCCAGAATTGTTCTTCCCGCACGACCGCGATGCGTGACGACCGCTCCGCGGCCCGCCGCCCCGCGCTGCCCGCAATCGCGAAGCTCGGGCTCGCGGCGGCCTGTGCCCTGGGGCTGGCGGCCTGCGTCACCCCGCAGGAGCGCCACGCGCTGGATCAGAACCAGTGCTACGCCTTCGGCTTCGAGCCCGGCACCGACGGCTTCGCCGAGTGCATGATGGGGCTCCACCAGCAGCGCGCCGTCGCCCAGACCAACAGCAACCTGTACTGGCAGGCGCAGCTCGCCGAGCAGAACCGCCGCCGCGAGGCCCAGCAGGACCTCTACAAGGTCATGAGCCTGCAGCGCACCGGCGACGCGCGGTTCCCCGTCTGCGGCGCCTCCTCGGACGGCGGCATGGATCGCCGGACCATGACTTGGTACGGCCCGAACTGCCGCGCCCGCTGATCCGGATCGAGGGAGGTTCCCATGTCTGACGTGACGACGCGCGGCCCGCGCAACCCGAGCCGGATCATCTTCGTGACCGTGGCCCTGATCGGCATCGCCGTCGGGTTCGCGACCGCCAGCCTCGTGTGGTTCACGCTGGCCGTTCTCGGCTCCGCCGCGCTGACCTGCGCGGGGTACGGCCTGATCCGGCGGCGGCTCGGCTGGAAGCCGCTGAACGGCGAGTACCTGTCCAACCTCCTCTACGTGCTGAGCCCGTACTAGACGGACACCACGCATGCCCCCGCGGTCGCGCCGCGGGGCTCATCGGCGGGCGGCGCAGGTCCACGAAGACCTGGCCGCGCCGCGCACCCATCCCCCAGACCGCGCCGCCTCCGAGGCCACCATGACGCTCGCCCTCATCATCACCGGCTTCCTGATCGTGAACTTCGTGATGGCCGGCCTCTTCTCCCTCGTGGCCCTCTGGGCCGACTGAGCGGCGGCGCTAAGGAGCGCCGACGCAGTTGGCGTAGAAGGTCGTGGTCGCGGGCCAGTCGGAGAAGACCCCCAGCACGCCCACCTGACCGTGCAGGACGTCGAGCAGCCGCAGGATGTCGCCGTCGCCGGTGACCACCGGCTTGATCGACTGGTAATAGTACCCGCCGCCGCCCTTCAGGGGGCCCGAGCGCTCCAGCGACCACGCGATCAGCCCCAGCCCGGCCGCCTTGGCCTCCCGGGCGTAGGTCGAGGGCTCGATCGTCCCGTCCGGGCCGGGCCGGACCAGCATCCACAGCGGCGGCGCCAGGATCTTCACGCCCTTCCGGGCGAGCTCGGCCATGCCGGGCTGCCACGTGGCGGGCTTCTCCGGGTCGAAGCCCTTCGCGGTCTCGTCCCGGTCGTCGAGGAAGACCGCCTGGCGGCCGAATTCCGGATCCTTCTCCAACCAGTAGAGGATGTCGCGGAGCTGGAAGCTCTGCGGGTAGACGTCGGAGGCCGGGATCCCGGCCTCCCGGTACTCGTCGACCAGCTGCTGGGCGTACATGTCCTGCGTGTAGGTGCCCTGGAACGGCATCGGGACCTGGGGCGCCTTCAGCTCGGGGGTGAATTTCCGCCCCATCCCCTTCACCAGCGCGATGTACTCCTTGTGCGACATCAGCGTGCCGGTGCCGGCGTAGAGGTCGGTGCGCCAGCGCGGCGTGGCGTTCATGTAGGCCGCCACCGTGGTGGCGTCCGGGTCGGACGCGTCCATCTTCCCGTTCAGCGACTTGAATTCGTCCAGCGTCAGGTCGCTGGTGCAGCACTTGGCCGAGGCCTTCCGCCCGGTGGCCGGGTCGGCCGGCGTGAAGCCCTGCGTGCACTTCGCCGCGAGCTCGGGCCGGGCGAGGATGTCGGTGGTCGTGTGCAGGTCGCACTGGCTGTGGCGGCAGACGAGCTGGCGGTCCTTGGTGAAGGCCACGTCGCACTCGATGATCCCGGCGCCCATCCGGTACGCGGCGAGCAGGCCCTCCCGGGTGTGTTCGGGAAACATCAGCGGCGCGCCGCGGTGCGAGATCGAGAAGGTCCGGGGCGTGTAGGTCCGGTCGACGCCGCAGGCGGCGAGCCTGTCCTTGAGCGGGCCGGGCTTCAGCTGGTCGACGAGATAGAAGGGCCGGGGGCCGAGCTGGGCGGCCTCGCCGGCGAGCGCGGGGCCCGCTCCCAGAAGCAGCCCCAGCCCCAACATGATCGCACGCATCGCGAACCTCCCGTTTCAGGCCGCCGGTAGAGGGGGAGGGTGACAGGGGCGTGACCCCGCACGCCCCGGCGCGCCGCCGCCATGATAGCGGCGGATCATCCGCGCGGCGTCGGCCGCCAGTCGGGCGGCGCCATCTCGAAGCCGGCGAAGTCGAAGCCCGGCGAGACCGTGCAGCCGACGAGCGTCCAGGCCCCCAGGCTGGTGGCGGTCTGCCAGTGGCCGGCCGGCACGACGCATTGCGGGCGCTGCCCGGCGGCGAGGTCCGGCCCGAGATGCCGGGCCTCGGCGTCGTGCCCGTTGGGGCTCGTGGTGATCACCAGCGGCGCGCCGGCGTGCCAGTGCCAGATCTCGGTGGCGTCAACCCGGTGCCACGCCGAGACCTCGCCGAGGTCGAGCAGGAAGTAGATCGCGGTGCCGACCGAACGGCCGTCGACGGTCCGTGGATCGCGGAACGTCTCGCGGTAATGGCCGCCCTCCGGATGGGGCTTCAACCCCAGGGTCGCGATCACCTCGGCTGCCGTCATGTCCAGCTCCCTGTCGGTCCCGGCCGCGCGGATCGTCCGCGGCTTGCCGGCACTTGGCACCGATGCTACCGGCCGAAAACCCCGCAAGGTCCGAGAACGATGCCGAGCCCGACCGTACGTCTCCACCGCGGCGACCTGCCCGCCACCTACGACGCGGGGCGGGCGGTGGCCATCGACACCGAGACGCTCGGTCTCAACCCGCATCGGGACCGCCTCTGCGTGGTGCAGCTCTCCACCGGCGACGGCACGGCCGACGTGGTGCAGATCCCGCAGGACGGGCCGGAGCCGGTCGTGCTCAAGCGGGTCCTGGCCGATCCCGGCATCCTGAAGATCTTCCACTTCGCGCGGTTCGACGTGGCGGTCCTGTACAGGGCCCTCGGCGTCATGCCGAGCCCGGTCTACTGCACCAAGATCGCCTCGAAGCTCGCGCGCACCTACACGGATCGCCACGGGCTGAAGGACGTGGTCCGCGAGCTGGTCGGCGTCGACCTGTCGAAGCAGCAGCAATCCTCGGACTGGGGCGCCGAGACCCTGTCGCAGGCCCAGCTCGACTACGCGGCCTCGGACGTCCTCCACCTCCACGCGGCCCGGGAGCGGCTCGACGCGATGCTGGCCCGGGAGGGTCGCACCGACCTCGCGTCCGCCTGCTTCGGTTTCCTGCCGACGCGCGCGCGCCTCGACCTCGACGGCTGGCCCGAGACCGACATCTTCGCGCACACCTGATCGTCCGGCGGGGCCTGCACACTTCCTGTGCGGAGTGAGACTTTCCTGTCACCGCACCGCGATAAGTCGCTGGTAGGTTGTGGCTGCCTGGGCTTCCGAGTCCCGGCCAGGCCCTCCTCGCCGGTCGCCCACCCGATCAGGCCGGCGAGGAGGGTCCGTCGCCCTCAGGTCAGGTTCCGCGGACCCGACGGCGTGCTGATCCGGGCGGTCCAGCGCGGGCCCCGGCCGGCCACAACCTGCGGTAGAGCGACGAGGCCCAGCGCCGCGTGAAGCCCCGCGACGGCGTCGGGATCCGGATCCGTTAGGACGAGCGCCTCCAGACCGGCGCCGAGATCCGGCATCGTCGCGGCGGGATTGCCGCGCGGTCCCCACGCCATCGCGCAGGGCGCGGCACCGTCCGCCGGCCACGCCCCGCCCGGGGGCACCGCGAAGCGCCAGGACAGGTCGCCCCGGGTCATCGTCGCCGCCGCGCCGAGGAGCGCGCCGTGCGCGGCGAGGAGGCCGTCGAGATCGTCCGCGCGGGCGACGAAGCCGCGCAGCCGCCGGCCCGAATCCCAGTCGGCCCGCACCCGCGCCGCGTCGCCGAGGCCGAACCAGCGGGCGCCCGACGGCGGCGGCGCCTCCGGATCGACGGCGATCACCTCTAGGAACAGGGCGTCGCCGAGGCGCAGCAGGTGGTTGCGCGTGCCCATCTCGCGGTGGCGACCGCCCTCGGGCATGGCGAGGCCGAGGCAGTCCCGCACATGGGCCACGCCCTCCGCGAGGTCGGGCGCGACGACGACGAGGTGGTCGAGGGTGAGCATCGTTCGGGCTCCGTGTGCGCGGGCACCTATGCAGCCGGCCGCCGGGCATGCCCGGGACCGCACCGGTCCCGACCCGGTCTCGGCGCTCACGGGCTGCCTCGGGTGAGGTGGCGAGGGGTAACGTCTGAGCGTCCCCAAGAAAAAGGCCGGGGCCCCGCGAGAGGCCCCGGCCCGGAGGTGCGTGCCGGGCCGGGCCTCGTGCCCGGCCGGCTCTCACATCACAGCGAGTAGTACTGCACGAACTCGATCGGGTGCGGCGTCATCTCGTAGCGCAGCACCTCGGTCATCTTCAGCTCGATGAACGAGTCGATCTGGTCGTCCGAGAACACGCCGCCCTCCTTGAGGAAGGCCCGGTCCTTGTCGAGGCTGTTCAGGGCCTCCCGGAGCGACCCGCACACGGTCGGGATCTTCTTCAGCTCCCGCGGCGGCAGTTCGTACAGGTCCTTGTCCATGGCCGGGCCCGGGTCGATCTTGTTGCGGATGCCGTCGAGGCCGGCCATCAGCAGCGCCGAGAAGGCGAGGTAGGGGTTCGCCATCGGGTCGGGGAAGCGGACCTCGACGCGCTTGGCCTTCGGGCTCTTGGTCCACGGGATGCGGCAGGAGGCCGAGCGGTTGCGCGCCGAGTAGGCGAGCAGCACCGGCGCCTCGTAGCCCGGCACCAGGCGCTTGTACGAGTTGGTCGACGGGTTGGTGAAGGCGTTCAGCGCCTTGGCGTGCTTGATGATGCCGCCGATGTACCAGAGGCACTCCTGGGACAGGCCGGCATACTTGTCGCCCGCGAAGACCGGCTTGCCGTCCTTCCAGATCGACTGGTGGACGTGCATGCCCGAGCCGTTGTCGCCGTAGACGGGCTTGGGCATGAAGGTCGCGGACTTGCCGTAGCTCTGCGCGACGTTGTGGATGCAGTACTTGTAGATCTGCATGTGGTCGGCGAGCAGGGTCAGCGTGTCGAACTTCATGCCGAGCTCGTGCTGGGCCGAGGCCACCTCGTGGTGGTGCTTCTCGACCTTCACGCCCATGGACTGCATGGCCGCGAGCATCTCGCCGCGCATGTCCTGCGCCGAGTCCTGCGGCGGCACCGGGAAGTAGCCGCCCTTGGTCTGGACCCGGTGGCCGAGGTTGCCGCCCTCGTAATCGGTGAAGCCGTTGGTCGGCAATTCGGTGGAGTCGAGCTCGAAGCCCGTGCGGTACGGGTCGGCGCCGAACTTCACGTCGTCGAACACGAAGAACTCGGCCTCGGGGCCGACGTAGATCGTGTCGCCGATGCCGGTCTGCTGCAGGTAGGCCTCGGCGCGCTTGGCGGTGCCGCGCGGGTCACGGCCATAGGGCTCGCCGGTGGCCGGCTCCAGCACGTCGCAGACGATCGACATGGTCGCGGCCGAGAAGAACGGGTCCAGCGTGGCGGTGACGGGATCCGGCATCAGCAGCATGTCGGACTCGTTGATCGCCTTCCATCCGGCGATCGAGGAGCCGTCGAACATGGTGCCCTCGTCGAAGATCTCCTCGTCGATGAGCGACACGTCGAACGTGACGTGCTGCCACTTGCCGCGCGGGTCGGTGAACCGGAAGTCCACGTAACGCACGTCGTTGTCCCGGATCGTCTTCAGCACCTCGGCCGCAGTCGTCATCGTGGGCATCCTCCAGGGATCTCTGAATCGGCTCTCGTGGCGCACCCGCACGCGGTCGCGCGCCGGCAAGCGGCGCTTGATATCCGGCGCGGGCGTGCCTTGCCACCCGCCGGACAGCGGAATCGGCCGACGGATGAGACGATCGGCCCGTTCGCGCACCCGATCTCGTAACCGTGATCGGCAGCTCCGTTTCTAGGGCACCGTTGTTCTCCGGCAATGGCCTTCCTGGCACGATCCATGCAATTGCGGCCGCAGCCGTCGACGAGGCGGCAAGCCGTTCGCGTCTTCCCGGGTTGCCCAGGTCGCGCATCGATACGGACGAGAGAACCGGAATGACCAAATACAAGCTCGAGTACATATGGCTCGACGGGTACACGCCGACCCCGAACCTCCGCGGTAAGACGCAGATCAAGGAATTCGACAGCTTCCCGACCCTCGAGCAGCTCCCGATGTGGGGCTTCGACGGCTCGTCCACCAAGCAGGCCGAGGGCGGCAGCTCCGACTGCATGCTGAAGCCCGTGCGCCACTTCCCCGACCCGGCCCGCAAGAACGGCGTGCTGGTGATGTGCGAAGTGATGATGCCGGACGGCGTGACCCCGCACGAGTCCAACAAGCGCGCCACCATCTTGGACGATGCCGGCGCCTGGTTCGGCTTCGAGCAGGAGTACTTCCTGTACAAGGACGGCCGCCCGCTCGGCTTCCCGGCCTCCGGCTACCCGGCGCCGCAGGGCCCGTACTACACCGGCGTCGGCTACTCGAACGTCGGCGACGTCGCCCGCAAGATCGTCGAGGAGCACCTCGACCTCTGCCTCGACGCCGGCATCAACCACGAGGGCATCAACGCCGAGGTGGCCAAGGGCCAGTGGGAGTTCCAGATCTTCGGCAAGGGCTCCAAGAAGGCCGCCGACGAGATGTGGATGGCCCGCTACCTCCTGCAGCGCCTCTGCGAGAAGTACGGCATCGACGTCGAGTACCACTGCAAGCCGCTCGGCGACACCGACTGGAACGGGTCGGGCATGCACTGCAACTTCTCGACTGCGTTCATGCGCGAGCACGGCGGCAAGGCCTACTTCGAGAAGCTCATGGAGGCGTTCAAGAACGCCCGCGAGGAGCACATCGCCGTCTACGGTCCGGACAACCACATGCGCCTGACCGGCAAGCACGAGACCGCCTCGATCCACGAGTTCTCGTACGGCGTGGCCGACCGCGGCGCCTCGATCCGCGTGCCGCACTCCTTCGTGAACAACGGCTACAAGGGCTACTTGGAGGACCGCCGTCCGAACTCGCAGGGCGACCCCTACCAGATCGCCTCGCAGGTGCTGAAGACGATCGCTTCCGTGCCGACCGAGGCCGCTGCAGCCGCGTAAGACGCGGAGCTTCGACAGACGATACGAAGCCGGGCCCTCGGGTCCGGCTTCGCCGTTTCCGGGGTAACGGGCTTCCGATCTACCACGTCCTCGGGGTTGGAGCGCGGCGCAGGCCTCGACGGAGGCCTCCGGGGATCGCGCGGACCGTCGGGCGCCCTCTCGGGGCCCGCTGGCGCGGGCACGTCAGGATGAGTGGGTCGGGTGAGGGAGCCCGTCGGGCCTGCTCGACGGCCGCAGGGGCGCCATCGCTCCCGAATTCCTCCGCCTCAGGACCGCCGCGGGCGCTCGTCCTCGCGGATGGCGGCCTCGTGGTACCACGCGCCCCCGCCGAAGCTCGGCACGGGCGCGGGCTTCACGTCCGGAGCCGGCCGGGCGGCCTCGCGCGCGCGTCGGAACGCGGACAGATCGTAGATCTTGGCGGTCTCGCGCGGGTCCGTGGCGGCCATCGCACTTCCTCCTGCATCCGGTTTAAGCGGCCGATCGGGCCGGCCGTTCCCGATGATGTGGGGTGCGGGAAGCGGCGCTCCAGGGCCGGAGGCGCCGATGCCGGACATTCGCGCAGTGCGAAATCTTAGGCAGGTGTCGCGCGGTGCGCGGCCGCCGGCGGTCTCACGACCGCGGGCGGGCTCGGGTCAGATCGCGTCCGTGCCGGTCTCGCCGGTGCGGATGCGGATCGCCTCCTCGATCGTCGAGACGAAGATCTTGCCGTCGCCGATGCGCCCGGTCTGGGCCGACTTGCGGATCGCCTCCACGGCGCCCTCGACCAGGGCGTCGGACAGGACGATCTCGAGCTTCACCTTGGGCAGGAAGTCGACCACGTACTCGGCGCCCCGGTAGAGCTCCGTATGGCCCTTCTGACGGCCGAAACCCTTCGCCTCGATGACGGTGATGCCCTGGAGGCCGACCTCCTGGAGCGCCTCCTTCACCTCGTCGAGCTTGAAAGGCTTGATGATCGCTTCGATCTTCTTCATGCCGCTCGGGCCTGCGCTGCGGTGCCTGGCATTTCTAACATCCTCGTGACGCCTTCGCCACGCCGTTTTCGCGGCGCGTCCGACCATAGTGCCTATTTGCTGTGCGATGCACGCACATCCTTAGAGCGCTTCACCGGAATCTGGCGCGATTTTAGTCAGGGCTGATCGGTGCACGGGCAGAGGCGGAGACGGATATGCGGTTGCTGACGGTCGCGGCAATGAGGCGGGTCGATGCCGCGGCAATCGAGGGCGGCGTGCCGGGCCTGACGCTGATGGAGGCGGCCGGGGCCGCCGTGGCCGGGCGCGCCCGGGCGAGGCTCCCGGCCGGTGGCCGCGTCGTCGTCCTGTGCGGGCCGGGCAACAACGGCGGCGACGGCTACGTGGCCGCGCGCCTGCTGGCCGAAGCCGGCTACGCGGTCGAGCTCCTCAGCCTCGGCGCGGTGTCGGCGCTGACGGGGGACGCCGCGCTCGCGGCCGCGGCCTGGACGGGGCCGGTGCGCCCGGCCGAGGGCGGCGCGCTGCCGTCCGGCGACCTCGTGATCGACGCGCTGTTCGGCGCCGGCCTGTCGCGCGACCTCGACGGCGCCGCCCGCGCGCTCGTGGAGGCGGTGAACGAGGCCGGGATGCCGGTGCTCGCCGTCGACGTGCCGAGCGGGGTCGACGGCGATTCCGGCGCGGTGCGCGGCGCCGCCATCCGGGCAGTGGAGACCGTGACCTTCGTGACCTTCAAGCCCGGGCACCTGCTCCAGCCCGGGCGGGGCCTGTGCGGCCAGCTCAGCCTCGCCGATATCGGGACCGGCCCGGCGGCGCTGGAGGCGGGCCTGGCCGCCGGCGCGCCCCTCGACCGGAACGGGCCCGACCTTTGGGGCCGGGACGTCCCGCACCTCACCGGCGCGAGTCACAAGTACACCCGCGGCCACGCCCTGGTCCTGTCCGGGCCGGCCACCAAGACCGGCGCCGCCCGGCTCGCCGCCCGCGGCGCCCTGCGGGTCGGGGCAGGGCTCGTCACCGTCGCGTCCCCGACCGCCGCGCTGCCCGAGAACGCCGCCCAGCTCACGGCGATCATGCTGCGGCCCTGCGAGAGCGCCGACGACCTCGACGACTTGCTCACCGACGAGCGGCTGAACGTGATCCTGGCGGGACCCGGGCTCGGCACCGGCGAGCCGACCCGGGAGCGCGTGGCCGTGGCGGCCGCGGCCGGGCGCGGCCTCGTCCTCGATGCCGACGCGCTGACGAGCTTCGCCGGCAAGGCGCCGCTGCTCGCCGCCCATCTCGCCGACGGGGATGCGCGGGCCGTGCTGACCCCGCATGCCGGCGAGTTCGCGCGGCTCTTCGACGGGACGGACGCGATGGCCGAGGGCGCCGACAAGGTCGCCCGGGCCCGCGCGGCGGCCGCGCTCACCGGCGCCGTGGTGGTCTTCAAGGGGGCCGACACGGTGATCGCGGCCCCCGACGGCCGTGCGGCCATCAACGACCACGGCAGCCCCTATCTCGGGACGGCCGGGTCCGGGGACGTGCTCGGCGGCCTGATCGCCGGCCTGCTCGCGCAGGGCATGGAGCCTTTCGCGGCCGCCGCGGCGGGCGTCTGGCTCCACGGGGATGCCGGCCTGCGCCACGGGCCGGGCCTGATCGCCGAGGACATCCCCGAGCTGATGCCGGCGGTCCTGCGCGACCTCGTCGCGTCGACCGGGGGCTGACCCGGCGGCTGACCGCTCAGGTAACCTCGAACATCGTCCAGAGGCCGGTGTCGAACCGCTCCAGCACCGTGGCGCTGATCAGCCAGCGCCCCGGATTGTCCGCCAGGAAGCCGATCCGGGCCGTCCGCCCCTCCAGGAGCTGGAACGTGTCGAGCCAGTAGGGCTCCCAGCCGTCGTCCAGGGGATGAAGCAGGCGGAAGCAGTGGCCGTGCAGGTGCAGGGCCTGCGGGAAGGCGGTCTCGTTGCGCAGGGCCAGCACCACCACCTGCCCGCGCTTCACCGAGAAGATCGGCGCGAGGCCGGCGGTGCCGCTCGCGCCGTTCACCGACCAGATCTTCTGCGGGTCGCCCGTGTAGACCGGATCGGGCGCGGGGCCGTCCTTGGCTCCGTCCTTCACTCCGTCCTTGCCCTTCGGCACGAAGGCGCCGCCGGTGATCACCACGTCGCGGCGCAGGGCGTTCTGGAGCTTGATCTCGGCCGGCAGGCGCTTGTTCTCGCCGATCGGCCCGATCGGGGGCCGCTTCTCGGTGATCCGGGCACCCTTGGTGACGACGCTCGCCAGGACCAGGCCCTTGCCGATCAGCGCGTGGATCTCGCAGGTGGCGCCTTCCTCCTCCGGCAGGTCGACCAGCAGGTCGTAGCGGGTGCCGGGCGGGAAGGGCAGGGTCGCCCGCAGGGGCTCGAACGTGTCGGTGGGCTGGCCGTCGACCGCCGCCACGTAGACCTTCACGCCCTCGAACTTGATGCGCGTTGCCCGGGCGTTGCAGGCATTGCCGAGACGCAGGCGGATTCGGGAGCCGGGCCTCGCCTCGAAGGCGCCCGGCACCGGCTTGCCGTTGACGGTCACGAGATTGCCGAGGCGCCCGTGCGCGGCCGCGAGCGCCGTCTGCCCGAACGGCATGAGGGTGCCGTCGTCCTGGAGCCGCCAGTCCTGCAGGACGACGCTGACGTCGGCGTCGACCGCGGGCGGGTTCGTCTCCTCGACGACCAGCATGCCCGCGAGGCCCCGGCCCGACGGCTCGCTCGCCCCGCCGACGACCAGGGGCCGGATCAGGTAGGAGCCGGCATCCGGCGGCGTGAAAATGTAGAGGAAGTCGCTGCCCGGCGGGATCGGCGCCTGGGTCACGCCGCCGACACCGTCCATGGCGTTGACGTTGCGCACCCCGTGCCAGTGCAGCGACAGCGGCTTGTCGGTCCGGTTCTCGACCTTGAGGCGCAACGCCTGCCCGAGCTTCACCCGGACCACGGGCGGCAGGGCCTTGCCGTCGAAGCACCAGACCGCCGTCTCGGGTGCGGGGTCCGGCCTGAACCGGGCCTTGCCGGGCGCCGCCGGCAGGGCCGCCGGCGCGGGCTCGGGCTGCGGCTGGACGGGCGCGGATGTCCCCGGCGCGGCGGCCGGCGCCTGGGCCCGCGCGGCCTCCGGCGCGAGCCCGAAGGCCGCCGCGGCGGCGAGCAGGGTTCGTCGCGACGGCGTGCCGGCGCGCGAATCGGTCGGCGGCACGGTGCGGGATGGCGGCATGGGATCTCGGCTGCGGCTCGCGACGGACCCGCTCCTTAGCGGCGCGCGGGCTCCCGCGCCACAGGGGCAAGTTTTTTGCTGCGGGCCCGCCGGCCCATGCTATAGGGCGCGCTTCCGGCGGCCGGCGATGCGCCGGATGTCGGCGCGCGCGGGCGTGGCGGAACTGGTAGACGCGCTGGATTTAGGTTCCAGTGTCGCAAGACGTGGGGGTTCGAGCCCCTCCGCCCGCACCAGGACCTCTGCTGAGGTTGCGGTCCCCTCGGGACCCTCCGCCCCGTACCCGACATCTCGGCATCCCGGTCCGCGCGAGCACGACGCCGGCCCGGCCGGCGAACCCAGGTTTCTTTGAAGAGCGACGACGACGATGCAGGTGACCGAGATCAACGCCCAGGGGCTGAAGCGCGAGTTTCAGGTTCTGCTGGCCGCCCAGGAACTCGAGGAGCGCCTGACCAACGAGCTGTCCGGCATGAAGGACAAGGTGCAGCTCAAGGGCTTCCGTCCCGGCAAGGTGCCGGTCGCGCACCTGCGCAAGGTCTACGGCCGCTCCGTGATGGCCGAGGTGGTGCAGAACGCCGTCAACGAGGCGAACCGCCAGATCGTCACCGATAACGGCCTCAAGCTCGCCCTGGAGCCGCAGGTCGAGTTCCCGACCGACCAGGCCGAGGTCGAGAAGGCGCTCGACGCCAAGGGCGACCTCGCCTTCAAGGTCGCCCTCGAGGTGATGCCGAGCTTCGAGCTCGCCGACCTCTCCGACGTCAGCCTGACCAAGCTCGTGGCCAAGCCCGCCGACGCCGAGGTCGACGAGGCCCTGGAGCGCATGGCCGGCCAGAGCCGTCCGTTCACCGAGCGCGAGGAGGGCGCCGAGGCCCAGAGCGGCGACCGCGTCACCATCGACTTCGTCGGCCGCATCGACGGCGAGGAGTTCCAGGGCGGCAAGGGCGAGGGCATCGACCTGGAGCTCGGCTCCGGCTCGTTCATCCCGGGCTTCGAGGAGCAGCTCGTCGGCGCCAAGGTCGGCGACAAGCGCCTCGTGAAGGTCACCTTCCCGGCCGAGTACGGGGCCGAGCACCTCGCCGGCAAGGACGCCGAGTTCGACGTGACCGTCACGAAGATCCAGGCGGCGGGCGAGGCGAAGATCGACGACGAGCTCGCCAAGTCCATGGGCATGGAGTCGCTGGAGAAGCTCCGCGAGGCCGTTTCCGAGGCGATCGGCCGGGATTTCGAGGCCGCCTCGCGCCGCCGGCTCAAGAAGGAGCTCCTCGACGCGCTGGACGGCAAGTACGCCTTCGAGCTGCCCCCGTCGCTGGTGGCCCAGGAATTCGCCGCCGTCTGGGCCCAGGTCGAGCAGGACCTCAAGACCCGCGGCAAGACCTTCGAGGACGAGGACACCACCGAGGAGAAGGCCCAGGCCGAGTACCGGAAGATCGCGGAACGGCGCGTCCGTCTCGGTCTCGTGCTTGCGCAGGTCGGCGAGAGCGCCGATATCAAGGTCTCGGACGAGGAGGTGAACCAGGCCCTCATCGCCCGGGTCCGGCAGTTCCCGGGCCAGGAGCAGCAGGTCTGGGACTTCTACCGGAAGAATGCGCAGGCGCTCGCGGAACTCCGCGCGCCCTTGTTCGAGGAGAAGGTCGTCGACCACGTCCTCGGGCAGGTCAAGCTCGTCGAGGAGCCCGTCTCGAAAGAGGCGCTTTTCGCGGACGAAGATGACGACGACACGACCGGCGGCAAGCCGGCAGACAAGGCCGAGGCCAAGGGCGAGTCCAAGACCGAAGCCAAGGCCGACTGAGTCCCGCTCTGTCCCAGGACGGCGGGCAAGGGTTAGGCGATGGTTAAGCATCGCCGGTGTTCGCTGACATGCCCGGGGCTGCCCTGATTCGCGGCAGCCCCGGGCCTCACTCCGGGGCAGGATGAGATGAGAGATCCGATCGACGTCTACAACAACGCGCTCGTGCCGATGGTCGTCGAGCAGTCGAGCCGCGGCGAGCGCGCCTTCGACATCTACTCCCGCCTGCTCCGCGAGCGCATCATCTTCCTCACCGGCCCCGTGGAGGATTACGGCGCGTCGCTGATCGTGGCGCAGCTGCTCTTCCTCGAGGCGGAGAACCCGAAGAAGGAAATCTCCTTCTACATCAACTCCCCCGGCGGCGTGGTTACCTCGGGCCTGTCGATCTACGACACGATGCAGTTCATCCGCTGCCCGGTGACGACCCTCTGCGTCGGCCAGGCCGCCTCGATGGGCTCCCTGCTGCTCACCGCCGGCGAGCCGGGCCACCGCTTCGCCCTGCCGAACGCCCGGATCATGGTCCACCAGCCGTCCGGCGGCTTCCAGGGTCAGGCGACCGACATCCTGATCCACGCCCGCGAGATCGAGGCGCTGAAGCGGCGCCTGAACGAGATCTACGTGAAGCACACCGGCCGCGACTACGACACGATCCACACGGCGCTGGAGCGCGACAACTTCATGACCGCCGACGCGGCCAAGGAGTTCGGGCTCATCGACGAGGTGATCGAGAAGCGTCCCGAGCCGGCGGCCGCCTGACCGGCCCGCGTCGCCTGACCGCCGCGGCGCGGCCTTGATCCCGCCGCGGCAGCGTGTTTGCATCGAGGTTCGGGCCCTTCGGTCAAAGGCGCGCAGCACACTGTTTCTTTAAACGGGCCCCCTACATTCATGCGATGCGCGTCCGCCCCTTGCCGGCGGCGGACGCGAGGAATCGGAGACCGATATGAGCAAGACTGGCGGCAACGACTCGAAGAGCACGCTGTATTGCTCGTTCTGCGGCAAGAGCCAGCACGAGGTCCGCAAGCTGATCGCCGGCCCCACGGTGTTCATCTGCGACGAGTGCGTCGAGCTGTGCATGGACATCATCCGCGAGGAGTCGAAATCCTCGCTGGTGAAGAGCCGCGACGGCGTGCCGACGCCCAAGGAGATCCGCCGCGTCCTCGACGACTACGTCATCGGCCAGGACTTCGCCAAGAAGGTCCTCTCGGTCGCGGTGCACAACCACTACAAGCGGCTCGCCCACGCGACGAAGCACAACGACGTCGAGCTGGCCAAGTCCAACATCATGCTGATCGGGCCGACCGGCTCGGGCAAGACCCTGCTCGCGCAGACGCTGGCCCGGATCCTCGACGTGCCGTTCACCATGGCGGACGCCACGACGCTGACCGAGGCCGGCTACGTCGGTGAGGACGTCGAGAACATCATCCTCAAGCTGCTCCAGGCCTCGGACTACAACGTCGAGCGGGCCCAGCGCGGCATCGTCTACATCGACGAGATCGACAAGATCTCCCGGAAGTCCGACAACCCGTCGATCACCCGCGACGTGTCGGGCGAGGGCGTGCAGCAGGCGCTCCTGAAGATCATGGAGGGCACGGTCGCCTCCGTCCCGCCCCAGGGCGGAAGGAAGCACCCGCAGCAGGAATTCCTGCAGGTCGACACCACCAACATCCTGTTCATCTGCGGCGGCGCCTTCGCGGGGCTGGAGCGGATCATCTCCCAGCGCGGCAAGGGCACCTCGATCGGCTTCGGCGCGACCGTGCAGGCCCCGGACGACCGCCGCACCGGCGAGATCTTCCGCTCGGTCGAGCCGGAGGACCTGCTGAAGTTCGGCCTCATCCCCGAGTTCGTCGGCCGTCTGCCGGTCCTGGCGACCCTGGAGGACCTCGACGAGGCCGCGCTGAAGAAGATCCTGCAGGAGCCGAAGAACGCCCTGGTCAAGCAGTACCAGCGGCTGTTCGAGATGGAGAACGTCGACCTGACGTTCCAGGACGAGGCGCTGTCGCTCGTCGCTCGCAAGGCGATCGAGCGCAAGACCGGCGCCCGCGGCCTGCGCTCCATCCTGGAGACGATCCTGCTCGACACGATGTACGACTTGCCGGGCCTCGAGTCCGTGGAGCAGGTGGTCATCGGTCCGGAGGTGGTGGAGGGCAAGTCGCGCCCCCTCTACATCCACGGCGACCGCAACAAGGACACGCCCGCGAGCGTCAGCGCGTAGGCACTCGGCAGGGTTGCATCAGGCGCCCGGCCCAGGCCGGGCGCGCTGCGGGGATCGCCTTGAAAACGCGCTTCCTCGCAGCCACCTCAGGCTCAGCGCGGTGGCCGCACGCTCCTTCGAGGTCCGGTCCGCGTCGCCAGCCGCAAAGTTAGCGAAATCCGACCCTCGCGGCCCGGTCGGCACCCGGCTGTAGGCGCGCTCCGTGCATGGGGGCGCCGAACCCGGGCGTCCCTGAGAGGAAGTCACATGTCACAGTCGAAATCGCGCCAGCCGGTGGTCCCGGGTTCGACGGGCACCTACGCCGTCCTCCCCCTGCGCGACATCGTCGTCTTCCCGCACATGATCGTGCCCCTGTTCGTGGGCCGCGAGAAGTCGATCCGCGCCCTCGAGGAGGCCGTCCGCACCGACCGCCACATCCTGCTCGCCACCCAGATCAACGCGGGCGACGACGACCCGGCGACCGACGCCATCTACAAGATCGGCACGCTCGCCTCGGTGCTCCAGTTGCTGAAGCTGCCCGACGGCACCGTGAAGGTGCTGGTCGAGGGTGTCGGCCGCGCCAAGGTCGTCGACTTCACCCGCTCGGACGAGTTCTACGAGGCGACCGCCGAGGCGCTCCACGACGAGCTCGGCGACCGCGTCGAGGCCGAGGCGCTCGCGCGCTCCGTGCTCTCGGAGTTCGAGAACTACGTCAAGCTGAACAAGAAGATCTCGCCCGAGGTCGTCTCCGCCGTGACCCAGATCGACGAGCCGTCCAAGCTCGCCGACACGATCGGCTCGCACCTGCTCGTCAAGATCTCCGACAAGCAGGGCATCCTGGAGACCCCCACGGTGGCGCAGCGCCTCGAGCGCGTGCTGTCGCTGATGGAGAGCGAGATCTCCGTGCTGCAGGTGGAGAAGCGCATCCGGACCCGCGTCAAGCGGCAGATGGAGAAGACCCAGCGCGAGTACTACCTGAACGAGCAGATGAAGGCGATCCAGAAGGAGCTGGGCGACTCCGAGGATGGCCGCGACGAGCTGGCCGAACTGGAAGAGAAGATCGAGAAGACCAAGCTCTCCAAGGAGGCCCGCGACAAGGCCACCGCCGAGCTGAAGAAGCTGCGGCAGATGTCGCCGATGTCGGCCGAGGCGACCGTCGTGCGCAACTACCTCGACTGGATGCTCGGCATCCCGTGGAGCAAGCGCTCGAAGATCAAGAAGGACCTGCTGGGCGCCCAGGCGCTGCTCGACGAGGATCATTTCGGCCTCGACAAGGTCAAGGAGCGGATCGTCGAGTACCTCGCGGTGCAGCAGCGCGCGAACAAGCTCACCGGCCCGATCCTGTGCCTCGTCGGTCCTCCCGGCGTCGGCAAGACCTCGCTCGGCAAGTCCATCGCCAAGGCGACGGGTCGCGAGTTCGTCCGGATGTCGCTCGGCGGTGTGCGCGACGAGGCCGAGATCCGCGGTCACCGCCGGACCTATATCGGCTCGATGCCCGGCAAGATCGTGCAGTCGATGCGCAAGGCCAAGACCTCGAACCCGCTCATCCTGCTCGACGAGATCGACAAGATGGGCATGGACTTCCGCGGCGATCCGTCGGCGGCGCTCCTCGAGGTTCTCGACCCTGAGCAGAACAGCACCTTCAATGACCACTACCTGGAGGTGGATTACGACCTCTCGAACGTGATGTTCGTGACCACGGCCAACACCCTCAACATCCCGGGCCCGCTCATGGACCGGATGGAGGTGATCCGCATCGCCGGATACACCGAGGAGGAGAAGGTCGAGATCGCGCGCAAGCACCTGATCCCGAACGCCCTGAAGAAGCACGGCCTCGGGACGCACGAGTGGTCGATCGACGACGATGGCTTGATGATGCTGGTCCGCCGCTACACGCGGGAGGCGGGCGTCCGCAACCTGGAGCGCGAGCTGTCCAACCTGATCCGCAAGGCGGTGAAGGAGATCCTGATCACCAAGACCAAGTCGGTCGCGGTGACCCCGGACACCCTTCCGGTCTTCCTCGGCCCGCCGAAGTTCCGCTACGGCGAGATCGACGCGGACGATCAGGTCGGCGTGGTGACGGGTCTGGCCTGGACCGAGGTCGGCGGCGAATTGCTGACGATCGAGGGCGTCATGATGCCCGGCAAGGGCAAGATGACGGTCACCGGCAACTTGAAGGACGTGATGAAGGAGTCGATCTCGGCGGCGGCGAGCTACGTCCGCTCGCGGGCGATCGATTTCGGGATCGAGCCGCCGCTGTTCGACCGGCGCGACATCCACGTTCACGTTCCGGAGGGGGCGACCCCGAAGGACGGTCCGTCGGCCGGCATCGCCATGGCCACCGCGATCATCTCGACGCTGACCGGGATTCCGGTCCGCCGCGAGGTCGCGATGACCGGCGAGGTGACGCTCCGCGGCCGGGTCCTGCCGATCGGCGGCCTGAAGGAGAAACTGCTCGCCGCGCTGCGCGGCGGCATCAAGACGGTGCTGATCCCCGAGGAGAACGCCAAGGACATCGCCGAGGTGCCCGACAGCGTGAAGAACGGGCTGGAGATCGTGCCTGTGTCGCGGATGGATCAGGTGCTGGAGAAGGCGCTGGTCCGTCAGCCCGAGGCGATCGAGTGGGAGGAGCCGCTCCCGGTGGCGAAGCCCGCCCGGACCGAAGAGGACGGCGCTGCCTTCGTGGCGCACTGAGCCGCCCGATCGATTGAGACGAGCCCCCGGTGCCCCGAGCCCCGGGGGCTTTTTCATGCGCGAACGCGAGCGCGGAGGCCCGGATGCGCATCCTGCTGATCAACCCGAACACGAGTGCGCACGTCACCGATCTCGTCGCCGGCCATGTCCGCACCCAGCTCGGCGGCCGTGCGGAGCTGCGCGCCGTCACCGGCCGGTTCGGAGCCCGCTACATCGCGAGCCGGGCGGCGGCGGCGATCGCCGGCCACGCGGCCCTCGACGCTCTCGCGGAGCACGGCGCCGGCTGCGATGCGGTCTACCTAGCCTGCTTCGGTGATCCGGGCCTCCTCGCCCTGCGTGAGCTGTCGCGGGTACCGGTCATCGGCATGGCGGAAGCGGCCTGCCGCGAGGCCGCTGCGTCCGGTCGCTTCGGGATCGTCACCGGGGGCGCGGCCTGGGAGCCGATGCTGCGGGAGTTCGTGGCGGCCCTCAACCTCGCCGACGCCCTCGCGGCCCTCCGCACGGTGGCTCCGAGCGGCGGCACCATCGCCCGTGACCCGGACGCGGCCCTGGAGATCCTCGCCCAAGCCTGCCGCGCCTGCGCGGGGGCCGGCGCCGAGTCGGTCATCCTGGGCGGTGCCGGTCTGGCCGGGCTCGCCGCGCGGATCGCTCCCCAGGTTCCCGTTCCGGTGATCTGCTCGGTCGAGGCGGGGACCCGCGCGGTTCTGGCCGCGGGCGCATTCGGGCAGGCCCCGTCGAGGCCTGACCCTGTCGAGAGCATCGGCCTGACACCCGCGCTGGCGACGCGGCTCATCGACCCCTGATAAGGATCCGGGGTGCGGACCCTTGCACCGGACCGGGACCATGCCGTAACGGTCGCCAGCCGGGCGGTTAGCTCAGTTGGTAGAGCGTCTCCTTTACACGGAGAGGGTCGGGGGTTCGAGTCCCTCACCGCCCACCAAGATTGTTTCTCGTTTTCCATTGTTTGCTGATGTGAGGCCGGCAAATTCCGGCCTCAACAACCGTTCTGACGGCGCCTTACGGCACCGTGTTCCGGCTAGGCCGCGGCCCACAGGAGAGGACTGGTGAAGCCGCGGTCGACGGCTCGAGCGCCTCGGTCATCTTCTGGCCGTCGCGCTTGCGCTGCTGCGCCTAGGACACGCCGAGCCGAACCGAGCTGGTGCGCCTCAAGGGCGAGATGAAGGCGCTGGAAAAGGTCTCCGTCCAGAAGACATGCGGGATTAGTTCGAGCGGCAGGCTGCCCGCTGACCGGCTTGGCGGGGCGTGCTAACCTAAGCCGCATGCCCCGCTGGCTCCAATTCGCCCTCGGCCTCGTCACGCTGATCGCGCTCGCCGCGGGCATCGTGCGTACGCTCGTGCGTCACATGCCGGGCGCGGTCGCATCGTGGCTCGGGCCGTGGGCTTACGAGGCGTTGATCCTGCTGCTGGCCGTCAGCGTCGTGGCGATCATCGTGCGGGCCGCCCAGGGCTATCGCTCTCCTCGATCTGATAAGGTGCGGTAATGCTCCGCCGGCTCGCGATCCTCCTCCCTTTGCTCGTCTCCACGGTCGCGCACGCTGCGGGCCCCGGAGCCAGGGCGGTGGGCACCTTCGAGCACCAGGAGGACGGCTACGAGCAGGGCGTCGAGGTGAAGGCCGCGGGCGCAGCCGGCTTCACGGCCCAGTTCTCAACGGGAACCAAGGGCTGCGGCGGTGAGGTGACGATGAAAGGGCGGCCGACCGGACCCGACACGGTCGTCTTCAGCAAAACCAACGGTGGGCAAACCTGCCGGATCACCGCCCGCTACGCTTCGGATTTCCGGTCCGTCGTCCTGGAAGAACAGGGCTGCACGATGTGGCACGGCGCCTCGTGTGAGTTCCAAGGGACGTTGAAGCGAACGGGACGCTAGCTGCCCCGCTACGAGGCGGCGCGCCTGTGGAGGCACCGATAAATCTGACGAGGGCGAATATCAGTACTAGGACACAATTACAGAGTGGGCCTGTTGCAAAAGCAGGAGGATCTACGGATGCTTCGCCCTGATTCGAGGGCGGGCTCACGTGTCGATGGCGTTCAATCAGATTTTATTTTCGATTTTTGTGTATCTAGGTGCCGCTATTTGCGGGGCAGTGGTGGGTGGAATACTGGGTTTTCTCGTCGGTGCTTGGTATGTTGACATCATGAAGGTAACTCAGCGAGAAGGCACGGCCGGCTATATGGTCGTTTTGCTTTTCACGCCAATCGGGGCGTCCTTGGGAGCCGTTGCTGCCCTCATCGCGCTGATCATTCGCCGTCACTATTATTGATGAGTTCAATCAGGCATTGTCGGGCGCCAACTCGACCTGGCTGAACTGCCGCGCGCACTGCGCCACACCTTCGCGACGGGGGGCATGAGGGCGGGCGTGCCGTTCGGCAAGGTTGCTCGAGCACTCGGCACCAACGAGCAGGACGTGGAGCAGGTTTATGGCCACCACCTCCCGGAGCATCTGCGCGGCGTTGTGGAGACCGTGTCTCGGGGTGGTCGGGCGGAAGGCAGACAGGAACTCCATCGAAAAGCGACACAGAATCATGCACATAAGTGCAGAATAACAATCTTGATTACGGCTTAAATATTACTTTGGCCGCGCTTTTATCACATGTTGAACTGAAAAAAGGGCGGGCGCGATCCTGCAGAGCTGGCCGAGCACAAAACTCTTCTGATCTTGAGGGAGAAAGCGAAAGGGCGTGTAGCGGTATACGCCCATCCAGCCACCCGCGGCACCGCGAATATCTTCAACTTCATATCCCGCCGCCTCGAACAAACGACGTACACTCCTGCGCGTGAACCATCGGAGATGTGTGGCATCCATTATCCCGGTCGGCTTGTAGTTAAAATTTCCGAATAATAATTGCGCTCTTACGGTCCAATGCGCAACATTTGGAATAGAGGCCAGCACGCGACCATCTGGCGCCAGCGAATTTTTTACTTCTCTCAACATTTCTGCTGGGTCTACAAGATGCTCTAAAACGTCTGCAAATAAGATGTAGTCAAATTTCTCGTTTCTCTGTGCGAAAGTTTGATCATAAACACCAGTGATGACATTTAATCCTTCTGTGCGCGCTTGCTCGGCTCTCTCGGGATGAGGCTCAACGCCAACTACATCAAGAGAGAGAGCGTCTCTCAGTGTGGATGTGATCGTCCCTGTTCCGCATCCAACATCTAATAGCTTTTTGTTTTTTTTCATAAACGAAATCAATAATCCCGTGCTTTCGTATCGATTATTGTTTCTGCTGTTATACCTCAGAGAAGAAACATTCTGTTTGCTGAGTCCGGCGACGGCCTCTCGAGTATGTGTCATGTTCGGAAGCTCCATTCTGTCGCCTGCGTTGTTATAGGCATTTTCGGAATCGGCTTAGGGCCGATCCGTCAGCAGATTTTGATGCTCAAAAATATGGAAAAATCAGCATTCATGAGTGACAAATAAACAAACAACAGTCAAGAAGTCAGAGGTCCGCCAATAGGGTTTTTCAATCGTCCATAGGTCTATACGAGAGCTTGCCGACAAGCTGGCCGAGATCCGCGCCGGGGTCGCGCAGTTGGAACGGACTGCGGCGATCGCGACGTGCCGGGAGGTCGGGTGCGATATACGGCGCGCCGGCGGGCGCAATGTGGCCGGCGGCGTCAGGTGCTGTTCCGCGCTCGACAGCGTCTGTACCCGGTGCGGCGATAGAGACGATGGCGACAAGGCCGAAGCAGTCGAGCGACAAGCCGGGTGCGACGACCGCGTGACCAATTACGGGCCGACATGGGTGCGCTGTAGAACACGGGGAGCATCCGACGAACCGGCCCGGAACAGGTCTCCGGACATTTTCCGGAAACGAAGGCCCGACGGGCCTCCAGATGGCCCGCTACGTTTTTTTTCCTGTGCCGTCGCTCTACGGCCTGGGAATGCCAATCCTTCCACGGAGAGGGTCAGGAGTTCGAGTCCCTCACCGCCCGCCGGCGCTCCGGCGCCCGCCTCCGTCGACGGTGAGGGCGGGCGGCTACCGGTAGCCGCCGTTCGGCAGCCGTCCGTGATACGGCGTGTTGCGGCAATGGCCCCACGGTCCGCGCCAGTAGCCGGGCGGGCAGCCGTTCCCCGCTCGCACCTGATACCAGCCGCCGGGCAGCGGACCGACATAGGGCGTGCTGCGGCAGTGGCCCCAGGGGCCGCGCCAGGCGCCCGGCCCACATCCCCCCGCCACGAGCGTGATCGGCGCCGCGAGGCCCGGATCGGCCACGACCGGCATCGCCTGCGCGGCCGAGACCGGCAGCGCCGCCAGGGCTACGGCCGCGGCAGCTTGCGTTAAGATATTCATCATCACTCTCCGGGAAATCGGTCCGTATTGATCGCCCCGATCTTTCACAGAACTCATCAATACCCCCCGCAGATGCATTAAATATCGGCCATGAAAGAAAATGGTTCCGGAAATGCGATCAATCCGATGCATTGGCGCGGCGCTTCCGCGCCGGCATCGCCGGTCAGCGGGAGCGCCGCTGGCGACCGGCAGCCGCGTCCGGCCCCGGAAAGAGCTGCAACCGGAAATCTCAACCGGAGGTGGTTCATGATGAAGCTGAAGGCAAATGCCTGAGGCCGTGACGCTCAGTCATACCTAAGAATCGGTACTGTAAGCCTCGGAATAGACGTGGGCATCTTCGCGGAATCACTTCGAAGCGGAGAGTGCGATGCCAGTCACGATTCCGGATCGCCTGGGGCTCGGCGTCGCCGATGCCGGGAACGGCCTCTCCGCCCGCGCGGCCGAGGCACGGTCGCGGCTCGTCCGCTGGATCGTGGGTAATCGCGCGCAGGCGCGCGTCCCGACGCGGATCCTGACCGACGACGAGATCGCCGCGTTCCGGCGCAACGGGTTCGTCACCGTCCCGGCGATCACTACCGCCGAGGAGCTCGACACCCTGCGCGGCGCCTATGACCGTCTGTTCGAGGAGGCGCGCGGCTGGAAGGACGGGAGCCTGTTCGACCTCGTCGACGTCGACCGCGGCGCCAGCGAGGCGCGCTCGCCCCAGCTACTCAACCCGTCCCGCTTCGAGCCGCTCCTCCGGGACATCCTGTTCCGGGCCAACGCCCAGGCCATGTCGCGCCAGCTCCTGGGGAACCGCGCGGCCCTCGTCTTCGAGCACGCGATCCGCAAGCCGCCGAAGATCGGCGCCGCCACCGCGTGGCACCAGGACGAGGCGTTCTACGCCGCCTACACGAATTACCGGGCGATCACGGTCTGGATGCCCCTGCAGGACGTCTCGCCGGAGAACGGCTGCATGCTCTACGTCCCGGGCAGCCACCGTGAGCCGCTCCTCCCCCATCGCAGCATCGGCGGCGACCCGCGGATCCACGGGCTCGAGGCCCTCGGCGTTCCGGTGGAGCGCGCGGTCCCGTGTCCGCTCCCGGCGGGCGGCGCCACCTTCCACGATTGCCGGACCCTGCACTGCGCCGGGCCGAATCTCAGCGCCGGACCGCGGCGCGCCTACGCCCTCGGCTTCGGGGTCCGCGCGCCGGAGCACACGCTCCGCCACGAGCATCCCTGGAACGCCGAGAAGCGCACGCTGCGGCAGGAGCGCGAGCGGCAGGCCCGCGGCGGGCTGGCCCGGTTGAAGGCGGGCGCCAAACAGCAGATCAAGGCGCTCATCCGCTGAGGGAGGCCCCGCCCGCGGGGCTCGTGACCGGGTCCGTCAGGCCTCCGACCGCACCGCCAGGGCCGCGCGCACGACCGCGTCGGTCTGCAGGTGGTGCAGCATGTGGCCGGCCCCCGGAAGGGACTCGAATCGCGCCCCGGGGATCAGGCCGGCCGCGCGCCGGCCGTGCAACTCGGTGTTCACCACCAGGTCGGCGCTGCCGCCCAGGATACGGGTGGGCCGGCGCAGGGACCGGTAGCCGAGGACGCTACGCGCGAGCCCCGGCCAGAGCCAGCCCGCATCCTCGCCCTCGGCGGTGATCTGCGCCGGGCGACCCGCGAGGGCGAAGGGGAAGTCCCGCGCGAAGCGCGCCGGCATCGCCTCGGGGAAGAACATCGCGTTCCACAGGAGCGGGAGCAGCGCCCGGTCGCTGCTGGCGCCCAGGAACGCCGACAGCGCGTCGCCGCCGAAGGGCAGCGCCCGCGGCCCGAACAGCACCTGCTCCAGCCGCGGCTCGGGGAAGCAGATCGGCGCCAGGGCGACGATGCCGGCCACCTCGTTCGGATGGAGCATGCCGTAGGCGAGGGCGACGGCGCCCCCGAACGAGTGGCCCAGGATGACCGGGCGCTCCAGGCCGAGGCGCCGCACCGCCTCCCGGATGGACGCCGCCTGATCCCAGATGTCGGCGCCGCCGCCGCGCGGCCGGCGGCTGAAGCCGTGGCCCGGGCGGTCGACGGCGACCACGCGGAAATGCTCGGCCAGAGCCGGCACGGGCCCGAGCCAGACGTCCTCCAGGCACATCAGCGTGCCGTGGATCGCCACGAGGTCCGACCCGGCGCCGGTCTCCGCGTAGGCGATCGTCCGGTCGTCGGCCAGGGACACGATCCGGCGCGGCACGATCCGGGGATCGGCCTCGGTGCCGGTCCCGGCCTCCCGCGCCGGTCGGGCGGGGCCGGGCAGGGTCTCCGTCGCGACAGCCATTTACAGGCGCCGCCGGCGCCCGGACGAGGTGCCGAGCACCGCGAAGGCCGTGGCCGCGCCGACGCCGAGGAGGCCGGCCGCCGCCGCGAGGGGGTGCAGGGTCGCGCGGGTATAGGCGCTGGTCCGCATGACCGGGACGGACGGGTCGCCCCGCGTCTCGCCCGCCGAGACCGGCGAGTGCAGCGCGCCGTCCGGGTTGCGGGGCGCGCTCCGGCGCTTCTGGAGCGCGATGATGGCCGGGCCGAGATAGTCGTAGGCGCCGGGCGCGAATTCCTTGCCGGCCACGAAGGCCTTGCCGGCCCCGCCCACGAAGATGTCGCGCTGCGGGTGGACGGCCGCGTGCAGGATGGCGTTCGCCACCTCCTCCGGCGGGTAGATCGGCGGCGGCAGGCTCGGCTCGCGGTCCATGTAGTTGCGCGCCCGCTGGGGCAGGGGGGTGTCGATCGAGGCGGGCTTGATCAGCGTCACCGAGATCGGTGCGTTCTCGTCCATCAGCTCCATGCGCAGGGCGTCGGTGAAGCCCTTCACGGCGTGTTTCGAGGCCGCGTACATGCCCTGGAACGGGAAGGCGAGGTCGGAGGCGATGCTGCCGACGTTGATGAGGGCGCCGCCGTGTTGGCGCAGGTGCTCGGTCGCCACGAGGGAGCCGTAGACGGTCCCCCAGAAATTCGTCTGGATCAGGCGCTCGTGGTCGGCGTCGCTGATCTCGCGCAGCCGGCCGTAGATCGAGCCGCCGGCCACGTTCACCCAGGTGTCGAAGCCGCCGAAGGTCGCCTCGGCCCGGTCGGCGACCGCCTGCACGTCGGCCCGCCGGCCGACATCGGCGACGACGTCGATCGCCTTGCCGCCGACGCCCTCGATCTCGGCGCGGATGCGCGCCAGGGCGTCGCCGCTGCGCGCCGCCAGCACCACCCGGGCGCCGCGCTCGGCCGCCATCCGGGCCGTTGCGAGACCGATGCCCGACGAGGCGCCGGTGATCACGATGACCTGCTCGCGGAGCGGCTTGTGCTTCATGCGGTATCCCCAGCGCTGCGGCGCGGCCGCACGGGAGCGGCCACACGCTAGGCTATCGATCGGGGTGGCCGCATGTTCCGGGCGCGCCTGCGGGTGATCGGGTCGCAGGCTGCCCGGCCGGGCGCTCAGCGCCCGTAGATATCCTCGACGCGGATGATGTCGTCCTCGCCGGTGTAGGAGCCGACCTGGACCTCGATCAGCTCCAGCGGGATCTTGCCCGGGTTGGCCAGCCGGTGCATCGAGCCGATCGGCAGGTAGACCGCCTCGTTCTCGTGGACCAGCACCACCCGCTCGTCGATCGTGACCTCGGCGGTGCCGCGCACCACCACCCAGTGCTCCGCCCGGTGGTAGTGCTTCTGCAGCGACAGCCGCCCGCCCGGCACCACCTGGATCCGCTTCACCTGGAAGCGCTCGCCGAGGTCGATGCGCTGGTACCAGCCCCAGGGCCGATACATCCGCAGGTGCGCGTCCGCCTCCGGGGCGCCCTGCGCCCGCAGGGCGCCGACCAGCTCCTTCACCTTGCCCGAATGCGCCTTGGAGGCCACCAGCACCGCGTCGGGGGTCGAGACCACCACGACGTCCTCCAGGCCCACCACCGCGGTCAGGCCCTCGCCCTGGCTGTGCACGAGGCTGTTCTTCGTGCCGATCAGCGACACCCGGCCGCGCACGGCGTTGCCGGCCTCGTCGTGGTCCAGCACCTGCCAGACCGCGTCCCAGGTGCCGACATCCGACCACGCGAACGACACCGGCAGCACGCCGGCCCGGGCGGTCCGCTCCATCACCGCGTAGTCGATCGAGATCTTGGGCGCCTGGGCGAAGGCCGCCGCGTCGAGGCGCACGAAGTCGAGGTCGGTCACCGCCGCCTCCAGGGCCGCGCGCGCGGCCGCCAGCACCTCGGGGACGAACGCCTCCAGCTCGGCCAGCATCAGGTCGGCGCGGAACAGGAAGTAGCCCGAGTTCCACAGGGCGCCGTCGGTGATCAGCGCCTCGGCGCCGGCCCGGTCGGGCTTCTCGACGAAGCGGGCGACGCGGGCCGCGCCCGGGGCCTCGGCGATCGGCTCGCCGCGGCGGATGTAGCCGTAATCGGTGGCCGGCCGGTCGGGCTCGATGCCGAGCGTCATCGTGTAGCCGGCCTGGGCGCCGGCGGCCGCGCGCCGCACGGCGTCGACGAAGGCCGCCGTGTCGGGCACGACGTGGTCGGCGGCCATGATCAGCACTACGGCCTGCGGGTCGCTGGCGGCGGCGTGCAGCGCCGCCACCGCCACGGCGGCGGCGGAGTCGCGGCCCTGCGGCTCGAGCAGGATGTCGGCGGAGAGACCGAGCTGGTCGCGCTGCTCGGCGACGATGAAGCGGGCCTCGGCCGAGGCGATGACGGTGGGCGTGGCGAAGACCGTGGCGTCCGACACCCGCGCCAGCGTCGCCTGGAAGGTCGAGCGCTCGGCGTCGACCAGCCGGGCGAACTGCTTGGGCATGCTCTCCCGCGAGGCCGGCCACAGCCGCGTCCCCGTCCCCCCGCACAGGATCATCGGGTGGATCTGGATCGAAGGTCGGGACATGGTGACGTCTCCCGAGAGGGCTCGGCGGGGTCGGCGCGGCCGAGCCCGCCCCGCGCGGGTGCGATGGACTCTCGGGCGCCGATTTCAGGATCTGCCCTTACCGTCGGGCCGGGACCGGAACAACCTGCGCGCATTATCCGCGCGTCGACGGGCTGGCTCCGTGCACCGGGATGGTTATCTCTGGCCTGCCATGAACGCGCCCGTCCCCACCCAGCAGGCCGACGACCCGGCGCCGTCCCCGCGCCGAATTCCCGCGGTGGAGCGCCTCGTCGGCGGCGCGCCGCCGGCGGAGCTCGAGACCTACGGGCGGACGGCCTTCACGGACGCGATCCGGGCGGTGCTGGCCGAGATCCGGGCCGGGGGCGGCCCCGTCCCGGACGCGGAGTCGATCCGGGCCGCGGCGTCGGCGCGGCTCGCCGCCGAGCGCCGGCCGTCGCTGCGGCCGGTCTTCAACCTGACCGGCACGGTGCTGCACACCAATCTCGGCCGCGCCCTGCTGCCCCGCTCGGCTGCGGAGGCGGTGGCCGCCGTGATGGTGCAGGCGAGCAACCTCGAGTTCGATCTCGAGACCGGCGCCCGGGGCGAGCGGGACGACCATGTCGAGGGCCTGATCTGCCGCCTGACCGGCGCCGAGGCCGCGGTGGTGGTCAACAACAACGCGGCCGCGGTGCTGCTGGTGCTGAACGCGCTCGCCATGCGCAAGGAGGTGGTGGTCTCCCGCGGCGAGCTCGTGGAGATCGGCGGCTCGTTCCGGGTGCCCGACGTGATGGTGCGGGCCGGCTGCCGCCTGCGCGAGGTCGGCACCACCAACCGCACCCACCTGCGCGACTACGCGGAGGCCCTGGGACCCCGCACCGGCCTCGTGATGAAGGTGCATCCGAGCAACTACGCCATCGCGGGCTTCACCGCGGCGGCCGATCCCGTGGCCCTCTACGCCCTCTGCCGGGAGCGCGGCGTGCCGCTGGCGGACGATCTCGGCAGCGGCAGCCTCGTCGACCTCGCGGCCTACGGGCTGCCCCCCGAGCCCACGATCCGCGCCGCCCTGGAGCGGGCCGACGTCGTCACCTTCAGCGGCGACAAGCTGCTCGGCGCGGTCCAGTGCGGCATCGTGGCCGGCCGGAAGGACCTGATCGCCCGCGTGCGAAAGAATCCGCTGAAGCGGGCCCTGCGCGTCGACAAGATGACCTACGCGGCCCTCGAGGCCGTGCTGCGGCTCTACCTGCACCCGGAGCGGCTGCGCGCGGAGCTCCCGACCCTGCGGCTCCTCACCTGCGACCGCGACAGCATCGCCGCCCAGGCCGAGCGCCTCGCCCCCGCAGTGGCGGAGCGGCTCGCCGGCCGCGCCGCGGTCACGGTCGCCGAGTGCATCAGCCAGATCGGATCCGGCGCATTGCCGGTGGAGACGCTGCCCAGCGCCGCCCTGGTCCTGGCGCCGGCCTCGGCGGGCAGCCGCGGGGCGGGCGGCCGGTGCCGGCAGCTCGCCGAGGAGTTGCGCCGGCTCCCCGTGCCGGTGATCGGCCGGATCAGCGACGAGGCCGTCCGCCTCGATCTCCGGACGCTCGAGGACGAGGCCGGCTTCCTCGACAGCCTGGCGGCGCTCCCGCCCGTCGCGGGCGGGGGACGAACACCGAGACGAACCCCATAGGGTTGTTAAGAGAACGGGCCGGACGACCGGAGCTTGCGCGCCGGTATCCCGTGTTATGGTATGGTGACGAACCCGCGGTCGCGGTCGAGAATGGCGGTGCGTGGACCGCGATGGGCAAACGATATGGCGTATATTGCCGATACGGCTGAGGCGCAGCCGGAGACGGATCCGCTGCTTCTCGATAATCAGCTCTGCTACGCGCTCTATGCTGCCGCGCATCGGATGACCAAGTCGTACCGGCCGCTGCTCGAGCGGCTCGGACTGACCTATCCGCAATATCTGGTCCTGCTGGTGCTGTGGGAACAGGACGGCGTCACGGTCTCCGAGATCGGCCGGCGCCTGCGCCTCGATTCCGGCACGCTGACACCGGTGCTCAAGCGCCTGGAGAGCGCGGGCTTCCTGCTCCGGACCCGGCGCCAGTCGGACGAGCGCGAGGTCGAGATCGCCCTGACGCCGGAGGGCGCCGCCCTGCGCGCCGACGCGGTCTCGGTCCGCGAGAGCGTGATGTGCCAGCTCGAACTCAGCGAGCCGGAGATCCGCGCCCTGCGCAAGGATCTGAGCCTCGTCATCGAGCGGCTCAGCGTGAACGACTGAGCGGCCCGGACGCGATCGGGGTCACCGCCGCAGGCGGTTGCCGAGGACGAAGCCGTACAGCCCCATCAGGATGATGCCGACGCCGCCCTCGATGCCGACCAGCAGGTTGGTGACGCGGCCGGTGGGCTTCAGGCCGATCTCGGGCGGGTTCGCGGTCATCATGTTGAGCGCGCTGTAGCTCAGGAGATCGAGGGGATTGTAGGTCGGCCCGGCCTCCGGTCCCTCCACGATGAACAGGCCGCCCGTCAGGCCGAAGAGCCCGCCGAACAGCACGATCAGCAGCGCGAAGGCGCGGGCGATGCGCGACAGGCTCTCGCCGTAATCGCACAGCCACTCGACGAAGCGGTCGGCGGTCCAGCGATAGCCGTGCCGCAGGAATCCGGACCAGTCCCGGTCGGACCAGGCGGCGCGGGCCTGCTGCCCGGCATGGAACCGGCCCATCCGGCGGCCGCGCTTGTAGGCCCAGCTCGCCGCGTCGTGGCTGCCGATGCTCTTCCAGTTCTGCTCCAGGGCGAGGTAGCTCGCCTGGGCGGCGTCGTAGGCGCCGGCCACCTCCTCGCCGACCGCGCCGCCGAGCTGCTCGACGCTCATCCGCGTGCCGTTCAGCCACGCGCCGGCGAAGCGCGCGTGCCGCAGCCGGCAGGTCGCGAGGTTGAGCCGCACGAGGTCGGTGTCGGAGAGATCCGCCCCCGAGAGATCGGCGCCGTCGAGCTTCGCGCCGGTGAAGTGCGCGCCCCGCAGCCGCGAGCCGGCGAGACTCGCCTTGGTCAGGCTGGCCTCGGCGAAATCCGCGTGGGTCAGGTTGGCGTCGGCGAGCTTGGCCTCGTCGAGCCGCGCCCCGCGGAAGACCGTGTCGTCCGCGTCCGCCCCGGAGAAATCCGCGCCCCACAGATCGGCGCCGGCGAAGTCGGTCCCGTCGAGCAGGGCGCCGGACAGGTCGGCGAAGCGCATCGCGGCCTGGCCGAACCGGGCATCCTCCAGCATCGCCCCGGCGAACTTCACCTGCCCGGCGACGATGCCGGTGAAGTCCGCCCCCGAGAGATCGGCCTCCGACAGGTCGGCCGCCTCCAGGATCGCCCCGGTGAAGCGGGTCGAGCGCCCGACCGCGCCGGACAGGCTCGCCCCGCGCAGGTTCGCGCCGGAGAGATCGGCCTCCTCCATGCGGGCGCGGGACAGGTCCGCGCCGGCGAGCGCCAGGCCGCCGGATTCGGCGTCGGTGACGAGGCCGGCCTCCGGCACATCCGCGAGGGCGCCCGGCCCGGCGCTCAGATGCGACAGGTCCGCGCCCGGCTCGCGCAGGGGCGCCCCGGCGGCGATCCGGCCGACGAGCGCGCGCAGCCGCGATTCCACCGGAGCGTCCGGTCGCGCGTCGGGAGGAGTCGCCTGTTCCATGGTCGTTCCTTGCCGGAAGGCGCGACCGGACGCCAGACGCTCCGCTCAGGGTGCGGCGGTCGCGGCCGTCACCCGCACGGTGATCGCCTTGGCGGCGGGAGTCTTGGACTGCTCGTCGTAGTGCCAGAGCGGCAGCAGGACGTTCAACTCCGGGTAGTATCCGGCGCAGTTGCCCTCGGGGATGTCGTAGGCGATCACCCGCAGCCCGCCGACGCGCCGCGTCACCTGGTCGTCCGCCTCGGTCGCCACGTCGACGCTGATCCCGTCCCTCAGCCCCAGCCGCGCGATGTCCCGGCGGTTCATGAACAGCACGTCCCGGGTGCCCTTCACCCCGCGGAAGCGGTCGTCGTAGCCGTAGACCGTGGTGTTGAACTGGTCGTTCGAGCGCAGCGTGATGAGGTCGAGCACCTCCGGACCCCGGTCGGGCAGGTCCGGATCGGCCTCCAGGCCCTCGGGGACCGCGAAATTCGCCCTGCCGGTGTCGGTCTCCCACTTGCGGTCGCGGGCGCCCAGCGGCTTCAGCAGGCCGCCCGGGTGGAACATGCGGCCGTTCAGGTCGTGGAACACGCTCGGATAGGTCGCCTCGATCGCGTCGCGCACACGGGCGTAGTCGGCGACCCAGGCATCCCAGTCGATGCGGGGATTGGGCGGCAGGGTCGCCTTGGCGATCTCCGCCACGATCCAGGGCTCGGAGCGCAGGTGCGGTCCGACCGGGTCGGCCACGCCCCGCGAGCCGTGGAACTGGGCGGTGGAGCTCTCCATCGATACGGCCTGCGGGCCGCTCGCCTGCCGGTCGATCTCGATCCGGCCGAGGCAGGGCAGGATGTAGGCGACGGCGCCGGTCACGAGGTGCGAGCGGTTGAGCTTGGTCGAGATCTGCACGGTGAGCCGCTGCCGCCGCCAGGCCGGTTCCATCCGGGCGGTGTCGGGCACGGCCCGCAGGAAGTTGCCGCCGAGCCCGATGAACGCCTTCACACGCCCGTCGAGAACGCCCTCGCAGGTCTCGACGGTGTTGAGGCCCTTCTCCCGCGGCGGCTCGAAGCCGTAGAGTTCCCGCAGCTTGTCCAGCGGCGCCAGCTCCGGCTTCTCGGTGATGCCGACGGTGCGCTGGCCCTGCACGTTCGAGTGGCCCCGCACCGGGCAGATCCCGGCTCCGGGCTTCCCGATATTGCCGCGCAGCAGCAGCAGGTTCACGAGCATCCGGACGGTCTCGGTGCCCTTGCGGTGCTGGGTCAGGCCCATCCCGTAGATGCCGATCACCGCCTTCGCGCGGGCGTAGACCTCGGCGGCGGCCTCCAGAGCAGTCCGGGTGAGGCCGGAACGCCGCTCCAGCGCGGCCCAGTCCTGACCGTCACAGAAGGCGACGAAGGTCTCGAAGCCGTGGGTGTGCTCGGCGATGAAGGCGTGGTCGAGCACCCGCGGCCGGCCGGCGGCCTCCGCGGCCCGGTCGAGGGCGATCAGCGCCTTGCACAGCCCGGTGAGCGCCGCGAGGTCGCCGCCGGCCTTCACCTGATGGTACTGCGTCGAGATCTTCGTGGACGAGCGGGTGAGCATCTCGACCGGCGATTGCGGGTCGGTGAAGCGCTCCAGCCCGCGCTCGCGCAGCGGGTTGAAGGTGATGATCTGCGCACCCCGGCGCCGCGCCTCCTGGAGCGGGTGCAGCATCCGCGGCGAGTTCGACCCGACGTTCTGGCCGAAGAAGAAGATCAGGTCGGTGGTCTCGAAATCCTCCAGCAGCACCGTGCCGACCGGCGCGCCGATCGACTGCGGCAGCGCCACCGAAGTCGGCTCGTGGCACATGTTGGAGGAGTCGGGCAGGTTGTTGTTGCCGTAGAGCCGCGCGAGCAGGGCCCACATGTAGCTCGTCTCCAGCGACGCCCGACCGGAGGCGTAGAACACCACCGACCGCGGGTCTTGCGCGCGCAGCTCCTTCAGCTCACGGCCGATCTCGGCCAGGGCCTCCGCCCAGGCGACGGGCCGGTAGCGGTCCGTCGCCGGATCGTAGCGCATCGGGTGGGTCAGGCGGCCCTGCTCCTCCAGGGCGTAGTCGCTCCAGCCGAGAAGCTCCGTCACCGTGTGCGCGGCGAAGAAGTCCGGCGTCGCGCGGCGGCGCGTCTGCTCCCAGGCCGTCGCCTTGGCGCCGTTCTCGCAATACTCGAACGCCAGCGGCTTGGCGGGCTTCGCCCAGGCGCAGGAGGTGCACATGTAGCCGTCCGGCTTGTTCTGCTTGAGCAGCATCGCCGAGCCGGTGACCGGCACGCCCTCGCGGGTCAGGATCTCGACGAGGGAGCGGGCCGAGCCCCAGCCGCCCGCAGGCCCGTCATAGGGCTCGATCCGGACGTCGTCGGTGTTCTGATCGGCCATGGCGCCCTCCACCCGGCGCAGCGAGCACCGGACCTGGGGAACGCGCGAGCGGGCGAATGGGATCACGGGCGCGTCACCGCGCCCGGAGAAGGGTTTCCTCGCCGCCGCCGCGGCTCTAACGTCGACATGCGGACTGTCCCGCCGGAGGAGGAAATCATGGCCAGCGTCGACGTCGAGATGGTGAAGTGCGCCTGCCAGGACTGCGTCTGCGTGATCCCGGTCGCCAAGGCCGTGTCGCGGGACGGCAAGGCCTATTGCTGCGACGACTGCGCGAACGGCCACAAGGATCACGCCGGCTGCGAGCACGCCGGCTGCGCCTGCCACGGCTAGGGCTTTTCCCGGTCGCGTCGCGACGGTCCGGAGGACGCGTCACCGGTCGAGCCAGCCGCGACGCGCCCCTCTCCCGCACAAGCGGGGACCTGCACCTCATTCGGCGCGGCTTCGGAGAACGACCCCGGGATGACGCGCCGCGGCGGTCGCGGTCAGGAGACCGCGGCGAGCTTGTCGGCCATCGACTGGTCCTTGTCGCGGCGCGTCGAGAAGATCAGCGTGAAGAAGGTCCGCTGGACGCCGAGCTCGGCGAGCCTCGCCTCGCACCGCTCCGCCAGCGCGCAGATCTCCGACAGCTCGCCCTCGATGTTCGTGCCGTTGGGATGCATCGTGGCGGTGAGCCCGCTCGACTCGATGATCCCCTTGAGCTCGCGGACGTAGGGCGAGACCGACGGGCCGACGCCCATCGGCACGATGCAGAGGTCGGCCGAAACTCTCATGGTGCCTGCCTGATCCGGGAGGGGCGGCCCCGGCCGGCTGCGCGACCGGAAGCGGGGCGAGCGCGCAGCCTATCGCCGGCCGCACCGACTTTCCAGGCCGGCGCCGGCGGTCACGCCTCGCCGGTCTCCAGCGCCGCCGCCCGCACCGAGGGCAGGCAGGGATTAGCGTTGTCGCTGCGCCACGCGAGCCACAGCTCCGGCCCGGTCGTGGCCGGCAGGGCGATGGGCCGGAGCCGGATGTCGGCCATGCTGTTGCCCCGGGCGCTGCCCGGCACCAGCGCGACGCCGATGCCGGCGCCGACGAGGGCCAGCATCGCGTGGACCTGGTTCACCCGCTGCACGATCCGCGGCTGCACGCCCCCCGCCTCGAACAGCCGGTCGAGCAGGTCGATGAAGTAGCGCCCGCCCCGGGGTGACCACGTCACGAAGGCCTCGCCGTCGAGGTCCCGCAGGGTCGGGGCGCGCGCCGCCGCGAGGCGGTGCCCGCGCGGGACCGCGAGCAGGAGCCGCTCGCGCGCCAGCGGCGCTGTGGCGATCGCGGATTTCGGATCCTGCAGGACCGGGGCCGGCCGCAGGATCGCGAGATCGGTGCGGTTCTCGCCCAGCGCCAGGATCTGCTCGTCCGAGACCATCTCCTCCAGCACGAGGTCGACCTCGGGCAGCGTCCGGCGGACATGGGCAACGACCTGCGGCAGCGTCCGGTAGGCCGAGGCGGCGGTGAAGCTGAGTCGCAGCACCCCGCTCTCGCCCAGGGCGGCGCGGCGCGTGATGCGCGCGGCGTTCTCGGCCGCCGCCAGCACCCGGTAGGCCTCGGCCAGGAAGGTGCGGCCCGCCGGGGTCAGGCGCACCGCCCGGGTGGTCCGCTCCAGCAGCGTCACGTCCAGCGTCTGCTCCAGCATCTGGATCTGCCGCGACAGGGGCGACTGGGTCAGGTGCAGCCGGGCCGCGGCCCGGCCGAAATGCATCTCCTCGGCGACGGCGACGAAGCTGCGGGCATGGCCGAGATCGAACATTGATGCAGGATCCGGGATAATCCAGCCAAAATCAACGTTGGACGCATTTAACGCCGGCGCCTAACCCCGGACGCGACACCGAACGGTGCGTTCCAGGGAGAGAATCGATGGCGAGCATGACCCCGGCCGAGATGGCGCGCGTGCTGGGCTCCGGCCTGCTGTCCTTCCCGGTCACGCATTTCCGCGGCGATCTCAGCTTCGACGAGACCGCCTACCGGGACAATCTCGGGCGGCTGGCCGACTACAGGGTTTCGGGCCTGTTCGCCGCCGGCGGCACCGGCGAGTTCTTCTCGCTGACGCCCGTCGAGATCGACCGCGTCCTGCGCGCCGCCGTCGAGGAGACCCGCGGCCGGACCCCGGTCATCGCCCCCGCCGGCCAGGGTACCGCCCTGGCGGTCGAGATGGCCCGGGCCGCCGAGGCCGCCGGCGCGGACGGGATCCTGCTGCTGCCGCCCTACCTCGTCGGCTCCGAGCAGGCCGGTCTCGCCGCCCATATCGAGGCGGTCTGCCGCGCGACCTCGCTCGGCGTCATCGTCTACAACCGCGCCAACGCCCAGCTCAACGAGCAGACGCTCGCCGGCCTGTGCGAGCGCTGCCCGAACCTCGTCGGCTTCAAGGACGGCGTCGGCGACGTCGAGCTGATGACCCGGGTCTACGCCGCTCTGGGCGACCGCCTGACCTATGTGGGCGGCCTGCCCACCGCCGAGACCTTCGCGCTGCCGTACCTGGAGATGGGCGTCACCACCTACTCCTCGGCGATCTTCAACTTCCTGCCCGAATGGGCGCTGTCTTTCTACGACAGCGTCCGCCGCCGGGACCGCGACGCGGTCTACCGGGAGCTGCGCGACTTCGTCCTCCCCTACATCGCGATCCGCAACCGCAAGCGCGGCTACGCGGTCTCGATCGTCAAGGCGGGCATGAGCGCCGTCGGCCGCCACGCCGGCCCGGTCCGGCCGCCGCTGACCGAACTCGACGCGGCCGAGCGCGCCGAGCTGACGGCCTTGATCGGCGACCGCCGCTGAGCCCCGCCTCGACACCCAAGACAGACCCGCCGAGCCAACGGCGGCCACGACCCGCCTCCCGGATCAACCGGGCGGCGACGAGCCTGGGAGAACGTCCATGAGTGCCAGTTCGACCGGCGCGCCGAGCACCCTGCTCGCCGCCGCCGACGCGGGTCGCCGCACCCGCGTCCGCCTGCTGATCGTCGCGATGCTGTTCGCCGCGACCACCATCAACTACGCCGACCGCGCGACCATCTCGATCGCCGGCCCCGACATGGCCAAGGAACTCGGCCTCTCGCCGGTTCAGATGGGCTACGTCTTCTCGGCCTTCGCGTGGTCCTACGTCCTCGCCCAGATCCCGGGCGGCTGGCTCCTCGACCGCTACAGCGTCAAGTGGGTCTACGCCGCCGCCGTCGCCCTCTGGTCGGCCTTCACGCTGGTCCAGGGCGCCGTCGGCTTCTTCACCGGCCTGACCGCCGTGGTGCTGCTCTTCGCCCTGCGGCTCGCCGTCGGCCTCACCGAGGCGCCGGTCTTCCCCGCCAACGCCCGGATCGTCGCCGCGTGGTTCCCGACCCGCGAGCGCGGCATGGCCTCGGCGTTCTTCAACTCGGCGCAGTACTTCGCCACGGTGCTGTTCACGCCGCTGATGGCGTGGATCGTCCACAACTTCGGCTGGCACCACGTCTTCACCAGCATGGGCCTGCTCGGCATCGCCTTCGCGGTCCTCTGGCTGCGCGTGGTCGACAGCCCGAAGAACCACCCGTCGATGAACCAGGCGGAGCGGGACTACATCGAGGCCGGCGGCGCCCTGCTCGACATGGACGGCCAGAGCCGGAGCAAGCAGGGCGATGCCGGCCGGACGCTGCGCCAGCTGCTCGCCAACCGGATGCTGCTCGGCATCTATATCGGCCAGTACTGCATCACCGTGCTGACCTACTTCTTCCTGACGTGGTTCCCGGTCTACCTCGTCAAGGAGCGCGGCCTGTCGATCCTGCAGGCCGGTTTCGCGGCGGTGCTGCCGGCGCTCTGCGGCTTCATCGGCGGCATCCTCGGGGGCGTGATCTCCGACCTGCTCCTGCGCCGCGGCTTCTCGCTGACGGCGGCCCGCAAGATCCCGATCGTCGGCGGCATGCTGCTGTCGATGAGCATCATCGGCTGCAACTACGTCCAGGCGGACGCCCTCGTGGTCGGCCTGATGGCGCTCGCCTTCTTCGGCAAGGGCATCGGCGCGCTCGGCTGGGCGGTCGTCGCCGATACCTCCCCGCGGGAGAGCGGCGGCCTCTCGGGCGGCCTGTTCAACACCTTCGGCAACACCGCCGGCATCACCACGCCGATCGCGATCGGCTACATCGTCCAGAGCACGGGCTCGTTCAACGGCGCCCTGGTCTTCGTCGGCCTGAACGCCCTGGTCGCCTGCTTCTGCTACCTCGTGGTGGTCGGCGAGATCCGCCGCGTCGAGCTCAAGGCCCACTGACCCGCACGCCGGACCGGCCCCGGCCGGTCCGGCCCCGCATCGATCCCGCCTCGCGCCCGGCGCAGACCGGCCGGGGGCCCCCGAGGAGGACGCCATGCTGAATGACAGTCGCCACGCCGCCCGCCACACGCCGACCGTGACCGCCATGACGGTGGTGCCGGTGGCCGGCCACGACAGCATGCTGCTCAACCTCTCGGGCGCGCACGGCCCGTACTTCACCCGCAACCTCGTGATCCTGACCGACTCCACCGGCGCCACCGGCCTCGGCGAGGTCCCCGGCGGCGAGGGCATCCGCAAGACCCTGGAGGATGCCCGGGACCTCGTCGTCGGGCAGCCGCTCGGCGCCTGGAACGCGGTGCTCAACGCCATGCGCACGCGCTTCGCCGACCGCGACGTCGGCGGGCGCGGCCTGCAGACCTTCGACCTGCGCATCACCATCCACGCGGTCACGGCCGTCGAATCCGCCTTCCTCGACCTGCTCGGCCAGTACCTCGACGTGCCGGTCGCGGCGCTCCTGGGCGAGGGCCAGCAGCGCGACGCCGTCGAGATGCTGGGCTACCTGTTCTACGTCGGCGACCGCACCCGCACGGATCTCGGCTACCGGGCGCCGACGGCCCGCGACGGCTGGTTCCGCCTGCGCGACGAGGAGGCGCTGACCCCGGAGGCCGTCGCCCGGCTCGCCGAGGCCGCCTACGACCAGTACGGCTTCAGCGACTTCAAGCTGAAGGGCGGCGTCCTGCGTGGCGAGGACGAGATCGCCGCCGTCACCGCGATCCACGAGCGCTTCCCCAAGGCCCGCGTGACGCTCGACCCGAACGGCGCGTGGTCCCTCGCGGAGGCGATCCGCCTCTGCAAGGGCCAGGGCCACGTCCTCGCCTACGCTGAGGACCCCTGCGGCGCCGAGGGCGGCTTCTCGGGCCGCGAGATCATGGCCGAGTTCCGTCGCGCCACCGGCCTGCCCACCGCCACCAACATGATCGCCACCGACTGGCGGCAGATGAACCACGCGATCCAGCTCGGCGCCGTCGACATCCCGCTGGCCGACCCGCATTTCTGGACGCTCGCCGGCTCGGTCCGGGTGGCCCAGCTGTGCCGCGACCACGGCCTGACCTGGGGCTCGCACTCGAACAACCACTTCGACGTGTCGCTCGCCATGTTCACCCACGTGGCCGCGGCGGCGCCCGGCAACGTCACGGCGATCGACACGCACTGGATCTGGCAGGACGGCGAGCGCCTGACCAAGGAGCCGCTGGCGATCCGCGGCGGCCTCGTGCGGGTGCCGGAGCGGCCGGGCCTCGGCATCGAGCTCGACATGTCGGCGGTGGAGGAGGCCCACGCCCTCTACCGCGATCACGGCCTCGGCGCCCGCGACGACGCGGCCGCCATGCAGTTCCTGATCCCCGGCTGGACCTTCGACAACAAGAAGCCCTGCCTGGTCCGCTGAAGCCCGGCCCGGGCTCGCGCCGTCAGACGCGCGAGCTCGGGCGGTAGAACGGCTCGTGCCGCGACGGGTCGATGTAGTCGGCGTAGAAGCGCCGCGCGTGGGGGAGCAGCGCCTTCGACAGCTGGCGCCGCTCGACCTCGTCGTCCGAGAGCGCCCGCGACAGGTCGTCGTGGAGCGCCTTCAGGGCGGCGTCGCGGTCGACCCGGGTGAAGCGGCCGTCCGCGTAGAGCACCTCGCCCTCGCACAGAACTGCGGTGACGCCGCCGGTCTTGGCTCGCTGGATCACCGCGTCGAGGAGCGGCGTCTCCGGGTCGAGATACGGGTAGGCGATCTGGTCCCAGTCGATCAGGACCATGTCGGCGCCCTTGCCGACCTCGATCGTGCCGAGGCTGTCGCCGTAGGGGGTGGTGCGGGCGCCGCCGACGGTGGCCATGCGCAGCACCTGGGCCATGCTCGGCACGTCGGCCTCGTCCATGCCGGGCACTCGGTGGGCGCGCAGCACGAGGCGCATCTCCTGCAGCATGTCGCGGTCGTCGTTGATGCCGGCCTCGTCGAGGCCGATCGCCGTGTTGATGCCCTTGGCCTCGAAGCGGTTGAGCGCCGCCACGCCGGAGCGCAGCCGGAAGTTCGAGGAACAGTTGTGGCAGATGCAGGTGCCGGTCGCGGCGACCCGGTCGATGTCGGACTCGTTGAGCCAGACGCCGTGGCCGAGCGTCAGGCGGGGTCCCAGCATGCCGAACCGGTCGAGGTACTCGACCGCGGTCCCGCCGCCGCGCTTCTCCGCGTAGGCCTTCTGGTAGGCGGTCTCGACGAGGTGCATGTGCATCGGCACGTCGTAGGATTCGGACAGGCCGGCCAGCCCCTCGAGGGCCGCGTCCGAGCACCAGTGCAGGTTGGCGGGTGCGAGCTGGATCTTGGCCCGCGCGGCTCCGGCCTGGCCGCTATGCAGGCTGCGGAACAGCGAGAAATTGTCCTCCAGGGACATCTGGAAGCGCTCGAACCAGCGCTTCATCGGGTCCTGCAGCGGCGCTGGCAGGCTCGCCACGAAGTCCATGTCGGCCTGGTAGACGAGGCGGTTCTGATCGCGGACCGCGAAGCAGTACGAGACCCGCATGCCGATGTCGCGATAGGCGCGCAGCACCTCGTTGGAGCGCGCCTCGACCTCCTCCAGGCTGCCGGGCATCCAGCCGTGGATGTGCTGGACCGTGGTGATCCCGGAGCCGACCATCTCGAAGGCCGAGTACAGGGTGTCGAGGTAGAGGTTCAGGTTGCGTGCCACCATGCGGGTGACGAACCACAGCTCCAGGGGCATGTCGGGGGAGCCGAGCTGCACTGGCGTCAGGCCGACATGGTGGTGGCCGTTGACGAAGCCCGGCAGCAGGATCTCGCGGCCGGACCCGATCACGGGTGCGTCGGGGTAGCGGGCGTGCAGGTCCGCGTAGGTGCCGACCGCGGCGATGACCCCGTCCTTCTGAAGAACCGCGCCGTCGGCGATCTCCTCCCAGCGATCGTGGTCGAGGGTGCGGGTGATCATCCGCCGGCTGCGGATCAGCGATGTGGCCATGGTCGTGTCCGTGTTGGGGGAGGGGGTCAGACGAGCGCTTCCTGCTCGGCGAAGGCCCGGTCGACCTCGTCGCGCAGGAGCTCGGTGAGGTGCCGCCGCAAGGCCTCCGCCTCGGGCGAGAACGGGTCGCGCGGGCGGGCGAGGTCGTTGCGGACGATCGTCTTGATCCGCCCGGGGCGGGCGGTGAACACCACCACCCGGTCGGCGAGCGCCACCGCCTCGTCGATGTGGTGGGTCACGAACAGCACCGAGGCGCCGCTGTCGCGCCAGACGTCGAGCAGGAAGTCCTGCATCTTCTGGCGGGTCTGGACGTCGAGCGCCGCGAAGGGCTCGTCCATCAGCAGTACCTTCGGGCGCATGGCCAGCGCCCGCGCCACCGCCACGCGCTGGCGCATGCCGCCGGACAGCTCGTCCGGCCGCTTGTCGAAGGCCTCGGCGAGGCCGACGCGCTGGAGCGCGGCCCGGGCGACGCTCCGCCGCTCGGCCTCCGGCACGCCCTTCAGCGACAGGCCGAAGCTGACGTTCTGCCAGACGCTGAGCCAGGGCAGCAGCGAGGTCTCCTGGAAGATCAGACTGCGCTCCGGCGACGGACCGGTGACCGGTTCGCCGAAGGCCAGGAGTTCGCCCCCGGAGGCGGGTTCGAGCCCGGCGATCAGGTAGAGCAGCGTGCTCTTCCCGCAGCCCGAGGGGCCGAGGAACACCACGAACTCGCCGGGCCGCACGGTGAGGTCGATGTCGCGCAGGGCCTCGTGGGCGCGGGCGGTGCCGGCCGCCCAGACCTTGGCGACGCCGCGGCACGAGACGGCGTCATGGGATGCGGGATCAGAGGCCAAGGGAGGCCCCCGCGTCGCGCGGCAGCCAGTACAGCAGCCGCCGCTGGACCAGCCGGAACAGCAGGTCGAAGGCGAAGCCGAGCAGGCCGATCAGCGTGATGGTGAAGAAGACGAGCGACGGGTTGAAGGTGTTGCGCGCCAGCATGATCACCTGGCCGAGCCCGTAGCCCACGCCGGTCGCCTCGGCGACGAGCACCACCATCCAGGCGCCGAACAGGTTGAGGCGCAGCACCGCGAGCAGCCCCGGCAGGATCGCCGGGACGATCACCCGCGCGTAGATCTGGCGCTTGGACGCCCCCATGGTCCGGGCGACGTTGATGTAGTTGCGGTTGACCCCGTCGATCTGCTGGATGGTCGAGAGCACCATCGTGAAGAACAGGGCGATGAACACCATGAAGATCGCCGGGGCGTTGCCGATCCCGAACATGAAGATCGCCACCGGCAGCCACGCGATCGGCGAGACCGGCGCCAGGAGTGTGATGGTCGGCAGGGTCAGCCGCTCGAACAGCTTGAAGTAGCGGATCGCCACCCCGACCAGGATCGACAGGGAGGCCGCCAGGGCGAGGCCCGCCAGCACCCGGCCGGTCGAGGCGAGCACGGTGATCAGCACCGCCATGGCGGGGCTGGGGCCGGTATTCATCCCGGTGCCGATCTGCCAGCGCTGCGCGGTGTTGAAGAAGCGCGCCTGCTCGGCGAGGTTGCCGAGGAAGATGTGCGGCGGCGGCAGGAGCTTGGCGTCGGCGATGCCGAGCGCCCAGAGCAGCTCCCATAGGCCGGCGAAGCAGCCGACCGAGACCAGCATCCAGCCGATCCGGCGGAGCAGGGGGACGAGCCCTTCGGGCAGCGCGAGGCGCTGACCGAGCGGGAGGCGCGGCCGGTCCTGCGGGACGGCGGCGGCGCGGGCGAGGAAGGTGGCCATCCGCTCAGGCCGACTTCAGCTTGAGCTTGCCGTAGAGGTCCGGGTTCTCGGCGATGACCTGTTCCAGCAGGGTCCAGTCGATCGCGTCGCGGCCGGGCTTCTTCTTGATGTAGCCCATCTCGGCGACGGAATCGGTCCGGTCGAGGATGAACTGCGTCTGGTTGCGGGCGTCGACCACCGAGGGCTGCCGGCCCATGGCGAGCTGGGCGTTGCTCATCGAGGTCTTGTAGTAGGAGCCGACGAGCTTGTTCAGGGCGACCTGGGGGTCGCCCTCCGCCAGCGCCTGGGCCTTCATCATGCCCTTGATCAGGGCCTTCACGGCGGCCGGGTTCTTGGCGATCAGCTCGTTGCGGACCGCCAGCACGCAGTCGGTGTAGCCCTTGCCGTAGATGTCGGTCCCGTCGGAGAGCTTCACCGCGCCCTTCACGTCGGTGAGCAGGGCCGTGCCGTAGGGCTCGATCGTCGAGATGATGTCCAGCGCCCCGGCGCGGAACGCCTCCACGGCCTCCGGGGTCGAGCCCATGTAGCGGACCGTGATGTCCTTGAAGGCGACGCCGTTCTTCTTCAGCCAGTCGTAGGGCAGCACTTCCAGCGTATCGAGCTGGAAGGTCCCGAGCGTCTTGCCCTTGAGCTTCTCCGGGCTGTCGAGGCCGGGCTGGGCCACGAGCACGCAGCCCTCGATGCCGCCGCCGGCCACGATCTTCACCGGGGCGCCCGCGTCGTAGAGGGCCATGAAGCTCGTGTAGGGCATCACGCCGGCATCGACCTGGCCCATGCCGAGGAAGGTGACTTGATCCGAGAAGGTCGGCGTGTTGACGAAGTCGATCGTCAGCCCGTCATCCTTGGCGAGCTGCATCGCCTCGGCCAGGAAGAAGTTGAGGTTGCAGAAGCCGGTGCCGTGGGTCGCGCGGATGCCGGTGGCCGCCGCGGCCGGGCCGGTCAGGCCCGGGCCCACCGCCAGGGTCAGCGCGGCGGCGGTCCCGCCGAGGAAGCGCCTGCGACTGGGCTTGAACCGCGTGAGATCCGGGACGCGATAATCGCCGTGACGGTCGCACATATCGACTCTCCTCAGAGGGCGGATCGCGCGATCCGCCGGACGGCGCGTGCCGGTGCTGAAACGGAGGGATCGGAGCTCGGGACAGGCTCAAGGCAGTCGCGGAGATCCGGTCGCCCGGCACCTCACCACATCGACGGCACGCCAACCTCTAGCCGCCGCCGGGGCGACGCTGCGCTGGTGAATACGAACCAAGAAGCGTGCCAGACGCGGGAATCTGCGGTGTTGGCGGCGCACCTCGCCCGTCGGCGCTGTCGAGGAACGGCACCGCCGTCATTGCGAGCGGAGCGAAGCAATCCAGCCGCGCCACGCCTCCCGACATGGCGCTGCCCTGGGTCACTTCGCTCCGCTCGTGATGACGGAGGTGTCGCATCGACCGGTTCGACGCCCGCGAAAGCGGCTGTCTGCCGCCGGCGTGTTCAGCCGGGCTCTTCGGTCAATGCCGGTCCCGCGCGGGCGAAGAACGCGCGGAGCGGGCCCTCGGGCAGCATCCCGAGCCTCGCGCACAGGCGGTCGTCGGGCGCCCGGTCGGCGCCGCGCTACGCGGCCACGAGGTTGAAGGTGCGGTCGGACGGCGCGAGGCTCACCCGCCGCCCCCAGTCGAAGGCGACGAAATCCTGCTCGATCCCGTCCGAGAACACCACGCCGCCCTCGTTCATCCGCGACACCACGGTGAGGGGCGATCCGGCGAACTTGCCGCCGCGGAGGTCGGTGCCGGTGGCGACGCTCGGGAACGGCTCGCGCACCCAGTAGCCGAAGGCCGCCTCCTCGATGCCCACCTCCACGGTGAGGTGCGTCGCCTCGCTGATCGAGCGCGCCCAGCCGGTCAGGCCGGTGCCCGAGGCCACGATCAGCCCGCTCGACGAGTGGTCCTCCGCCCGCGCCCCGTCGTCGATGCGGTAGCGCGCCGATTGGTGGCTGCGGTGGCCGACGAAGATCTCGTTCAGGGCGAGCAGCCGCTCGCCACCGTCGAAGGTCGCCTGCACCATGGTGCGCCGCTGAAGGGGCACGGCGCCGGCCGCGCTGGCGGGCAGGAGCGCGCGCAGGGCCTCGACCCGCGCCCGGGCCAGCACGCCGTCGTAGAGGTCGGGCGCCGGGTTGACGCCGACCACCGGCTGCCCGTCGAGGTACTTGGCGACGTTGGCCACGAGCCCGTCCTGCCCCACCGCCACGACGACGTCCTCGGGGGCGAAGAGGAAGCGGTCGAGGTCGGGGCGCCGCACCAGGGCCTGCCGCCAGTCCAGCGGCACGGCGGACCGGGCCTCGGCGAGCACGGCCTGGAATTGCGCGTGGCGCGCCTCGACCTCGGCGAGCGTCTGGCCTCGGCTCTCCAGGAAGAACCGGACCTGGCCGCGAGTCGCGTGCCGGGCGATGAGCAGCTCGTAATCCGTGTCGCGGATGACGAAGACCACGCGGGGGGTGACGGCCGGCACGGCAGACCTCCTCAGCGCGGCGCGAGCCGCGGGGACAGCGCGCCCCGGAACTCGCCGAGGACGGCCGCCAGCAGGTCGGGCGTGACGTTGACGTGCTCGATCGTCTCCAGCTTGCCGGCGAGTTCCCGGGCCGCCAGCCCGAGCAGGACGGCGGGCGGCATGTCCCGGTAGACGGCGGCGCGGCGCTGCTCCGCGTCGGCCCGGGCGCCCTCGACGAGGCGGATCCGCTCGGCCTCCGCGGCCGCCTCCAGGCCCCGCGCCTCCGCGACGCCGGCGGCGCGGTCGCGGGCGTTCTCGGCCTCCTGCGCGATCAGCACGGTCTCGCGCCGGGCCAGCTCGGTCTTCGTGGCGAGCTCGTTCTCCGCGATGGCGCGCTCCTTCTCGACCGCCAGGGCGCGCCGCGCGAAGGTCGCCTCGTCGGCCTTCTGCTGCAGGGCCTCGAAGGTCGGGGTCTGGAGGGCGCGCTCCAGCTCGCTCGTCGGCGCGAGGTTGGTGAGCCGCACAGACACCGCCGCCACGCCGATCTCGGCCAGCGCCGACGCGTCGGACAGCACCCGTTCCAGCACGGCGCGCAGCGGCTCCGGCCCGGCGTCGAGCAGGGCGCCGATCGGGCTCGCCCCGAGATACTGGAGCGCCGCCTGGCTCGCGATGCCGCCGAGGCGCGCCTCGATCCGCTCGATCGGCTCACCCTGCAGGCGCCCGGTGCGGAGGTCGATCGAGAAGTCGACCCGGCTCGCCAGCAGCTCCGGATCGACGACGTGCCAGCCGATCGTCCCCTGGACCACGACGGTCTGGAAGTCCCGGCTGCGGCCGCGGACGAAGAGCGTCATCTCGCGGTCGTCCACCGGCACCTCGCTGATGCTGGCGGTCTCGGGCCGGAACCAGAAGACCAGACCCCGCCCGCTCTGCCGGACACGACCGTTGCGGAAGCGGATGATGTGGCTGCTCGCCTCGCTCCGAAGCTGGGCGATGACACCGATGTTGCGGACCGTGGCCATGATGGGCTCCTCGAAGCGCTCTCCGCCGAAGTGGATACCGGTTCGGCTCAAGAGAGCGCGTTGAAACAAAGGCTTAGAACTGGCCTGACCTGTCGAAGCGGAAGAGTTCGGCGGGGCGGAACGCCGTCCCGGCCTCGCGGGCGCCTGTCGGCGCGATCCAGCCCCGGTCGCGCATGCGGCGCCGGAAGGCGGATTTGTTGAGGGGCACGCCGCGGATCGCCGCGTGCACGTCCTGAAGCTGCCGGAGGGTGAAGTGCTCCGGGAGCAGCGCGAAGCCGACATCCGTGTAGTCGAGCTTGCCGCGCAGCCGCTTCACGGCGAGCGCGAGGATGTCGGCGTGGTCGAAGGCGAGGGCGAGGGGCGCGCCGTCCTCCGCCTCGGCCGAGACCGGGCCGCCGGACTCGCCCGCCCAGGGCACGACCAGCACCGCCGCCGCGAGCCCGGCACCGCCCGCCAGGGCCTCGACGAAGGCCGCCTCCGGCAGCAGCGCGAGGTAGGCCACCGAGACGATCCGCATCCGCGGATCCCGATCAACGGCGCCGAAGGTGTAGAGCTGCTCGAGCCGCGCCCGCCCGATGCCGGCCTTGTCGCGCAGGACGCGCTCCGCGGCGGCGTCGAGGGTCTCGGCGATGCCCACGAACCCGCCCGGCAGGGCCCAGAGGCCCGCCTGCGGCTGCTGGCTCCGCCGCAGCAGGAGGGCGGCGAGCCGGCCCGCCCGGATCCCCAGCAGGACGAGATCGACCGCCAGGGCGGGCCGCTCGTAGGCCGCAGGATCGTAGCCTGCCAGGAACTCGGACTCGGTCATCGGTCTTTTCTGCTCAAGTTGAGCATAACTAAGACGCAGATTGCGCATATGTCAAGCCGAGAGCGGATTCGCCGGGAAGCGCCGCGGAACGCACAGCTCCGCACCGGCTCCGCACAGATCCGCCCGGGCACGGCCGGCCGGTGCGGTCTGAGCCTGGAAAAGGGCGAAGCTTCTCGTGGCGACCGAGGGGCTGGCGCGGGAGCTTCAGCGGCGAGCCGGCATCGATCCGCCGGTGCAGGAGGTTTCCCCGATGCCGTTCTTCGCTCCACGATCCGCGGTCGAGCCCCCCCGCAACGCCGCGCTGTCACCGCTCTTCCTCGCGCTGCTGGCGCTGCTCATCATGCTCGCCTCGGCCCACGCGGCGCCGGGCCGAGACCGGGGTGGCCTCACCCTGCGCGGGCCGGCCGGCACCGCGCCGGTCGAGGCCGTCCAACTGGCGACCGACATCAGCGTCGACGTCAGCGGCCCGACCGCCCGGGCCACCGTCACCCAGGCCTTCCGCAACGTCACGGCGGACTGGGTCGAGGGCACCTACCTGTACCCCCTGCCGGAGGACGCGGCCGTCGACGGGATGAAGCTCGTCGTCGGCTCCCGCGTGATCGTCGCCGACATCCGCGAGCGGGCGGCGGCCAAGCGCGCCTACGAGGCCGCGAAGGCGGCCGGGCAGTCGGCGGCGCTGACCGCGCAGGAGCGGCCCAACGTCTTCACCAACGCGGTCGCCAATATCGGCCCCGGCGAGACGGTGGTGGTCCAGATCACCTATCAGCAGACGATCCCCGTCTCGGGCGAGACGCGGACGCTGCGCCTGCCCCTGGTGGTCGCGCCCCGCTACAATCCCGCCCCCGCCCCGGTGGACGCGGTCTCCCTCGACGGCGTGGCCGGAGCGGCCCGCGACCCGGTTCCGGATCGCGCCCGGATCAGCCCGCCGGTGCTCGACCCGGCCCTGTCGTCGCCGACCAACCCGGTCGCCGTCACCGTGCGGCTGAAGGCGGGCTTCCCCGTCGGTGACGTCCGCAGCGCGACCCACGCGATCCGCGTGACCGAGACCGGCCCGGAGGCGCGGACCGTCACGCTCGCCGACGGCGTCGTCCCGGCCGACCGCGACCTCGAGCTGACCTGGGCGCCGGTCCCGAGCCGGGTGCCCGGCCTCGGCCTGTTCCGCGAGACCGTGGCGGGCCGGACCTACCTGCTGGCCGCCGTGAGCCCGCCGGCGATCGAGACCGACACGGCCGCCCGGCCGGCGCGCGACGTCACCTTCGTCATCGACAATTCCGGCTCGATGTCGGGCGCCTCGATGCGGCAGGCCAAGGCCGGGCTGCTCGCCGGTCTCGCCCGCCTGACCCCGTCGGACCGCTTCAACGTCATCCGCTTCGACGACACCTGGGACGCGCTTCATCCCGCGCCCGTCCCGGCGACGCCGGAGGCCCTGGCGCAGGCCCAGGCCTTCGTCGCCGCTCTGGAAGCCCGCGGCGGCACCGAGATGCTGGCGCCGCTCAAGGCGGCCCTCGCCGACCCGCACCCCGAGGACGGGCGCGTCCGGCAGGTCGTGTTCCTCACCGACGGCGCCGTCGGCGACGAGGAGCGGATCTTCGCGGCGATCCACGCCAATCTCGGGCGCACGCGCCTGTTCATGGTCGGCATCGGCTCGGCGCCCAACGGCCACCTGATGCGCCACGCCGCCGAGATCGGACGCGGCAGCTTCACCGAGATCCGCGACCTCGCGCAGGTCGGCGAGCGGACCCGCGCGCTCTACGAGAAGCTGGAATCCCCCGCCGTCACCGACCTGACCGCGACCTTCTCGGTCTCGGGCGTCGAGGTCACGCCGGGCGCGCTGCCCGACCTGTATCGCGGCGAGCCGCTGGTCTTCGCCGCGCTTCTGCCGGGAGCGGCCGAGGAAACGGCCCGCGGGACCGTGACCGTCACGGGCCGGGTGGGCGGCCGGACATGGACCCGGACGCTCCCCCTCGCCGAGGCGGGTGCGGGCGCCGGCATCTCCAAGGTCTGGGCGCGCTCCCGGATCGGCGAGACCGAGACGGCGCGCATCACGGGGCGCCTCGGCGCGGACGCGGCCGACGCCGCGATCCTGGCGCTGGCCCTGGAGCACGGCCTGACGACGCGGCTGACCAGCCTCGTGGCCGTCGACGCCACGCCGCGCCGCGCGCCCGGCACGCCCCTCGTCGCCGCCGACCTGCCGCTGAACCTGCCGGCGGGCTGGGACTTCGCCAAGGTGTTCGGCACGGACCGGCCGGGCGCCACGCCCGCCGACGACGGGGCAGCGCGGATCGTGCCGATCCGGGCCGAGGGCGCGGCGGTCGACCTGCCGCGGACCGGGGCCGGCATCGTGGCGCAGCTCGGCCTGGGCCTGCTCCTCGCCCTGCTGGGTCTCCTGCTCGGCACCGGCCTGACGATCGGCGGCCGGCGGACCGGGGACGCGCGATGAGCCGGCGCACGGTGACCGGACTGGGGAGGGCCCTCGCGGCCCTCCTCACCCTCGCGGGGCTCGGGCTCGCGGCGCAGGCCGCCTGGATCCCCGCCAAGGCCGTCCTGGCCCAGCTGCTGCTGGAGCGCGCCTTCGCCCGCACCCTGGCCGAGGGTCGGCCCGCCCGGCCCTGGCCCTGGGCCGACACCGAGCCGGTCGCCCGGCTCACCGTCGCGGGCCGCAGCTTCGTGGTGCTGCGGGGCGGGAGCGGCCAGGCCCTGGCCTTCGGCCCCGGCCACCTGGACGGCACCCCGGAGGCCGGCGCGCCCGGCACCGCGGTCATCGCCGCCCACCGCGACACGCAGTTCGCGGTGCTGGGACAGCTCGGGCCCGGCGATCCCGTCACGGTGACCGGCCGCGACGGCCGGATTCTGCGCTTCCGCGTCACCGGCACGCGGGTGGCCCGCTGGGACGCCTCGGGCATCGACCCGGAGGCCCCGGGGCGGCATCTCGACCTCGTCACCTGCTGGCCCCTGGAGGCGCTGCAGGCCGGTCCGCTCAGGCTTATCGTCGAGACCGAGCTGGCCCCGGAGCCGGAGCGTTCCTGACGGCTCGGCGTGGACGGTCAGCTTGGCCGCGCTTGCGCGAATGTGCGGTTTCGTGCGGATCTGTGCGGGTCAAGCCCGTGCGAGCCGTGCCTGTGAGCGAGATTGAACTGTCCGAGGCGCAGAGCCGCGCCATTGCCCAGACCGTGCGCGAGGCGCTGGCCCGCCGGCGCATCTCGCGGCAGACGCTGGCCGAGGAGGCCCGGATCAGCATCTCGACCCTGGAGAAGGCGCTCGCCGGCCGCAGGCCCTTCACCCTGGCGACGACGATCCGGCTGGAGGAAGCCTTGGGCCAGTCCCTGCGCCAGGAGACGGCGCGCCCGGCCCCGGAGGCGGCCCGTCACGCGCCCGACGAGCTCGGCTCCTACTCGCGGGAGAGCGTCGCCTGGATCGAGGGGCGCTACCTCACCCTGCGGCCCTCGTTCGGGTCGGCGGACGCGATCTTCGCCTACCGCACCGAGATCGCCTGGGACGCGGACGCGGCCCGCCTCGTGTTCCGCGAGGCCGAGCGGCTCGACGCGCCCTTCGCGCAGTCCGGCAGCGTCGCCGTGCCGAGCCAGTCGGGCATGATCTACCTCGTGACCAACTGGCACGGACAGCACCGCCTCGCGGTGCTGTGCCGCCCCAACATCCAGGGCGAGATGTACGGGGTCCTGACGACGCTCCACGCCGGGCGCGGCACGCAGCTGACCCCGGCCGCGGCGCCCCTGGCGCTGTTGCCCGAGCAGGCGGGCGCGCACGGATACGGGCGGATCGGGCCGGAGGAGCCGGGCTACGGTCCGTACCGGGCCTATCTCGCCCGGGTGAACGACGACGGCTACGCCACCTTCTTCACGGGCGTCGCCTGACGGGATCTGACGGATGAGCCCGAAGGCGCGGCGCGCGGCGGGCTTGGAGCGGGTACCGGGAATCGAACCCGGGTATTCAGCTTGGAAGGCTGCTGCTCTACCATTGAGCTACACCCGCGCGGGCGGATCGTTAGCACGCCGGGTCGGCCGTGAGAAGGTGGGTCGGGATCGCCGCCGCGCGGGCGACGTCCCGAAACCGCGACGTCGCTGGCCGGCTCACAGACACGGATTCATGACCGGCTCGCGCGGGGTCGAGAGCAGGTCGTCGACCTGGGCGCGCAGGCCCGCGGCGCCGCCGGTCCGCAGGGCCTCGTACAGGGCCTCCGCGTCGCGGCCGCAGACCGCGCCGGGCCGCTGCTCCGGTTCCGTCGTCCCGTCGCGCGGCGGGCCGGCCCCGTCCGGGGCGTTGTCGGCGATGAAGCGATCGATGCGCGCGAGCGCGGCGCGCAATTCCTGCTGGAAGTCCGGGTCGGCGCCGGCGTGGCACGCCTGTCCGACGGCGCGCATCGCCTGCAGGATGCCGCGCATGCACAGCACCGCACCCTTGCCGGTCCGGTCGACCTTCGTGACGGTGTCGCCGCGCCGAATGGTCTGGATCCCGTTCACGAGCGCCTCCGCCGATCCCGGTCCGGCCTGACCGGGAGCCTCCGAGGACACGACCAGGAACGCGCAGGCCGCGGCGGCGCAGCCGACGATCAGGGATCGCGGTCGGGACGGCGTGCGTGTCGTGAGGCGCATGGATCCGGTGCCGTCTCCACCGCGCGACCGCGGCAACATCTGCGCCCGCTCAACCCAGGCCCAGGGCGGCGCGGGCCTCCGCGGGCGTGGCGACGCGGCGGCCGTGGCAGGCCACAGCCTCGGCGGCGAGGCCGACGAGCTCGGCGTTGCTCGCCGCCAAGCGGTCCTTCGTCACCCGGATGTTGTCCTCCAGGCCGGTGCGGACCGCGTCCGCCCCGCGGGCGAGTGCCCAGTCCATCACGATCGCCTGGTTGCGCCCGATCCCGGCCGCCGTCCAGGTCGCCTCCGGCAGGATCCGCCGGGTCTCGGCGAGCAGGATGTCGAGGAGGTGCTCCTCGGCCGGCATCGCGTTCTGGACGCCCATGACGAACTGCACGTGCGGGCGCGCGTCGATCAGGCCCGCCTCCACCAGCCGCTTGGCGCCGTGCAGGTGCGAGAGGTCGAAGATCTCGATCTCGGGCCGGACGCCGTACTGCTTCATCTGGCCGGCGAGGTCGGTCACGAGGCTCGCGGAATTCTCGTAGACGATCGTCGGGAAGTTCACCGAGCCGGTGGACAGGGAGGCCATGTCGGGCCGGTGCTTGAGCGAGAGGCCGCGGGCGGCCGGGTCGCGCCCGCGCCCGCCCGTCGAGAACTGCACGATCATCCCCGGGCAGTGCCGGCGCAGCCCCTCCTGCACGGCGGCGAACCTGTCCGGATCGGAGGAGGGCGACTCGTCGTCGTTGCGCACGTGGATGTGGCAGAGCGTGGCGCCGGCCTCGAAGGCCTGCTGCGTCGACTCGATCTGCTCGGGCACGGTGACCGGAACGGCCGGGTTGTCGGTCTTGCGCGGCACCGAGCCGGTGATCGCCACCGCGATCACCACGGGCGCGTCGCTCCGGGATCCTGCCATTCGCCTGTCCTCCCTGCCGCATCGGGCTTCCGCGACCGGGATAGCGCCGCGGGATCCGGATCTGAACCGCCCGGCGCGGGCGGCAGCTCCGTGTGCGGGACATCTCCGGCCGGATGACAGCCCGGACTTGAGTCTTGCGGGCGCTTGCCGCACCTCTCGACCCGCGAGGCACACGATGAACGACACCGTCCTGGTCCTGAACGGGCCGAACCTGAACCTGCTCGGCAAGCGCCAGCCGGAGATCTACGGCCGCGAGACGCTGGCCGACGTCGAGGCCCTGTGCCGCGAGACGGCCGCCGGCCTCGGCCTCGCGGTCGATTTCCGCCAGAGCAACGCCGAACATGTGCTGATCGACGCGATCCACGAGTACCGCGTCGGCTCGACCGGCATCGTCATCAATGCGGGCGCCTACACCCACACCTCGGTCGCCATCCTCGACGCGCTGAACACCTGCGAGGTGCCGGTGATCGAGTGCCACATCTCGAATGTCCACCGCCGCGAGGCGTTCCGCCACCATTCCTACCTCTCGCTCGCGGCCACGGCCGTGCTGGCGGGATTCGGCACGCACGGCTACGCGCTGGCGATCCGGCACCTCGCGCATCTGCGGGCCGGCAGACCTGCGTGAGGCGCGGATAGCGCCGCGATCAGGGTTGACGCTGGCGGAGACAGGGCGGAGGAGGGCGGTCAGGCCCTATTCCCACGCGATCTCTCTGGCCGGACCGGTTCTCAAGGCCCCGGAGAGCGCCCCAAGCGGAGCGCGCACGCCGCATGACCAGCCCCTTCCTGCCCCTCGACCGGAAAGTGATCGCCCGCGAGGCGGCCAAGATGTTCCTCGAGATCGAGGCGGTGCTCTTCTACAAGGACGAGCCGTTCAAGTTCACCTCGGGCTGGGCGAGCCCGGTCTACACCGACAGCCGGAAGATCATCTCGTTCCCGCGCCTGCGCTCGACGCTGATGGATTTCGCCACCGCCACCATCGTGCGCGAGATCGGCTACGAGAAGCTGACCCACATCGCCGGCGGCGAGACCGCCGGCATCCCCTTCGCGGCCTGGATCGCCGACCGGATGATGCTGCCGATGCAGTACATCCGGAAGAAGCCTAAGGGGTTCGGCCGCAACGCCCAGATCGAGGGTGAGATCGTCGAGGGCGCCCGGACGCTGCTCGTCGAGGACCTCGCCACCGACGGGCGCAGCAAGGTCAATTTCTGCAAGGCCCTCCGCGATTCGGGCGCCCAGGTCGAGCACTGCTTCGTGCTGTTCTACTACGACATCTTCCCTGACAGCGCCGCGCTGATGGAGGAGATCGGTATCAAGCTCCACTACCTCACCACGTGGTGGGACGTGCTGGCGGTGGCCAAGGAGATGGGCACCTTCGACCCGAAGACGCTGGCCGAGGTCGAGCGCTTCCTCAACGCGCCGGCGGAGTGGTCGGCGGCCCACGGCGGCATCTCCGCCTTCGGCCAGGCCTGAGGGGCATCCCGCGATGAGCGTCGCCGACCTGTTCCCCGCTGAGCGCCAGGACGCGAAGACCGTCGACTGGATCACGATCCGGCGGCCTGACGACTGGCACATCCACCTGCGCGACGGCGCGATGCTGAAGGCGGTGCTGCCCTACACGGCGGCGCAGTTCGCCCGGGGCATCATCATGCCGAACCTCGTGCCGCCGGTGACCACGGTGGCGGCCGCCAGCGCCTATCGCGAGCGTATCCTTGCCGCGCTGCCGGAAGGCCAGGACTTCACGCCGCTGATGACCTGCTACCTGCGGGACGACACCGACCCGGACGAGATCGAGCGCGGATTTCGGGAGAAGGTCTGGGTCGCTGCGAAGCTCTACCCGGCCGGCGCGACCACGAATTCGCACGCGGGCGTCACGGACCTCGTCGGCATTACCCCCGTCCTGGAGCGCATGGAGCGGATCGGCATGCCGCTCCTGATCCACGGCGAGGCGACCGACCCGGAGATCGACATCTTCGACCGGGAGGCCGCCTTCATGGAGGGCAGCCTGATCCCGCTGCTCGGCCGCCATCAAGGGCTGAAGGTCACCGTGGAGCACGCCACCACGGCGGAGATCCTCGACGTGGTCCGGGAACACCGGAGCCGGTGCGCGGCGACGATCACGCCGCACCACCTCGTGATCAACCGGACGCACATCTTCCAGGGGGGGCTGCGCCCGCACCTGTACTGCCTGCCGGTGGCCAAGCGCGAGCGGCACCGTTTGGCCCTGCGCGAGGCCGCGACCTCCGGCGAGGCCTGCTTCTATCTCGGCACCGACACCGCGCCGCATGTCCGCGGGGCCAAGGAGGCGTCCTGCGGCTGCGCCGGCGTGTTCTGCGGGCCTTCCGCGCTCCAGACCTACGTGCAGGTCTTCGACGAGGAGGGGGCGCTCGACAAGTTCGAGGCCTTCGCGTCGCTCAACGGAGCCCGCTTCCACGGGCTGGAGCCGAATGCCGGGACCGTGACCCTGGAGCGGCGGGAGAGCCGCATCGCCGAGGCCGTCGCGGTCGACGACACGGCAGTCGTCGTGTTCCGCGGCGAGGAGACGCTGCCCTGGTCGGTGGTATAGCGAATCAGGGCGATGGGTGCGCTCCGTCATCGCGAGCGCAGCGAAGCGACCCAGGGATGCGCGACATCGGTGATCGTCGCGCGACACTGGATTGCTTCGCTGCGCTCGCAACGACGATGATCGGCACTCCATCCAATCAGCCAGAGCCATCTTTGCCTGGATCCAACCTCCGGTTACCGATCTTCCGTCGATCCGGGGGAGGGCAAGATGCAGGACGCGCGACAGGATGGCATCACGGCGCTCGGCGCCGTGGACCTCGCCGCCGCCATCCATGGCCGAGTGATCTCCTGCGTGGAGGTGATGCGCGCCTATCTGGAGCGGATCCATCGGATCAACCCGCAGGTGAACGCCCTCGTGGGCCTCGCCGACGATGCCGCGCTCCTGCGGGAGGCCGAGGCCGCCGACGCCGCGCTGGCGCGGGGGGACGCCGTCGGGCCGCTGCACGGCTTCCCGCTGGCCGTGAAGGATCTCGACCCAGTCCGCGGCCTGCGGTTCACGCAGGGCTCCCCGATCTTCGCCGACCGGGTCGCCGACACCGACTCGATCATGGTGACGCGCCTGCGCGCCGCCGGGGCGATCTTCATCGGCAAGACCAACATCCCCGAGTTCGGCCTGGGCTCGCACAGCTTCAACCCGGTCTACGGCGCCACCGGCAACGCCTACGATCCGGCCAAGACCGGGGGCGGCTCGAGCGGCGGCGCCGCGGTCGCAGTCGCCTTGCGGATGCAGCCGGTCGCCGACGGCAGCGACCATGCCGGCTCCCTGCGCAACCCGCCGGCCTTCAACAACTGCTACGGCCTGCGCCCGAGCTGGGGCCGGATCCCCGCCGAGGCCAAGGACGTGTTCAGCCCGAACCTCGGCGTGCTCGGGGCGATCGGGCGCACGCCCGGCGATATCGGCCTGATGCTCTCGGTGCTGGCGGGCTACGACCCGCGCTGCCCGAACGCCATTCGGCAGGACCCGTCCGCCTTCGCGAGCCCGCTCGCCCGCGATTTCCGCGGGACCCGGATCGCGTGGCTCGGGGATTGCGGCGGCCAGATCCCGTTCGATCCCGGCGTGCTCGACGTCGGGCGTTCGGCGCTCGCCACCTTCGCGGAGATCGGCTGCACCGTCGAGGAGGCGATGCCGCGCTACGACATGGAGACCCTCTGGCAGGACTGGCTGGTGCTGCGGGCCTTCACCGTCGCGGCGAACCTCCGCCCGTTCTACGACGAGCTCCGCCACCGGGTCCTGCTGAAGCCGGAGGCGGCCTGGGAGGTCGAGCGGGGGCTGGCGCTCGGCGCCGACCGGATCATCGCGGCGCTGGAGGGCCGCACCCGCTGGTACGAGACCCTGCGCCGCTTCATGAAGACCTACGACTACGTGGTCATGCCCAGCGCCCAGGTCTTCCCGTTCGACAAGGGCCTGCGCTGGCCCGAGACGGTGGGCGGACGGGCGATGGACACCTACCACCGCTGGATGCAGATCACGATCCCCGCGACGATGTCGGGCCTCCCGTCGCTCGCCGTGCCGGCGGGCTTCGGCGAGGCCGGTCTGCCCACTGGCATCCAGATCGTCGGTCCGAACCACGGCGAGCTCGCCTGCCTGCAGCTCGGCGCCGCCTACGACGCGGCGAGCGGCTGGGTGCGCCGCTACCCGCCGCCGCTGCAGTGAGCCGCGGCTCCGGCACTCAACCGGCGCGGAACCAACGCGATTGCACGCACGGACGCGTTGACCGGCTCCGCGCTCTCCGCTAAGAGGCCCGACACTTCGCGCGCCGACTATGAGCCAGTTCCGGATCATGGGGCCGCCGCGGGGCAGTTTCGGGTTTCCGATGACGACGGTCCTTATTGTAGCGGTAGCGTCACCGACGGGGCGGCCCTGAACGAGGGTCGCGATCCGAGCGGTGGCGCATGCAGGGTCCCTCGGGGCCCTTTTTTGTTGCCCGCTCCAGGGCGGCATGGGATCGGCGCAGACGGGTGACCGAGGCGAGAGGCACCTTCGGGCGAGGCGGAGACCGCCCCGCGTGACGGGGGTGCCGGGAGAGAGGACGGGGCAGGGCGGCGATCATGGGATCGCGGTGGCCTCGGAGAGCGCGAGGAGACGAGCATGGGCGGCGAGGTCATGACCGGGGCCGAGATGGTCATCCGGGCCTTCCAGGATCAGGGTGTCGACACGCTGTTCGGGTACCCGGGCGGCGCCGTACTTCCGATCTACGACGCGCTCTTCCACCAGAACGCCGTCAAGCACATCCTCGTCCGCCACGAGCAGGGCGCCGTCCACGCCGCGGAGGGCTACGCCCGCTCGTCCGGCAAGGTCGGCTGCGTCCTCGTCACCTCGGGCCCCGGCGCGACCAACATCGTCACCGGGCTCACCGACGCGATGCTGGATTCGATCCCGCTGGTCTGCATCACCGGCCAGGTTCCGACGCACCTGATCGGCACCGACGCGTTCCAGGAATGCGACACGGTCGGCATCACGCGCCACTGCACGAAGCACAATTACCTGGTCAAATCGATCGACGACCTGCCGCGCATCCTGCACGAGGCGTTCTACGTCGCGGCGAACGGCCGGCCGGGCCCGGTCGTCGTCGATCTGCCCAAGGACATCCAGTTCGCCTCCGGCCTCTACGAGCGTCCGGAGATCGCGAGCCACAAGACCTACCGCCCGGCCGTGAAGGGCGACGCCGACCGGATCCGCGCGGCCGTCGAGCTGATGGCGACCGCACGGCGGCCGGTCTTCTACACCGGCGGCGGCGTGATCAACTCGGGCCCGGAGGCCTCGCGGCTGCTGCGCGAGCTCGTCCGCGAGACCGGTTTCCCGATCACCTCGACGCTGATGGGGCTCGGCGCCTATCCGGGCACGGACGAGAAGTTCCTGGGCATGCTCGGCATGCACGGGACCTACGAGGCCAACCTCGCGATGCACGAGTGCGACGTGATGATCTGCGTCGGCGCGCGGTTCGACGACCGGATCACCGGCCGGCTCGACGCGTTCTCGCCCTTCTCCAAGAAGATCCACATCGACGTCGACGCCTCCTCGATCAACAAGGTCGTGAAGGTCGATGTCGGGATCGTCGGCGACTGCGCCTCGGTGCTCGCCGACATGCTGGAGGCGTGGCGCGCCCTGCCGTCGCGGCCCGACAAGTCGAACCTCGATCCGTGGTTCCAGAAGATCAGCGCCTGGAAGGCGCGGGACTGCCTCGCCTACTGGCCGTCGGGCACGATCATCAAGCCGCAATACGCCGTGCAGCGCCTCTACGAGGCCTGCAAGGACCGCGAGACCTACATCACCACCGAGGTCGGTCAGCACCAGATGTGGGCCGCCCAGTACTTCAAGTACGACGAGCCGAACCGCTGGATGACGTCGGGCGGCCTCGGCACGATGGGCTACGGCCTGCCGGCGGCGATCGGCACCCAGCTCGCGCACCCGAACGGGCTCGTGATCGACATCGCGGGCGAGGCCTCGATCCTGATGAACATGCAGGAGATGTCGACGGCGGTGCAGTACCGCCTTCCGATCAAGGTGTTCATCCTGAACAACGAGTACATGGGCATGGTCCGCCAGTGGCAGGAGCTGCTGCACGGCTCGCGCTACTCGCAGAGCTACTCGGAGAGCCTGCCGGACTTCGTGAAGCTCGCGGAGGCCTACGGTGCCAAGGGCATGCGCTGCGAGAAGCCTGGCGACCTCGACGGCGCCATCGCGGAGATGCTCGCCCATGACGGCCCGGTGATCTTCGACTGCATCGTCGACAAGACCGAGAACTGCTTCCCGATGATCCCGTCGGGCAAGGCGCACAACGAGATGCTCCTGTCCGATTACCTCGGCGAGACCGGCGTCGAGCTCGGCGACGTGATCTCCGAGGAAGGCAAGATGCTGGTGTGAGGGCGGGCGGCCCGGCGTCACCGCCGGGCCGCGATCCGCCGCTGCGGCGGCGATGGGTCGAACGACGAGGACGAGGCCGGCGATGAACGCGATGAACACCCACTACCCCGATGCCGTCCGCGTCGAGCCGGTGAACCGGCACACGCTGGCGGTGATCGTCGACAACGAGCCCGGCGTGCTCGCCCGCATCTCGGGCCTGTTCTCCGGCCGCGGCTACAATATCGAGAGTCTGACCGTCTCCGAGACCGAGGAGGCGCGCCACATCTCGCGCATCACCATCGTGACCACCGGGACGAACGCCGTGATCGAGCAGATCAAGGCGCAGCTTGACCGGCTGGTGCCGGTGCATCGGGTCGTGGACCTCACGCTCCAGGGCAACGCCATCGAGCGCGAGATCTGCCTCGTGAAGGTGAAGGGCGAGGGCGAGCACCGCAGCGAGGCCCTGCGGCTGGCCGCCGCCTTCGGCGCCAAGACGCTGGACGCCACGCTCAACTCCTTCGTGTTCGAGCTGACCGGCGCTACCGAGGATGTCGACCGGTTCGTGCGCCTGATGAGCGTGATCGGGCTGGTGGAGATCTGCCGGACGGGCATCTCCGCCATGGGGCGCGGGGCGGAGCCGCTCTGAGCTTCTGGCGCGCGGCCAGTCGGTGCTCGGGGGAGCCGGAAGACGTTACCGGCTCTGAAGGCGACAGCCGGCTGGCCGTTGTCGCTGAAAACGCCGCGCCCGTATTCGTCGATCAAGGACCCCCCATGACCGCCCGCAACCTCTACTACGCCCCCGGCGCCTGCTCGCTCGCCGCCCACATCATCCTGGAGGAATCCGGGCTGCCCTACGAGGGCCTCAAGCTCGATCTCGCCGCGGGCGACCAGCGCCGGCCGGAATACCTCGCGATCAACGATCGCGGCCGTGTCCCGGCGCTGACCGAGGACGGCTGGGTGCTCACCGAGTGCGCGGCCATCATGCGCCATGTCGCCCGTCAGGTGCCGGAGAAGGGGCTCTGGCCCACGGATCTCCGCGAGCAGGCCGCCGCCGACGAGTGGCTCGGCTGGCTCGCCTGCAACCACCACGTGACCTACGCCCATGTCCGCCGGCCCGAGCGCTACACCGAGGACGAGAGCGCCCTCGAGGGCATCAAGGCGAAGGCGGCCGACACCTACGCGGACCTCGCCACCATGACCGAGGTGCGCCTGTCGCACGGCGGGTGGGCGGTGGGCGACCGGTTCAGCGTCGTCGACGCCTACCTGACGGTCTTCTGGTTCTGGGCCAACGGCCCGGTGCTCCGGTTCGACATGGCCGGTCGCTTCCCGGCCTGGACCGCCCATGCGCGCCGGGTCGCCGAGCGCCCGGCTGTCCAGGCCGTCTTCGCCCGCGAAGGACTGCCGCTCCCCCGCTAGCGAGGTGCGAGCGCGACCCCCCTTGCCGCGCCCCACGAATCGGCCTACAGCGCGTACCGTACGGTACGGTACGCCATTCGAGATGATGCAGGCCAGCGCGACAGCAGAGCGGGAAGAGCCGTCGGCACGCCAGCAGGCAGTGCTGGACGCCGTGCTCGGCCTCATGGTCGAGGACGGCGAGCAGCTCACCATGGACGCCGTCGCGCGCCGGGCGAGCTGCTCGAAGGAGACGCTCTACAAGTGGTTCGGCGACCGGGACGGGTTGCTGACCGCGACGGTGCGCTGGCAGGCCTCCCGGGTCCATGCCGGGAACGACAGCGCTCAGGTGCTCGACGGCGCGACCCTGCGGGAGCGCCTGCAGGACTTCGCCGTGACGTGGCTGGAGGTCATCACCGGCCCGACCTCGGTGGCGCTGAACCGCATCGCCATCGCGCATGCGGGCTCGCGCAAGAGCAATCTCGGCGGCATCGTCCTGGCGAACGGGCGCTTCGCGATCGGCGAGCGGGTGAAGCCCGTGCTGGAGGCGGGGCGCGCCGCCGGCCTGCTGAGCTTCGCCGACAGCGAGGCTGCCTTCCGCACCTTCTTCGGCCTCGTCGGCCGGGATATCCAGATCCGCCTTCTGCTCGGCGAGACCCTCGACCTCGACGGGGCCGGGATCCGGCGCGACGCGGGCCGCGCCGTCGAGCAGTTCCTGGCCCTGTACGGCCGGGCCAAACCCGACCCGAAACACCAAGTCTAAGAGGAGACAGACATGCGGGTGTATTACGATCGCGACGCCGACCTGAACCTGATCAAGGGCAAGAAGGTCGCCATCGTCGGCTACGGCAGCCAGGGCCACGCCCACGCGCTCAACCTGCGCGATTCCGGCGTGAAGGACATCGTCATCGCGCTGCGCGAGGGCTCCGCCACCGCCAAGAAGGCCGAGCACGAGGGCTTCAAGGTCCTGTCGGTCGCCGAGGCCGCCAAGTGGGCCGACGTGGTGATGATGCTGACCCCCGACGAGCTGCAGGGCGACATCTACCGCGAGTCCCTCGAGGGCAACATGAAGCAGGGCGCCGCGCTCCTGTTCGCCCACGGCCTCAACGTCCACTTCAACCTGATCGAGCCGCGCAAGGACCTCGACGTCCTGATGGTCGCCCCGAAGGGCCCCGGCCACACCGTGCGCTCCGAGTACCTCCGCGGCGGCGGCGTGCCGACCCTGATCGCCATCGCGCAGGACGCCTCCGGCAACGCCCACGACCTCGGGCTGTCGTACGCCTCGGCCAACGGCGGCGGCCGCGCTGGCATCATCGAGACGACCTTCAAGGAGGAGTGCGAGACCGACCTGTTCGGCGAGCAGGCCGTGCTCTGCGGCGGCCTCGTCGAGCTGATCAAGGCCGGCTTCGAGACCCTGGTCGAGGCGGGCTACGCCCCCGAGATGGCCTATTTCGAGTGCCTCCACGAGGTGAAGCTGATCGTCGACCTCATCTACGAGGGCGGCATCGCCAACATGAACTACTCGATCTCCAACACGGCCGAGTACGGCGAGTACGTCACCGGCCCGCGCATCGTGACGCCCGAGACCAAGGCCGAGATGAAGCGCGTGCTCAACGACATCCAGTCGGGCACCTTCACCCGCAACTGGATGCTGGAGAACAAGGTCAACCAGACCTCGTTCAAGGCGACCCGCGCCAAGCTCGCCGCCCACCCGATCGAGGAGGTCGGCGCCAAGCTCCGCGGCATGATGCCGTGGATCTCCGAGAAGGCGCTGGTCGACAAGACCCGCAACTGATCCGCATCCGCGCGGTCGGGCCCGGCCCGGCCGCGCACGCGCGGGGCCGGTCACGCGGAGGCGTGGCCGGCCCTTCGCGTTCCGGGTTGCCCGACACAGGGTGTCCCGGCCATAAGCCCGCCAGCGGTCCCGCGCGTACGAGGACCGGCAAGCGGAGAGGACACGCATGGCATCGCTCTATTCCGACGCGCACCGGGCGCTGCAGGAGGAGTTCGGCACCACCAAGCTCGCCGTGCGTCTCGACGAGGACTGGGTCCACGAGACCGTCCAGCCGGACGAGGCCGCCTTCATCGGCTCCCGCGACATGTTCTTCCTCTCGACCGTCGACCCGGACGGGATGCCGACGGTCTCCTACAAGGGCGGTCCCACGGGCTTCGTGAAGGTGCTCGACGACAAGACGCTTGTCTTCCCGGGCTTCGACGGCAACGGCATGTTCTACTCGATGGGCAACATCGAGGGGCAGGCCAAGGTCGGCCTGCTGTTCATCGACTTCGAGACGCCCCACCGGATCCGCGTCCAGGGCCACGCGACGCTGCTGCGCGACGACGCCCTCTTGGCCGCGTACACCGAGGCCAAGTACCTGGTGAAGGTCGCGGTGACGAAGATCTGGATCAACTGCCCGCGCTACATCCACAAGTACCAGAAGCTCGAGCAGAACAAGTACGTGCCGCGGCCCGGCCGCGAAACGCCGCTCGCCGCCTGGAAGCGCCTCGACCTCGCGGGCGACGTGATCAGCGATGCCGACAAGGCCCGCGTCGCTCAGGAGGGCCGGCTGGAGGTCGCGGAGTACGAGGCGCTGATGGCCCGCGGCGAGGCCTGATCGTCCATTGCGGCCGCCCCGCAGTCCCGGGCGGCCGGTGCGGAACTCAAATTACGTCAAATCAGATTTTTCCGAGTATAAATCTGCCGTACAAAATACTAATAAAGCATAACTTCTGTGTTCTATAGTTTAATGGTCTAAAAAATTCTTGACGATGTGAGTGCCGAGCCATAAATTTCGTGCAGATTTTGCCGATCGCATCTTTGCTCGGACCGTTAAGATCATGGTTTCGCTCCCGCTGCGCGTCGCATTGATCTGCAGCATCCTGATCGCTGCGGTGTTCGCGGGTGGGACGACTTTTCTCGCCCGCCGAATCGACGCTTCCTTCGATGAGCAGGCCGCAGAGATACAGTCGGAGACGCTGTCGAACGAGGCGCGCGAGGTCCGCTTCCGCCTCGCGGTAGCGGCCAAGACTGCCGAGAGCATCGCGGCCTCCGCGTCGGCCCTGCGCGCCGGCCGCATCCAGGACCGGGACATCTACGACGCGCTGCTGCGCGAGCTTCTGCGCGCCAACCCCGAGCTGATCGCGACCTGGACGGGCTGGGAGCCGGACGCCCTGGACGGGCGCGACCGCGCGTTCGCCGGCACGGCCTCCTCGGACGCGAGCGGCCGCTTCATGCCTTACTGGAACCGCGGGAGCGGCACGATCAAGCGCGAGGTCCTCACGGGCTACGAGGCCGAGCCGGACGGCGCCTATTACCTCCGGCCGAAGCAGCTGAACCGCTTGGTCGCCATCGAACCCTACATCTACCCGGTGGCCGGGAAGGACGTCGTCATGATGTCGTTCGGCGCACCGATCACCGTGGACGGCACGTATCGCGGCACCGCCGGCGTCGACATCGATCTCGGGTCCCTGAACGCCGCCCTCGGGGCGGTGAGGCCGTTCGGGACCGGCTACCTCGCCGTGGTCTCGGCGAACGGAACGACCGTCGCGCATCCGACCGGCGCGGCGGCCGGGAAGCCGATGCACGGCTTCGACGCGTCGGCGGCGGACGCGGCCCGGCAGGCGATCGCGGCGGGAGCCGTGGTGGTGACCGACGCGCCGGGCCCGGACGGGGCGCCGTGGCGCTACATGGCGCAGCATATCCAGGCGGGCGAGACGCCCGACCGCTGGGCGATCGTCGTCGCGGTGCCGGTGGCGACGCTCACGGCCGCCGCCGATCGGGCGCGCGCGACGCTGATCGGCATCTCGGTCCTCTGCGTGCTGATCGGGTGCGCGGCCGTCTTCGGCGCGCTGCACCATCTCGTCGGGGCGCCGATCCGCGGCCTCGGCCGGACCATCGGCGACATGGCCGCGGGCGATTACGGGGCGGATGTGCGCGAGGCGCGGCGCCGCGACGAGGTCGGACTGGTCGGGCGTGCCGTGCTGAAGCTGCGCGACGGCCTGCGGGCGCAGGCGGAGGCCGACGCGCGAACGCGGGCAGAGGCTCAGGCGGCGGCCGACCGGGACCGCAAGCGGGTGACCGCGGACTTGGCGAACAGCTTCGAGCAGGCCATCGGCGGCATCGTCGCGACGGTCACGGACGCGGCCACCGCGCTGCAGGCCACGGCCGGGGCGCTGGCCGCCACGGCGTCGGAGACCGCCGGCCAGTCGACCACCGTCGCGGCCGGGGCCGAGGAGGCCGCCTCCAACGTCCGGGCCGCAGCCTCGGCGGCCGAGGAGCTCGGCAGCTCGGTGCAGGAGATCGGGCGTCAGGTCCAGGGATCCGCGCAACTCGCGCGGGCCGCGGCCGACGAGGCCGGGCGCACGGTGCGGCTGGTGGAGGATCTGAGCGCGGCGGTGATGAAGATCGGTGATGTTGTGGCGCTGATCAGCGGCATCGCCGGCCAGACCAACCTGCTGGCCCTGAACGCCACCATCGAGGCGGCCCGCGCCGGCGAGGCCGGCCGGGGCTTCGCGGTCGTGGCCGCCGAGGTGAAGGCGCTGGCCGAGCAGACCGCACGGGCCACCGAGGAGATCGCGGGCCAGATCGCCCGCGTCCAGGCCTCGACCGAGCAGGCGGCCTCGGCGATCGGCAGCATCACGACGCGCGTCGACGAGATCAGCGGGGCGGCCACGACGATCGCGGCCGCGGTCGAGCAGCAGGGCACGGCAACCCAGGAAATCGTCCGCAACGTGACCCAGGCCGCCGCCGGCACGGGCGAGGTGACGACGAACATCGCCCGCGTGGCCGAAGCCGCCGACATGACCGGCTCTGCCGCCGGTCAGGTGCTGGAATCGTCCGCGGACCTGTCGCGGCAATCCGCGCATCTCCGGGCGGAGGTCGGCCGCTTCCTCGGAACGGTGCGCGCGGCCTGATGGTCGCCGTGCCGGCCCGCGCTACGGCGCCTTGCGGGCGACGATGAACACGCGCGGGAAGGCGAGCAGGCGCCGCCCGTCGCTGCGCGGCGGGTAGGCGGCGTCGATCGCGCGGGTGTAGGCCGCCAGGAAGCCGGCCCGCTCCTCCGGATCCAGCGGGTCGAGGAACGGCCGGAGCCCGGTCGCGCTGACCCAGTCCACGATGGCGGCCGCGTCCGCCATGCGGTGGTGGTAGGCGGTGCGCCAGACATCGACCTCGGCGGCGCGCGGCGCCAGCAGGTCGTAGTAGGCGGCGGGTTCCAGCATCCGTCCGAGGCGGCCGGCCACGGCCGGATCGCCGATCGCGGCTGCCCAGGGACCGTCCGCCGCGACCGCGCGCATCAGGCGATGGGTCGGCTCGGCGAGGTTGTCGGGCATCTGCACGGCGAGCACGCCGCCCGGGGCGAGCAGACCGAACAGCCGCGGCAGCAGGCTCGCGTGGTCCGGCAGCCATTGCAGGACGGCGTTGGTGTAGATCAGGTCCGGCGCGCGCTCGGGCTGCCAGGTCGCGGCATCGGCCAGCGCGAAGGCGACGCCCGGGAGGCGGGCGCGGGCGCTCTCCAGCATGGCCGGCGAGGTGTCGAGGCCGATCACCTCCGCGTCGGGGTAGCGCGCCGCGATCAGCGCGGTGGAGTTGCCGGGCCCGCATCCGAGATCGTAGGCCAAACGCGGCGCGTCGAGGGGCACGCGGGCGAGGAGCTCGGCGGCGGGGCGGGTCCGCTCGTCCTCGAAGCGGGTGTAGAGGGCTGGGTTCCAGTCGGCCATCACACCCTCCCGTATCGATCCGTCAGCAGCCGAGCCGGTCGGCGAGATCCGCGAGATCCCGCGCCGCGTGGGTGACCGGCACCGTCGGCGCGGTCTCGCCGCCGGCCGGGCCGTGCTCGTGCGGGCGGGCGATGTGGGCGGTGGCGAGCCCGTGGCTTGCCGCCGCCGCGAGGTCGTTCGAGTGGGCGGCGACCATCATGGTCTCGCCGGCCGCGAAGCCGAAGGCCGCGACCGCGTCGCGGTAGAGCGCCGGCTTCGGCTTGTAGTCGCGGGAATAGCCAGCGCCGAGCACAGCGTCGAAGATCAGGCCGTTGCGGCGGGCGAGGTCGGCCATCAGCCGGACATGCCCGTTGGAGTTCGGTGCCAGGAGGTGCTTCTCGCGCAGGCGCCGCAGCGCGTCCGGCACCTCGGGCCACGCGTCGAGCCGGTGCCACGCCTGGACCAACTCGCCCCGCACGGCCTCGGAGACGCCCGCGAGGCCGAACTGCGCCAGCACGTCGGGCAGGGATTCGGCTTGCAGCGTGTCGAGGTCGACGAAGGGCCGGGCCCCGGAGCGCACCGTCTCCATCGAGGGATTGTACCGGGCGCGCCACGCGTCCGCGAAGGCGCCGGCATCGAGGTCCGGCGCGACGGGCGCGAGCAGCCGCGCCGCCTCGCGGGCGACGCCGGAGCGCCAGTCGACCAGCGTCCCGAAGACGTCGAAGACCAGCGCCCGGATTGTCACCGCACCGCCTGCAGGCTGGGACCGCGCCGGACGAAGCCGACGATGTCCTTGACCGCGTCCAGCGTCTGTGCCGCGATGGTCTCGGCCCGGGCGCCGCCATCGGCCAGCACGGCGTCGATGTGGCCCGGATCGGCGGTGAGGCGGCGCATCTCCTCGGCGATCGGCGCGAGGCTCGTCACCGCGAGGTCGGCCAGAGCCGGCTTGAAGGTCGAGAACTGCGCCCCGCCGAAGTCGCGGAGCACGTCCTCGCGGGTGATCCCGGCGAGTGCCGCGTAGATCCCCACGAGGTTGTCGGCTTCGGGCCGCTCCTTCAGGCCCGCCACCTCGGAGGGCAGGGGCTCGGGATCGGTCTTGGCCCGGCGGATCTTCTGGGCGATGGCGTCCGCGTCGTCCGTGAGGTTGATGCGGGCGTTGTCCGACGGGTCCGACTTCGACATCTTCTTGGTGCCGTCGCGCAGCGACATGACCCGGGCGGCCGGGCCGCCGATCAGCGGCTCCGTGATCGGGAAGAACGCGTCGCCGTGGCCGTGCGCCGTGATCGAGCCCGAGAAATCGGTGTTGAACTTCTGGGCGATGTCCCGGGTCAGCTCCAAGTGCTGCTTCTGGTCCTCGCCGACGGGGACATGGGTCGCCCGGTAGGCCAGGATGTCGGCCGCCATCAGCACCGGGTAGTCGTAGAGGCCGATCGAGGCGTTCTCCCGGTCCTTGCCGGCCTTCTCCTTGAACTGGGTCATGCGGTTCAGCCAGCCGAGGCGGGCGACGCAGTTGAACACCCAGGCGAGCTCGGCGTGCTGCGGCACCTGGCTCTGGTTGAACACGATCGAGCGCTTCGGATCGATGCCGGCGGCGAGGAAGGCGGCGGTGACCTCGCGGATCTGGCCGCGCAGGGCCTCGGGATCCTGCCAGACGGTGATCGCGTGCAGGTCGACCACGCAGTACAGGCACTGCGCGTCGCGCTCCTGCATCTCCACGAAGCGCTTCACCGCCCCGAGATAGTTGCCGAGGTGCAGGTTGCCGGTGGGCTGGACGCCCGAGAAGACCAATTCGGTGAACGCGGCCATCGGCGCCGATCCTGAGCGAGGGAAGACCGGGGCTCCGCGCCGTCCGGGCGCGCGGTTACTCGCACCCGTAGGCCGGAATGGTCAAGGACGCGCTCACGGCTCCCGCGTGGGCAGCTTCGCGCTGGGGCAGAGGTCGACCAGGACGCAGCGCCCGCAGGCCGGGCGATGATGATGGCAGACCTTCTGCCCGTGCAGCATCAGGATCTCGTGATTGTCGTAGAGGTCCTGCGCGCTCCAGTCCGCGGGGAGCTGCGCCCGCAGGATCGGGTGCGACGGGCCGACATCGACCCGCCTGCCGATCAGCCCGAGGCGCTGAGCGACCCGGTGATGGTGGCTGTCGACCGGCAGCGCCGGCATCCGCAGGGTGGAGAAGGACAGGACCGCCGCGCTGGTCTTCGGCCCGACGCCCGGGATCGCCTGCAGCCATTCCCGCGCCGCCTCGACCTCCATGTCGGCCAGGAAGGCGAGGTCGAGGCTGCCGTGCCGGTCGCGCAGGGCGCGGAGCACGTCGCGGATACGCGGCGCCTTCAGCTCCGGCCAAGTCACGCCCGCGATGGCGGCCTCGATCTCCGGCACGTCCGCGTCGAGGACCGCGCCCCAGTCGGGGAAGCGCGCCCGCAGCGCCTTGAAGGCCCGGCCGGATTCGGCATTGCGGGTCCGGTGCGACAGGAGCGACGAGACGAGCTCGCTGACCGGATCGAGGCTGTGGAAGTACGGGATCGGGCAGCCGTAGACCGGGCAGAGCCGCGCGTGGACGGCGAGCGCCTTCTCGGCCAGCGCCGGATCCGCGACGGCGGGGACCGCCTTGCGGCGTGAACGCGGGACGGTCGAGGATCTGAGGTCGGCGGCGGGCATGTCGGGCGAATCCGCCAGCCGCCGCCCCTGTTCCTGCCGGTACGGGGCAGCGGCGATCTGTCCGCATCGTCGGGTCCGCGCGCTTCCAGCGGCGAGCAGGGCGCGCTCTATTCCGAGGCGGTCGTCGCGACCGAAGGGCGCCGCCGCCGGCCCGCGCTCGCCTACTTCACCAGCGCGTAGATGTTCACGTCGAGGCTGTCGTCGGTGCTGTCCTTGAGGTCGGTGGCGTACTCCTCCACGAACCGGTCCTGCACGACGATGTCCTTGGCATCGAGGTAGGCGGTCAGCGTCTCGTAGGTGCTGTCGATCGCCTCGTAGGAGCCCTTGTGGGCGAAGCGCAGCGCCTTGCCGGAGGGCGTCGTGCCGAAGCGCAGGCCGTCGGTCTCGGCCGGTGCCGGGCTCGGCGCGGCCGCCACCGGGACCATCGCCTCGAACTCGAAGCCGTCGTCGTCCGTGCGGGTGAAGACCGCGAGCGGCCGGCCGGCCGGCGCGACGCCGAGCTTGGCGAGGTCGGCCTCGATCCGCGCGAAGGCCTGCTTCAGGTTCGGCACGGCCTCCTCCCACTTGGTCTTGCCGGACAGGATCGCGGCGGGCTTGGCCGGGAGGGTGACCTCGTCGACGTCGCCGGGCTCGCCGGCCTTCTCGATGAGCGTGGGCCGGCCGGGTGTCCCCGTGCTCGTGGCCGGGGACGTTCCCGCCGCAGACTGGCCCGCGGGCGGGGGCGCCACCGATTGCTGCGGGGCCGGGGCCGCGCTCTTGTCCGGGTCGGCGACCGGGTTCGGCGCGGTCGTGGTCGGCAGCGGGTTCGTCTGGGCCGGCGCGGGCGCCGTGGAGGGCGGCGGCGCGGGCTGCTGCTGGGCGGCGATCGGGCCGGCCGACGCGAGCACGAGGGCGGCCGAGAGGGCGACGAGCGGACGAAGGCGGATCACGTAGGGCGCTCCGGTCGAGGCCCGCGGATGATCGCGCGGGCTCCCGCGGCGTAACCTAGTGGCGAACGGGACGGCCCGCGAGGGCGCCGCGGACGAGAGCCGCGGGTGCGGCGCATCTGCCACGCCGTGGCACCCCTCGCGCCGGGCGGCGGCTTTTGCGATATAGCCCGCGCCCTCCTCCAACCGCGGGACCGCATGAGCGCACTCGCCCACAGACGCTTCCTGAAGATGCACGGCGCCGGCAACGCGATCGTGGTGCTGGACCTGCGCGGCTCCGCGGCGAAAGTCCGGCCCGAGGAGGCGCGGGCGATCGCCCAGGATCCCGGCTCGACCTTCGATCAGCTGATGGTCCTGCACGATCCCGTGAGCCCGGGCACGGACGCGTTCATGCGCATCTACAACACCGACGGTTCGGAATCGGGCGCCTGCGGCAACGGCACGCGCTGCGTCGCCTACGCGATGCTCGACGACCCGGCCATGGCGCGGCCGGCCGAGGGCGGCCGGCTCACCCTGGAGACCAAGGCCGGCCTGCTCGGAGTGCGCCGCGTCTCGGAGCGCGCCTTCACGGTCGATATGGGCCGGCCGCGGCTCGCCTGGGACGAGATCCCCCTGTCCGAGCCGTTCCCCGACACCCGGCGGATCGAGCTGCAGATCGGCCCGATCGACGACCCGATCCTGCACTCGCCGGGCGCCGTGAACATGGGCAACCCGCACGCGGTGTTCTTCGTGGAGCAGGATCCGGACAGCTTCGACCTCGCCCGGATCGGCCCGATGCTGGAGAACCACCCGCTGTTCCCGGAGCGCGCCAACATCTCGGTGGCGCAGGTGACGGGCCGCGAGGCGATCAAGCTCCGCGTCTGGGAGCGGGGGGCCGGGCTGACGCTCGCCTGTGGCACCGCCGCCTGCGCCACCGTGGTGGCCGCCTCGCGCCTGCGGAAGATCGGCCGACAGGCCAGCGTCGCGCTGCCGGGCGGCGAGCTGTTCGTCGAGTGGCGCGCCGACGACCACGTCCTGATGACCGGTCCGGTCGCGCTCGTCGCCGAGGGGACCCTGGCGCCGGAGCTGTTCGACAGCGCGGCCTGATGGCGGTCGAGACCCTCACCTTCGGCTGCCGCCTCAACACCGTCGAGTCCGAGGCCCTGAGGGCCCACGCGGCTGCGGACGGGCGCGACCGCGTGGTGGTGAACACCTGCGCGGTGACCGCCGAGGCCGGGCGGCAGGCCCGCAAGGCGATCCGGCGCATCGCCCGGGAGCGGCCCGCCGCCGAGATCGTCGTCACCGGCTGCGGCGCCGAGGTCGAGACGGAGGCCTACGCGGCCATGCCGGAGGTCGCGCGCCTCGTCGGCAACGCCGAGAAGCTGCGGCCGGAGGGCTGGTCGGCGGCCGCGACCGGCCCGGGCGCCGTCATGGCGGCGCGAACGGCCGAGCCGACGCGGGTCGAGGCGGTCGCCGGGCACACCCGTGCCTTCGTGCCCGTGCAGAACGGCTGCGACCACCGCTGCACCTTCTGCGTGATCCCGTTCGGGCGGGGCGTCTCCCGCTCGGTGCCGGAGGCGGACGTGATCGCGCAGGTCGAGACCCTCGTGGCCCGGGGCGGGCGCGAGGTGGTGCTGACCGGCGTCGACCTAACCGCCTACGGCCGCGACCTCGCCGGCCCGGCCCCGTCCCTCGGCGGCCTCGTGCGGGCGATCCTCCGGGCGGTGCCCGACCTCGCGCGCCTGCGCCTGTCCTCGATCGATTCTGTCGAGGCCGACGACGCCCTGATGGCGGCGATCGCCGAGGAGGAGCGGCTCATGCCGCACCTGCACCTGTCGCTGCAGGCCGGCGACGACCTGATCCTCAAGCGCATGAAGCGCCGGCACCTGCGCGCCGACGCGATCCGCTTCTGCGAGACGGTGCGGCGGCTGCGACCCGACATCGTGCTCGGCGCCGACCTGATCGCGGGCTTCCCGACCGAGACGGAGGCGCAGTTCGCCCGCTCCCTCGACCTCGTGGCGGAATGCGGCCTGACGCACCTGCACGTCTTCCCCTATTCCCCGCGTCCCGGCACGCCGGCCGCGCGCATGCCGCCGGTTGCGCCGGACGTGATCCGTGCGCGGGCGGCGCGGCTGCGCGAGGCGGGTGCGGGTGCCCTGCGGCGGCACCTCGACGCCCAGGTCGGCCGCCGCCTCACGGTGCTGGCGGAGCGCGGCGGCGTCGGGCGGAGTGTGGATTTCACGGCCGTGCGGCTGGCGGCCGATGAGGCGCCCGGGACGTTCCACAGCATCGCCATCGCGGGGCACGACGGGGCGCGGCTGATCGGCGCCTAGCGCCCGGTCTTCCTGGCCTGTGACGCTCCGTGCCGGCCCCGAAAGGACGGATGCGGTCCAGGCGCATGTTCAATCGTGCCCGCCGCCGTCTTTGCGAGCGGAGCGAAGCAATCCAGCGGCGCCAGGTCTCCCGATGTCGCGCTGCCCTGGGTCGCTTCGCTGCGCTCGCGATGATGCGAGGCTCACGCGCCCATCGTCGCCACGGCTTCGGCGACGTGCGGTGGGGGCGGCGCCGTCACCGTGATGGCCTCCCGTTTAGGATAAAGCGGGATCGACAGCGCCCGCGCGTGGAGGTGCAGCGCGCTCCCGCGGGGCGCGCCGCCGTAGACGGCGTCGCCCAGGATCGGCCAGCCGGAGGCGGCGCAGTGGACCCGGAGCTGGTGGGTCCGGCCGGTGACCGGCTTCAGCTCCAGCCAGGTCCGCCCGCCGGCGCGGCCGAGCACCCGCCAGTGCGTCAGCGACGGGTCCCCCGCGGGGTCGGCCTTCATCCACCATGAGCGCGGATCGTCCGAGCGGCGGGCCAGCGCCAGGTCGATTCTGCCTTCCTCCTCGGCGGGACCGCCGGCCACGATCGCCCAGTAGGTCTTGTCGACGGCGCTGCCGGAGAAGAGCTTCCCGAGCCGCGCCAGAGCCTTGGCGTGGCGGCCCAGCGCGAGGCAGCCGGAGGTGTCGCGGTCGAGCCGGTGCGCGGCCTCCGGCCGGCGGGGCAGGCCGAACCGGAGCGCGTCGAGGTGGTCGGTGAGCGTCTCGCCGCCGCGGGGGCCCGGATGGACCGGTAAACCCGCCGGCTTGTCGATGACGAGCAGCAGGGCATCGCGGTAGAGGAGGCGCGCGCCTATGTCGAAGGCGTTGGACATCCGGATCGGCTAGAGGGTCGGTGTCGGCGGGGCAAGGTGGGGCGAGGACGCGATTTCATGGCGAGCGAGGAGAAGCCCGGCTGGTTCGGACGCCTGTTCGGGCGCAAAGGCCAGCCCGCGCCCGAGGACAGAGCCGAGAATCAGGCCGAGGACAAGCCCGAGGCCGAGCTTCCGGCCGGGGCGGCCTCGCCCTCCGAGGGGGAGCCGGACTTCGCCACCGCCGCGGAAGATGTCACCCACGTCCCGCTGCCGCCCGAGGAGACCGGGGAGCCGGTCCCGGACGCTGTCGAGGGTGCGGACCTGCTGCCCGTGGAGGGCGAGCCGGAGCGTCCGCCGGCCGGCACCGCCGGTGACGATCCCGCGCACGGCGCCGACCCGGTCGATACGGGTGATATGAACCGCGAGTCGGTGGTGGAGCCGGCTGCCGACGTGCAGCCCGAGATTCAACCCGATTCCCAGCCCGACATCCAGCCGGTCGACAGCGCCGCGGCCCTCGCGCACGACGCCGGCGCCGGGCCGGACCGCGAGCCGGAGGCCAAGGGCTGGTGGAGCCGCCTCACCTCCGGGATGAAGCGGACCTCGTCGGCGCTGTCCGACCGGGTCACGGGCCTGTTCACCAAGCGCAAGCTCGACGCCACGACCCTTGAGGATCTGGAGGACGCCCTGATCCAGGCCGATTTCGGCCTGGAGACCGCGATGCGGGTCTCGGAGGCCGTCGGCAAGGGCCGCTACGAGAAGGGCATCTCGCCCGACGAGGTCCGGGCGATCCTGGCCGCGGAGGTGGAACGGGCGCTGGAGCCGGTTGCGGTGCCGCTGACGATCGACGCCGCTAGGAAGCCCTTCGTGATCCTGACGGTCGGCGTGAACGGCGCCGGCAAGACCACGACGCTCGGAAAGCTCGCCTCGAAGCTGCGGGCGGAGGGGCGCACCGTGATGCTCGCGGCCGGCGACACCTTCCGCGCGGCGGCGATCGACCAGCTCAAGGTCTGGGGTGCGCGCACCGGTACGCCGGTGGTGAGCGGCGCGCAGGGGGCGGACGCGGCGGGCCTCGCCTTCGACGCCCTGAAGCAGGCGGGCGCCGCCGGCACCGACGTGCTGCTGATCGACACCGCCGGCCGGCTCCAGAACAAGGCCGGCCTGATGGCCGAGCTGGAGAAGATCGTCCGCGTCCTGCGCAAGCAGGACCCGGAGGCGCCGCACGCCACGCTCCTCGTCCTCGACGCCACGGTCGGCCAGAACGCGCTCAGCCAGGTGGAGCTGTTCTCGCAGGCCGCGCCGGTCTCGGGCCTGGTGATGACCAAGCTCGACGGCACCGCCCGGGGCGGCATCCTGGTGGCACTGGCGGCGAAGTTCGGCCTGCCGGTGCACTTCATCGGCGTCGGCGAGGGCGTGGAGGATCTGGAGCCCTTCGCGGCCCGCGACTTCGCCCGGGCGATCGCCGGGCTGGAGAAGGATTAGGCGGCGGCCGCTCGAAGGTCTCAGGTGCGCGATGTCATGGACATCGCGCGCTCCGCGTTCCACACACCCCGGCGAATCCCGTCCGACGCTCTCAGCCGACCGTGAGCGCCGCAGCCGAGCCAACCGAGCGTATGCAGATCGAATCCGTCCCCCCGCACCGCCACCTGCCGCCGCTCGTGAAGCTGGCGCTGGAACTCGGGCCGCTGGTGCTGTTCTTCCTCGGCAACGCCTATTCCGAGAAGTTCGGCGTCGCCCCGGACCAGAAGCTGTTCGTGGCCACGGGCGTGTTCATCGCGGCGACCGTGGTGGCTCTGGCGATCCACTACGTGATGGTGCGCCGCCTGCCGATCATGCCGCTCGTGTCCGGCGTGGTGGTGGTGGTGTTCGGCGGCCTGACTCTGGCGCTGCAGGACAAGACCTTCATCATGGTCAAGCCGACCATCGTGAACGCCCTGTTCGGCACCGTGCTGCTCGGCGGCCTCGTGTTCGGGCGCTCGCTGCTGTCGGTGGTGCTCGACTCGATGTTCAGCTTGACCGACGAGGGCTGGCGGAAGCTCACCTTCCGCTGGGGCGTGTTCTTCTTCGTGCTGGCGGCGATCAACGAGCTGGTCTGGCGGACCCAGACGGAGGATTTCTGGGTCAACTTCAAGGTGTTCGGCATCATGCCGATCACCGTGCTGTTCGCCCTCGCGCAGACGCCGCTGCTCACCCGCTACGAGCGCAAGAAGGCGCAGCCGGAGGCGTGACGCCTACTGCGCCGCCGCGACCTTGCCGGCCGCGCGGATGCGGGCGAGCACGCTGGAAAAATTCTCCGGCGTGAGGATGCCGACCAGCTTGTCGCGGATCACGCCGTCGGGCCCGATGATGAAGGTCTCGGGCACGCCGTAGACGCCGAAATCGATCGCCGCGCGGCCGCCGGCATCGGCTCCCACCGCGCTGAACGGCACGCCGTGCCGGGTCAGGAAGCGCTGGCCGGCCTCGGGGTTCGGCTCCTTGTAGTCGATCCCCACGAGCCGGATGCCGGGCTCCTTCGCCAGCCGCATCAGCATCGGGTGCTCCACCTGGCAGGGCGCGCACCACGAGGCGAAGACGTTGAGCACCGTGATCTGGCCCTTGAGGTCCGCGCTCGACAGGCCGGGCACGGGCGCGCCGTTGGCGGTCAGCCCCGGCACCGCGGGCAGGTCGAAGCGCGGGACCGGCTTGCCGATCATCGCGGAGGGGAGGGCGGCCGGGTCGGCGCCGGAGCGCAGGCGCAGGAACAGCACGGCGGCGAGCGCCGCGAAGACGAGCGCCGGCAGGATCAGCAGCAGCGAGCGGCGGACCGGCGGTGTCCGGCCGGCGGTGTCGTCGAGGGGCGCGCTCATCGCCGGTCCTCGCCGAAGCCCCTGAGGGCGCGCCGCTGCGCCCGTCGGTCGCGCAGGGCGTTGCCCACGAGGGCGACCATCACCACCGCCGTGAACGCGTAGGCGGCCAGGATGAAGCCGCCGTGAGACCCGAGATCCATCGCGGTCCTCCTAGACCGGCTGCCCGACCGGCATCGCGGCCGGTGTCGGGGTGAGGCGCGGCTGGGCGCGGTCGAGGCGCTCGGCCTCGCGGATCGTCAGCGTCCGCACCCGGCGGCGCATGATCTCGGTGCGCATCGCGTAGAGGTGCAGGGTCGTCCCGCCGAGGGTCGCGGCGGCGATCATGACCAGCAGCGGGTGGAGCATCGAGGGATCGATGGTGGAGCCGCCCATGCGCAGGATCGAGGCCGGCTGATGAAGCGTCGACCACCAGTTCACCGAGAACTTGATGATCGGCAGGTTCACGGCGCCGACCAGCGTCAGGATCGCCACCGCGCGCGCGGCGCGGTTCGGATCCTCCAGGGTCCGCCACAGGGCGATGATGCCGCAGTAGATCAGCAGCAGGATCAGCATGGAGGTCAGGCGCGCGTCCCAGACCCAGTAGGTACCCCACATGGGCTTGCCCCACAGCGAGCCGGTCACGAGGCAGATCAGCGTGAAGGCGGCCCCGATCGGCGCGGCCGCCCGCTGGGCGACGTCGGCCAGCGGGTGGCGCCAGACCAGGGTTCCGATCGCCGACACGCTCATCGCGCCGTAGAAGAACACGCCGAGCCACGCCGCCGGGACGTGGATGTACATGATCCGCACCGTCTCGCCCTGCTGGTAGTCGGGCGGCACCACGAAGAAGGTCTGGTACAGGCCCAGGGCCAGCACGCCGAGGGACAGGGCCGTCAGCCACGGCACGAGCGCCCCCGACCACCGCATGAAGTGGCTGGGGTTCGACAGGCGGGTCCAGAGGGAAGGCGTCATCGCGGCAGCTGTCTCGGACATCGTGGAAGCGGTCTAGCCTAGGGTGCGGTGCAGCAACAATGCGGGTCGGCGGCGCAGGCGGCGGGGGTGCCGCAATGGCATCGTGCGCCGGGCCGGAACCCGTTGGGCCTTCGGATCCGAAAAGCTGCTGTACGACTGCGCCGACAACGAGCCGTCTTCCTGAGACATCCGCGACGCACGCGCTCTCCCGCACGGGAGCGGGGACCCGCGCCACGCCCGCACGTGTCCGACGATGACGCACGTCCGCGGCCGCAGCTTTTCGCGTCCGAGCCTTGCGCATCGCGGGCGGATTGCGCATATAGATGTGAACAAAAAGAGAACGGAAGAGCGTCCCCGATAAAAGCTGTGGACGACGCGACCTCACCCTGACGGACCGAGCGCCCCATGCGAACCGCCGACAAGCAGATCGCCGACATCCTCGTCCGCTACGGCGAGCCCTTCGGGGGCAACGTCTGGCGCGTCCAGGGAACCGCCGTCATCTATCACAAGACCCTGGAGCGCATCGCCGCCCAGGCCGGCATCGTGTTCGGGCCGCCGACCGTCATCCGGGCCGAGCGCGACGAGGCCGTGATCCTGGTGACCGGCCGGCTGCCCGGCGCGAAGCCCGGGACCGAGCGGGTCGAGTGGTCCATGGGCGAGGCGCTGGTCAACGTGAACTACCGCGTCTCGGGCAAGCAGGCGGCCTACGTCTACGCCATGGCCGAGAAGCGCGGGAAGGACCGCGTCATCCTCAAGCTCATCGAGCTGCACGGCCTCGTCTACTCCGAGGAGGAGGCCGACGAGTTCCGGGCCCATCAGGTCCCGGTCCGGGCCGTCGACGAGGATTTCGAGGAGGCGCCCGCCTTCGACGAGGTGACCGAGGCCGAGGGCGACCTCAAGCGCCGCATCGACGAGGCCGAGACCATCAACGCCGTCACCGACCTGATGCTGGACGGCGCCACCCAGGCCGTCCTGGCGACGATGCCGCTCGGCACCCGCGACGAGGTGCGCGACTACGCCAAGGCCCGCCTCGTGGCGCTGGGCTGGCCGAAGCGCGCCGGACGCCGCAGCGCCGCCTGATCCCGCTTCCACCCCCACCGAAGGAGACCGCCATGCATCGCGCGACGAGCCGCCGCACCATGAAGGCCCGCCGGGATTCCCACCACGGCTGGAGCATCGAGACGCTGTCGTACAGCCCGACGCGGATCGTCCGCCTCGGCGCCGAGAAGGTCGCGATCCTGTTCCCCCCGGTCGAGCCCGGCGCGGCCTGGCAGCTCTACCCGCATCCCGACACGTTCCCGGGCCTGAACTTCGAGGGCCTGCCCGAGCCGCTGCGCCCGGAATTTCTCGCCTTCCCGGACCTTCCGGAGGTCGAGCGGTTCCTCGGCATCCGCGACGCCGAGCCCGCCGCCCTCGCGGCGTGACGCGGGCGATCAGGGCGCCGGCCGCGGTGCGCCGCGATGGAGCGCCTCGGCCTCGTCGGTGAAGGTGCCGTCGGGGCTGTGCAGGACGAGGGGCGGCAGCAGGCTAAGCAAGGCGCGGCTGCCGCGGGTCGCCGCGATCAGCACGCGGATCGCGGGCACGTCGCCGCGGGGATGGACCGGGCGGATCGCCAGCCCGCCGTAGCGGCCCCGGAGCGCGTCGAGGCAGGCCGGGAGGGCGTCCGCCCGGTGGATGAGGCCCAGGCGCCCGCCGGGCCGCAGGATCGCCGTGCAGGCGCGGATCCAGGCGTCGAGATCGCCGCCCGCGAAGGTGTGGGCGGCGGCGCGGCCCGGATGCGGCGAGGCGCGGTGATCGCCGGCCGCGAAGAACGGCGGGTTGGTGAGCACGACGTCGAAACTGTCCGGCAGCAGACCGGCGGCGCGGCGTTCCGCCGCGGGGGCCAGCACGTCGGCGACCACGATCCGCGCGTCGATGCCGTTGAGGGCCGCGTTGGCGCGGGCCAGATCGGCGAGTGCCGGGTCGCGCTCGACCAGGGTCGGCCGGAGCCCCGGCGCCAGGGCCGCGCAGGCGAGGCCGACGGCGCCGGTCCCGGCGCCGACGTCGCAGAGCCGGTCCCCGGCGCGCGGCGCGAGCAGCCGGGCGAGCAGCACCGCGTCGGTCCCGGCGCGGTGCGCCCCCCGCGGCGGCTGGTGCAGGCGCAGGCGGCCGCCGAGGAAGGGATCGGCGCCGCTGTCGGCCTCGGCGGTCACGGCTGGCGCAGCTCGTGGGCGATGCCGGCATCGGTCAGCAGGCGGCGGGCCTGGGCCTCGTGGTCGCGCGGCACGAGGAGGCGCTGACCGAAGACGCCGATCGACCCCTCCATCAGGCTCATGTGACTGTCGGCCACGAGGACCGGGATCTCGGCCGCCTCGAGGACCGAGCGGGCGAACCCGATCAGCACGACGTCGTTGGCCCGGATCAGCTCGATCATCGCGGCGCGGCTCCGGAACAGGCGGGGATCGGCGGTTTCGTCGCGTGAGATCCGCGCTGGCGACACCCCATATCCGGCCGGCGACGATGTTGCGGCGCCGCGGGGCGCGTGCGAAGGGATCGCCCGCCCCCTGCGGGGCGACCGGTCTGGAGGTCACGGATCTTGGGTATGGCCCTCTCCATCGAGAATCCGAAGCCCGAGGCGGAGGCGGGGCTCAACGACCTCGTCGCGCTGGTGGCCGACGGCATGGCGCGGGTCAACACCACGATCCTGTCGCGGACGGGATCGGACGTGGCGATGATCCCCGAGGTCGCCAACCATCTGATCGCCTCCGGCGGCAAGCGCCTGCGCCCGATCCTGACCCTGGCCTGCGCCCGGCTCTGCGGCTACGCGGGCGCCACCGACGGCGACGTGAAGCTCGCCGCCAGCGTCGAGTTCATGCACACCGCCACGCTCCTCCACGACGACGTGGTCGACGAGAGCGACATGCGCCGCGGCCGCGTCGCGGCCCGGATCAAGTGGGGCAACGAGGCCTCCGTGCTGGTCGGCGACTTCCTGCTCGGCCAGGCCTTCCGGATGATGGTGGAGGTCGGCTCGCTCAAGGCGCTCGACATCCTCTCGGCCGCCGCCACGGTGATCGCCGAGGGCGAGGTGATGCAGCTCACCAACGCCAAGAACCTGGAGACCGACGAGGCCGCCTACCTCGCGGTGATCCGCGGCAAGACCGCCGAGCTGTTCGCCGCCGCCTGCGAGGTCGGGCCGGTGCTCGCCGGCCGGTCCGAGGCCGAGCAGGCGGCCGCCCGGTCCTACGGGATGAATCTCGGCATCGCCTTTCAGTTGATCGACGACGTGCTCGACTACGGCGGCACCTCCGCGGAGCTCGGCAAGAACGTCGGCGACGATTTCCGCGAGGGCAAGATCACCCTGCCGATCGTGCTGGCCTATCGCCGGGCCAGCGAGGGCGAGCGCGGCTTCTGGCGGCGCACCCTGCAGCAGGGCGAGATCGGCGAGACCGACCTGGAGACCGCCCTCGACCTCCTGCAGCGCCACGGCGCCCTGGAGGAGACCGTGGCCCGCGCCCACCATTACGGCGCCGAGGCCCGGGCCGCCCTCGACATCTTCCCGGACGGGCCCGTCAAGGCGGCGCTCCTCGGGGCCGTCGAGTTCTGCGTGGCGCGGGCGCGCTGAGGGCGGGCGCTCTCGGCTCCCGCGTCGACGGCGACCGACCTCCGCCAGCTTGACGGCGCGCGTCGGCCTCACCGCGTCACGGGCCCGAGGGCCTCGGTGAGGGCGGGGGCGAGGTCGCGCAGCTCCGCGAGATGCGCGTCCGTGAGGGTCCGCAGCAGGGCCTCGGCGCGCGGCGTCAGCGACAGCTCGCTGCGCCGCCTGTCCTCGACGGCGCGGGTCTTGGTCAGCAGGCCGGCCTCCACCATGCGGGAGACCAGCTCGGCCGCGCTGTGGGGGGCGATGAGCAGCTGCTCGGCCAGCAGGCCGACCGTGGCGGGCGCGCGCCCGACGTGGCCCGCGAGCGTCAGCAGCGCCTGATGCTGCTGCGGCGGCAGCCCCGCCCGGGCCGCCGCGGCCTCGCTGAACGCCAAGAAGCGGCGGAGACGGAAGCGGAAATCCGCCAGCGCCGCGTACTGCTCCCGCGACAGTGCCGCCGTTCCGGGGGCATCGGCCTCCATGATCGCCTCCGTGGTGAATCGTCCGAGCCGCCGATGCTGCGTCGTATCGGCAGTCCTGTCCCGGCTGCAACGGTCGAGCCATTGTCGAATATATCGGATCACGACATAAGTGCCGCCGCGACGAAAGGAGGCCCTGATGATCGGCGGGACTGGGAGCGGGAGCGGGGACGGCAGGCCGTCGCGGCGGGCGCTGGGAGATTTCAGCGCGGACCGGCGGGTCCTGACGCTGGCCGGCATGGCGGTCGTCACCGGGACCGCCGCCAGCGGCACCGCCTGGATCCTGCTCACGCTGATCGGCGTCGTGACCAACCTCGCTTGGTACGGCCGGCTCGACGCCGACCTGACCTCCCTGGCCGGCGCGGCGCCGGGGCCCTGGATGGTGGCGATCCCGGTGATCGGGGCGCTGATCGTCGGCGCCATGGCGCGCTACGGCTCGGAGAAGATCCGCGGCCACGGGATCCCGGAGGCGATGGAGGCGATCCTGATCGGCGGCAGCCGGATGTCGCCCAAGGTCGCCGTGCTCAAGCCGCTCTCCTCGGCGGTGGCGATCGGCACCGGCGGCCCGTTCGGCGCCGAGGGGCCGATCATCGTGACGGGCGGCGCGGTCGGCTCGCTCTTCGCCCAGTTCTTCCATCTCAGCGCCGCCGAGCGGAAGACCCTGCTGGTGGCGGGCGCGGCGGCCGGAATGACCGCCATCTTCGGGACGCCCGTGGCGGCCGTGCTGCTCGCCGTGGAGGTCCTGCTGTTCGAGTGGCGGCCGCGCAGCCTCGTCCCGGTGACCGTCGGGGCGGTCACCGCGGCCTGCTGGCGGCCGGCCCTGTTCGGCGCCGGCCCGCTCTTCCCCTTCGCCGACAATCCGGCCCTGCCCTGGTGGGGGCTGCCCGCCTGCGCGCTGCTCGGGGTCGCATGCGGCCTGATCTCGGGGGCGCTGACCCGGGCGCTCTACGCGCTGGAGGACGGTTTCGGGCGGCTTCCCCTCCACTGGATGTGGTGGCCCGCCCTCGGCGCCGTCGTGGTCGGGCTGGGCGGCCTCGTGGAGCCCCGGGCGCTCGGCGTCGGCTACGACGTCATCAACGACCTGCTCTCCGGCCACATGCTGGCGAGCGCCGTCGTGCTGATCCTCGTGGTGAAGGCGGTGATCTGGCTCGCCGCCCTGTCGTCGGGCACGTCCGGAGGCGTGCTCGCGCCGCTGCTGATCCTCGGCGGCGCCGTCGGCTGGCTGATCGGCCTCCTCTTGCCGGGCGCCCACGGCTTCTGGGCGCTCATCGGCATGGCGGCGATGCTCGGCGGCACCCTGCCGGCGCCGCTGACCGGCGTCGTCTTCGCCGTCGAGGTGACCGGCGACGTCGCCGCCCTGGCGCCGCTGCTCGCCGCCACCATGGCGGCCTACGCGGTGACCGTCCTCCTCCTCAAGCGCTCGATCCTGACCGAGAAGATCGCCCGGCGCGGGCAGCACGTGACCCGGGAATACGGGATCGATCCCTACGAACTCGCCCGGGTCGAGGCGGTGATGACCCGCACGGTCGAGACCCTCGACGCGAACCTGCCCCTGGCCGACGCCCTCGCGGCGATCGAGACCGGTGCCCACCACGCCTATCCGGTGGTCGACGGCGCGGGCCGGCCCGTGGGTCTCGTCTCGCGCAGCGACGCCCTGCGCTGGACCCTGGAGGAGCGCGACGGCGAGGCCGAGGCGGGCACCCTCGGCGAGCGCGTCTCTGACGCCGATCTCGCCGTCGTCCATCCGGGCGACGTGGTCTCGCACGCCCTCGACGTGATGCTGTCGGCCGGGCAGGGGCGCCTGCCGGTCACCGATCCGCGCACCGGCGGCCTCGTCGGGCTCCTGACCCGCAAGGACCTGCTCCAGGTGCGCGCCACCGTGGTTCGGGCCGAAGCCGAGCGTCGCGCGTTCTACCGGAAGGGGCGGGGTGAGCGGCGCGCGCGGATCGAAGCATGACCCTGAACCTGCACCGTCCCGGCCGGACCACCCGCCTCGATCGGCTCGCGCCGGGCAGCGTCTACCTGATCGCCGGCCGGGACGGGCCGGATCTCGCCCTCGTCGTGCAGCGTGAGGGACGTCGGGAGGCCCTGCTGCTGAACCGCCGTCACGCCGGCGACGGCCACCTGCGGGTCGCGTCCGAGATCGCTCCCGAGGCCGACGTGCTGGCGCTGCCGGGGGCCGTCCTGGCGCCGAGCGGCGCCCTCGCGGACGTCGCCCTCGGCGTCACCGCCGCTCCGGCCGCGCTCCACCTCGGCGACGGCCGGGCGTATCTGCGCGGACGCATCTCGGACGGCCGGCTCGCGACCTTCGATGTCGGGACCGGTCGGGCCAGCGCGATCGATCCCGGCGACCTGCCGCGGGCGCGCGGCTGGCGCGTGATGGTGCCCGAGGGTCGCGGCGTCGTGACGGTGTACGAGGCGGAGCCCGGCTGAACGCCGCCCGCGGGCCGGGTCAGCGCAGGAATGTCGGCGCCACCCACCATCCCGGATGGGCGGCGCGCAGGGCGGCGGCGGCCCGGACGGCCGCGCGCCGGTCGGCGAACAGCGCGAAAACGGTCGCGCCGGAGCCCGACATCCGCGCGAGGCGGCAGCCCTGGGCGCGGAGGGCCGCCAGCGCGTCGCCGATCACCGGCGCCACGGTCAGGGCCGGCGCCTCCAGATCGTTGCGGGCCCCGGCCAGGGCCCGGAGCAGCGGGTCGCTCGCCATGGCCCGCGGGATCGTCGGGTGCGGCGCGCCCGCGAGATCCTGGCCGACGCTCAGGCCCAGCGCCTTGAAGACCGGGGCGGTGGGCACCGGAACGCCGGGATTGATCAGCACCGCGGGCAGCGGTGCGAGGCCGAGGACCGGCCCGATCGCCTCGCCCGCACCGCGCATCATCCGGGCCCGCGGGTCGAGGCAGACCGGCACGTCGGCGCCGGTCTCCCGCGCCACCGCGCCGACGGCCTCGTGGTCGAGGGGCAGCCCGTTGAGGCGCGCCAGCAGGCGCAGGGCCGCGGCGGCGTCGGAGGAGCCGCCGCCGATCCCCGCCGCGACCGGCAGGCGCTTCACCAAGTGGAAGGCGCCCACGCGCAGGCTCGGCACTCGCGCGGCGAGCCCCCGGGCGGCCCGCAGGACGAGGTTGTCGTCCGTCGGGCCGGCGGGGCCGGCGGTGGGGCCGCTGACGGTCAGGCTGAGCGGTGCCGCGGGATCCAGCGTCAGGCGGTCGGCCGTGCCCGCGAAGGCGACGAGGCTCTCGAGCACGTGGTAGCCGTCACCGACGCGGCGGCCGAGGACGTGGAGTGTCAGGTTGACCTTGGCGGGGGCGCGATCGGCGAGCAGGGTCACGGGGTCTCGGTCGGGTCGTGGCGATGTGTCCCGAGGCTCTACAGGCTCGCGGCCCGGAACAACAGCTCAGCTGCCGCCCCCGCCGAACACCCGGCGCGGCCGGTCGGGCCGGGCGTCGTTCGGGCGGATCACGGTCAGATCCTCGGCGAGTCCACCAGCCCGTCGCGTCCCGCGAGGCTCGACAGGGCGCCGGAGCGTCGGAGCCTCAGGATGCGGTGGTCCGCCAGGGGGCACGCCGCCGCCGATCCGCGCGGACCGGGCGCCCCGGCCTGCGGCCTGGGCGCCGCGCGATGGAGTCCGGGCCGTGGTGCCGGCGGATCCGATCCTCTAGGCTGTCGCGCATCATGGCGTTCACCGAATCCGTCGCCGCGGCGCTCCCGTGCCAGCGCCATCTCTTCGAGATGCCCGCCGACGTCAGCTACCTCGACGCCGCCGCCTGGTCGCCGCTGCCGCGGGCCGTGCGCGCGGCGGGCGAGGCGGGGATCCTGGTCAAGAGCCGTCCCTGGGACCATCCCCGCACGGCGGTCCCGCCCTGGGCCGAGCGGGCGCGCGCTGCGGCCGCCCGGCTGATCGGCGCCGGCTCGGACGAGATCGCGATCGTCGGCGCGGTCAGCCACGCCATGGCGGTGGCCGCCCGCAACCTGACCCTGAGGCCGGGCGGGCGCCTGCTCCGCGTGGCCGACGAGTTTCCGTCCCTGCGCTTCGCCTTCGATCGGCTGGCCGACCGGCAGGGTCTGGTGGTGGAGGAGGTGCCGCGCCCCCCGGACGGCGACTGGACCGCGGCGGTCGCGGCCGCGATCGACCGGCCGGGCGCCCCGCCGCTCGCCCTCGCCACCCTGACCCCGCTGCACTGGACCGACGGCAGCCTGATCGACCTCGATCGGCTCGCTCCCGCGGTCCACGCCGCCGGTGCGGCCCTGGTGATCGACGCCACGCAGGCCGTGGGCGCCGTGCCGGTCGACGTCGCCCGGTGGCGTCCGGACTTCCTGGCCTTCCCGACCTACAAGTGGGCTCTCGGACCGTACGGTCTCGCCTTCCTGTACGCAGCGCCGCACCGGCAGGACGGGGCGGCCATCGAGGAGCATATCGGGAACCGCCCGCCGGCCGCCGGTGCCCGCCGCTACGACCGGGGCGAGCTCAACGATCCGGTCGCGCTGTTCATGGCCGTGACCGGGCTGGAGCAGATAGCCGAATGGGGCGTGCCGGCCGTCGCCGCCCGGCTGCGCGGGCTGACGGACCGCTTGGCGGACGGGGCCGCCGGCCTCGGCCTGGCGCCGTTGCCGGCTTCCCTGCGGGCGCCGCACATCCTCGGTCTGCGGCCGCCCGTGGGTCTGCCGACGGGCCTCGTCGATCGCCTGCAGCGGGACCGGGTCTACGTGAGCGAGCGCTCCGGCGCGCTGCGCATCAGCCCGCACGTCTGGGCGGACGAGGACGACCTCGCGCGCTGCCTTGCCGCACTGTCCGGTGCCTTCCGGGGGATCACCTGAGACGGTCCGGAAACGGACGCTCCGGCATGAGCGCCGGGCCGGGAGAGAGTCGCGAGACGATGCCGCGCCGCCGAATGCTTCCCGGCGCCGGCGCCCGGCCCGCGCGCCCACACGGAGACCGTCCACCCCCACATGACCGATTCGATGCCGCGTCCCGGTGATCGGCTCCGGCTCCCGGGCGCCGGCCGCCTCCGCCTGCCCGGACCGATGCGTGCCGTCCTCTCGGGGCGGTTCGCCGTGATCCTGTCGGGCGAGCTGACCCAGAGCCTGTTCCACTTCCTCCTCAACATCCTGCTGGTGCGCGCGCTCGGCGCGCACGATTACGGCCTGTTCGCCATCGTCTTCGCGGTCGGGGCGGTCGGCATCACCTACATCCGGGCCCTGGTGGCGGTCCCGGCGACGATCCACGTCGCCCGGAGCCTGGGGCGTCCGGCGGCGCTCGGCTACGACGTGATGTTCGGCTCGGGCGCGGTGCTGGTCTCCGGCCTCATGGCGGTCGCCGTCGGCCTTCTGCTGATCCCGGTGATCGGCCTCGGCGCCCTCGCGGCCGGGGCTTTCGTGGGCCTCTACGCCTTCCGCAGCTACCTGCGGATCGTGCTCCTCGCCCGCGGCCGGCCCCGGATCGCCGGCCTGAGCGACCTGGTCTACGCGGTCTGCGGCGGTCTCCTCGTCGCGCGCTGGCTGAACGGGGAGGGCACGGCCCTTCTCGATCGGGCCTTCGCGGCGATCGCGCTCGCGCACGCGGTCGCGATCGCGGTGGCCTACGCGGCGCTGCGCGAGCGGATCCGCTTCTCGCTGCACGCGCGGGCGCGCGCCCGCTACCGGGCCATCTGGCGGACCCTGGCGTGGTCGCTCGCCGGCGTCACCAGCCTGACGGTCCAGGGTCAGGGGCTGACCCTGCTGCTGGCGCTCCTGGCCGGGCCCGCCGCCTACGCGCCGATCGCCGCCACGATCGTGCTCTACGCGCCGCTGCGCATCCCCGCGAGCGCGCTGCTGAACATGATCCTGCCCGAGATCAGCCGGTTGCTCGCGGCCGGGCAGGTCGATGCCGCCCGCCGGCTCGTCGTCCGCAACGGAATCCTGCTCGGCAGCGCCTGTCTCGCCTACGGGGCGGTGATGGCGGCCGCCCTGCCGCTGGTCGAGGACATCCTGTTCAAGGGTCGGTTCGCCGCGCAGCCGATGGGCTGGATCGGGCTCGGTGTCTGGGCGGTGGTGACCGTGTCGCTGCTCTACGCGATCCCGCGGGCCTATCTCGAGGCCTCGGCGGCGTTCCGGACCATCACGGCGGGCGCGGTGGCGAGCGCCGCCCTCGGGATGGCCGTGATGGTGCCGGTGCTGCTGCTGCTGCCGCCCGCCACCGCGCTCGCCGGCCTGCTGGCCTCCGAGGTTGCGACGCTGGTCTGGTCGGTCTCGGCCTTCCGGACCCTGGCGCGGCGCCCGGGACCGGCGCGACCCCTCGGCGCCGCGTGACCGGCCCGTCGCTCAGCGCAGCGCGAGCAGGGCCGGCGCCAGTCTCCGCAGCGCCGGCGTCCGGCTGTAGACCCAGAGCGGGTTGTGCTGGACCACGTCGGTGCACAGGCCGCGCTTGAACTCGAAGACGGGCCGGTTCGCCGCCGGATCGATGCCGCCGAAATCGAAGACCCGGCAGCCCTCTTCCTTCGCTCGCTCCACGAAGCGCCAGACCGCGAGGGTCGCGGCGCCCGTCGCGCGGGCCCGCTCGTTCGAGGCCGTGTAGAAATCCGTGCAGCGGCTGTCCGACAGGTGCGCGATCCGCACGAGGACGCGCCGTCCGTTCTCGCGGACGTCGAGGAACAGCAGGTGCTCGTCCTCGGCCGCGATGTCGCGGTAGGCCTGCGGCTGCAGCGTCGTGGCGAAGCCCTTGCGCTCGCGCAGGGCCGCGAACATCGCGGTGAAGTCGTCGAAGGCTTCGAGGCGCTCGGCCCTGTCCTCGAGGAAATGCGTCGTCACCTCGGCGTTCCGCTCGGCCTTGCGCAGGGCCTTGCGCCAGCGCGGCTCCATGCCGGCCTGGATGGCGTCGAGATCCTGGGTCAGGTCGAGCTCGAGGGTGTGGTCGGGCGCGCCGATCACCGGGGCGAAGCCGTGCATCAGCAGCGCCAGCGTCGCGTCGCGGGTCTCGAACTGCTCGTAGTCGACGGCGAGGACGTCGAGCCGGCCGAGCGCGAGGTGGTCGATGAACGCGGCGAACACCGCCTCCGCGCGGTGCGCGCCCGCGGCGGTCAGCAGCGGGCCGCCCTGGACGTGGATGAACCGCGCCGGCCCCTTCCGGCGCGTCTGCCACTGGACGAAGGCGAGGTCCGCGCCGTCGCCGGACACGACCGCCCGCCGCACCTCCAGGCCGCGCCGCGCCTTGTAGGTGCCCCAGGGGCTGCCGCAATAGATGTTGGCGCCCGGGCAGGCCCAGACCCGCCGGTCCCAGTCCAGGGCATCCGCGGTCTCCTGAACCGCGAGCTTGGCCGCCATGTCGCTCCTCGTCCTCGCGCCCCGTCCCGGCCGGGCAGGGTTTCCCGCGCCGCACGCCTCATCGGTCAGGCGCCACCGCAATGCATCCTCGCGCGGCCGATCGTCCACAGGGTGACGGTGGCCGCGCGGGTCGGTTTCCGCTGCGTCGCGAGCGGGGCTCCGGTACCCGGGCGGCCGGGGCCGGTGAGGGGACGAGCCCGGGCCGGTCGTTGCGCGGCGCCGGCAGCAGGGCCGGCCGCGGCGCTTGGCCACGGACCGCGGGCGAGCAGGAGGTCGTCCCGGTAACCCCGAGGGCGCCCGCGCTCAGGGCGGACGCCTGTTCCGGACCGACGCCGGTCCTGCGGGGACGCGCGGGGATCCTAGGCGGCCGGTCGCGCCGGCGCGTCCGCGGCGCGGGACGGATCCGTCGCCGTCGGGCGGCGCAGCGTCGTCCGGACCATGGCCTCGATGCCCTCCGCCGCCGAGGCCTCCGAGAACAGGCTCAGGTAGCGCGCCCGGGCCGCCCGGCCGAAGTCGCGCCAGCGCGCCGGGTCGGCGACCAGATCCGCCAGCACGGCGGCGATCGGCTCCGGGCCGCCCGGCGGGACGATCCAGCCGGTCTTCCCGTCCTCCACCACCTCGGGCAGGCCGCCGATCGCCGTGACGAGCGGCGGCACGCCGTAGGACATCGCCTCGATCGCCACGCGGCCGAGGGATTCGGGCCGCTGCGACGGCATCGTGACCACGTCGGCCCAGCGGTAGAGGGCGGTGGGATCGGCCACGAACGGCTCGAGCGTGACCTGCGCGGCGAGCCCCGCCTCGGCGATCCGCCCGACCAGGGCCCGCTCGCGGGCCTCGTCCTCGAAGGCGCTGCCGACGATGCGCAGCGCGATCCGCCGACGCACGGGCTCCGGCAGGGAGGCCAGCGCCTCCACGAGGACGTCCTGGCCCTTGATCCGGCTGATCCGGCCGAGCATCAGCACGCGGAGCGGGCGGGCGCCGTCGTAGGCGCTCCGATTCGGCTCGGCGGGACCCGCGATCCCGTTGTAGACGACCCGGGCGGTCGCCCCGCGGGGCAGGGCGTAGGCCCGCTCGGTGGCGCGCGAGTTGAACACCACGTTGGCGCCGCTCCAGCGGATCAGCCCGCGCAGGACCTTCAGCACGGCGCCTTCGGGGATCTCGTGGACGTGGACGATGCTCCGGCCGGGGACCAGCCGGGCGGCCAGCAGGTAGTCGGCCACCACGGTGGTGTTGATGTAGACGAGGTCGCTCGCGCGGATGCGGCGCCACGCACGGATCATCGCGATGGGCAGAGCCATCAGACCCAGGGTTACGAGGCGCGCCAGGTTCTTGCGCCGCAGGATCCAGAGCGGGGCGATCACGATCTCGCTGGCGAAGGGCTCCAGCGCGGCCACGATCGGCCCGCGTCGCGGCAGCACCACGTCGATCCGCGCACCCGGATGGGCGGCCCGGATCGTGCGGACGGTCTCGATGAAGCAGCGATCCGAGCCGTACAGCTCGAATCCCTGGTGGACGCACGTGATCCGAAGCTCCGCAGCGGCGTTGCCGACGGCCCGCAGCGCGGGGGCGGCAGCACGATCGCTGTCGCGCGCCGCTCTCAGTCCGAAGTTATCTACCATAAGATGATTTCTGTATTGAATAAACAACTAGCAGTTGTAGAGACCGGTCGTCGGGATTGTATCCTTCGGATCTACAATAGGGCCGACACATTGGAAAGGAAGTTTCATGCCTGACCGCGCACCGAAACTACTTATTCTCGGAACGCGCGGTATCCCGGCCGCCCACGGTGGTTTCGAGACTTTCGCGGAACGTCTCGCGCTCTACTTGGTCGAACGCGGCTGGCAGGTCGGCGTGTACTGCCAGAGGGATGTCGAGGCGGTGCGGGACCGCATCGTGCGGAGCACCTGGAACGGCGTCGAACTGATCACCGTGGAGATCGGCCTGCGCGGTCCCGTCGCGACGCTCGCCTTCGACGCGATCTGCGCCCACGACGCCGCGACCCGCGGCGGCGTCTGCCTCGTGCTCGGCTACAACGGCGCCGCATTCCTGCCCTACCTGCGGGCGCGGGGCGGGCGTATCCTGACCAACATGGACGGGATCGAGTGGCGCCGTCCGAAATGGTCGCTGCCCGTGCGCGCCTTCTTCTACGTCAGCGAGTGGATCGCCGCGTGGTCCTCGCAGCGGCTGGTGGCGGACCATCCCGTCATCGCCGACCACCTCGCCCGTCGCAGGCCGCGCGGCGCCATCGCGACCATCCCGTACGGCGGCGATCCCCCGGCGGCCGATGTCGGACCGCCGCCCCTCGGCCTCGAGCCCGACCGCTACCTCGTCTCGATCGCCCGCATCGAGCCAGACAACAACATCCTGACGCTCGTCGAGGCCTTCTCGCGCCGTGCCCGCGGCGTGCGGCTGGTGGTGCTCGGCACGCTGCGGGTCGGCAACCCGTACCATCGCGCCGTGGAGGCAGCCGCCTCGCCGGAGGTGCTGTTCCCCGGGGCCATCTACGAGCCCGGGCAGGTCCAGGCCCTGCGGGTCCACGCGCGGGCCTACCTCCACGGCCACACCGTCGGCGGCACCAACCCGTCGCTGGTCGAGGCGCTCTGGGCGGGCAACGCCGTGGTCGCCCACGACAATCCGTTCAACCGGGGCACGGCTGGCGACGGTCAGTTCTACTTCTCGGATCCGGACAGCTGTGCCGCGGCGATCGAGCGTGTGCTCTCCGACGGGGCCGCGGTCGCGGCGGCCCGCGCGGCGGCGCGGGCGCGCGCCGAGCAGTTCCGCTGGGATACCGTGCTGGCCTCGTACGAAGATGCGCTGCGCCGTGTCGGCGGCTACCCGCCGGCCCCGGACAACGCGGCGCGCGCCGCCGCGGCAGCGCCCGTCAGCGCCACGGCCGGTCCGGGATGGTAGGCCCCAGCCGCCGGTCGGTGCTGGCCGGCGTCCTCGCGGCGGGTGCGGGTGTCCGGCCTGTCCAGGGTAGTCCCGCGCCGGTCACCCTGCGCCGCGGCATCGCCCTCTGGCCCTGGTTCTCGCTGACCACCGAGTACCCGCCCCCGCGGACCGACTACGCGTGGCCGCCCTTCCAGGCCGGCCGGCCGGTGCCGACCCGCGACGACCTCGCCCGGATCGCCGGGTTCGGCTTCGACTTCGTGCGCCTGCCCCTCGATCCCGGGCCGTTCGTGGCCTTCACGGGGCCGCGGCGCACCGAACTCCTCGGCACCTTGTCGGAGGCCGTCGACGCGGCGCTGGCGGCCGGGCTGCGCGTCCTGGTCAATGTCCAGGCGAACGCCGCGACCCACCACTACACGCCCGACGCGTTCTACGGCTCGGACCGGGCGCCGCTCTTCGCGGCCTATCGCGACCTCGTCGGAGACCTCGCGCGCCTGTGCGCGCGGAAGGGCACGGACCGCGTGGTCCTGGAGCCGGTGAACGAGCCGCCGCAGGCCTGCGGCGGCGGCGCCTGGAACCGGGTGCAGGACGGGCTCCTGGCCGCGGCCCGCGCGGCCGCGCCAGCGCTCACCCTGGTGGCGACCGGCTCCTGCGGCAGCCTCGTCGCCGGCCTGACGGCTCTGGATCCGGCCGCGCTCGCGCGGTTCGCGCCGCTCCTCTACACGTTCCACTTCTACGAGCCGTACCTGTTCTCCCACCAGGGGGCGACCTGGCTCACCGAGGAGCCGTTCTACCGCTGGCTCACCGTCGTGCCCTGGCCCGGGAGCCGCGGCACGCTGCGCGAGACCCTCGCGGCGGTGCGGGCGCGCATGGAGACGGACCGCACGGTGCCGCAGGCCGAGAAGGCGCGCGACCGCGCGGTGATCGAGGCGAAACTGCACGCGTATTTCGAGGCCGCGCCCGGCCCGGCCTACATCGCCGACGCGATGGCGCCGGTCGCGACCTGGGCGGACCTCTACGGGATCCCGCGCGGGCAGGTGCTGATGGGCGAGTTCGGCGCCCTGCGCACCGACGCCCGTTTCACGGCGTCCCGGGCGCCGGACCGGGCCGCCTACATCCGGGACGTGCGGCTGGCGGCGGAGGCGAACGGGTTCGCGTGGTCGTTCTGGAACCTGTTCGACGGCCTCGGCCTCATGGACGACGCGCACGTCGCCGATCCCGCCCTGATCGCGGCGCTCGGGCTGCGGGCCCGGCCCTGAGGCGGTCCCCGACCGATCCGCGGCTCGGGCCCTCTCAGCCGCGGCGCGGAAGGGGCGGGAACAGGACGATGAGCATCAGGGCGAACTTGGCGAGCAGGGTCGTCTTGCCGGCCAGGCCCTCGAACGTGTTCACGAGGATCACGAAGGCCAGGATCGGGAGCCAGACGCCGCGCCGGCAATCCCGCGCGATCTCCGCGAGGTAGAGCCCGACCGCGATCACCAGCACCCCCGTGACCAGGATGCCGTGGTAGAGCACGGCCGAGATGATCGAGTTCTCGATGCCCCATTCCAGGCCGTAGATCCGGCGCAGCGTGTTCACCTGCAGGAAGTCGGGGGCGAGCAGGAGCTGCCGGAACGGGATCGCGTCGAACACCGTGAGCATGTCGACCCGGGCCTGCGCGCTGCCGCCGTCCGAGACGAACCGGTCCAGCAGGGTGTCGAAGAACCCGGCCGAGGCGAGGACCGCGACCAGCACGGGCAGCAGCGTCAGGGCGAAGCACGCGCAGGCCGCCGCCGCCAGCGGGACGCGGCCGGTGCGCAGGGTGCGGTTCAGGGCCACGAGCCCGACAGTGCCGCCGAGGATCAGCGTCGTGACGGTGGCCGAGCGGCCCCCGAACGTGACCAGGGCGACGAGCTGGAGGACGATCATGGCGGCGCGCGGCATCGGCGCCAGGCGGCCGCCGCCCTTGGCCAGCGCCAGGATGTAGCACGCCGTCATGGTCGCGTTGGCCAGCGGGTGGCCCTGGAGGGCCGCCGAGCGGGTGTCGGACTCGAACGCCACGCCGTCGAACCGGTAGGGGAAGAAGCGCTGGCCGCTCGCGAGCTCGAACAGGCCGAGCAGGGCGTTGGCGAGCATCACGAGGTGGAAGATCGTCTCCAGCCGCCCGAGCGTTTCGGCGTCCCTGTCCATCAGGAGGATCGGGACGAGGCCGGCGAGCACGAAGGTGTCGATGGAGCCAGCGAGGCCCGCGCCGCCCCGGGCCGCGATCAGCGCGAGGAGCAGCACGCCGCAGGCGGCCAGGAGCACGCTGGCCGGCCGCCGGTTCAGCGCCCCGGCCACCGGGATCACCGGATTGCCCGCGCGCATCAGGGTCCAGCCGATCAGGACGACCGCCAGGTAGGTGGCGGGGTGGATCTTCGAGGCGGCCGAGCCGGTGATCCCCTCGTAATTGAGGCCGAGCACCCACAGGAGGCCGCCCGAGACCCCGACGAGGAGCAGGGCCCAGACCGACAGCGCCACCGATTCCGCCCGCAGCAGGGCGCGCAGCACCGGACCCGTGCGCGCCGCCGGATCGTGGCGGCGCGCGAAGCCGGTCTGCCGGAGGGTCCTCACGCCTTGCGCCGGGTCAGGAGCAGGGAGCCCGAGATCGGCCGGCCCAGCGCCTCCGAGGTGTCGACGAGGTCGATCAGGTCGCGCTGGCGCGTCGCGCCGTTGCAGGCGACGAGCAGCAGCCGGTCGGCGGCGGCCGCCAGGGGACCGAGCCGCAGGTTCTCGGTCAGCACGCCGCCGTCGACGAGCACGAGGTCGAAGCGTCCCTTCACGCCCGCGATGAAGCGCTCGACATTGGCGGGGGTCAGGGCATCGCGCAGGGGCTTCTCGGTGTCGCCGAGCCCGACCAGGCGGGCGCCGGAGGCCGGGTCCGTCCGGGTCACGGCGTTGAGGCTCTGCTCGCCGCGGAGCACGTCGAGGAGGCCGCCGGTGCCGGAGCCGTCCGCCCGCAGGTCGGCGTCGACGCGCAGGACGCGGTCGCCGCGCGCGACGGCGACCGCGGCGAGCAGCCCGATCACCGCCTGGCGCTCCGCCTCGTCGGATTCGCCCGAGGTGACGAGCAGCGCCAGCGCGTGGCCGCGGGTGCCGGAGGTCGCGGCCAGGTGATCGAGGGTGACGCTGGCGGCGGTCGCGCTCGCGCCCCGCGGCCGCAGGCCGGGCAGCACGGCCACGACCGGGGCGTGCGACAGCCGCTCCAGCTGCCGCGGCGAGAGCACGGTCGGCGCGAGGTATTCCCGCGTCAGCGCGAGGCCGGCGCCGAGGCCGAGGCCGCCCGCGAGGGCGGCGGCGACCAGGATCAGCCGCGGCGGCCAGCTCGGATCCTGCGGCGGCCGCGCCGCGGTGATGATCCGGGCGTTCGAGCTGTCGATGCTGGTCTGCTCCTTGATCTCCCGGGCGCGCACCAGGAAGGCGTTGTAGACCGAGCGCGCCGCGTCGACCTCGCGCTCGAGCTCGCGCTGCTGCACCGACGACTGGGCGTTCACCGCCGACTGCCGCTGCAGGCGCTCCAGCTCCGCCGCGAGGGTCCGCTCGTTGGCCTGGGCCCGCTGGGCCTCGGTCTCCGCCGCGCCCGCGATGCGGTTCAGCTCGGCGTCGATCAGCCGGCGGACGTCCTGCATCTGGGCGCGCACCGCGGCGATGAACGGGTGGCGCTCGCCGAGATTGGTGCGCAGGTCCGCCTCCTTGGCGGCGAGCTCCGCGTACTGCCCGCGCAGGCGCTCGATCACCGAGGACTGGACCGCCTCCGGCATCGCCCCGGACCCGATCGCCTGCCCGCGCGCCTCCCGGATCCCCTGGAGCCGCGCCCTGGCGTCGGCGGTCCGCGCCCGCGCGGCGACTAGCCGCGCGTTCAGGTCGGTGAGCTGCTGCTCGTTCACGAGCCGGCCGCTCGACGCGATCAGGCCGTTGCGCGCCTTGTAATCCTCGAGCTTCTTGTCGGCGGCGTTGACGGCGCTGCGCAGCTCGTCGAGGCGGCCGCGCAGCTCGCCCGCGGCGCGCTTGGCGGCGTCCGAGCGGGCGTCGGTCTGGTCCGCCAGGTAGGCGCTCGCGATGGCGTTGACGATCCGCGCCGAGAGGTCGGGATCCGTCGTGGTGACCACGAGATCGATGACGAAGACCTTGTCGGCGCGCTTGACCGCGAGCCGCCGCCGCAGCTGGTCCAGCGCCCGGCCGCGGGCGTCGACGGGCCGCTCCGCCCTCGGCCCGGCCACCAGCGCGCGGAGTTCGCCGAGGACCCGCGTGACGACGCCGTCCTGCGGCGCGCCGAAGCCCGGCGTGGTCGCGAGCCCGACCTGATCGACCGCCCGGCCCAGCACGGCGTCCGACTCGATCACCTTCACCTGGCTCTCGACCTGGGCGATGCCGCCGTCCGGCGACAGCCCGGCGGGGTTGACGTCGTTCGAGACGACCTGGCGGTCGCGGGGATCGATCAGGATCTGCGCGGTGGCGGTGTAGAGGGAGGGCGTGATCAGCGCGTAGGCGAGGGCGAGCAGGCCGAGCAGCAGCGCCGTCCCGAAGACCAGCCGCTTGCGCCGCCACAGGATCCGCCACAGGTCGCCCAGCTCGGCCGTCGTGTCGGGACGGTTGGGGCCCGGACGCTCGGGATGGGCCGGCTGCACGGGGGTGAGCCACGTCGCGACAGCGATGTTATGGTCGATCTGTGCCACGATCGGTCACCGTCGTCTCAAACCTGGTCGGTCCCTCGCGGGTGCCTTCCCCACTGCAAGAGTCGCGCAGCCTCCTGACAATGGATCGGGACCGCGATCCGCGCCGGAGCGGCCCGGATGACTGGGAGCGTGGTAAATCAAATCCGCGCGGCGCGCTCCCGCGCACGCCTCGTTCATCGCGGTCCCGGTGTTGCTGCAGCGTGTCGGCCGCGCGGACGCGGCGTCGCATCGCGGCGGGCCGCCGAGGGACCGTCCGGATGTCCCGCACGCCGCGCTGCCGCAGCGCCCGCCGACCCCGAGCCATGCGTTCAGACATCGGCGTGGATAACGCCTTCGGGCTGCTCTATTCCCCGATCGGATAAATTGTATTGGCTCTTCCGAGACGCAACAATCGCTTCAAGCTGCGATCTGTACTCTAATTCAGGTGCTCTGCCATGGAAGCGATCGGCGTCGAGGACCGGGGCGGCGGCCGGCGCGACGCCAGCGCCCGCCTGCGTCGGATCGCGGCCGCGACCGGCGTCCCGCTCGCCGCCTTCTTCGGGGCGCCGGCGCCGCGCCCGCTGGCCGAGCTCAGCGAGCTGATCGGCCTGTGGCAGTCGATCGCCGACCAGGAGGGCCGCAACGCGATCCTGGCGGTGGCCCGGGCGCGGGCCGCCGGGACGAAGGACGGGCCGGGCGGGCCGGCCTGACGGACCGGCCCGCGGATTTTGCGGTGCCCGGCCCTGGCGGGAACGCGCCGGGACCGCTACATGATGGGAGCGGGGCTGCAGAGTTCGTCAGGAGCACTATCCCCGGGGCCTTATCGACTCCCTCGGGAGCTGTCCCTGGCCTCGTCCCTGGACTTGGCCAACACGGCGCCCACCTACGCTGTAGGTTTCCCGGGATCGATCCTCCAACGGCTCACGTGGCTCCGCACCCGACCTCTCCCAGAACCGGCACCGAGGCTCCGGACGCCGCCCGCAAGGCGGAACTCCGCGCCGCGGCCCTCGCCGCCCGCGACGCCCTCGATCCCGCGGCCCGGCAGGCGGCCTCGACGGCGATCGGGACCGCGCTCCTCGCGCTGCCCGAGCTCGCCCAGGCCCGTCTCGTGGGCGCCTTCTGGCCGATCCGCAGCGAGGTCGATCCCCGGCCCGCCGCCGAGGGCCTGCGCGCCCGCGGGCAGGCCGTGGCCCTGCCGCACGTCACGCCGGACGGCCTGGTGTTCCGGGAATGGCGCGCCGGCGACGCCCTCGTCGCCGGCCGGTTCGGCCTCAGCGAGCCCGACCCGTCGCTGCCGCCGGTGGAGCCCGACGCGCTGATCGTGCCGCTCGCGGCCTTCGACCGGACCGGGCAGCGCATCGGGTACGGCCGCGGCTACTACGACGGCGCGATCGCGCGCCTGTCCCGGACGAACCCCGTCCTGACCGTCGGCATCGGCTTCGCCGCCCAGGAGGTGGCGCGGGTGCCGGCCGAGCCGCACGACCGCCCCCTCCAGTTCGTGATCACCGAAGTCGGCGTGATCCGCTGCGACAGGACCGCCTGACCCATGCGCTTGCTCTTCCTCGGCGACGTCGTCGGGCGTTCGGGCCGCACCGTGGTGTGCGAGCACCTGCCGCGGCTCCGGGAGCGGTGGCGCCTCGACTGCGTGGTGGTCAACGGCGAGAACGCGGCCGGCGGCTTCGGCATCTCCGAGACGATCTGCGACGAGCTGATCCAGGCGGGCGCCGACGCGGTCACCCTCGGCAACCACAGTTTCGACCAGCGCGAGGCGATGGTGTTCATCGCCCGCCAGCCGCGCCTGGTGCGGCCGGCGAACTATCCGCCCGGCACCCCGGGCCGCGGCGCCACAGTCGTGGAGACCCAGGGCGGCGCCCGCGTCCTCGTGGTCAACGTGATGGGCCGGGTCTTCCTCGACGCGATGGACGACCCCTTCGCGGCGGTGGAGCGCGAGCTCACCGCCTGCCCCCTCGGCGCGGCGGCGGACGCGGTGATCGTCGACGTCCACGCCGAGGCGACGAGCGAGAAGCAGGCCTTCGGTCACTACCTCGACGGCCGGGCGAGCCTCGTCGTCGGGACGCACACGCACACGCCCACGGCGGATCACCGGATCCTGCCCGGCGGCACGGCCTACATGTCGGATGCGGGCATGTGCGGCGATTACGATTCGGTGATCGGCATGCAGAAGGACGAGCCGATCCGCCGCATGATCCAGAAGACGCCCGGCTCCCGCTGGGAGGTCGCCGTCGGCGAGGGCACGCTGTGCGGCATCGCGGTGGAGACGGACGCGCGCGGCCTCGCCACGCGGGTCGCGGCCCTCCGCCTTGGGCCGAATCTCGAGGAGACCGCGCCGCATTTCTGGGATTAGCGCCCTGTCCGGCCCGGTGGATGCCGGTTTGGCGTAAGGCGGTCGCGGGCCGCTAAGCCTTTTGTGCGGGACCGGTCTCGATCGGCCTGGGCATAGCTCCGCGATGACCTTCCCGAGACTTGATCGCGTGCGGGCCTACCCCCACAGTGCCCCCCGAGGGGCGCCGATGGCCGGCTGCCGCGTGGTGAGATCAGGCTAGAACGATCGATGGCCGCCCGAGAAACCGGCGACGACAAGAATGGGCCGCTGGCACAGCCCGGGATCTATCTCGGGCGGATGGTCATCTTCCTGATCCTTGTAGGCTTCCTGGCCTTCATTCTGTTCCGGCAGATCACACCGGCCTTCCTGGCCAATCCCGGGCTCAACGGGCTCATCCTCGGTGTGCTGCTGATCGCCGTCCTGATCGCCTTCGGGCAGGTCGTCCGGCTGTTCCGCGAGACCGCCTACGTCAACGCCGTCGCGGGCGGCGCGCAGGTCAAGAAGCCGCCCGCCCTGCTGGCGCCGATGGCGCCGATGATCGCCGCGCGGGCCGGCGGAGCCACCCTGCCGGGGACGACCGGCTACCTCGACACGATCGCGGTGCGCCTCGACGAGGGCCGCGAGATCCTGCGCTACATCTCCGGCATCCTGATCCTGCTCGGCCTGCTCGGCACCTTCTGGGGCCTCATCGACACGCTGTCGGCGGTCGGCGGCGTCATCAAGGGCATGCGCGGCGGCGGCGATGCCGGCGTGATGTTCGACGAGCTGAAATCGGGCCTCGCGGTGCCGCTCTCGGGCATCGGTCTGGCCTTCTCGGCCTCGCTGTTCGGCCTCGCCTCGTCGCTGATCACCGGCTTCCTGGAACTGCAGGCGGGCCAGGCCCATGCCCGGTTCCACAACGAGCTGCAGGACTGGCTGATGTCCGGCGCGGCAGCTCCGGAGACGGCGCCGGTCGCGGCGGCGGCGACCGCGGCGCGGCCGGCCGCCGGCACGCAGGAGCTGAAGGAGGCGGTCGACCGCCTGAGCGCCCTGGTGGCCGAGGGCGGCGGCAGCCGCGCGGCGACCCAGGCGATGACCAACCTCGCCGAGGGCATCCAGGGCCTCGTCCAGCACATGCGCGCGGAGCAGCAGATGATCCGCGACTGGGTCGAGGCGCAGGCGAGCCGCGAGCGCGAGCTGAAGCAGGTGCTGGACCGGCTGGGCCGGGAGCGCGTCTAGTGGCCTCCACGGCGACCCGGACCCGGCGGACGCTCAACGTCTGGCCCGGCTACGTCGACGCGCTGGCCACGCTGCTGCTGTCGGTGGTCTTCCTGCTCACGGTCTTCGTGGTCGGGCAGTTCTTCCTGTCGCAGGAGCTGACCGGACGGGACGAGACCCTGGCCAGGCTCAACCGCCAGATCGCCGACCTCACCGACCTCCTCGCCCTGGAGCGGACGAACCGCCGCAACCAGGAGGAGGAGGCTCGCAATCTCCGCACGACGCTCGCCGGCGTCGAGGCCGAGCGCGACCGGGCCAAGGTGCAGGCCGAGGCCGCGACGGTCAGCCAGGGCGCGGCGGGCACCCTCGACAAGCAGCTGGAGACCGAGCGCGGCGCGACCCGGCGGGCGCAGTCCCAGATCGACCTGCTCAACGAGCAGATCAGCGCCATGCGCCGCCAGCTCGCAGCCCTGGAGGACGCCCTCGCGGCCTCCGAGAGCCGCGACAAGGAATCCCAGGCCCGGATCGCCGAGCTGGGCAGCCGGCTGAACGTCGCCCTCGCGCAGAAGGTCCAGGAGCTGGCCCGCTACCGGTCCGACTTCTTCGGCCGCCTGCGGCAGATCCTCGGCAACCGGCCCGACATCCGCGTGGTCGGCGACCGCTTCGTGCTGCAATCCGAGGTGCTGTTCCCGGCCGGCTCCGCGACCCTCAAGCCCGAGGCCGGGCCGGAGCTCGACCGCATCGCCGGCGCGGTCTCGGAACTCGCCAAGCAGATCCCGGCGGACCTGCCCTGGGTGCTCCGCGTCGACGGGCACACCGACGCGCGCCCGATCAGCACGTCGCAGTTCCCGTCAAACTGGTCCCTCTCGGCGGCGCGCGCCATCGCGGTGGTGCAGTTCCTCGCCGGCAAGGGGATCCCGCCGCAGCACCTCCTGGCGGGCGCCTTCGGCGAGTTCCAGCCCCTCGAAGCCGGGGCGACCGAGGAAGCCTACGCCCGCAACCGCCGGATCGAGATGAAGCTCACCGAGCGCTAGCGCTGTCGGGCCGTCGCGGCGCCACCGGGTGTGTCGGCGCGCGGCCCGCGTCCGGTGACCAGTTTCGCGCCGATCTCGCTCCGCATTCCCAGGTGCATGTGCCGATCAGGCCAGCATCCGATCGTCTTACGAGAGCTTCGAACACCAGAAGCCGGAAGAGATAGGCGGCAATTGTTCCGGCGGGCGCCGATTTCACCTGTGCGCGCCGCAGCTCTGCTGGATTAACGCATCGTTATCCTTGACGTCCCATGGTGCGGCCGATCCAGGGAGACCGTATCGATGTCGAAGCTCAGCCTGTCCCTGAACGCGGTTCGGCCCGGAGCCGACGATCACCCCCGGCCGCACGTCGCCCTGCGGGACGAGGCCAGCGCGATCGCCGCGGCCGTGCGGGTCTTCGAGGACGGGCTGACGGACCTGCACGCGGGCGTGGCGGCCGCGGACGACGCCGCGTCCGCCGCGGCGGCGGCCGACGCGGCGACCGGCCTCCTGGCCGGCATCGCCGGTCAGACCAGCCTGATGGCGCTCCGGGCCGCGATCGAGGCGGCCCGCGACGGCGGAGAGGGCCGGGGCTTCGCGGCCGCGGCCGCGGAGGTCAGGGACCTGGCCGGGCAGATGGCGCGGGCGACCGACACGATCGTGGCCCAGGTCGGCCAGATCCAGGCCGCGGCGGAGCGGGCGCAGGATACCGCGACCCGGGGGCAGCGCCAGGCCGCGTCCGCGCATTGAGGCCGCGCACCCCGCACCGGCGATCCGTCGCGCGGACGGGCGCCGCCCCGGGCGGCTCCGGGCGCGGCCCGGCTACTCGGCGACCGGCAGGCGCTCGCCCCGGCTGCGGGGCTCCTTGCCCCGCGCCGTCTCGTCCAGCGCGTCGGTGAACTGCAGGTTCGCGAGCTGGGCGTAGAGCGCGCCCTGAGCCAGCAGGCTCTCGTGGGTTCCGGTCTCGACGATGCGGCCGTCGTCGAGGACCAGGATGCGGTCCGCGGCGCGGATCGTGGCGAGCCGGTGGGCGATCACCAGCGTAGTCCGGCCCTGCATCAACGTGGCGAGGGCGGCCTGGACGGCGCGCTCGGACTCGGCGTCCAGGGCCGAGGTGGCCTCGTCGAGGAGCAGGATCGGCGCGTCCTTGAGGATCGCCCGGGCGATGGCGATGCGCTGCCGTTGGCCGCCCGAGAGGGTCACGCCGCGCTCGCCCACCTGGGTCGCGTAGCCCTGCGGCAGGGCCGAGACGAAGCCGTGCGCGTTGGCGAGTTCGGCCGCGCGCCGGACCTCCGCCTCGCCGGCCTCCGGGCGGCCGTAGCGGATGTTCTCGGTGACGGTGCCGGAGAACACGACGGGGTCCTGGGGCACCAGGGCGATGCGGGCGCGCAGGCGCTCGGGATCGACCTGGGCGATGTCGGCGCCGTCGACCAGGATCCGGCCGCCCTGCGGGTCGTAGAAGCGCAGCAGCAGCTGGAACACCGTCGATTTGCCCGCGCCGGAGGGGCCCACGATGGCGATGCGCTCGCCGGGCGCGGCCGCGAAGCTGAGGCCGCCGAGGGCGGCGTGTTCCGGGCGGGTGGGGTAGGCGAAGCGCACGTCCTCGAATGCCACCGCGCCCCGGGCCGGCTCGGGCAGCGGCAGGGCCGGGGACGGCGCGCGGATCGCGGGCTCGGCGGCGAGGATCTCGGTGAGCCGCTCGGCCGCGCCGGCCGACATGGCGAGGTCGCCGTAGACCTCGGAGAGCTGCCCGAGGGCGCCGGCGCCGAACACGGCGTAGAGCACGAACTGCGAGAGCTCGCCGCCCGTCATCGTGTGGTTCAGGACGCCCTGGGCGCCGTACCACATCACCCCGACCACCGAGGCCGAGATCAGGAAGATCGCGACGCCGGTGAGCAGCGCGCGGGCCCGGATCGAGGCCTGGGCAGCGCCGTAGGCCTCCTCGGAGGCCGCCGCGAACCGGGCCGCCGTCGAGTCGGAGCGGCCGAAGGCCTGCATCGTCCGCACCGCCCCGACCGCCTCGGCGGCGTAGGCCGAGGCCTCGGCGAGCCGGTCCTGGGCCGCCCGGGAGCGCCGGCGCACGCCGCGGCCCGACACGATCAGCGGGAAGACGATGATCGGGATCGCGGCCAGCACCATCACCGACAGGCGCGGGCTCGTCACCACCATCATGGCGGTGGCGCCCACGAACAGGAACAGGTTGCGCAGCAGGATCGAGACCGAGACGCCGAAGGCCGACTTGATCTGCGTCGCGTCCGCGGTGAGCCGCGAGACGATCTCGCCGGACTGCGCCCGGTCGAAGAACGCCGGATCGAGCTGGGTCAGCCGCGCGAAGACGGCGCTGCGGAGGTCTGCGACGACCCGCTCGCCCAGCGTCACCACTGTGTAGACGCGGGCCGCGCTCGACAGCGCGAAGGCCGCGACGACGCCGAGCAAGGCGAGGAAATAGGCGTCGATCACGTTCGAGCCGTCGGCGGTAAAGCCGTGGTCGATGACCCGGCGCATGGCGATCGGGACGACCAGCGTCGAGGCCGACGCGCAGATGAGGGCGACGAGCCCCGCGGCGATCCGCGCGCGGTAGCGCAGCGCGAAGGGGAGGAGCGGCCGGAGGGCGCTCAGCGGGGCTCTGGGTCGGCCGGCCGCGGCCGCCTTGGTCTTACGGGCCATCACGCCTCACGTGTTGTCGTTCTCCCGGTCCGCGGCGCTTGTGACCGGGGAGCGGCTGCGGTATAGGCCGCCGCTCATCCGATTGCGTGTGTTCAATGGCCGCGGGCCGCCACCACGGTCGGCTTGGACGTGCCGTTGCCACGAACCCATGGTTCGGTGCAACCGGTGACATCTTCCGCATTCCGGGCCGGGCGGCGCCTCCTGCGCTTCCCGCCGGCGTGCCAGACAGGGACCAAGGTCATGGCGAAGGACGCGGCCGCGAAGGCCAAGGGGACCGAGCACCCCGATTACCACTTCATCAAGGTCGTGATGACGGACGGTACCGAGTACCAGACCCGTTCGACCTACGGGAAGGAGGGCGACACCCTCAATCTCGACATCGATCCGCTGACCCATCCGGCCTGGACCGGCGGTGAGCAGAAGATGCTCGACCGCGGCGGCCGCGTGTCGCGCTTCAACTCGCGGTTCGGCAACCTCGGCAAGCGCTGAGCGCCGCAGCCGTCACGGCGACGCTGTTCGAGACGGGCGGTCCCTGCCGGGGCCGCCCGTTTTCGTGCGCGGCGTCGCGCGGCCGCGCGCGTTATCCACAGGACGGGTTTGCGAAGATCGCCCGGACCTTGGCGCGAACCGCGCGTCCGGATGCGTGGACGGGAACGCTTCTTCTCGGTCGGGGCGCACCCGCGGCCTCCGCGGCCGGACCCGGCCGCCGCCGGCGCATTCAAAGCGCGGCCGGGCCGTCGTATCCTTCCCCGGTCACCCGCGGTTCGCCGGAACTCCGCCGCGCGGGCGGCCCGCCTGTCCGGGGGCCGAGGCTCTCCGGACGCACTGCTAGGATCGAGATCCGATGAGACGTCTGCTGCTGCTGTTCCTCGCCCTGGTCGGTCTGGCCGCCGCGCCGGCCATGGCCGCGGACAAGATCAAGGTCGGCATCATGGGCGGGGATGCCGAAGTCCTCTGGGCGAAGGCCAAGGAGATCGCGGCCCGCGACGGGCTCGACATCAACCTGGTGGTGTTCTCCGACTACCTGCTGCCGAACGAGGCTCTCCAGTCCGGCGACCTCGACGCCAACGCCTTCCAGCACAAGCCGTTTCTCGCCAACCAGGTCAAGGCGCGGGGCTACAAGATCGTCCCCGTCGGCGAGACGATCGTGACACCGATCGGCCTGTACTCCAAGCGGGTCAAGGCCGTCGGGGACCTGAAGGACGGCGCGCAGATCGGCATCCCGAACGACCCGTCGAACGGCGGTCGGGCGCTCCTGCTGCTGCAGGCCGAGAAGCTGATCCGCCTGAAGGACGGGGTCGGCCTGCTGCCGACGGTCTTCGACGTCGTCGACAATCCCAAGCGCCTGAAGTTCCAGGAGGTCGACGCCGCGCAGCTGCCCCGCAGCCTCGAGGATCTCGACGCCGCGGTGATCAACACCAACTACGCCGTCGATGCCGGCCTGATCCCCGGCAAGGACTCCATCGCGATCGAGTCCAAGGTCGACAACCCCTACAACAACGTCATCGTGGTCCGCGAGGCGGACACGGGCAAGCCCTGGGTGCCGAAGCTGGTCCACGCGTTCCAGAACGACGCCATCCGCCAGATCCTGAAGGAGCAGTTCCCAGGCCAGTTCCCGGCGTTCTGAGCGTCGGGGCCGGGACGCCGGCCTCGCGCGGCGGCGCTCTCCGGAGCGTCGCCCGGCCCCCGCTCAGCCCTCGCTCATGCGGAAGGCCATCCGCAGCAGGCCCTGCTGCGCGGCGACGGGGCTCTCCACCGGCTGCGGCGTCGGCCGGTCCTCGGCGATCAGCGCGTCGAGGTGCAAGATGCGGCTGTGCAGGCGACGGGCCCGGAGGATCAGCTGCTGCAGGCGCATCGGCAGCAGGTTGAAATCCTGCTGCTTCGGCGGCTCGGCGGTGCCGAGCTTGACCCGGTGCTTCTCCAGGAGGGCCTCGGCCGGGGTCATCTCGCCCTCGGCGACGGCGCGCTGCACCAGCAGCCACGAGGCGATCTGCATCAGCAGCGTGGTCAGGCGCATGCTCTCGGCCGCGTAGCTGAGCGTCGCGTCCCGGGACACGAGGCGCGACTCGTCGCGGCCCTCGCCGTCGAGATAGGCGGCCGTCTCCTCGACCAGGGTCATCCCGTCGCGGAACAGCGCCTTGAAGGCTTCCGAGTTGACGTAGGACCTGCCGAAATCGACCCAGTCCTGATCGTCCCGGAACGTGACATCGAAGCCGTTCATCTGCCTCTCCTGTGCCGTCCGACGGCCCGGCTCGTTCCGATCCGGGACGCTCCGTCCGTGGCTTTCGGACGACGCCGCAATCCTAGCGCCGATTGGCCCGGACAGCAGGGTTCATGTTTTTTTAACCTTAACCCGCCGCCCGGGATCTGGAGAAGTGCCGCGGATGGCGGCACCCGCGCTCAGAACGAGGCGCGGATACCGCCGAAGACGCTGCGGCCGCTCCCGGGATAGAAGGCGGCCAGCGCGGCCGGGCCGCCCGCCGTCGCGGCGGCGTTGGCCACCACGGCGATGTCGGAGACGTAGCGGGCGTTCGTGAGGTTGCGGGCATCCACGAACAGGGCGACGCCGTCGGCGAGATCGAGGCCGGCCTCGACGCCGAGCAGGGCGTAGCCGGGCACCCGCAGGGTGTTGGCGTGATCGGCGAAGGCGCCCTGCGGCACCCAGTCGAGCGACGGCGCGACGTGGAAGCCGCGCGGGTGCCGGTAGCTCATCACGGTGCGCAGCACGTCGGCCGGGATCCCGGCGATGCGGTTGTTGCCGAAGACCGGGTCGCCGACGAACCGGAAGTCGTTGTGGGTCCAGATCTGGGTCACGCTGAGCCCGTCGCCCGCCGCCGCGAGGTCGCGGGCGAGGTCCAGGGTGAGCGCCGCCTCGACGCCCTGGTGGACGGAGCGGGGGGTGTTGAAGGTGGCGGCCGGGATGTTGAGGCCGGGATTGGTCGCGAAGTTGATCAGCTCGTCGCGCAGGTCCGACCGGTAGAGCGTCACGTCGAAGGCGAGGCGGTCGACGCGGCCGCGGGCGCCGGCCTCGTAGGTCCAGGCGCGCTGCGCCCGCAGGGGCACGAAGGTCGTGCTCAAGAGGTTCTGCTGCACGAGGTCGGAGAAGTCCGGCACGTCCCGGGACCGGACGACGTCGCCGAAGATCTGGATGTCGGGCCGCGGCTGCCACAGCAGGCCGACTTTGGGGTTGACGCCCGCATAGGTCACGTCGGCGAAGCGCGGGTTCGGGTTGCCCGGCAGCCCGCCCTTGTCGCTGAAGGTCCGGTTCGACGAGAACGCCTTCGCGCCGGTCATCAGCGCCACGTCCGGGAGGAACCAGAATCGATTCTCGCCGTAGGCCTCGAGGCTCGAGGCGCTCTGGAGGGCGTTGAGCGTCTGCGCGCCCCGCTGCCCGCGGACGTTGAAGAATTGCAGCGCGGAGTTCTGGCCCGCGAAGGCGCGCAGGCCCAGCAACACGTCGTCGCGGAAACCCCCGAGATCGAAGGTCCCGGCCCAGTGCGGGCTGATCCCGTAGGTCCAGCCGTCCTGGTCGATCGCCTGAAAGATCGGGTGGTACAGGCTCTTGTGGATCGCCCAGGTGTCGACGTCGAGCTTGCCCACGTCGAGCAGGAACGAGGTGCGGTTCGCGATCCGCTCCGTCTCGACCTTGCGGGACTGGTTGCCGGTGATCGCCGTCGGGTTGGCCAGCGTCGGGGTCGAGAGGCTCTGGCCGAGGGTCAGGGTGCCCGGCAGCTTCTGATCGGTGAGGTAGGTGCCGAGATAGAAGCGGGTCTCGATGTCGGGCGCGATCCGGTAGCCGATATTGGCGTTGAAGTTCTTCGTGGCCTGGGCCTCGTGGGCGCGGAACCCGTCGGAATTGGTCAGCGTCGCGTTGACCAGCCCGTCGAGCGGCCCGTCGATGCGGGACATCTGCGCCTGCTCGCGAATCGTGCCGAAGCTGCCGCCGTCGACCCGCAGGATGTTGGGCGCCAGCGCGGTGTAGGCCGTGGGCGTGACGGCGTTGACGGCGCCGCCGAGCGTCGTCGCCCCGAAGGTCAGGGCGTTGCCGCCCTTGTAGACCTCCACCGAGCGCAGGGCGAGCGGGTCGACCTGATAGAAGTCGCCGCTCCCGTCCGCGAGGTTGAGCGGGATCCCGTCCTGCAGCAGCTCGAGCCCGCGCAGGTGGAAGGCGCGGGCGATGCCGGAGCCGCGGACCGACAGGCGCAGCTCCTGCCCGTAGCGCTCCTGCACGTAGACGCCGGGCACGTCCTTGAGCACGTCGCGGAGCGTGTTGGTGTAGCGGTCCTGGAGCGCCGCGGCGTCGACGAAGGCCACGGAGCCGACGGTCCCCGCGAGGGCGGCCCTCTGGCGGTCGACGCTCGGCACCGAGAGCGAGCCGCGGGTCTCGTCCGACGGCGCGTCCGTCGCGGCGGCCCCGACGACGCTGAGTTCGGACAGGGTGACCGAGGCGGCGGACGGTGCCTGGGCCGCGGCCGGCGTCGCGCAGGTGAACAGCAGGAGCGCGGCGCGTCGGCCGGCCCGGAACTGGCGGGGCATGGTGTGGATCCGTGTCTGGCGATCGGGAAGGCGGGGCGATCGGTCAGACGACGGGCGGGGCGCGGGCACCGAGGCCGGGACGCGGGGGCGCCCGCGGGAGGGCGACGCGCCGCGGCCGGGGGGCGGCGGCCGCGAGGGGGCGGGCGACCGGGACGGCGGCGACGGCCGACGGCCCGGGCAGGGTGGCGGGGCCGGCCGCGTGGCAGGCGACGCAGCAATCCCCGCGGTGAGGGGCCGGCAGCTGTTTGCCGGCCGGTGCCGGATCGGTCGGGCCGCCGTCGGCGAGGCAGAGGACGTGGTCCGGCCCCGCGGCGGCGGAGGCCAGGCCGCCGAGGACGCCCTGGAGCGCCAGGGCGTAGAGGGCGAGGAGCGCCACGATCCGGGCGAGCGCGCGCGCCGGCCGCGCGGGGGCGACCCGAGGGTCCGCGCGGCCGCGACGGCCGGGCGCCGCGGCGGCCCGGCCTCGTGGATCTGCTCGCGTCACGGCTGTCGCCCGGCGGCCGAAGCTCGGTCCCGGGCGGCTAGTGCTGGTGCTGGTGCTGGCCGCCCGGCGCGCCCGCGCCGATCGGCGCCACCGTGAAGGTCACCGGCACGGCGCCGGCCCGCTGGAAGGTGAGCGTCCCCGCGACGGTCTCGCCCGCCTTCGGCGCGCCGGTCAGGTCCTCGAACATGAGGTGATAGCCGCCGGGCTTCAGCTCCACGGTCTCGCCGGGCTTGATGGTCAGGCCGTTCGTGACCGGCGCCATCTTCATGACGCCGCCCTCCATCGACATGGAGTGGATGTCGCTGCTCTTGGCGAACGGCACCGTGGCACCCGTGAGCGTGTCCGGGGCGCTCCCCGTGTTGGTGATGCGCACGTACCCGCCGGCGACCTTGGCGCCGTTCGGCGTGGCGCGCAGCCACGGCGTCTCGATCGTCAGGTCAGCGGCCTTCACGGTCGTCGCGGCCGCGGCCGTCCCCGCGGCCGGCGCGCCGCCCGCCTGAGCGACCTGGACGATCCGGAAGGACGGCGCGGCCGTCTTCAGGTCGTGGGCGTCCTGACCGGCCTTGGGGATCTCCGACCAGGAATAGCTGCCCTCCGCGCAATCCTGCTGGACCGGGACGTAGACGGTCGCGCCGGGCTCGAACGTGCCGGCGACCTGCGCCAGGAAGGTGAACTCGTCGACCTGATCGTCCGGAAGGGAGCCGCCGCTCCACGTGATCGACGTCACGCCCTCCGCGGCCGTGCCGTGATGGGTCGCGTAGGTCTTGGCGTAGGGTCCGCGCGTCGTCGCGAGGGTCCAGCCGGGTTTCGGCATCGGCTTGGCGCCGATCAGGCCCTCCGGGATGGTGACGCTCACGCGCGTCGTCGGCTTGCCGTTGCAGCCGTGCATGATCTGGACGACGCCGCGATACGAGGCGCCGGGGGCTGCCTGCTTGCGTTCCAGCACCGCGTGGGCCTGCGCCGCGGAGGCGAGCAGCCCGAGGCCGAGGGCGGCCGAGACAAGGGTCTTCATGGGAGTACATCCGTCCTGAGGGATCCGAGAGGTGGTGATCGCTCAGGCGGTCGGCGGCCCCCTCGGGGACGCGATGGTGCCGGGCGGCGCGCGGGCGCCGACGCTCCGGTTGAGGGGCCAGGCCGGCCGCAGGTCCGCGGTCGCGACCCATCGGAAGCCGACGGACGGGGGGCGCGGCGGGAGCGCCGGGCCGGTGGCCTGGGCCGCCGTGCAGCAATCGCCGTGGTCGTGGGGGACGGGCGCGCCCGGAGAAGCGGACGCGTCGGCATGCTGCGCGCAGAGGCCGTCGGTCGCCGCCGGCACCGGCATCAGGCCGCCGAGAAAGGCCTGGAGCAGCAGGGCGTAGAGCGCCAGCAGGGCGACGACGGCCCGCAGGGCCGGCCCGACACGTCGATCCGAAAGGGCCTCGCCCGAATCCATGCTGCTCCCGCGCGCCGTCCGAACCGGACCGCTATGGCATCCCTGCCACACCGGCGCGACGATGGCAGTTGCCAGGGTGCCGCAGACGGACGCCGCGTGCGCTGGCGCACGGCGATGCCACATTCCGGCCCCTTCGATAGGGAGTCTTAACGCCATCCCGACACCGTGGCGCCCGAGACAATCCGCTCCCGTCACGACCTGACGAACCCCGGACCAGAGCCAGCGACCGATGCGCAAGAAGGCACAAAACCGGTTCCCCGCGATCCTCGGCGTCGCCGCCCTCGGCGCGCTCGGCATCGGCGGCGCCCAAGCCCGCGATCAGGGCAACTATGCCCAGGCCGAGTGGGCGCAGGACTACGCCTCACCCGCCGGCATGCAGGTGCAGCGCGAGACGGTGCCGATCCTCTCGCCCCAGACCGTGACGTCCACCGAGCAGATGGTGGAGCGCTACAAGGACATCGTCGCCCGCGGTGGCTGGCGGCAGGTTTCCGGCGCCGACCACCTGCGGATCGGCTCGCGCGGCCCGGCCGTGGCGGCCATCCGCCAGCGCCTGATCGTCACCGGCGACCTCGATCCGGCCGCGGGCGGCTCGGGCGTGTACGATTCGTATGTCGCCGCGGGCGTGAAGCGGTTCCAGGCCCGGCACGGCCTCAGCCAGACCGGCGCGATGACGATGGCCACTCAGCAGGCCATGAACGTGCCCGCCGACGTGCGCCTGCGCCAGCTCGAGATCAACGTCGTGCGCCTGCGCTCCTACTCGGGCGATCTCGGCCGGCGCTTCGTGATCACCAACATCCCGGCCGCGCTCGTCGAGACGGTCGAGAACGGTCAGGTCGTCACGCTCCACGCCGCCGGCGTGGGCAAGATCGACCGCCAGTCGCCGATCATGAACACCAAGGCGACGCAGATCAATTTCAACCCGACCTGGACGGTCCCGGCTTCCATCGTGAAGAAGGACCTGATCCCGAAGATGCAGAAGGATCCGAACTACCTCACGGACAACAAGATCCGGATCCTGTCGAACGGCTCCGAGGTCTCGCCGAAGTCGGTGAACTGGTTCTCGGACGAGGGCACCCGCTACACCTACCGGCAGGATTCGGGCGCCGACTTCAACTCGATGGGCATCGTCCGCATCAACATCCCGAATCCCTACGGCGTGTTCATGCACGACACGAACACCAAGGGCGTGTTCGGCGACGATTTCCGCTTCATCTCCTCGGGCTGCGTGCGCGTGCAGAACGTGCGCGAGTACATCACGTGGCTGCTGAAGGACACGCCCGGCTGGGACCGTCAGAAGGTCGAGGAGGCGATCGAGAGCGGCAAGCGCATCGACGCCAACATCTCCCAGCCGGTGCCGGTCTACTGGACCTACATCACCGCCTGGTCGACCCCGGACGGCATCGTCCAGTTCCGCGACGACATCTACAAGCGTGACGGCGTGAACGTGCCCTCGACCATCGGCGCGCCGACCCCGGTCGCCAGCGCCGAGCCGATGCCGCAGACCTTCGAGCCCGGCGACGAGGAGTAGTCGGACCCGCGGGCGCCGGCCGCTCCCGGCGACGCCCGCCCGTCGAACCCGATCCGAGGCCCGCACCTCTGCCGAGGCGCGGGCCTCGCGCGTTCGGGGCCGCGCCTGTCATCCGGAGGTCAAACGCGTCTGATTGGCCGCGCAGGCAGCGTCCCGGATGCCGGTTGCCGGCCTCCCGCGGGACGCCGCGCCGCGAAGCCGTGCAGGAGCCATCGATGTCGCGCGACACCCAGCCCGGAGGCCTGACCCGCCGGAGCACCATGGCGGGCGCCGCCGCCCTCGGCCTCGTCGCGGGCCGGGCCGGTGCGCAGGAGCCCGCCGAGGCCGCCGAGGCCACCGGGATCGTCTCCGCGCGCGACGCGGCCGGCGGGGACCCGGTCCCGCTGCCGGGCGTGCTGGTGTCCAACGGTCGCGAGATCGCGCGGACCGACGAGCGGGGCCGATACCGCCTGCCGATGCCGGGCGACGGCGCGGTCTTCGTCATCAAGCCGCCGGGCTACGCCCTGCCGCGCGACGCCGACAACGTGCCGCGCCACTCCTACATCCACCAGCCCGGGGGCACGCCCGCCGAGCTGGGCCTGCGCTACCGCGGCCTCGCGCCCACCGGGCCGCTCCCGGCCTCGATCGACTTCACCCTGACCCGGGCGGACGAGCCGGACGACTTCGACGTCGTGCTGTTCACCGATCCCCAGCCCGAGAGCCGGTTCGAACTCGACCACGTGCGCGACACCGCGGTCGCCCGCGCCATGGCGATCCCGGCCGCCTTCGGCCTGACCACAGGCGACGTGCTGTTCGACGATCTCTCGCTCTACGGCCGGTCCAACCGGATCGTCGGGCGGATCGGCCTGCCCTGGTACAGCCTGCCGGGCAACCACGACCTCAACATGCAGGCGCCGGACGCGCGCTACAGCCGCGAGACCTGGAAGCGGGTGTTCGGCGCGCCGACCTACGCGTTCCGGCACGGCCGGGCGTGGTTCGTGATGCTCGACAACGTCGAGTGGCTCGGGCCGCCGGTGCCGGTGGGCGCCAACACCTACCGGGGCCGGATCGGCGACCGCGGCCTGGCCTTCCTGCGCAACCTCCTGGCCGAGATCCCGCGGGACGACCTGATCGTGCTGGCTATGCACATCCCCCTGCACACCGAGACCGGCCCCGAAGAGCCCCGCACCCACACCACGGACCGCGCCGCGCTCCTCGACCTGCTCGCCGGCCGCAAGGTGCTGAGCCTCGCCGGCCACACCCACACGACCGAGCACCACTACCTCGCCGACGGGCACCACCATCACGTGCTCACCGCTGTCTCGGGCTCGTGGTGGAGCGGTCCCGACACCCGCACGGGCATCCCCTCGGCCGACAGCCGCGACGGCACGCCGAACGGGTTCCACGTCCTGTCGATCCGCGGCACCGACTACACGACGCGCTACGTCGCCGCGCAGGGGCAGCCGGACGAGACCATGCGGATCCTGTTCGAGAGCGAGCTGCGGGCCGGCGCGCCCGAGGTGGTGCGCTTGACCCGGCCGGTGCAGGGGCTGCGGCCGCCGGTGCCGCAGGACGCGCTCGCCGACACGACCCTGGTGGTGAACGTGTTCGACGGCGGCCCGCGCACGCGCCTCGCGTTCCGGGTCGGAGACGCGCCGCCGAAGCCGATGGCGCGCACCCGCCGCCCCGACCCGTTCGTCACCGAGCTCTACGAGCGCTACCCGGAGACGAAGAAGAGCTGGGTAAAGGCGGTGCCCTCGACCCATATCTGGACGGCGCGGCTCCCGGACGACGTCGCCCCCGGCGCCCACCGGGTGACCGTGGAGGGCGCGGACGAGTACGGCCGCCCGATCCGCGGCTGCACGGTGCTGGAAGTCACCGGCGAGCGCGGCCGCGGCTGAGCACGGGCGCCGGTCGTCCGGCGCCCGCGCGGGTCACGCCGCCAGCTGGCGGGCGCCGTGGCCGCCCTCTTGGATCTCCTCGACGATCTTCGCGCAGAACGCGTCGAGGTCGCCCGGATTGCGGCTCGTGACGATGCCGTGATCGGTCACGACGTCCTTGTCGTGCCAGCGGCCGCCGGCATTGATCACGTCGGTCCGGATCGAGCTGAACGAGGTCAGGTCGCGGCCCTTGGCCGCGCCGGTCTCGATCAGCAGCCACGGGGCGTGGCAGATCGCGGCCACGACCTTGCCGGAGGTCAGGAAGCTCCTGATCAGGGCGAGGGCCTGGGGCTCGAGCCGGAGCTTGTCCGGGTTGATCTGGCCGCCCGGGAGAACGAGGGCGTCGTAGGATGCCGGGTCGACTTGCTCCAGGTCGGCGTCGACCGCGACTTCCCGGCCCCAGTCGGTCTTGTCCCAGCCGCGGATCGTGCCCTTGCTCTGGCGCGACTGCGGGGCGGCGACGGTCACCGCGGCGCCGGCCTCGGCCAGCTTGGCCTGCGGGACGGTCAACTCGCTCTCCTCGAAACCGTCGGTGGCGAGGATCAGGATCTTGGCTTGGCGGATGTCGGGCATGGCGGTCTCCGGTCGGGGGATCTGCCCGGCTAACGGAGGCTCGTGCCGCCCGTTCCCGCGGCCCTCCGCCGCCCGGCCGCGTCCGGGAGCGGACCCCGGACCGGTGATCGGAACCCCCGGGGAAGGCGGCCCGTTGGTCCCCATCCCAACCATCAGGAGTCGCGTCATGGCCAATCCCGGCCTTCCCGAGCCCACGCCCGGCGACCTGCCGCCGCCCCCACCGATGCCCGAAGAGGAGCCCGATATCGGCCCGACCGGCCCGCGCACGCCCTATCCGGTGAACGATCCGGGGATCGGCGAACCCGGCGGTCCGGGCTCCGAGCCGGACATCTTCCCCGGCACGCCGACGGATCCCGGGACGCGCATGTGACGGCGCCCGCGACGGCCAAGCGCCCGGCCGTCAGTGACCGCCGTGCGAGGTCCGCACGTCGCGCGGGGCATTGAGGATCTCGGAGAGGCTCGTCACGACGTGGCGGGCCTCTTCGTCCGTCAGGCGGAGCTGGAACGGCGGCAGAGCGCCGGCCTGCAGGGCGACCACCGCCTGGCCCTCGTCGTCGGTACCGACCTCGATGGCCGACGACGTCACGTCGAGCATGGCGACCTCCTCGTCGCCCATCTCGTCGGCCATGTCGGGCTCGTCCGTATCGTCGATCGCCGTGAGGAGTTGCCCGACGGCGCGCACCAGCGCCCGGGCGGCGCGGGCATCCATCACCACCGCCGTCGCCTGATCGTCCTTCTGGAAGGAGAGCTGGATGTTCGCACCGTCCAGCGAGACCGAGATGCCTGCCATGTATCGTCCAGAGCCACGCGCCTTAACTGCTTGAGCGCATTCCGTATATGCATCGTGAATGCCCGGAATCACAGGGGGCGGTGCCGCTCGGCCCCCTCCCGATCCCGGCCTGCGACGCAGATGATACGCCGCCCATGCCTTGTTGCGGCCGCAGCCTGCGCCTAAATACGTCCTCGGGGGGCTTATCCACCGAGGCTGACGCTGTTCAAGGTTCAGCGACTCGCGCCCCGCCGCACTGGCCAAATCCAGAAAGACCGTGGTGCATCACGCGGCCCTCGTGCCGCGCGGATGGCCTATGGACGAACGAGGTACACTACGTGAATACCGGCACTGTGAAGTGGTTCAATGAGACCAAGGGCTACGGTTTCATCCAGCCCGACGACGGCGGCAAGGACGTGTTCGTCCACATCTCGGCCGTCGAGCGCGCCGGGATGCGCAACCTGATCGAAGGCCAGCGGATCGCTTACGAGATCCTCACGGACAAGCGTAGCGGCAAGGACGCCGCCGGCAACCTGCAGGCGGCCTGACCGTCGCGGGTTCCGAGGCGCCTCCCGCGCCCTCAATGCGCCGACGTGTGCAACTGAGGATTGCGGGTGGCGCATGAAGCGGCCGCCAGACGCGGTTCCCCCTTCCGACGCTGCCTGCCCGGGCGAGACTGCCAGGGTTCCGGTCGCGTCGGAGGCAATATCCCAGAAACGACGCCGGGCGCAGCCAACGTCCGGTCCAGAAAAGAAAAGACAGTGATGTTATTCGAATACACACGGCGCCGCGGCGTCCGTTCCCCCGTCACCGATGCCCCGACCTTCCGAGTGGGCAAGCTGGCGCGGGCCATGACCGCGGACCAGACCGGGGCGGATCTCAGCGACCTGATCGACCGGTCCTACAACTACCACTCCCCGCGTGAGCTCCACTGGCATCTCGCCGAGCGTCTCGGGCTCGCGCCCGCCGCGGTGAAGATCCGCGAGACCGCGACGGCCTGAGGCCGCTCGCCGCGGACACGCGGGGCCTCGGCCTCAGCGGTCCCAGGCGGCGAGCACCGGGTCGCGCAGACCCAACGGCGCGGCGAGCAACTCGCCGTGCACCGGGTCAGCGCGATTGTACGGCGTCGCAGCCCCGGAGAAATCGCAGACCACGCCGCCCGCCTCGCGCAGAACGAGGTCGGCGGCGGCCAGGTCCCAGTCGCGGGCATTCCCGGAAATCATCCCGATATCGACCGTCCCGTCCGCCACGCGGGCGAGCCTCAGGGCGAGGGACGGGATCCGCGCGATCACCTCGAAATCCGGGTCCGCTCCGGCGCCCCGGGCCAGGCGGTCGAGCATCGGCTTCGGGCCGGTGACGCGGGCGCCGGGCAGGCTCTGCCTGGTATCGACGCGGATCGGTTCGCCGTTCCGCGTCGCGCCGCGCCCGCGCACGGCCTCGTAATCCGCGTCGCCCACCGGCGCGTGGACGAAGCCGATCAGCGGCTCGCCGCCCGACAGGAGCGCCACCGCGATCGACCAGTCCGGATGGCCCGACAGGAACGCCCGCGTCCCGTCGATCGGATCGACGATCCACACGAGGTCGTGGCCGAGGCGCGCCGGGTCGTCGGCGGTCTCCTCCGACAGCCATGCCGCCCGCGGCACGAGGGCGCTCAGACGCACCTTCAGGAAGGCATCGACCGCGACGTCCGCCTCGGTCACAGGCGAGCCGCCGGCCTTCGACCAGATGCGGGCCGAAGTCTGCCCGCCGAGCCTGAAGAACGGCCGCGCGATGTCGGCGGCCTCGCGCATCACGGCGCGCAACTCCGGCATCAGGGCGGATACGGCATCGTCGGTGAGAGGCTCTGGCATCGCGCTCCGCGTGGAATCCGTGCGGCCCGCGAGGGCCCCGCCGGCCCGCCCGTCCGACGGGCGGACGTCCGGGCCCGCTTGGGCTCACCCCGTCGGGCTGAGAAGACCCGGCGCGGAGGATCGCGCGCCCGGTCGCCCCGTTGTACGGCGGCGCCCGCAGCGCCACAAGGATGCTGGTTGATCGATCGATAACGACCGATCTGCGCAAGGAAATGTTGAGCATTCAAGGAAGCATTGAGCATTCCGCAAATGACAGCGCTGTCCAGATTCGCTTAACGACGGCTCTTAAGCGGTGCGGAGGAGTTCGGGTGCGATTTTGCTTGGCATAACGGACGGCCCGACAGGGGTCGCCACTTGCTCCAGGGACTCGGACCGATGAACACTTCCCCGGCCACGGACAAAAGCCACGCAGGACACCCGATGCACGGTGCCGACACCGCGCCCCGCTTCGTCGCTTCGCCGCTGCCGGTGATCGGCCGCACCCCCGGCGCGCGCCGGGCCGTCGGGATCGCGCTCGCCTACGCCACCGAGGACGCCGAGATCGTGGGCGCCGACCGGTTCAGCCTGATCCTCGTCGACGAAGAAGGCGACGTGCTGCAGCGCCTCGGCAGCTTCGAGGAGGACGATGTGGTCGCGTTGTGGCGCGACATCGCGGCGCGGGCGGGCCTCGTGCGGATGATCGTCCGGGAGGACGGCCTCCTCGTCCCGGTCTCCCAGCAGATCGGCCGGCTGATTCTCGGTCAGGTCCGCATCCGTCGCCGCCACGCCGGTCTCGGCCGCCGTCGCCCGCGCTTCCTGGCCCGCCGCAAGACCGGCCGGCTCCCCGCGCGCCCGCAGATCTTCCGCGGCGAGAACGAGATCATCGCCCGCACCTGAGGGCGCCGACGGCCCTTAGAACAAGTTGCGCAGCAGCGCGTCGGCGGTGAGGCCGACGAACAGGATCAGGCCCGCATCCCGGTTCGACCGGAACAGCGTGAGAGCCCCGCGCCCGTCGCGCTCGCGCAGCGACAGGACCTGCCAGGCGAGGTGCCCGGCGAAGGCGGCGACCCCCAGATACCCGACGAGCCCCGCTCCCGCCCCGCGCGCGGCCAGCACCACGAACAGAGCGGCCAGCGCGTAGCAGAGCCCGACGGCGAGCCGCACGTGCCGGCCGAACAGGCGGGCCGAGGAGCGGATCCCCGCGATCTCGTCGTCCTCGATATCCTGCACCGCGTAGATCGTGTCGTAGCCGATCACCCAGCACAGGGCGCCCGCGTAGAGCAGGAGCGCCGGCGGATCGAGGCGGGCGAACACCGCGGCCCAGCCCATCAGAGCCCCCCAGGCGAAGGCCAGTCCCAGGATCGCCTGCGGCAACGGCATGACCCGTTTCATGAACGGGTAGATCGCCACCGGCAGCAGCGAGCAGAGACCGATGATCACCGCCTCCGCGTTGAACTGCAGCAGGACGGCCAGCCCGATCAGGGCCTGAATCACCAGGAACAGGGCGGCGTGGCGCGGCCGCACCTGGCCCGAGGGCAGGGGGCGCAGGCGCGTGCGCTCGACCTGCGCGTCGAGGTCGCGGTCGGCGATGTCGTTGTAGGTCGAGCCCGCCCCGCGCATCGCCACGGCGCCGATCAGGAAGAGCAGGCAGTGCCAGGGGTCGGGAAAGGCCTGGTCCGCGGCAATCGCCGCCAGGGCGGCCGACCACCAGCAGGGCAGGAGGAGGAGCCACCAGCCGATCGGCCGGTCGATCCGGGCCAGGCGCAGGTACGGGCGCCAGGGCCGGGGCGCCCGCCGGTCGACCCAGTGCCCGGAGACCGCGTCGGCCGGCCGCCCGTCGTCAAACACCGTGCCGTTCATCGGTCGGATCTCCGGTCGTCCCGCACGTGAGTCCCCCGCCGCTGCCGAGGGGGGACCCGCGCCGGATCCGCGATCCTCTCAGACGATCTCAGAGAGCGCCCTGCGGCAGCTTGAAGCTTCCGGTCAAGCCCGGGCCGCCGAGCAGCCCGCCGCCGCCGCCGCCCGCCTGGGCCTGCGCCTGGGCGCGGGCCTGCGCCTCCATCTTGGTCGCCTGGGCGGCGACGCTGCAGATCTTGGTGCGGATGCCGCTGACCTTCACGTGGTCGGCCTTGAAGCCCTCGGCGAAGGAATCGGGGATCGAGCACCATTCCTTGTTGGCGGCGATCCACTTGATGCCCTCCGCGCCGTTGGACTGGAGCTTCCCGAACAGGGCGCAGGCCTCCTGCGGGGTCATCTTCTTCTTGGACTGCGACGCCGCATTGGCGCGGCCGACCAGAGCCTTGCGCTCGGCCAGGGTCTTCTGGATGGCACCGCATTCCGGTGCCGCGCTCTGCGCGAACGCCGCCGTGCCGAACAGGACGGTGCCGACCAGCACCGCCGCCCCCAGCTTCAGACTCCCCTTCGCCATTCCGCGACTCCCTCGACGCCCCTGCCGAATCCGCGAGCGGCCGGCTCTCTTCCGTTCCGTTGGGTTCGCCATAGGATTGTGGCGTCATTCGAGCGGCAAACCGGCTGCGCCATGCACCGGTGGACTGGCTGCCGAAAACCGGGGCTCGTAACCATTCGGCAACACTTTCGGTCGCGGTCCCCGCGTTGACAGGCCCGCCGGCCCGCGCGACCACGCCGCCATGCCGGCCTATGACTTCACCGCTCCGCGCCTCCACGTCGCGGCCGATCTCGCGGCGGGGGTGATTCTGCCCCTCGACCGGGCTCAGGCGAACTACCTGCTCAACGTGCTGCGCCGGGGGCCGGACGATCCGGTCCTGGTCTTCAACGGCCGCCACGGCGAGTGGCGCGCCCATCTGGTCCAGACCGGGCGCAAGGGCGCCGACCTGCACGTCGCCGCGCAGACGCGTCCGCAGCCCGCGCCCGCCGACCTTCACTACCTGTTCGCCCCGCTGAAGAGCGCGCGCCTCGACTATCTCGCGCAGAAGGCGGTGGAGATGGGGGCCGGAACGATCCGACCGGTCATCACCCGGTTCACGCAGGGCGATCGCGTCAACATGGACCGGCTGCGGGCCAACGCGGTCGAGGCCGCCGAGCAGTGCGGGATCCTGGCGATTCCCGATTGTCCGGAGCCCGAGCGCCTGCCGGCCGCTCTCGCGGGCCTCGCGCCCGGGCGGCTCCTCGTGTTCTGCGACGAGGACGCGCCCGTGCGCGACCCGGTGGCGGCCCTGCGGGCGGCCGGCGACCCGCTGGCGCCCCCTCCGCTCGCCGTGCTGGTCGGTCCCGAAGGCGGCTTCTCCGAGGAGGAGCGGGCGCTGATCCGGGCGCGGCCGAACACCGTGGCGCTCTCCCTGGGGCCGCGCATCCTGCGGGCCGACACCGCCGCCGTCGCCGTGCTGACGCTGGTGCAGGCGGTGCTCGGCGACGCGCGCTGACGCGCGCCGCCCCGATCCATGTGTGCCCGCGCACATGGAAGGACCGCGCCGGTCGATTGTTTCCACGGATCAGACGTGAAGCGGCGCGCCGGTCGAGACCGCCGCGTTGTGGGTTCACGGCGGCTCGATTATGTCCCGGATCGGACGCCGCCTGCGCCGCGTGCTCATCGGGGTCGGGGGCGGGTGTCCGCCCGGATCCCGCTCGCGAGAGCGGGTTTGTACCGGGTGGATCCGCCGGAGCAGTCCGGCGCGCCCGTTCCCAGGCACACGTCAGACGCACGGGCAGGCAGCGCATGGCGCGCGACAGCAACGACACCACGCCGCTCACCACGCGCGCCGAACTGATCGAATGGTTCGCGGCGGGCGAGAAGCCGCGCGCGCGCTTCGCGATCGGCACCGAGCACGAGAAGATCCCGTTCTATCGGGAGACCCGGGCGCCGGTTCCCTACGAGGGTGACCGCGGCATCCGGGCGCTCCTGGAGGGGCTCGCCCGCGAGACCGGCTGGGAGCCGATCCTTGATCTCGGCAACATCATCGGCCTGTCGGCGGAGGCGGGCGGCGCGATCTCGATCGAGCCCGGCGGCCAGTTCGAGCTGTCGGGCGCGGCGCTCCCCGACGTGCACGCCACGGCGGCGGAACTCGCCACGCACCTCGCCGCGGCGAAGCGGGTGGCCGATCCCCTGGGCATCGGCTTCCTGACGCTGGGCATGAGCCCGAAATGGCGCCGGGACGAGACCCCGGTCATGCCCAAGAGCCGCTACCGGATCATGGCCGGCTACATGCCGAAGGTCGGGTCCCTCGGTCTCGACATGATGCTGCGCACCGCCACCGTGCAGGTGAATCTCGACTTCGCCTCCGAGGCCGACATGGTGCGCAAGATGCGCGCGTCCCTGGCGCTGCAGCCGGTCGCGACCGCGCTCTTCGCCAACTCGCCCTTCACCGACGGCCGGCCGAACGGCTTCCTGTCGCGCCGGTCCGAGATCTGGCGCGACACGGACGCCCACCGGACCGGAATGCTGCCCTTCGCCTTCGACGCGGGGTTCGGCTACGAGGCCTATGTCGACTGGCTGCTCGACATGCCGATGTACTTCGTCAAGCGGGGCGACACCTACCACGACGTGTCGGGCGCCTCGTTCCGCGACCTGATGGCCGGCAAGCTCCCCCAGCTGCCGGGCGAGTTCGCCACGGTCTCGGACTGGGCCAACCACGCCTCCACGGCCTTCCCCGAGGTGCGGCTCAAGCGCTTCCTGGAGATGCGAGGCGCCGATGTCGGCGGCCCCGGCATGATCGCCGCCCAGGCCGCCTTCTGGACCGGTCTCCTCTACGACGACGCGGCCCTCGACGCGGCCCTCGACCTCGTGAAGGGGTGGAGCCTCGCCAACCGCGAGGCCGCCCGCGCCACGGCGCCGCGGCTGGGGCTCGCGACGCCGGTGGCCAATACCACGCTCGGGGCCGTCGCCGCCGAGGCCCTGGCGATCGCCCGCGCGGGCCTCCGGACGCGGGGCCGCCGCGACGCCGAGGGCCGGGACGAGGTGATCTACCTGCAGCCGCTCGAGGCCGTCGTCGCGGCCGGGCGGACGCGGGCCGAGGATCTCCTCGCCGACTACGAGGGGCGCTGGGGCGCCTGCGTGCGTCCGGCCTTCACGGAATGCGTCTTCTAGCATCCGGCTGAGCGGCTCACGCCGCCCGCGCGAATCGCCGTTGGAACGTGCTAATGGAACGTTCCGACATGGCGCGACGCCCGGGGAGAGGCCGAATCATGACCCGCATCATCTCCGTCATCCTCGCCGGGATGGTTTCCGTTCCGGCGGCCGTGAGCACGGCGCGGGCGGCCGACCTGGCGCCGTTCCAGGGCTCAGGTCCGACGCCGGGTCGCTGGCACACCGGAGCCGGCGGCCGCATCGCCGGCACCGTGGCCGCGCGGGGGCGGCCGCAGTACAGCTATTACGGCGAGTACGGCTATCCCGCGCCGTTCGGCTACGGTTACGCCTACGCGCCGGTCCCGAGCCGCGGCTTCGAGTACGGCTACAACGGTCCCCGCTATGTCTGGACCGCGCCGGACAGCTATTCCGGACCCGCCTTCGGCTATCACGTGTGGTGAGGACGCCGCTGGCGCCGGGCCGCCGCGGTGCCTAAGACCGCCGGGCCGGCATCCGCGCCGGTTCGGGAGCTTCCGGCGTGCGGGACGAGGATCCGGACTGCGTCGACCTCGACCTGAGCGGCCTGAAATGTCCGCTCCCGGTCCTGCGCACCCGCAAGGCGCTGCGCGGCCTCGCCGCCGGCCGGACGCTGGTGGTGACCTGCACCGACCCCCTGGCCGCCCTCGACATCCCGAACCTCGTGCGCGAGGAGGGCGCCCGCCTCGACGCCGCCGAGCGCCTGGAGGGGCCGCCCGCGGGGCGTTTGCGCTTCCGCATCACCGTGTCCGCAAGGCCGCCGCATTCCTGAACGATCCGTCGGGCTCCAGGAGCAGGGCGAGATCGGAATGGCACCACGGATCGGGGGCGTGCGCCTCGTACATGACGGCTGGGCGCGCTACCTCGTCGCCGAGGTGATGCAGGAGGACGGGAGCCGCATCACCCGGGAGATGGAGGATCACGGCCGGGCGGTCGCGGTGCTCCCCTACGATCCGGAGCGGCGGGTCGCCACGCTCGTCTCGCAGTTCCGGGCGCCGGTCCTCTACTCGGGCGGGCCGCCGAGCCACATCGAGGTGCCGGCCGGGCTCCTCGACGAGGGCGCCTCCGAGGACGAGGCGCGGCGCGAGGCGATGGAGGAGACGGGCCTGCGCCTCAGCGCCCTCGACTTCGTCGCCAGCGCCTGGTCGATGCCGGGGATCTCCACGGAGCGGATGGACCTGTTCCTCGCCGCCTACGGCGAGGCCGACCGGACCGGCACCGGCGGCGGTCTCGCCGCCGAGGGCGAGGCCGTGGCGGTCCACGAGATCCCGCTGCCGGAGCTGGCCGCCATGGGCCGCCGCGGCGCGATCACCGACATGAAGTCGCTGACGCTGCTCTTCGCGCTCCAATTGCGGCGGCCGGACCTGTTCGCGGAGCGGCGCTGAGGTCAGCCGGGGCGCCGCCGGAACTGGTCGCGCGCGGCGAGGCCGATGAAGCGCCACGACTTGATGAAGTAGCGCCGGAACAGCCGGCGCGGCGCCTGCAGGAACCGGTAGATCCACTCGAGGCCGAGGCGCTGCATCAGCCGCGGCGCGCGCGGCAGGAACCCGGCGGCGACGTTGAGGGCGTCGCCGACGCAGAAGACCACCGGCTCGCCGAGCGTCTGCCCGTGGCGATCCACCCAGATCTCGGATTTGGGCGCGCCGACGCCCATCACCAGCAGCGTCGTCCCGTGAGCGCGGATCCGCTCCGCCAGGGCGCGGCTGTAGGCCGCGTCGTGCTCGAAGCCGAAGGGCGGCACGGCGCTCGCCACGGCGCCGGGCGGAAGGCCCGCCGCCTGCAGCCGGGTCGCCAGCGCGTCCGCCGCGTCCTGTCGGGCGGAGACGAAGAAGACCCGCCGCGCGAAGGCCGGCGGGTCGGCCAGGACGCAGCCCAGGAGATCGTGGCCGGTGATCCGGTGAACGGGCTGGGCGCACGCCTTCCGGGCCAGCCAGACCAGCGGCATCCCGTCGAGGGTCCGGGCCGCGGCGCGCGCGTAGGCCTCGCGGAACGGCGCGTTCTCGCTGAGCTGGACGATGTGATCGACGTTCGCCGTCACGATCATGCGCGGGCGGCCGTCACGCCGGGCCGCGACGTCGGCCACGAGGGTCGCGGCGGGACCGGTGTGAAACCGGTAGCCGAAGAGTTCGACGGTCGCGCCCGTCTGCGGCGATCCGGACGCCGCGGGGGCCGGGGCGCTCACCGTGTGTGCCTCCCCGAGGACCGGATCCATAGCGCCCAGGTAGAGGCTGATCTCGCCGATGTCACGCATCGGCGGCCCGGAAGCTCGCGGCCGGCCGGGTGGCGGCGCGCAGGCTGCGGCGACGGTCGCTGTCGGCGCCGAGCAGCAGGGCGATGCCGCCGCCGAGCAGCAGGCCGAGGACGAGCGCCACCGGCAGGACGATCTTGGGGGAGGGCGGGAAGGTCCGCTGGCGCGCCGGGACCGCGGCCGAGATGATCCGGACGTTGGTGGTGTTGAGCCGCTCCTGCTCGCTCGCCTCGCGGGCGCGCTTCAGATAGGCCTCGTAGATGCCGCGGCGGGCGTCGAGGGTCCGCTCCAGCTCGCGCAGGCCGACATAGGCCCGGTCGCTGGACGCGGTCTCGTTCTTTACCCGGTCGAGATTGGCCCGGATCGCGGCCTCGCTCGCGGCGGCGCGGTCGTAATCCTTCTGGGTCGTCTCGATGATCCGCTCCTTCTCGCGCTGGATCAGGCGCTGCAGGTCGCGCTGCTGGGCGTACTGCTCGGCCATGGCCGGGTGGCGCTCGCCGAGGCGCGTGGCGAGCTCCGCGGTGTTGCGGGACAGCGTGGCGTATTGCTGCCGCAGGGCCTGCATCTCCAGGCTCTGCAGCATCTCCGGCAGGGCGGTGCTGGGATCCGACGAGCGCATCCGGCGCGCCTGATCGAGGCGCGACTTGGCCTCCGCGGTCTTGATGGAGGCGGTGACGAGCTGCTGGTTCAGGTCGCCGAGCTGCTGGTCGGTGAGCAGGCGGCCGCTGGCGGCCACGAGCTTGTGATCCTCGCGGTAGCGCACCACGGCGCTCTCGGCCTGCTCGACGTCGCGCTTGAGGCTGTTGAGCCGCCCCGCCAGGGCGTCGGAGGCGCGCCGCGCGGTCTCGGTCCGGGCCGCGGCCTCCTCGGCGAAGTAGGCGTCGCCGACGGCGTTGGCGATGCGGGCGGCCTTCTCGGGATCGCGCGACTGAACGGAGACGTCGATCACGAAGGTCCGCTCGGCCCGCCGGACAGTGAGCCGGTTCTGCAGCGTGTCGAGGGCCGTGAAGACCGGGTCGCGGCTCGCCGGCGGGGGCAGCATGCCCAGCGCGCCCTTGATCCAGGTGAGGGTCGGGTTGTTGCCGTCCGGCAGCACGAACTCGTCGTCCTGGTCGAGGTGGAGCTTGGCGATCACCCGGCGCAGGACGCTGTCGGACTGGATCACCCGCACCTGGCTCTCGGCGATCGACACGCCGCTGTCGGCCTGGGGCTGGCGCGCGTTCACGTCGTTCTCGACGACGCGCAGGTCGCTCGGATCCACCAGGATCTGGATGCTCGACGTGTAGCGGGGCGGGATCAGGCCGAGGAGCGCCACCGCGACGGCGACCATGAACAGGCCGCCCAGCACGATGAAGCCGCTGCCGCGCCACAGCCGCCGCAGGATCACGCGGCCGTCCGTCGGCGGTGCGACCTGCGGCAGCACCATCCGCACGGGCCGTTCGCCGCTCATCCGCGTCGAGAAGTCGAACATACGCCTCGCTCCCTGACCTGCCTCGGCGGAGACCGCCGCCCGTCACCCGCCCCGTCGCCCGTTCCCTTTGTGACCAGCTCCGTGCCGATCTGGAACAGGTGCCCGCCCGAGGCGCTGCCTTCTTCGGGAGCCCAGCAATCAACATACCGGACCAGTAGTGTCGCCCCGATGCGGCACTTGCTTCAGGAAGCTGGCAGATATCGCTTACAGATGCAGTCCTGACTGTCACGACAATCGAGCATGAAAAGTTCCCGATTTGTTGGGGACTACGCAGGCCGCCTCAGGCGGTGCCCGCGTGTGCGACAATTGACTCCAGCGCATCGTAAGCCGCGGGATCGCCGGCCAGGAAGCGCTGAAAGCGCGCGCCGTCCTCGGCCGCGATCGCGTTCCAGCGCGCGACGTTGGCCCGACTCATTCCGGCGGCGCGGGGCAGGGCGCCGTCGCGGATCCAGCTGGCGAGGGCGCCCGCGGCCGCGTCGGGCTCCTCCGGCCGGATCAGCAGGGCCGACGCCCCCAGGACCTCCCGGAACACCGGGTCGTCCGGCGCCACCACCGGAAGGCCGCCGTGCTGGACCTCCAGCAGCGGCAGGCCGAGGCCCTCCGCCTTGGAGGTGGAGACCAGCAGGTGGCACGACCCCGCGAGGGCGCGCAGCTCGGCGTCGGCGAGGTACCCGTGGCGGTGCAGGAACGGCGGCGGTGCGTCCAGGAAGGCGTGCTGTCCCCAGCCGACCCGGCCGACGAGGTGGAGCTCCGCCGGGATACCGGCACGGATGAGCGCCGCCGTCAGCGCGAGGGTCGCCGGATAGTTCTTGCGCGGCTCGATGGTGCCGATGGCGAGGATGCGCAGCGGCCGGCCCGGCGCGTAGGCAGCCGGTCCCGGCAGGTGCGCGAGCCCGAAGGCGTCGCGGACGGGGGGGCGCAGCAGGGCGACGCGGGCGCGTCGGGCGCAGAGCGCGCGCACGTCCGCCCCGGTGGTGCGGCTGTTAACGAACAGGTTCGGGCACCAGCGCAGGGCCAGGGCGAAGCTGGGGCTCATGTAGAGCCGGCTGCGCAGGCTCAGATCCTCCGTCCGCGTGAGCAGGAAGGTGTCGTGGACGTAGAGCAGGCAGCGCGACGCCGCGACGGCGCAGAGCGGCCCGGGCGGGAAGCCCGGGAACAGGAACAGGGCGTCCCGATCCATCAGCGCCCGCGCCGGCAGGCCGAGCTGCTGCGCGGCGACCATGCCGGGCAGGGAGCCCGCGGTCACCGGCCGCACCGCGTGCGGGGCGAGCCGGTCCGGGGCGAACAGGTCGAGGGTGACTCGCTCGATCCCCGTCACGTGGGCGCGCAGATGGGTCTGATCGAGGTAGATCCGTCGCCGAGTCGGCGCCGCCCGCGCGCCGCCCGCATTGTCGCCGGCCCTGTCGCCGCGGGCCGTCACGTCTGGCTCCGGCGCAGCGCGCCGGCGAGGTAGAGGCACCGGCGCACGAGGAGCGGCATCCGACGCCCGAAGACCATCTGCTTGGCCCGCCGCAGCCGGCGCACGAGCGGGCGCGAGATCGCCGGGACGGTGCCGGCCGCGCCCGCCCGCAGGTCCGCCGCGAAGGGGAAGTGCCCGAGCATCCCGGGGGCGAAGCGCGGGCCCGTCGGGGCGCTCGGCAGACCGTGACGCCGGAAGACCGCGTCCAGCGACAGCGCGGAGGCGGCCGGGCTGTAGCGGCTCTCCAGGGCGATGCGCGCGAAGGCGCCGAGCCGCGCGCGCGCCTCGCTGTCGCCGACCAGCGCCGCCAGCGCCTCGGCGAGGGCGCCCGGCCGCACCGGTACGAGGCGGCCCGACACGCCGTCGATCACGGCCGAGGTCAGGCCGGAGGTGCGGTAGGCGAGCGTCGGCACCCCGCACAGGCCGGCCTCGATCGGCGTCTGCCCGAGGGTCTCGTGACGGCTGGCGGTGACGTGGAGGTCGCAGGCCCCGTACCACGCGGCCAGGAGCGCCTCGTCGGCGATGAGGCCGGGCGCGTACAGGTTCGCGACGCCGAGCCGGGCCGGGTCGTCGAGCCGGCCGACCGCCACCACGCCGACGCCCGGGCCCGCCACGGCCTGGAGCGCGGCCCGGAGATCGGCGAAGCCCTTGTCGGGCCCGTCGACGATGACCGAGGAGACGAGGATCAGGACGTCGTCGGCCGGCAGGCCGAGCGTGCCGCGCAGCGCCGCGCGATCGCCGGGCCGGAACACGGCGGTCGGGAAGGCCAGCCGCACGGGCTCGATCACGCTGCCGGGCGGGGCGAGTTCGCGCGCCCGCGCCAGCGTCCAGTCGGAATTGGCCAGCAGCCAGGGCGCGGAGGGTCGCGTCGGGGATCCGGGCGCGGCGCCGGCGAGCACCGCGCGCTTGCGCTCGTGCATCCCGGCGATCCGGCCGGGCGCCAGCTCCGGGTACTCGTCCGGGCCGGGGCAGGCGGCGTCGCAGCCGGAGGCGGCGCGCCCGCAGTCGCGGGGGTGGGCGCACCGGCCCGTCAGGGGGAAGAGGTCGTGCAGCACGAGGCCGACCGGACCGCGCCGCGCCAGGCGGCCGACGACGTCGAGGCTGCGGGTGGCGCCGTGCAGGTTGCCGGCGAGGACGAGATCGGGGGCGGCCGCCGCGACCGCGGCCTCCGCCTGCGGGAAGTCGTCGCGCCACTCGGCGGCCTCCGGGCGTCCGCTCAGCGTCACCTCCGCGACCCGGTGGCCCGCGAGCGTCAGCGCCTCGGCGAGGCGGCGCTGGGCCACGCCCGCGCCCCCTCGGGTTCCGGTCCCGGTCAGCGACACGATCGACAGGCCGGCGGCGGGCGGGGGCGGCGGCGCGTCGAGCCTGTGGAGCAGGATCGGGCGGCCGATCAGGCTCCGCCGATCGGCGGGGATCGCCGACCAGGCGGAGGCGGCGTCGAGCGTCCCGTCGGCGTCGATGATCGCGTGCGCGAGGGCGTCCCGCCGCCAGAGGATCCCGCCGTCCGCGGCCCCGGGGCCGTCGAGGCCGCGGACGATGTCGTCGAACAGGACGCGCAGCCCCGCCACCGCGTCGGCGCCGGTGAGCGCGGCCTCCAGCGCCAGGGCGGTCAGCGCACCGGGCGCGAGCAGGTCGCCGGCGCGGAGCCAGAACAGGTGCTCCGGATCGGGAACCGACAGGATGCGCGCCGCCGCGGCGCGGCCGGCCGCCGGGTCGAGCAGGTCGTGCCGCAGTTCCGGGTAGCCCTGGCGCAGGACCGACGCGATGGTCTCGGCGAGCGCGGCACCCGCGCCGGCCACCGTGACGACGCGGATCCGCGGCCACGGACGCCCGTCGGGGAGCGACGCGGGACGGGCCGGCGCGCCGGCGCTGCGCCCGAACGGCCAGCCGGCGACGCCGTGGGCGGGCGGTGACATGTCTGCGGCGTCGGTCACGGCGGCTCTGGCGGCGGCTCGGGTCTCGTGCGGGGTGGCAGAGTGGACGGGAAGGTTGAAGATTGCCTCTCGGGGCGGGCGGCCCGTCAGGCCGCCACGCGGATCCGCGCCGGGCCGGCCTCGATCCGGCCGATCCGGGCCGCCGCCGGGTAGCCGGCCGCCCGGATGCGCGCCAGGATCGCGTCGGCCCGGTCGGCCGAGCAGGTCACCAGCAGCCCGCCCGAGGTCTGCGGATCGGTCAGGAGATGGCGGCGCCACTCGGGGAAGTCGGCCGGCAGGTCCACGGCCTCGCCGAACGCCGCCCAGTTGCGGTGCGAGGCGCCGGTGACCGCGCCCGCGCGCGCCAGCGCCTCCGCCTGCGGCAGCAGGGGAAGGGCGTCGGCCTCGAGGGTGAGCGTGAGGCCGGCGCCGCGGGCGATCTCCAGGCCGTGCCCCAGGATGCCGAATCCGGTCACGTCGGTCAGGGCGTGCACGGCGGGCTCGGCGGCGAGATCGGTCCCGATCCGGTTGAGCAGCGTCGTGGTCGCGATGAAGTCGCGGTAGCCGGCCTCGTCGAGGGTCGCCCGCTTGATCGCCGCCGAGTAGACCCCGACCCCGAGGGCCTTGGTGAGCAGGACGGCGTCCCCGGCCACCGCGTCGGCGTTGCGCCGCACCGCCTCGCGGCGGCAGGTCCCGATCACCGCCAGACCGTAGATCGGCTCCGGTGCGTCGATCGAGTGGCCGCCCGCCACCGGGATGCCGGCCGCAGCGCATTGCTCCGCGCCGCCGCGCAGGATCCGCGCGACCACCTCGGGGTCGATCTTGCCGAGCGGCATCCCGAGGATCGCCAGCGCGAACAGCGGCCGGCCGCCCATGGCGTAGACGTCCGAGATGGCGTTCGTCGCGGCGATCCGGCCGAAATCGACGGGGTCGTCCACCATCGGGGTGAAGAAGTCCGTGGTGGCGATGAGGCAGGTGCCGTCCTCCAGTTCCCACACCGCCGCGTCGTCCGCGGTCTCGTTGCCGACGAGGAGCCGCTCGAACGGGCCCGCCGCCGGCTGCTGGGCGAGGAGCTGGCGCAGGGTGGCCGGATCGAGCTTGCAGCCGCAGCCGCCGCCGTGGGCGAGACTGGTCAGGCGGGGGGCATCGCTCATGGCCGAACTCCGTTCCGGATAACCTGGGGTCTTCGCGGGGTCTTCGCCGGGTCTTCGCGGAGTCAGTAGCGCGTCGTCACCGCGTTGAGCCAGTCCGGCGAGGCCGCGACGGCCGCGGCCTCGACCCGCTTGTCGAGGCCCGTCAGCACCAGCAGCCCGAGCACGACCATCACGGCGCCGAGCGCGGCCTTCGCGGCCCGGCCGGCCGCAGCGAGGCCGCCGCGCCAGCGCAGCAGCGCCTCGCGGGAGACGAGGCCCAGGAGCATCAGCGGGGCCGCGGCGCCGATCCCGAAGGCCAGCATGGTCAAGGCGACGCCCCCGAGATGCTCGCCCCGCGCCGCCATGAGCGAGGCCGCCCCCAGGGTCGGTCCCACGCAGGGGCTCCAGGCCGCGCCGAGCAGCAGGCCCACGGCGAACTGGCCGGGCAATCCCCCGGAGCCGACGCCGCCGAAGTGGTCCTCCGCCCAGGCGCCGACCGGGCCGGCCGCCGTCGCGACCCGGGCCTGGAGCCGCGGCAGCATCAGCACGACGCCCAGGAGCACCAGGAGCACCGCGCCGGCGCGCCGGAACACGTCGCCGTCGAGCCCGACGGTGAAGCCGATCGTCGCGACGAACAGCCCGATGGCCGTGAAGGCGATGGCGAGGCCGGCCGCCAGAGCCGCCGGACCCAGGCGATGCTCGGCCGCCGCCGTGCCGAGCACGATGGGGATCAGTGGCAGCACGCAGGGCGAGAGCACCGAGAGCAGGCCGGCCAGGAACGCGAACCCCACCGTTCCCAGCATGCCCCGTGCCCTCCCGCTGGCGCCTCGCCCGACGAGGCTTCGACCCTGGCGCGCGGGCCGTCAACGCGCCAGGCGGACGCGGGCCGGCGGGAACAACGCGGCCGCGCGCCGTTTTCGGCGGCAGTCCGGCGGCGTTGCCGGGCGAGGCGCCGAGGAAGGCGCCGAGGAAGGCGCACAGGAAGGCGCTGAGGCGAGGCGGAGCGGACCGGTGACCATCTTCTTCACGGGCGACACGCATTTCGGCGACCCGCGCGCGCTGCGCTTCGATCACCGGCCCTACCCGGATCTCGAGGCCCACGATGCCGGCCTGATCGCGGCCTGGAACGCGACGGTCGCGCCCGGCGACACGGTCTGGCACCTCGGCGATTTCGCCCTCGGGCCGAGCGGTGACCGGATCCGCGCGATCCTCGCCGGACTGAACGGCGAGAAGCACCTGATCGTCGGAAACAACGACGGGCCGGACACGCTGACGGCGCCCGGCTGGGCGTCGGTCCGGCACTACGCGGAACTCGCCGTCGAGGGGCGGATGGTGGTGCTCTGCCACTACGCGTTCCGTACCTGGAACGGCATGAGCCGGGGCGCGCTGAACCTCCACGGCCACAGCCACGGCAAGCTCAAGCCGATGCCGAAGCAGTACGATGTCGGCGTCGATCCGATGGGTGCGGCCCCCGTGCCACTCTCCGCAATCCTGACCTCCCGACTGCGCCGGAAGCGGTGATTCGGGGCGGAACTTTCACGTCAGCTTCACTGTTTCAGCGGACAGAGAAGGAGTGGACCTGAGCCGCTCCGAGAAGCCCGGCAGGACCGCCCGCGGATCTGCCATCACAAACCGTGTGTGAGTGTTCCCGTGAGTGCCAAGTTGGTCACTCTGACCCGCTGCCTCGCCAGCCTCCTGGCAGGCCTCGCCCTGACTTCCGCCGCGTCGGCCCTGCCGTCCTGCATCGAAGCCCAGCGCAAGGTCGACGAGGCGAACGCCCTGCGCTTCCAGGCGCGTCAGGAAGCCCGCCTGGGCAACCATGACCGCGTCTGCGACACGCTCGACGAGGTGGGCGACCGCTACGACGATGCCCGCGACGCGTTCGAGCGATGCGGAGAGGGCGTCGTGGCCATCGACCTCCGCAGCGAGCTGCGGGGTCTGCGGATCGCCAAGAAAATCAACCGCTGCGACTGACCGGGTGCGCGATCGCACCTCGGCCGTCCCGTTCCTGAAGCATCACCCCGATACGCGCGACGCTGGTCGCCGAGAAGGTTCTGCGCCGATGACCCCCGCCACGCTCTCGAACGACATCGAGCCCACCGTCACCCGCACCGGTCCGTCCTTCGCGGCCGCCCTGTGCGGTTTCGTCAGCACCACCGTCGCCACGACGATGCTGCTCATGCTGATCGGCACGTTCTGATTACGGTGCGACCGACCAGAATCTCTGGCGGTTGAACAGCATCTCCTGGGAGCCGATCTTCGGGGTCGGCTCCGTCCTCCGTCCGCAATCGGGCTCGGCCGGTTTCGTGACCGCCGCCAGGGTCGCCGGCGCCACCGGCACGAGGCCCAGTCGGGACTGCACTTCGGGTTGCCGTGCCGCCGCGATGGTCAGCACGCAGGCGATCAGGCCGCCGGCAACAGTTCCGAGAACGAAATTCAACATCGGGGTTGGGGTCCGGGGGCCGGTTCCTTTCGGCCGCACAGCGTCGTCGATAACCAACCCGGCGGCATCATGGCGGATGCGGCGCTCACGCGCTTTTAACTCCTGATCTGCGACAGCTACGCGCTAGCTTGCCTCAGTGGCAGGCCCGACGACGGGGCTGGACCGCCGATGAACTACGCCGCCAACGCCTACGCCAAGACCTCCCACAGCGCGCTGTCGCCCCGCGAAGCCGAATCCGCCGTGCTGCTCAAGGCGGCGCAGAAGCTGATCGGCGCCAGCCAGGGGCTCGCCAGCGGCGACGCCGGGCGCATCAACGAGGCCCTGTCGTTCAACCAGCGGGTCTGGACGCTGCTGACCTCCGAGGCGACGTCCGCGGAGAACCCGCTCCCCGCCGACGTGAAGCAGGGCGTCGGACGCCTGGGCGTGTTCGTGCTCCAGAGCTGCATCGACACGATGATCGCTCCCACGCCGGAGAAGATCGCCACGCTCGTGTCGATCAACAATCACATCGCCGCCGGCCTGCAGGGCAATCCCGGCTGAGGCCGCGTGCCGGTCAGCGAGCCGCCGCGGCGTCCGGCACCTCGGCCGGCGATTCGGCGCCGGCCACCTCCCACTCGACGAGCTTGCGGCTCAGCTTGAGCGACCGGTAATACTCGCCGGCCTCCACCGCCTCGGCGATCGCGGCGATCTGCCCGGCGGCGGCCGGCGCGAGTCCCAGCAAGTCCGTGGCCTGCCGGAAGAACAGGTCGATGCCCTGCGTCGGGTCGTCGGCGAGGTAGATGACCGTCAGGGTCAGGTGGAGACGCTTGCAGGCCGTGTCGGCCTCGCTCTCCGTGATGATCTCGCTCTCGCGCAGGAACTTGCACTGCGTCTCGATCAGGAAGGTCGAGCGACGGTCGCCGTTGCGGAGCAGCGCGCCGTTGATGATCAACCGCTCGAACGGCTTGAGTTCCAGGCGCAGGGGCATCGGGTGTTCCTTTCTAGAAGACCCGGCGATCTCATTCGCGAACCGTTAACGTTTCGCGAATGTCGGACGGCGGCGCCGCCGTTGCCGCGGGTTGCCATGATGGTAAACTCAGACAAATTCCGGCCGGGCGAGCCACGTCGAGGAGGATCGATGACGGCGAAGGGCGATCAGCGCGCGCGGTATCCCAGCCTCGCCGGCAAGCGCGTCCTCGTGACCGGCGGTGCCTCGGGCATCGGCGAGGGGCTGGTGGAGGCCTTCGTCGGGCAGGGCGCCCGCGTCCTGTTCTTCGATATCGCCGACGACGCGGCCCGCGCCGTGGTGGCGCGCCTCGCGCCCGGCGCCGCGCACGCCCCGCTCTACCGGCGCTGCGACCTGACCGATATCGAGGCGGTTCGCGCGCTGGTGGCCGAGGCCGACACGGCCCTCGGCGGGCTCGACATCCTGATCAACAATGCCGGCAACGACGACCGCCACGCTCTCGCGGACGTGACGCCCGCCTACTGGGACGACCGGATGGCGGTGAATCTGCGCCACCTGTTCTTCGCGGCCCAGGCGGCGGTCCCACCCATGCGCCGCGCCGGCGGTGGCGTGATCCTCAATTTCGGATCGATCAGCTGGCATCTCGGGCTGACGGAGATGCCGCTCTACCAGACCGCCAAGGCGGCGATCGAGGGCATGACCCGGGCGCTCGCCCGCGACCTCGGCCGCGACAACATCCGGGTGGCGGCGATCGTGCCGGGCAACGTTCAGACGCCCCGCCAGGAGCGATGGTACTCGCCGGAGGGCGAGGCGGAGATCGTCGCCGCGCAGTGCCTGAACGGTCGGATCCAGCCGGCCGACGTCGCCGCGCTGGTCCTGTTCCTGGCCTCGGACGATGCCCGGATGTGTACGGCCCACGCGTACTTCATCGACGCGGGCTGGCGCTAGGACCGGCGCCGGGCAACCAAGCGGCCGGGCAAAAGATCGGCCGGGCGGAGGCGTCGACGGCGCTCCGGCCCGGCCCGCTTTCCTGCCTCAGTCGCAGGTCTCCTTCTTGACGGTCTTCGAGTCGCCCATGTCGTTCTCCTTGCGCACCGTCTTGGTGACGCAGCCGTCGCCGTGGTCGTGGACGGTCACGGACTTCGACTCGGAGGCCGGGCGGTCGACGACGACGGCCGGGCGGTCGCGCTCGATCACCGTGGTCTGGGCTTGCGCGGCGGCGCCGAGGCTCAACAGGGCGGCGGTCGCGAGCAAGGTCATGCGCATGCTGAAACTCCAATACCGATTTCGGTAGCGGATAACGGCAATGCCAGCTTGGGCGTTCCGCGGCGTGTCGCGTCCTGAGGCGGGCCGAACCCGTAGAGAACTTGGCTCGGCCCGCGCGCCGTTCGGCATGAGGTGCAGCCGGAGCGACGGCGCCAATGACCGCGGAAGCCGACCCGTTGCAACCCCGGCGAACTACGTGCGCGGCGCGGCCGGGTCTCAGCCGCCGGTCATCGGCGGGAAGAAGGCGATCTCGCGGGCCCCCGCGATCGGCGCGTCCGGCTTGGCGTGGGCCCGGTCGATCGCGGCGCGGACGACGCCGGCATCCTCGAAGGCGTAGGCGTATTCCTCGCCCCGGCCCCGGAGCCAACCGACGAGATCGGCGACGGTGGCCACCTCCGGCGGCGGCGCCAGCTCCTCCTCGGAGCGGCCGATCCGCTCGCGGACCCAGGCGAAATAGACGAGCTTCATCGCATCACCGTACCGGAGACAGGGCAGGGACCGCGCGTCCCGGAGACGGATCCCTCAGCGCGGATCGTCGATGACGTGCTTGATCCCGGCCCGCATGTAGTCCCACCCGGTCCAGAGCGTGAGCGCGGCGGCGAGCCACAGGAGCGTCAGGCCGATCGGCTCGGTTCCCGGGAGCACCGTCTCGCCCGCCGGACCGGCCACCAGGAAGCCGAGGGCCAGGAGCTGCACGGTGGTCTTCCACTTCGCGATCCGGCTGACCGGCACGCCGACCTTCAGCTCCGCCAGATACTCGCGCAGGCCGGAGACCAGCACCTCGCGGCACAGGATCACGATGGCCGCCCAGATATTCGAGCCGACGATGGTGTGGTCCGCCGCCAGCATCAGCAGGCACGCCGAGACCAGCAGCTTGTCGGCGATCGGATCGAGCATCCGGCCGAGCGCCGAACTCTGGTGGTAGGTGCGGGCGACGTACCCGTCGAGGTAGTCGGTGATCGCGGCCGCGACGAACACCCCCAGCGCCGTCCACCGCGCCGTGTGGGATTCGGGCCAGAACAGCAGCGCGACCATCACCGGCACGGCAACGAGGCGCCCGTAGGTCAGGCAATTCGCGAGCGTCCAGGCCGGCGACCGTCGTCGGGGAAGGACGGCGTTCATCGGAGGGGTGAAATCAGAGTGGGCCCCGGGCGTCAACGCCCCAGACTCCGCCTCGGCCATCGCGGCCGGGTTCTCAGGCGCCGGCATGAAAGAAGTCGTAGACCGCCCGCGCGGTGGCGGCGTTCACGCCCGGGGTCTTGGCCAGATCCTCGAAGGCGGCGCGCTCGATCGCCTTCACGGTCCCGAAGTGGTGCAGCAGCGCGCGCTTGCGGCTCGGACCGATGCCGGCGATCTCGTCCAACGGATTCTTCACCATCTCACGCTTCCGCTTGGCCCGATGGCTGCCGATGGCGAAGCGGTGCGCCTCGTCGCGGAGCCGCTGCACGAAGTAGAGCGTCGGGTCGCGCGGCGGAAGCTTGAAGGGTGGCCGCCCGGGCACGAAAAACGTCTCCCGGCCCGCATCCCGGTCGCGGCCCTTGGCGACGCCGACGAGCGGCACGCCCGCCACGCCGACCTCCTCCAGCGCCGCCCGCGCGGCGTCGAGCTGGCCCTTGCCGCCGTCGATCAGCACGAGGTCCGGCCAGGCCGGGAACGCCTCGCTCTCCTCCGCCGGGGCCGGCACCGGCTCCGGCACGCCGCCCTCGGCGGCGGCCACGGCCGCCTCGCGCTCCGTGCGCGGCGCCTCCTTCACGAGCCGCTTGAAGCGCCGCTGCAGCACCTCGCGCATCATGCCGTAATCGTCCCCGGGGGTCAGATCCTCGGACTTGATGTTGAACGTGCGGTAATGCGCCTTCATGAAGCCCGTCGGGCCGGCGACGATCATGCCGCCGACCGCGTTCGTGCCCATGATGTGCGAGTTGTCGTACACCTCGATCCGGCGGGGCGCCCCGTCGAGCCCGAAGGCCTGGCCGAGGGCGGCGACGAGCTTGCCCTGCGAGGCCGTGTCGGCGAGGCGCCGCGCCAGCGCCTCCTTGGCGTTGCGCTGGGCGTAGTCGACGAGGTTCTTCCGCTCGCCGCGGCTCGGCCTGTGAATCTCGACGCGGTACTCCACCCGGCTCGACAGGGCCGCCGCGACCAGCTCCGCGTCCTCGATCGCGTGGCTCGTCAGCACGGTCCTGGGGGCGGGCTTGTCGTCGTAGAATTGGCCGATGAACGAGCCCAGCACCTCGTCGGGCGTCATCGTCCGGTCGGCCTTCGGGAAATAGGCGCGGTTGCCCCAGTTCTGGAAGTTCCGGAAGAAGAACACCTCGATGCAGAACTGGCCGGCCTGCTCGTCGAGGGCGAACACGTCCGCCTCCTCGACGCCCTGGGTGTTGACCCCCTGCACGCCCTGGATCGCCGACAGGGCGGCGATGCGGTCGCGGAACCGGGCGGCGCGCTCGAACTCCATCGCCTCGGACGCCTCCTGCATCTCGGCGCGCATCCGGTCCTTCACGGCGTTCGACTTGCCGGCGAGGAACGCCCGGGCGGAATCCGCCATGGCCGCGTAGTCGTCCGCGGCGATCTCACCGGTGCAGGGGCCGGAGCAGCGCTTGATCTGGTAGAGCAGGCAGGGCCGGGTGCGGTTCTCGTAGTAGCTGTCGGTGCAGGTGCGCAGCAGGAAGGCGCGCTGCAGGGCGTTCACCGTCCGGTTCACCGCCCACACGCTGGCGAACGGGCCGTAATAATTGCCCTTCCGGCGCCGGGCGCCCCGGTGCTTGACGATCTGCGGGGCGGGGCCGTCGTCGGTGACCAGGATGTAGGGGAACGACTTGTCGTCCCGCATCAGCACGTTGAAGCGCGGCTTCAGCTGCTTGATCAGGTTGGCTTCGAGGAGGAGCGCCTCGGTCTCGGTCGCCGTGGTGACGAACTCCATCGCCGCCGTCTGCGAGATCATCCGGGCGATGCGGTTCGAGTGCGCCTGGCCCCGCGCGTAGGAGCCGACCCGCGCCTTCAGGTTCTTGGCCTTGCCGACGTAGAGGACGTCGCCGCGATGGTCGAACATCCGGTAGACGCCGGGCGAGGACGGCAGGGTCGACCAGAATCGGCGGATCACCTCGGTTCCGGCCTGGACGGCGCCCGGCTCGAAGTCGAAATCGATCTCCGGCGCCTCCGTCTCGGGGAGGCCGGCTTCCGGCTCGTCGGCGGCCTCGTCCCGCTCGGCGTCGCGGCCGTCGTCGAAGGTGTCGGGGGGCAGGTCTGAGAGGGCTCTGCGGCTCATACCGCAGATCTAAGCGTTCCGGACCGCCAGGGGGACCGGGGCGGCGACAAAAATCGCGCGCCCGGTCGGCTCGATCAGTCGAACAGCGAGTCGATGTCGCTCTGGTCGACGTGGCCGATGTCGTGGTCGAGCTTGGGCCCGTTGAGCAGCGAGCTCTCGTCGTCCAGGGAGGTCGGCACCGGCATGACGGTGATGAGCTCCTTGAAGCTGTCGAGTTCCGACCACGTGGCGATGAGCCGGTCGAGATGCTCCTCGATGAACTTCATCACGCTGACGATCTTGGTGATCCGCTGGCCGGTCAGGTCCTGGAAGTTGCAGGCCTCGTAGGCGGTGATCACGCGCTCGAGGATCACGTCGACGTGCTGCTTCGTGCCGGGCGGCAGCGTCGCGGCGTTGAGCATGCCGGCGTGGCTCTCGATCTCCTCGATCGCGCCGAGGAGCTGCGTGGTGGCGCGCTCCGTCGAGTCGACCACCGCGTCGAGCTCGTCGGCCGCCCGGCGCATGCCCTTGCCGGTGTTCTCGGTCCGGTGCAGCGTCGCCAGCTCCGACTTGGTGCGGGTGATCGCCTCCTTCATCACGTCGAGCTCGGTGCGCATCGCCAGCGCCTCGTGCAGCTCGCGGCGGCACGACTCGATGGTCTCGCTCGCGCTCATCTGCGTGACGCGGCGCAAGTCCTGGATGGCGTTGAAGATCTCCTCCAGGCGCTCGCTCGAGGCGGACGCCCCGGGTCCGGGAGGGGGAGCCGCGGGAAGCCCGAGACTGTCTTCGATGCGATAGCGCTTCTGGGTCATCGTCCGGGCGTGAGCGTTCGGGTTCCGTCGCCGCGACTGTCTACCATAACGGTTAGCGGACTGTGACTGCCGAGCTTCTTACCGCCGGCCCCCTGCGCCTGGGGGCCCAGGGCCCCGTCGGGGCTTAACCGCCGATTCACGCTGGTCGCGACGGGCCGGGGACGGGCCGGGCCGCCCCGGCGATTCACCACGTTCGTTCACCGGATTCGGTAAAATTCGACGGGATCGTTCGCGGGCCGGGAGCACGGGCACCGGCTCGGGAGCATGCGACGATGCGGCGTTCAGTCCGTCTGGGAATGGGGGTGGCCGCGGCCGCGTTCGTGCTGTGCGGCCCCGCCCGGGCGCAGCAGGCGCGCTACGCCGAGGGCGGCTACGGCGGCGGCCTGATCGAGTATCTCGTCACCGGCAGCGCCGGCGGCGCGCCCGGGCGCGGCTGGCCGCAGCGCGCGGCGCCGCAGCAGCGCGTCGCGGCCTATTCCGGCGAGCTGGTGCCGGTCGAGCCGGAGCCGGCGCAAGGTTACGGGCAGGCGTACGGGCAGGCTTACGGCCAGCCCTATGGCCAGGCTTCCGGCGCCCCTCAGCCCTACGGTGCGCCCCAGGGAGATCCGGGCCGGATCGGCCGCGCGGTCTCGCCGGAGTACCAGCGCCAGGAAGTGGCCTTCACGGGGCGGCAGAAGCCCGGAACGATCGTGATCGACACCGCCGGAAAGCATCTCTACCTGGTGCAGGCCGGGCAGCGCGCCCTGCGCTACGGGATCGGCGTCGGCCGCCCCGGTTTCGCCTGGAGCGGGCTGAAGACGGTGAGCCGCAAGGCGGAGTGGCCGGACTGGACGCCGCCGGCCGAGATGCTGGCCCGCCGTCCCGACCTGCCGCGCCACATGGCCGGCGGCCCGGAGAACCCGCTGGGCGCCCGCGCCCTCTACCTGGGTTCGTCGCTCTACCGGATCCACGGGACGAACGAGCCCAACACGATCGGGCAGTCGGTCTCGTCGGGGTGCATCCGCATGATGAACGACGACGTCATCGATCTCTACGAGCGCGTGCCGGTGGGGACGCGGGTCGAGGTCCTCTGAGCGGCCGACGCGGCCCCGGTCGCGGATCGGACCTTCTGGATACGAGAAAGGCCCGGCCGCGCCTGACGCGACCGGGCCTTCCGCTGCCTATCCGGGACGATCAGGTCCAGTCGCTGTCGTCGCCGCCGCCGAGGTCGCCGCCGAAATCACCGCCCGGATCGCTGTAGCCGGCGTCCTGGAAGCTGCCCATGTCGCCGCCGCTGTTGTCGAGGGCCGAGCCGAGATCCTGGTTGCCGCCGTCGCCGTAGTAGTTGTTGACGACGGTCTCGCCCCCGCCGCCGAGACCGGCGGCCGCGGCGCTGCCGAGGCTCGAATGGCCGCCCGCGAAGGCGTTCGACAGGGCGCTGCCGAGGAGCATGCCGCCCGCCGCGCCGGCCGCCATGGGCAGGGCCGTCGCCATGAAGCCGCCGCCGCGCGCCGGCGCCTGGGGCTGGCCGCCCCACGGGCCGCCCTGCTGCTGCGGGTAGCCGCCCTGCTGCGGGTAACCCTGCGGCGGGCCGCCCTGGTTGCCCCAGGGCTGGCCGCCCGGACGCGGCTGGCCGTAGCCCGGCTGGGGCTCCTGGCGCTGCTGGCTGCCGCCGCCGAAGATGCTCGACAGGAAGCCGCCACCCCCGGAGGACTGGGCCGGAGCCGCCTGGCTACGAGCTTGCTCCAGCTGCTGGTTGAGGCTCTTGATCGCCTCTTCCTGCACGTAGATCAGCTGCGCCATCGCGTAGGGCGCGTAGGGCTGCGCGCGGAGCTTGTCGGCGATGAAGCGCTCCGCCTCCGCGTCGCGGGGCTGGGTCTGCGCCTGCTCCAGCCGCTGGAAGATTCCCGAAATGACGTCGCGTTCTTCGCTGTTCATGGAGTCGTCCTCCTCGAATCTCACCCGCGGGCCCGAACGCGCCGCATGGCAGCTAGGACATGGGTGCGCGGCGACGCTTTGTCAGGGGGATTGCGAAAACTTCATCCGCCTATCCCGAAACGCGAGAAGCCCGACCTGCCGGCCGGGCTTCCTGCATGCCGAGTGTAAGGCGCGGCCGCGGCCGCGCCGACGCGATCCTAGAACGTGCCGAACTTGTAGTTCAGGCCGGCGCGGACGACGGCGAACTGGTCGTCGCGGCGGCCGACGCCGCTGTAGACGACCGGGAAGTTGTTGGCGGCGTTGATGACGAACGCGCCCTGGTTGCGGGTGCCGCGGTCGAGGTTGACGTACAGGCCTTCGACCTTGAGCGTCACGGCCGAGGAGCGGAAGAAGTTCAGGAACGAGTCGGTGGGCAGGGCGTACTCGATGCCGCCGCCGGCGGCCCAGCCGGTGCGGAAGCTGTCGTTGCCGGCGTAGCCGCCGAAGGAGCGGTCGGCGCTGCCCGAGCCGTAGGCGAAGCCGCCGGTGCCGTACACGAGGGTGCGGTCGAAGGCGTAGCCGAGGCGACCGCGGACGGTGCCGAAGAAGTCGAGGCTGGAGAGGCCGCGCGGGTCGGTGACGTAGTAGCCGGGGGCCAGCGCGCCGGAGATGAAGGCGTTGTTCCGGTTGCGGCCGAAGTCGAGGTACTGGGCGTCGGCCTCGACACCGATCACGAGGCCGGAGCCGGGGGTGATCTGCCAGTTGTAGCCGATCTGGCCACCGCCGGAGAAGCCGTCCTGGCTGCGGTTGCGGAAGGAGGCGACGGTGCCGGGGGCGGCGTAGGGGAAGGGGACGGCGAAGGTGTTGCCGGTGTTGCGGTCGCTGGCGTCGAAGGCGTAGCCGGCGTTGATACCGAAGTAGGCGCCGGTCCAGGTGAAGACCGGGACGGGGGTGAACACCGGCGGCGGGGCGGCGCGGCGCGGCAGGTCGGCGGCGAAGGCCGAACCCGCGAAGGCGACGCCCGCGAGGGCCGTGGTCACACGGAGCATGGATTTCATGATCTGGTCCTCACTGGTGGTCCGCGCCGTCCCACGGGCGGACGGTTGCGGAACCGGATCTGGCTGCGTTCCAGCGGTTCCAGGGTTGCTTTGCGCTCCGCGGTGTCGCCGACCGCTCTCGCGGCCCCTTGTGGCAACCCGCCGTTTTCCCCGGCACCTTGACCCCTAAACGCGGTCGAATGGCCAAGGTTCATTTACGGCTACGCTTTTTTTCGGGCCGGGAATCGACAAAGTGTCGCAGCCCCTGTCCGAGGCCGCACTGGCTCGTCAGGGCACCAGCGTGATCGCGGAGATCAGGCGGCCGTAATCCGCCTCGCCGCGATGCGTGGTCCGCCGGTAGCTGTAGAACCGCTCCGGATCGGCGTAGGTGCAGAGATTGAGTGCGGTGGCCTCGCCGATCTCGGCCTCGCCGAGCCGGGCCAGGATGAAGCCCGGAAGATCGAACTGGGCGTGCCCCGGCCGCGTGCCGGGGCCGAGGAAGCGCTCCATGCCGGGGGCATCGCTCCCGAAGCGCGCGACGAAGTCCGGACCGACCTCGTAGGAGGCCTGACCGATCGTCGGTCCCAGGACGGCGACGATGCGGCTGCGCCGCGCCCCGAGCGCCTCCATCGCCGACACGGTCGCGCCGATCACGCCGGTGAGCGCACCCTTCCAGCCGGCATGGGCGGCGCCGACGACGCCGTTCTCGGGATCCGCGAACAGGATCGGCCCGCAATCCGCGGTGGCGATGCCGAGCGCCAGGCCCGGAATCCGCGTCACCATGGCGTCAGCCTTCGGCCGCTCCGCCGCGAAGGGGGCCTCGACGGTGACCACATCGGCCGAGTGGACCTGATACAGGCTCACGAGCCGGTCCCGCGGCAGGCCGAGCTGCGCGCACATCCGCGCCCGGTTCTCGGCGACGCGCTCCGGCGCGTCCTGGGAGCCGAGGCCGCCATTGAGCGACGCGTACAGGCCCTCGGAGACCCCGCCGACGCGGGTGAAGAAGGCGTGGCGCACGCCCGCATGGGCGGAGAGTTCCGGCGCCTCGATGAACATGCCTGCGGTCACGGTCGGCCTCGCGCTTGCCCCTGTCGCGCCCCGATAGCGCAAGGGCGGACCCTTGACGATGTCGTTCAACCGTCAGATTCTTGCTGCATTGCAGTACGGAGCCGATCCGGCCCCGCCTTGAGAAGGATCGCGATGTCACGAGGGATCGAGACCGACGCCCTGCCCGAGACGCCCGAGGCCGAAGAGCCCCGGATTCCGAGCGCGCCTGCCCACCCCGTCACGGGAGAGCCCGCCGCCTTCGACCCGACCGACCTCAACCCGCCCGCGCCGCCGACTCCGCGGCCCGCCAGCCAGACCGATTCCGGCTTCGGCTCCTTCGGCTGAGAGTAGCCGGCCCGTACGGGGCCGCGCATCGTCCCGGCGGCTCAGAGCCCCGGAAATCCCGGGAGCGGCCCGACGGACGGGCCGCTCACCGCCAGCACCTTGAACAGGCTTCCCATCCCGCCCCGGCCCGGATCGGTCAGGCGCGCGGCCGCCGCGTCGATCGCGGCGGCCTGCGCGGGGCTCGCCCGTGCCTTCAGACGCTCGGCACGGGCCCCGAGTCCGAGGGCGGCCAGGAAGTCGCCCTGATCGACGGGGCCGTGGATCGCGGCGCCCTCGGCCCGCGCCGCCTGGGCGAGGGCGGCGAAATCGACGTGATGCGTCAGATCCGCCTCGCCGGGCTCCGCCAGCGGGTCGGCGAAGCGATGTCCCGCCAGCGCCTGGAGGGTGTCGCCGAAGCCCGGACGCACATGGCCGTAATCGATGGCCAGCAGGGCGCCGCCTTCGGAACACAGCCGCCGCGCCAGCGCGCGTATCAGCGCGAGGCCGGCCGCCGGCACGCTCATCAGCGCGCCGTCCGGGCCGTCCGCCGCGAGGCCCGGGACCGGCTCCGGCGACAGGCCGAAAGCGAGGCCGCCCGCCGGATCGAGACCGACCTGCCGCTCGTGCCAGCCCGACGGCTGGCGCTCGAACTGGCGCACCGGCAGGCAGTCGAAGAACTCGTTGGCCAGGATGATCGCCGGCCCCTCGGGCAGCGTGTCGACGCTGTCGTGCCACGCGGCACCGGTCCCGGCGAGGGCGCGCGCCTGCGCGGCCCGCAGCACCAGGCTCGTCTCGACGAGGTGCGGTGCCACGCGCACCCCCGGGAGCGCTGCCCGCAGCGCGCGCAGCGCGTCCGCCATCAGCGTGCCGCGGCCGGGCCCCAGCTCCACCAGGAGGAGCGGATCCGGCGACCCGATCGGGCCGCGGACGTAGGCTGTCCAGGCACCGAGCAGTTCTCCGAACATCTGGCTGATCTCGGGCGCGGTGGTGAAGTCGCCCTGGGCGCCCAGGGGATCGCGGGTGCGGTAGTAGCCGTGGACCGGGTGGCCGAGGCAGAGGGCCATGTAGCGGTCGACGCCGATCGGCCCGTTCTGCCGGATCAGCGCCGCGATCTCGGTTCCGAGGGGGGTCACGCCTCGACGGCCGCCTTGCGGGCGGCCTCGGCGGCCGGCGCTTCCACCGGATGGCGGGGCCGTGTCCGGCCGGTCGCGGCCAGCACGATGTAGGTCAGGCCGACGATCATCATCGGCACGCACAGCAGCATGCCCATGGTCACGCCGCCGCCCATCGGACCGAGATGGTCGCCGAACAGGAAGCCGAGCTGGCGATCCGGCTCGCGGAAGAACTCGCAGAAGGTCCGGGCCAGCGCGTAGCCGAGGACGAAGATGCCGCCGAGGAGCCCGGGCTTGCGGAAGCCGAACCGGCGGACGCTGACCGCCATCACGATGAACAGCAGCAGGCCCTCGGTGGCGGCCTCGTAGAGCTGGCTCGGGTGGCGCGGCAGCGGGCCGCCGCTCGGGAACACGATCGCGTAAGGGAAGTCCGGCGCCGCGCGGCCCCAGAGCTCGCCGTTCACGAAATTGGCGATCCGGCCGAAGAACAGGCCGATCGGCACCACCACGGCGCCGATATCGAGGAGCGTGTAGGCGTTGAGACCTTTCCCGCGGGCAAACAGCACGAAGGCCAGGATGGCCCCGATGAAGCCGCCGTGGAACGACATGCCGCCATTGCGGATCGCCAGGATCTCCCACGGATCGGCGATGTACATCGGCAGATTGTAGAACAGCACGTAGCCGATCCGCCCGCCGAGCACGACGCCGAGCGCCACCCAGACGACGAGGTCGTCGATGTCGACGACCTGCGGGCGCTTCACCACGCCCCAGAGGCTGTCGGCCATGACGAGGCGGCGCGCGTAATACCAGCCGCCGATCAGGCCGGCGATGTAGGCGAGCGCGTACCATTTGATCGTGATCGGCCCGATCGCGATCGCCACCGGATCGATGGCCGGAAAGGGCAGGGCGAGGAGCGGCATCTAACTCACCTCCGGGGCGGCCGGATTGGACGCCGGAGGGGCGACGCGTCAAGCCCGGGCGCACGCTCCCGGAACGGAGGCCTCAGCCGCGCACGAACAAGAAGCCGTGTCCGTCCGGGCCGGCGCAGTAGGCTGCCGTGCCGTCGGCGGAGGTCCGCGGCGTTCGCCCGCTCTCGCGCAGGCGCCGCGACAGGGCCCGCGGATCCGCTGCGGTGAACAGGTAGCGGGTGGCGGCCCGGTCGGCGGGCTCGACGACGAGCCGCCGCTCTGTCGCGGGCGTGCGGTAATGCAGGAGCTCCACGTGCGGCGCGGGGTCCGGCGGCGCCAGGGCGATCACGTCGACCTGCGGATCGTCGACTCCGTCGAGGCGCGCTTGCTCCGGCCCGCGGTTCAGGCCGCGCTCCGTCACCGCCAGCCCGAGGGGGCCGGTCAGGAAGGCCAGGGTGGCGTCGAGGTCGGTGACGGTGATCGCCGAGTGATCGATCCCCAGGAACAGGCCCGGCGGGTCGCGCCAGCGGGCGGCCGCGGGTCCGTCGGGGAAGAAGATCAGCTCCAGGGGATGCCCGTCGGGGTCGCGGAACTTGTAGGCGATCACGCCCCCCGTGGAGGCCGGCAGGCGCTGCGGCCCGCCACGGCTGATCGGCGTCGGGGCGAGCCGTGCCAGTCGCGCGGCCGCGGCTTCCATGTCGCGGACCGGGATCGCGAGGTGCTGGAAGAACGGGTCGGTCGCCGCGGGATCGGCCGGGTAGGGCGCGCCGGGCGGATCGACCGCCAGGAAGGTCACGGTCTGCCCGCCGAGGCGCATGCGCAGCTGGGTGGCGCGCCGGTCCGCGAGCCCCATCGCCTCCGCCTGCGCGGCGGGAACCGGCTCCGGCGGGGCGGCCCGCGCGAAGCCGAGCCCGTCCCGGTAGAAGGCCTCCGTGACGGCGAGGTCCGCGACCGTGCGGCCGAACCCCGTGAGGGCCCGCACGCCGCCCTCGGGAGCGGTGCCGCTCACAGGAGCGGCGCTCCCCGCACGTTCACGTAGATCGCGTAGAGCCCCTGCGAGGCGCACAGGAAAAGGCGGCTGTCGTTGCGTCCGCCGAAGGTGAGATTGGCGACCGTCGCGGGCACGAAAATCTTGCCGACCAGCTCGCCGCCGGGGTCGATGCAGTGGACCCCGTCCCCGGCGCTCGACCAGACATTGCCGTGCTCGTCGCACCGGATGCCGTCGGCGTTGCCCGGCGCGATCCGGCAGAACACGTCGCCGCCTGACAGGCTGCCGTCCTCGGCCACGTCGAAGACGCGCACGTGCTGGAGCGGATCGGTGTCGAACTGCAGCCCGGTCTCGACGATGTAGAGTCTGCGCTCGTCGGGCGAGAAGCAGAGCCCGTTCGGCCCCTGGAAATCGTCGGCCACCACCCGCAGCGAGCCGTCGCGCGGATCGAAGCGGTAGACGGCGGCGGGCAGCTCGGATTCCTGCTTGCCGCCCTCGTAGTCGGTCTGGATGCCGTAGGGCGGGTCCGAGAACCAGATCGTCCCGTCCGACTTGCAGACGATGTCGTTGGGCGAGTTCAGGCGTCGCCCCCGGTAATGCTCGACCAGGCCCGTGACCCGCCCGTCGAGCTCGGTCCGATGGATGCGCCGGCCGCGGTGCGAGCAGGACAGCATCCGCCCCTGGCGGTCGCGGGCGTGGCCGTTCTCGAAGTCGCTCGCCTCGCGGTAGACGCTCAGGCCGGCGGATTCCGACCAGCGCATTACCCGGTTGTTGGGGAGGTCCGAGAACAGGAGCTCGTCGCGGTCGCCGAACCAGACCGGGCCCTCGGTCCAGCGGAACCCGTCCGCGAGCTTCTGCAGCGGCGCGTTCGGCAGGATGTAGGCCTTGAAGCGCGGCTGCGTGAGTTCGAAGCCGTCCATGGAGCCGCCCCTACTTGAAGCGGCCGGGCTGATTGACGGTCGGCTCGACCTGCAGCCCGGTCACGATCATCGTGCAGGGCTCGTCACCCACCGTCCCGGACAGGTGGCCCTTCCGGCCGTCCCGCGCCTTGGTGTTCTGGTCCTCGCCCATCATCAGCTCGCCCGGGCCCATCTCGACCCGGTGGCCGTCCATCGTCTCGACGAACCAGCGGCCCGACAGGACGGCGATCCATTGCGGCCGCGGATTCTCGTGCCACTCGCCGACCCAGCCGACCGGCAGGACCGTGAAGGTCACGACCGACGGCGCCGGGTCCATCTTATCGTTCCACTGCGGCGCGGTCTCGGGGTTGATCCCCTCGAACTTGAACCGCTCGAGGTGGAACAGCTCCTGGCGGCTGACACCCTCCGCATCGGTGTAGACGTGCCAGTACGGCATCTTCGGAGGGGTCGGCTCGCTCATCGTCGCTCCTGCCGCGGCGGGACACACCCTCCCACAACGGCCGGGCTTGGCGATGGTTCGCGGCTCCCGACGAAGGCCAGAACGACCGGGACATCGCTCCGAGTCCCGGTCAGCAAAGCTCCTCACCGTCCTTGCGAGCGGAGCGAAGCAACCCAGCCGGCGCCACACTCGGCGATCGCGCGCCGGCCCGGCTCGCCTCGCCGCGCTCGCGATGACGGCGCGACGCTCACATCTGCTCGGGGATCCGGTCCGTCTGCGCGAGGTTCGAGAACCGGGTGATGTTCGCGTCGAACTGCAGCTCCACGGTGCCGGTGGGGCCGTGACGCTGCTTGCCGAGGATCACCTCGGCCTTGCCGTGGACGCGCTGCATCTCGGCTTCCCAGGCGAAGAACTCCTCGGTCCCTTCGCGGGGCTTCTTGTTCCCGACGTAGTACTCCTCGCGGAACACGAACATGACGACGTCGGCGTCCTGCTCGATCGAGCCCGACTCGCGCAGGTCGGCGAGCTGCGGACGCTTATCGTCGCGGTTCTCCACCTGACGGGAGAGCTGCGACAGGCCGATGATCGGAACCGCCAGCTCCTTGGCGAGCGCCTTCATGCCCGTCGTGATCTCGGTCATCTCCTGCACGCGGTTGTCGCTGCGCTTGCCCGAGCCCGAGAGGAGCTGGAGGTAGTCGACGATCAGCAGGTCGAGGCCCTTCTGGCGCTTCAGGCGCCGGGCCCGGGCGGCGAGCTGGGCGATCGAGATGCCGCCGCTCTGGTCGATGTAGAACGGGATCGTCTGCATGTCCCGGGCGGCGTCGGTGATCTTGTAGAAATCCTCGGGCCGGATGTCGCCGCGGCGGATCTTGTACGAGGGCACGCCCGACTGCTCTGCGATGATGCGGGTCGCGAGCTGCTCGGCCGACATTTCCAGCGAGAAGAAGCCCACGATGCCGCCGTTCACGGTCCGGGTCGTGCCGTCCGGCTGCTTCTCGCCGCGGTAGGCCTTGGCGATGTTGAAGGCGATGTTGGTCACCAGCGAGGTCTTGCCCATGGCCGGGCGGCCCGCGAGGATGATCAGATCGGAGGGCTGCAGGCCGCCCATCTTGGCGTCGAGGTCGGACAGACCCGTGGCGATGCCCGAGAGCTTGCCGTCGCGCTGGTAGGCCTTGGCGGCCATGTCGACCGCGGCGGTCAGCGCGTCCGAGAATTTCTGGAAGCCGCCGTCGTAGCGTCCGGCCTCGGCCAGCTCGTAGAGCCGGCGCTCGGTCTCCTCGATCTGGTCCCGGGGCGCCTGCTCCACCGGCGCCTCGTAGGCGCCGTTCACCAGATCCTCGCCGATGGTGATCAGCCGGCGGCGGATGGCGAGGTCGTAGATCGTGCGGCCGTACTCACCGGCGTTGATCACCGTCGTCGCGTCGGCGGCGAGGCGCGCGAGGTACTGCATCACCGTCTGGCCGCCGAAATCGGCGTCGCCCAGATAGGTCTTCATGGTGATGGGCGTGGCGAGCTTGCCGGCCTTGATCAGGGAGGCCGCCACCGTGAAGATCTGCTGGTGGGCATCCTCCATGAAGTGCTCGGCCAGCAGGAAGTCCGACACCCGGTAATAGGCGTCGTTATTCACCAGGATCGCGCCCAGCAGCGCCTGCTCCGCGTCGATGTTGTGCGGGGCGACGCGGTACTCGGCCTGGACCGCTTCGAGCTTGGCCGTGAGCGCATTGGGCAAGGCCATCGGCGGACGACTCCGTATCAGGCGCCGCGGCGGGCGCGCCAGGATCACACCGCACGACCTTGGCGCCGGTATGGTTACCGAAGCCTAGCCGACGGCCGGTTCTCCCGGGCCGGGGCGCGGAAAAGCGGACGCCCGCCGACTCTCGCGAGGGGCGGGCGTCCATGCTGGAACAAAACTGGAACGTGTCAAGTCTCGGGGACCATCATCCCCAGTGTTCACCGGTATACACGGCGGGGTCGGCCTCGCGGCCCGGCCACGCCGCCGCAGGCTTGACCGGCCGGTTGGCCGGCCGGTCAAGCCTGCAACCGGGGATCAGCCGCGGTCGTCGGCGCCCTCGCCGGCATCGGCCAGCGCCTGACCGACCTCGAGGCCGAGGTCGTCGAGGTTGAACGCCTCGCGCTCGGTCACCGACTCGCCGCGGGCCTGACGCTCGGCCTCCTCGGGGCTGCGGGCGACGTTGACGGTGATCTCCACCTCGACCTCGGGGTGCAGCACCACCGGGACCGTGTGAAGGCCCAGCGTCTTGATCGGCTGGTTCAGGGTGAACTGACCGCGATCGACCGTGAAGCCCTCCTTCGCGACGACCTCGGCGAGGTCGCGGGTCGAGACCGAGCCGTAGAGAACGCCGGTCTCGCCGGACTGACGGATGAGGACGAAGCTCTGGCCGTTCAGCTTCTCGGCGACGACCTCGGCGTCCTTCTTGCGGTCGAGGTTGCGGGCCTCGAGCTGGGCGCGCTGGGCCTCGAAGTGCTTCTTGTTGGCTTCCGTCGCGCGCAGGGCCTTGCCGCGCGCGAGCAGGAAGTTGCGGGCGAAGCCCGGACGGACATTCACGGTCTCGCCCATCTGGCCCAGCTTGGCCACGCGCTCGAGCAGGATCACTTCCATGGTCTTTCTCCTTCAGGTGTTCGGCCACGCGGGCCGGGGTCTCACGGCGCCGGATCGCCCTTGGGGCGTCGGCGGTCGAGGGCTGTGTCGGCGAGGCCGAACAGGGTCAGGGCGACCAGGGCGATGCCCTGGGTCACGAACAGGATCAGGTACATGCCGAACAGCATGAGCCCGCGCCCCGGCCGGCCGCGGGAGCGGTCGTGGAAGGCGGCGAGTCCCTGGAGGGCGAAGGCGGCGCTGAACGCGCCGAGCAGCGCGACCCCGAACACGCCGACATAGCCGGGCGCGAAGCACATCCCGACGGCCGCCGCGACCGCCACGAGCGTGCTGCGCGGCATGGCGGTGGAGGGGATGTCGGGCCAGGGCCGCGGCAGGCGGCCGGAGATCTTCACGATCCGGGCCGACGCCCAGAGGTAGAAGGCCAGCAGCAGGGCGAGGCCGTTCGCCGCGAAGGCGGGCACGACGCGGGCGAGGGCGTCCGCCACCTCGGCCCGCGTGACGTCCGCCGGGTCGGCGTCGGCCTGCGGGGCCGGACCGGGCGTCGCCGCCCCGTCCTTGCCGCCTGCCTCGCCGCCGGTCGAGGGCGCGTCGGCGCGCGGGGCGTCTGCGCGTGGGGTCTCGGGGGACGGGCGGGCGGAGGGCAGCCGCGTCTGGACCAGGGTCTGGGCGAGCCCGCGCAGCTGCGCGTCGAAGGCGGCGTGGTTCGGCGACGACAGGACCGCGATGGCGATGAAGGCGAGGGCGGCCGTGGCGGCGATCCAGCCGAGCAGGCGGCCGGTCGGGTACCATTCGAGGCCGGCGGGCGTCTCGCGCCCGAGGAGCGCGAGGTAGGCGAGCCACCAGGCGGGCAGGGCGATGTAGGCCGCGAAGGCCAGTCCCAGGAAGGGCGCGATCACCAGGACCAGCGCGAGGCTGCCGGCGGCGGCCGCGGCGAGCGCGGCCTTGTGGCTCCAGCCCAGGCCGACGATCAGGATCGGAAGCGGCGCCACGAGGTAGAGTAGGATCGCGAGCGGCGTCGCCTTCAGCAGCACCCCGAACAGGAGTGCGGAGACGAGGCCCGCGCCGATACCGATGCCGATGTGCTGTGCCATGAATTCCGCTGTCCCGCTGCCGGTACGGCAGGGTTAGAGGCGGCTACGCGCCCCAACGATCGGGCGGCGCGAGCCGCCCTCTGGGAGGGCCGGCCCGGGCAGATGCCGGGCCGGCGGGTTCTGATGGCCTACTTGATCACGTAGGGCAGCAGGCCGAGGAAGCGGGCGCGCTTGATCGCCTGAGCGAGCTCGCGCTGCTTCTTGGCCGAGACCGCGGTGATCCGCGACGGCACGATCTTGCCGCGCTCGGACACGTAGCGGGACAGGAGCTTGACGTCCTTGTAGTCGATCTTCGGCGCGTTCGCGCCGGAGAACGGGCAGGTCTTGCGACGACGGAAGAAGGGACGGCGTCCGCCGCCCGCACCAGCACCGAATGCCATGGGTTAGCCCTCCCCGCCGAAGCTGCGCTCGCCGCGGTCACCGCGATCGCCGCGGTCACCACGGTCGCCGCCGAAGCCGCCACCGCCGAAGCCCTCGTCATCGCGACGACGGCCGCGCTCGCGATCCTTGCGGTCGTCGCGGTCGCGCTTCTGCATCATGGCGGACGGCTCGGAATCGAGCTCCTCGACCCGGATGGTCATGAAGCGCAGCACGTCCTCGGAGATCTGCATCTGGCGCTCCATCTCGGCGATGGCGGCCGGCGGGGCGTCGATGTTGAGGAGGGCGAAGTGCGCCTTGCGGTTCTTCTTGATCCGGTAGGCGAGGGACTTCACGCCCCACATCTCGATCTTCTCGAGACGGCCACCGTTCTGCTCGATCACACCCTTGTAGGTGTCGATCATCGTCTCGACCTGCTGGGACGTCACGTCCTGGCGGGCCAAGAGCACATGCTCGTAGAGAGGCATTGTCGGGCCTTTCATCGTCAAAAGGAGCCCGGCCGCCGGAAGGCGGCTGATTCGGGCCGGTTCATCTCGCGCTACGCTCGGCGCCAAGCCCTTCGAGCCGATTTTCAGGCCCGAGCGGTTGATCGAAGGCGGAGACACCGGACGACGGGATCTGGGAGAGCCCTGTGCCGCGAGCGGCACCGTCCGTTCAGCCCCCGGCCGGAGCGAACGCGAGGGGCGGCGCATAGTCGGTTTTTCGCGACCTGGCAAGGTCGTGGCAAGGTCGCGTCGTGGGTCGCGGCTTGGGTGGCGGGCCCGATCTCCCCGCGGCCGCGGGGATCGGGCCGCGCGTCCCGTGCCGGGCCCTGCCGGGACGGCCCCGCCTGTTGTGCGGAACACGCCCACGGGCGCGTGCCGCGCCGCGGCGCGACCCTGTCCGGCACCGCTCAAGCTTGCCGCTCGGGCGGTTCGATGACACAAGCGCGGCGCGGCTGGGGATCCCCGGCCGCACTGGTTTTCGGTAATCCTCCAGATCCGCGATGGCAGAGGCCCCAGCTTCCGGCCCGTCCGAGGTCGGTCCCGTGCTGATCACCGGCGCGAGCGGCTTCCTCGGCTCAGCCCTGGTCGACGTGTTCCGCCGGGCCGGCTTCCCGGTGCGCATCCTCGTGCGCGCCTCGAGCCCCCGCCGCAACCTCACCTGGACCGACGTGGAGATCGCCGAGGGCGACATGCGCGACCCGGCCGCCGTGGCGGCGGCGATGCGCGGTCAGCGCTACCTGATCCACGCCGCGGCCGATTACCGGCTCTGGGCGCCGGACATGGAGGAGATCGTCCGCACCAACCGCGACGGCACGCGCCTGATGATGCGCGCGGCGCTCGAGGCCGGCGTGGAGCGTGTCGTCTACACGTCGAGCGTCGCGACGATCAAACCGCCGGCCGACGGCGTCACGCCCTCCGACGAGACCATGCCGCTGACGCCCGAGACCGCGATCGGCGCCTACAAGCGCAGCAAGGTCGTGGCCGAGCGGGTGGTCGAGGAGATGGTCGCCCGGGACGGCCTGCGGGCGGTGATCGTCAACCCGTCGACGCCGATCGGTCCCCGCGACGTCAAGCCGACGCCGACCGGCCGGATCATCCAGGAGGCGGCGCTCGGCAAGATGCCGGCCTTCGTCGATACCGGGCTCAACCTCGCCCACGTGGACGACGTGGCCCAGGGACACCTCCTGGCGCTGCGCAAGGGCCGCATCGGCGAGCGCTACATCCTCGGCGGCGAGGACGTGTTCCTCTCGCAGATGCTCGCCGACATCGCCGGCATGGTCGGGCGCAAGCCGCCGACCGTGAATCTGCCCCGGGCCGCCGTCTATCCGGTGGCGTTCTTCGCGCAGCTCGCCGCGCGGGTCACCGGCAGGCAGCCCTTCGCGACGATCGACGGGATCCGCATGTCGCGCTACCGGATGTTCTTCTCGGACAGGAAGGCGCGCGCCGAACTCGGCTACACGGCCCGGCCGTACCGCGAGGGCCTGTCGGACGCGATCACGTGGTTCCGGGAGGCGGGCTACCTCGCATGAGCACCCTCGATTCCGCCACCGCGACGCGCTCCGGCAAGGGGCACCGCGACGAGAACTTCCCCGTCGCCTCGCACCTGATCCATCCCCGCCACCGGGGCGCGATCCTGGCGTTCTACAACTTCGTCCGCGCCGGCGACGACGTGGCCGATCACGCCGCCCTGTCGCCCGAGCGCAAGATCGAGCTGCTCGATCGCCTCGCCGACGCGCTCACCGGCGCCGGGCCGTCCGATCCCGAGGCCGAGCCGCTGAAGCGCGAGCTCGCGGCCCGCGGCCTGCCGCCCCGGCACGCCCTGGAACTCCTCGACGCGTTCCGCATGGACGCGCGCAAGAACCGCTACGCGGACTGGGACGAGCTGATCCACTACTGCCGCTACTCGGCGATGCCGGTGGGCCGCTACGTCCTCGACGTGCACGGCGAAGACCCGGCCCGGGTCTACCGGGCGTCCGACGCCATCTGCGCGGCGCTCCAGGTGATCAACCACCTCCAGGATTGCGGCAAGGACTTCGCGGCGCTCGACCGGGTCTACCTCCCGCAGGATTGCCTCGACCGCCACGGCGCCACCGTGGCGATGCTCGGCGAGGCCCAGGCGCCGCCGCAGCTCCGGGCCGCGATCCGCGAACTGGCGCAGCGCTGCCTGGACCTCCTCGACGAGGGCGCGGTCCTGCCGGACCTGATCGACGACCTGCGCCTGTCTCTGGAGATCGCTGCCATCCACCGGCTCGCCGTCGTGTTGAGCCGGGGCCTGCTGGAGCGCGACCCGCTCTCGGAGAAAGTCCATCACGGCAAGGCCGCCTTCGCGCTGACGGCGCTCGGCGGCGTCGCTGCCACCCTGGCGCGCCGGCCCTTCCGCGGCCGGACCGTCCGGGCCGCGGCTCAGGGAATCCGCTCGTGACCGCCACCGCCACGCCCGCCCAGGACCACGCGAGCGCCGCCCCGGCGCTGCCCGCCGCCGGCTCCTCCTTCTACACGGCGATGCGCCTGCTGCCGAAGGAGCGGCGGGAGGCGATGTACGCCGTCTACGCCTTCTGCCGCGCCGTCGACGACGTCGCCGACGACGGCGGCACCCGGGCCGTCCGGCAGGTCGAGCTCGACCGCTGGCGGGCCGATATCGACGCGCTCTACGCCGGCCGCCCGGCCCCGCGGGTGCGCGACCTCGTGGAGCCCGTGCGCCGATTCGGCCTGAAGCGCGAGGATTTCCAGGCGGTCATCGACGGCATGGCGATGGACGCCGTCGAGGACATCGTCGCCCCCGACGCCGAGACCCTCGACCTCTACTGCGACCGGGTCGCCAGCGCGGTCGGCCGGCTGTCGGTGCGGATCTTCGGCATGCCGGAGGCGGACGGCATCCGGCTGGCGTGGCACCAGGGCCGCGCGCTCCAGCTCACCAACATCCTGCGCGACATCGACGAGGATGCCGAGCGCGGCCGCCTCTACCTGCCGCGCGAGAAGCTCCGGGCAATCGGCCTCACCGACCCGACGCCGGCAGAGGCGATCGGCCACCCCCGCATCGGCGAGGTCTGCATCTCCCTCGCCCGCGAGGCCGAGGACCATTACCAGGCGACCTGGGAGATCATCCGGCGCAGCCCCCGCAAGGCGACCAAGGCCGCCCGGCTGATGGCCGCCGCCTATCACCTCTACCTCAAGGCGGTCCTCGCGCGCGGCTGGGCGATGCCCCGCGCCCGGGTGAAGCCCGGCAAGCTCGCGCTGCTGGGCGTCGTCGTCCGGCACGGCCTGATCTGATGGGCACCGTCCACGTCGTCGGCGCCGGCCTCGCCGGCCTCGCCGCTTCCGTCGCGCTCGCCGAATCCGGCGCCCGGGTGGTCCTGCACGAGGCCGCCAAGCAGGCCGGCGGCCGCTGCCGCTCGTACTACGACCCGGCCCTCGGCCTGACCATCGACAACGGCAACCACCTGCTCCTGTCCGGCAACGCCGATTCCCTCGGGTTCCTCCGGACGATCGGCGCGCCGGCCGACGCCCTGGTGGGGCCGGACGTGGCGGAGTTCGACTTCGCCGACCTGAAGACCGGCGAGCGCTGGCGGCTTCGGCCCAACGCCGGGCGGCTGCCCTGGTGGGTCATGAGCCCGGCCCGCCGCGTCCCCGGCACCCGGGCGCGGGACTACCTCGCGCCCCTCGGGATCCTGCGCGCGGCCTCCGGCAAGGCGGAGGGTGCGGGCGGCACGATCGGCGCCCACATGGCCTGCGAGGGCACGCTCTACCGGCGCCTCTGGCACCCGGTGCTGCTCGCGGCCCTCAACACCGAGCCCCGCGACAGCGACGTCGGGCTGGCGGCGCGGATCCTGCGCGAGACCCTGGGGGCGGGCGGCAAGGCCTGCCGCCCGCTCGTGGCCGTCGAAGGGCTGTCCTACGCCTTCGTGGATCCGGCGATCCGCTACCTCACGAGCCGCGGCTGCGAGATCCGCCTCGGCCGGCGCCTGCGCGGCCTCGACCTCGCGGACGGCCGCGTCGGGCAGCTCGTGTTCTCGGACGGTGCCGAGACCCTCGGTCCGGAGGACGGCGTCGTGCTGGCGCTGCCGCCGTGGGTCGCCCGGGAGGTGTTGCCCGGTCTCCTCGCCCCGACGGAATTCCGCTCCATCGTGAACGCGCATTTCGCCCTGGCGCCGAAGCCCGGTAGCCCCCTCGTGCTCGGCGTCGTCAACAGCCTGACAGAGTGGCTTTTCGCCTATCCGGACCGGTATTCGGTCACGATCAGCGGCGCGGATCGCCTTCTCGACGTGCCCCGCGAAGACCTCGCCCGGCAGATCTGGGCCGAGATCGCACAGTTGTGCAACCTTGCACCCGACCTGCCCAGCTGGCAGATCGTAAAGGAGAAGCGTGCGACCTTCGCGGCGACGCCGGCGGAAGCCGCGCGGCGCCCGAAGGCCGAAACCGCCTACGACAATCTCGTCCTGGCAGGCGATTGGACCGCCACCGGCCTGCCGTCGACGATCGAGGGAGCGATCCGCTCTGGCCAGACGGCCGCACGTTCCTTGCGTGCGGGATCTGCCGCGCGTGCTGGAACCCAGGTGCGCGGCGCAGCTTGAGGCATGGCGTCCGCCGCGAGGCGGTCGTTCGAGGCGAGGACTATGAGAGAGGCCGTTAGCAAAGTCGAGGCGCTGCAGCGCTCGAAGACTCAGGGGATCTCGCTCGAGGACGTCGAGCGCGGCGTGGCGCAGGCGACGCGCGCGCTGACCGCCCTGGCGCACGACGACGGGCACATCTGCTTCGAGCTCGAGGCGGATGCCACGATCCCGTCCGAGTACATCCTGTTCCACCATTTCCGCGGCACGCGGGTCCCCGGCGACCTCGAGGCCAAGATCGGCAATTACCTCCGCCGCACCCAGGGGCGGCACGGCGGATGGGCCCTCGTCCACGAGGGGCCGTTCGACATGAGCTGCACGGTCAAGGCGTATTTCGCCCTCAAGATGATCGGCGACGACATCGAGGCGCCGCACATGCGCCGGGCGCGCGAGGGCATCCTGTCCCGCGGCGGCGCGGCCAACGCCAACGTGTTCACCCGCTTCATGCTGGCCCTCTACGGCGAGGTGCCGTGGCGCGCCGTGCCGGTGATGCCCGTCGAGGTGATGTTCCTGCCGAAGTGGTTCCCGTTCCACCTCGACAAGATCAGCTACTGGGCCCGCACCACCGTGGTGCCGCTGTTCGTGCTCCAGGCGACCAAGCCCCGGGCGCGCAATCCCCGCGGCATCAGCGTGCAGGAGCTGTTCGTCACCCCGCCGGAGAGCGTCCGCTCCTGGCCGGGCTCGCCCCACGCCACCTGGCCCTGGACGCCGATCTTCGGCTTCATCGACCGGGTGCTGCAGCGGGTCGAGAACCACCTGCCGCGCAAGAGCCGGCAGCGCGCCATGGAGATGGCCCGCGCCTGGGTGAGCGAGCGCCTCAACGGCGAGGACGGCCTGGGCGCCATCTTCCCCGCCATGGTCAACTCGGTGCTGATGTACGAGGTGATGGGCTACCGGCCCGATCACCCGCAGGTCCGCGTGGCCTGCGACGCCATCGAGAAGCTCGTGGTCGAGAAGGCCGACGAGGCCTACGTCCAGCCCTGCGTCTCACCGGTCTGGGACACGGCGCTCGCGAGCCACGCGCTGCTCGAGGCCGGCGGCCCCGAGGCCGAGGCCCAGGCCCGCGCCGGTCTGGACTGGCTGAAGCCCCGGCAGGTGCTCGACATCGTCGGCGACTGGGCGGCGCGCAAGCCGAAGGTCCGGCCGGGCGGCTGGGCGTTCCAGTACGCCAACGCGCACTATCCCGACCTCGACGACACCGCCGTGGTGGTGATGGCGATGGACCGGGCCATGCATCAGCACGGCCTCGTCGCCGGCATGCCGGACTACAAGGCCGCGATCGCCCGCGCCCGGGAATGGGTCGAGGGTCTGCAATCCGAGGACGGTGGCTGGGCGGCGTTCGACGCCGACAACAACCACATGTACCTTAACCACATCCCGTTCTCGGATCACGGCGCGCTGCTCGACCCGCCGACCGCGGACGTGACCGCCCGCGTGGTCGGGATGCTGTCCCAGCTCGGCGAGACCCGGGAGACCTCCCGCGCCCTCGACCGCGGCGTGAACTACCTCCTGAATGATCAGGAGGAGGACGGCTCGTGGTACGGCCGCTGGGGCATGAACTTCATCTACGGCACGTGGTCGGTGCTCTGCGCCCTCAACGCCGCCGGGGTCGACTCCGCCGATCCGCGCATCCAGAAGGCTGTGTCCTGGCTGATCCGGATCCAGAACCCGGATGGCGGCTGGGGCGAGGACGCCTCCTCGTACAAGATCGACCCGGCCTTCGAGCCCGGCTCGTCCACCGCCTCGCAGACCGCCTGGGCGCTCCTCGCCCTGATGGCGGCCGGCGCGGTCGACGACCCGGCCGTGACCCGGGGCATCAACTTCCTGACCCGCACGCAGGGCGCGGACGGGTTCTGGAAGGAGGAGCGCTACACCGCCACGGGCTTCCCGCGGGTCTTCTACCTGCGGTACCATGGTTACCCGAAGTTCTTCCCACTCTGGGCGATGGCGCGCTTCCGCAACCTCAAGCGTGGCAACAGCCGGCGCGTCCAGTTCGGCATGTGACGTCCGCCGACGTCCTGGGGCCGGCCCGGCGGGCCGGCTCCGCTCCGCCGGATCGCGGCGCGCTCGACCGTCCCGACAGCCGATCCGCGAGCCCCGGTACGAGACACGTGGCCTCCTCAGACAGCGATCCCGCGGGACCGGACGAACCGCCCTCCGCGTCGGATCCGGCCCGGACCCCGCCTCGGCGCTCGCGCCTTCTTGCGGACCTCGCCGGACTCGTCCACGAGCGCGCCATGATCGATCCCGCCGCACCCGTCCTGGCCGTTACCGGCCTCGCCCGCGAGCGCCGCATGGCGGCGGGGGCGGGGGTCGAGGCCGTGGGAGCCGGCGGCAATCCCCACCGGCTCCGCCAGCTCCTGGAGGCCCGCGGCCAGCCCGGCTGCCGGGCGGTTGTCAGCTTCGGCATCGCGGGCGGCCTCGATCCCTCGCTCCGGCCAGGCGACGTCGTGGTGGGCACCGGCGTGGTGAGCGAGGAGGGGCGGCGCGCCGCCGATCTCGACCTGTCGGCCACGCTGCTCAACCTCCTGTCCGGCGTCGGGCCGCGGGTGATCCCGGCGGATTTGGCGGGCGTCGACACGGCGGTGCTCGCGGTCGACGGCAAGACGGACCTGCGGACCACCACCGGCGCCGCGGCCGTCGACATGGAATCGCACGTGGCCGCGTCCTTCGCGGGCCGGCACGGCCTGCCCTTCGCGGCCGTGCGGGTGATCTGCGATCCGGCCGACCAGGCCCTCCCGGCTTTCGCGGCCTCGGCGCTCACGCCGGACGGCGAACCCGACATCGCCGCGGTGTTCTTCGCCTTCGCGCGCGGCCGGGCACGCCTGGGGGACCTCATGCGCCTTGCCCGGGATTCGAACGCCGCCTTCGCGGCGCTGGGACGGTGCCGGACGCGGCTCGGGCCGGGACTGGGCATACCGGTCCCGGGGCGCTGAGACGCCCAGACGCTCAGTCGCGGTGAAGGGGCCACGAAAAAGCGCCGGCCTGTTCGGCCAGCGCGAGTCGGAGGTCACCACGAGACGGCGCGGGGCGGACCCCGCGCCGGGAGAAACCGGCCTCAGCCGGCCTTCTTGTTGAGCGAGACCGCCACGAACCGGGTCTGGCCCTTGCCGCTCTTCACCCGCATCAGCACGGCCTTGCGCCCGCTCGACTCGGCCGCCCGGATCTGCGTCGCCACGTCCGACGGACGGGCCACGCTCTGGCCGCCGACGTCGAGGATCACGTCGCCCGCCTCGATACCCTTGGCGGCCGCCGGGCCGTCGGGATCGACCTGGACCACCGCGACGCCCTGATCCGACAGGCCGACATCGCCGGCCGGGGCGAGCTGCAGGCCGAGCCGCGGCTGGCCGTTGCCCGAGTCGTCGTCGCGGCTCGCCATCTTGGTGCCGTCGGTCGGCATCGTGCCCAGCGTCACCGTGGCGGTGTCGGTCTTGCCGCCGCGCAGGTAGCTCAGCTCGACCTTGGCGCCCGGCTTCAGGCCGGCGATCTTGCGCGACAGCTCGCGGGCGCTGTCCACCGTGTCGCCGTTGACCTTCTCGATCACGTCGCCCGCCTTCAGGCCGGCCTTGGCCGCCGGGGTGCCGTTCTCGGCGTGGTCGACCAGGGCGCCCTTGGCCTTGTCGAGGCCCAGGCCCTCGGCGATGTCCTGCGTCACGGGCTGGATCTGGACGCCCAGGTAGCCGCGGGCGACCTTGCCGTCGGTCCGGAGCTGGTCGACCACCGCCTGAACGGTCTCGGCGGGGATCGCGAAGGCGAGGCCGACGCTGCCGCCCGACGGGGACGCGATGGCGGTGTTCATGCCGACCACCTCGCCGTTGACGTTGAAGGTCGGGCCGCCCGAGTTGCCCTTGTTGATCGGCGCGTCGATCTGCAGGAAGTCGTCGTAGGGACCGGCGCCGATGTCGCGGCCGCGGGCCGAGACGATGCCGGCGGTCACGGTTCCGCCGAGGCCGAACGGGTTACCGATCGCCACGACCCAGTCGCCGACCTGCGGCGCGGCCTTTCCGAACTGGACGTACGGGAAGTTCGAGCCCTCGGTGATCTTCAGCAGGGCGACGTCCGTCTTGGAATCCTTGCCGATGACCTTGGCGTCGAGAGTGCGCCCGTCGTCCAGCGTCACCTGCACGGTCTTGGCATGGTCGACCACGTGGTTGTTGGTGACCACGTAGCCGTCGGCCGAGATGATGAAGCCGGAGCCGACAGCGCCGCGCGGGCCCTGATGCTGGGGCTGCATCCCGCCGGGGCCGTTCTGGCCGAAGCGCTTGAAGAACTCGCGCAGCTGCGGCGGCACGTTCTGGAGGTTGCGCCCCTGGCTCGGTCCGTCGTCGTCGTCGCTGCTCGCCGAGTCGTCGAGCTTCACCTTCACCGAGACGACGCCCGGCTTCACCTTGTTGACGATACCGGCGAACGAGCCCGGCGGGTGCTCGGGGGCCTCGATCGGCGACTTGGGCAGCGCCTGCGCGTAGGCCGGGGTCGCGGCCGGCAGATAACCGCTGCCGATGGCACCGCCGGCGATCAGCGCGGCGGCCGCCACGGAGGCGAGGGCGCGGCGCGAGGTGCGGCCAGTGGGACGGGTCTCGGTCATGGGGGGTCTCAACCTCTCGGGACTGATCGGGACGACGCCGGCGGTCGCGGCCATCGATGGGATCTGTCTAAGGGGCGGCGCCTGACCCGGGCGTGGCGATCAAATTACCGTTTGGACAGGTAGCCGAGCGCTCGCGGAGCCCCAGCGCGATCGCGGCGCGTGACCGAGACCGGAGGCCCGACGTCGCGGCGCTGGCCGAGCCGGATCCGGGCTCGTGCCGCCCAGCACCGCAGTTTCCGGGAGTCGATCTTAAATACCGCTCAGTTCGGCGGGCCGGCGCAATCTCGGTGCCGCCAGATCCGAGTGTGTAGGCAGAGGAATTGACAATGAAGGTGCTGCTGGCGACTGCCATGGTCTTCGGGTCGACTGTCGGCACGCTGGCGGCCGACTCGTACGCGGATTACCGTGACTACTTCGACGCGAAGCCCGTCGCCACAGATCGCGCGCCGCGCGGTGCTTCCAAGCGGGCTTACGGCGTCGATACGCGCCGCCCCGGCGATGAGCGCGCGGCGAAATCAACGGGCCAACTTCCGGCCCGGCTACTGGAACCAGGCCGGCGGCTACGTTCCGCCGGACTATTCCCTGCATCCGCGGGGCGCGTCGCAGGACGGCTTCTGGACCCCGAACGACGCGTCCGCCGCCAGTTGGGGCGGGCCGCGGGCGTTCACCGGAACCCTCGGCACCCGACGCTGACGGGCGAGCCTCCGGGGCCGGGTCACCCCCGGGGCGGGCCTGACACGTCGGAGCGCTCCCGGACGGGCGCTCAGTCGCCGCTGAGCCGGACCAGAGCTTCCTCGATCTTCGCCAGCCGCGCCGACTCGCTCTCGCGGCGCTCCCGGTTCTCCTCGATGATCTCCTCGGGCGCCCGGGCCACGAAGTCGGCGTTGCCGAGCTTCGCGTCGATCTTCCTGATCTCGCCCTGCGCCTTGCCCTGCTCCTTCTTCAGGCGCGCGACCTCGGCCGCGAGGTCGACCACGCCTTCAAGGGGCAGCGCGGCGACGCTGCCGCGCACTAGGAGCTGCACCGAGTTCTTCGGCGGCGTCTCGGAGAAGGTGATCTCCGACAGCCGAGCGAGACGCAGGAGCGTGTCGCGCCACGCCTCAACCCGCGCTCTCACCTCCGGGGCGGCGCCGACCATCACCAGCGGGATCTGCGCGCCGGCCGGGACATTGGTCTCGGACCGCGCCGAGCGGATCTGGCTGACGAGATCGACCACGAACCCGACCTCGGCCTCCGCGGCCGCGTCGGCGAGGCCGCCGAGGTCCGGCCAGGCGGCCAGGGTCAGCAGGCCGCGCTCCGACAGGTCGGCGCCCTTGATCGCCCACAGCTCCTCCGTGAGGAACGGCATGAACGGGTGGAGCAGCTTGGCGACCTGATCGATCAGGAACGCCACGCTCGCCTGCGTCTCGGCCCGGATCGCCGGATCGACGCTCTCGCCCTGGAGCACCGGCTTGGCGAGCTCGAGATACCAGTCGCAGAAGATGTTCCAGACGAAGCGGTAGGCCACCGCCGCCGCGTCGTTGAAGCGGAAGGCCTCGAGGGCGCCCGCGACCTCGTCGACCGCGCGGGCCGCCTCGGTGAGCGCCCAGCGGTTGATCGCGCCGGTGGCGGAGCGCGGGTCGAAGGCCGGGTCGAGGCGGCAGCCGTTCAGTTCGGCGAAGCGGGCGGCGTTCCAGAGCTTGGTCGCGAAGTTGCGGTAGCCCTGGACACGGTCGGTGGACAGCTTGATGTCGCGGCCCTGGACGGCCAGGGCGCAGAGGGTGAAGCGCAGGACGTCGGCGCCGACCTGATCGATCAGTTCCAGGGGATCGACGACGTTCCCCTTCGACTTCGACATCTTCGCGCCCGACGCGTCCCGCACCAGGGTGTGCAGGTAGACCGTGTCGAAGGGCGCCCGGTCGGTGAGGTGCAGGCCCATCATCATCATCCGGGCGACCCAGAAGAACAGGATGTCCTTGCCGGTCACCAGGGTGTTGGTCGGGTAGAAGCGCGCGAGTTCCGGGGTCGTGTCCGGCCAGCCCAGCGTCGAGAACGGCCAGAGCGCCGAGGAGAACCACGTGTCGAGGACGTCCGCGTCGCGGGTGAGCGCGACCGGCCGGCCGTGCTGCGCGTCGGCCGCCGCCTGCGCCTCGGCCTCGCTCTCGGCGACGAAGATGCCGCCGGCGTCGTCGTACCAGACCGGGATCTGGTGGCCCCACCAGAGCTGGCGCGAGATGCACCACGGCTCGATGTTGGTGAGCCACTGGAAGAAGATCTTCTCGTAGTTCTCGGGCACGAACTTGGTCTGCCCGTCGCGCACCGCCTGGAGGGCGCGCTCCGCGAGCGGCTTGACGTTCACGTACCACTGGTCGGTCAGGTAGGGCTCGATGACCACGCCCGAGCGGTCGCCGTGCGGGACCGCGTGGGTGTTCGGCTCGATCGCGCGCAGCCGACCGCGCGCCTCCATCAGCGCCACCACCTCCTTGCGGGCCTGCGCCCGGTCGAGGCCGTGGAGCGCCAGGGCCTCCGGCTCGGGCGCGACGCCGTCGAGGAACTCGGCGTTGCCGTCGAGCAGCATCCGGCCCTCGGGATCGAGGACGTTGATCAGGCCGAGTCCGTGGCGGCGGCCGACGTCGAAGTCGTTGAAATCGTGGGCGGGCGTGATCTTGACCGCGCCCGTGCCCTTCTCGGGATCCGAGTAGGTGTCGGCCACGATCGGGATCAGCCGCCCGACCAGCGGCAGGCGCACGCGCTGGCCGACGAGCGCGGTGTAGCGCGCGTCCTCGGGATGGACCGCGATGCCGGTGTCGCCCAGCATCGTCTCGGGGCGGGTGGTGGCCACCGTGATGACGGCGCCGGTCTCGGCGCCGGCCTCGTCCACCACCGGGTAGTCGAAGTGCCAGAGATGGCCCCTGGTCTCGACCTGCTGGACCTCCAGGTCCGAGATCGCGGTCTGGAACTTCGGGTCCCAGTTCACCAGCCGCTTGTCGCGATAGATCAGGCCCTGCCGGTGCAGGTCGACGAAGGTCTTGAGCACGGCCCGGCTCAGCCCCTCGTCCATGGTGAAGCGCTCGCGGGACCAGTCGCACGAGGCGCCGAGCCGCTTCAGCTGGTTGACGATCGCGCCGCCGGATTCCGCCTTCCAGGCCCAGACCTTCTCGACGAAGGCCGCGCGGCCGATCTCGCGGCGGCCGGGCTCCTGACGCTCCATCATCCGCCGCTCGACCACCATCTGGGTGGCGATGCCGGCATGGTCCGTCCCCGGCTGCCAGAGCACGTCCTTGCCGCGCATGCGCTCGAAGCGGCAGAGGATGTCCTGCAGCGTGTTGTTGAGGGCGTGGCCCATGTGCAGGGAGCCCGTCACGTTCGGCGGCGGGATCACGATGCAGTACGGCGGGGCCCCGGCGCGCTCGGGCCGGCCGGCACGGAAGGCGTCCGCCTCGGCCCAGGCGGCGGAGATCCGCGCCTCGACGGAGGTGGGCTCGAAGGTCTTGTCCATCATCGCGGGTACGGGCCGGCGCTTGTCCAAACGGGGGTGGCCCCGCTTTCGACCGTCACGCCGCTCCCGTCAACACGCGGAGGGCGGCCCGCGGCCGCCGTACCCAGGCCGCCGGCTCAGCGGCCGCGCGACACCCGCTCGATCTCGGCGCGCACGAGGCGCTCGACCACGGCCGGGAGGTTGTCGTCGAGCCAGGATTTCAGCATCGGCCGGAGCATCTCCTTGACGAGATCCTCCAGGGTCCGGGCGTTCTGCGTCAGCACGGTGTGGGCCAGCAGGTTGAACGCGCCGCTGACGCTGGCATCCGTGGCCGGAGAGACCAGGGCCTCGGGCTCCGGCTCGGGCGCGCGGGCGGCCTGGAGCACGGGCTGCGGGGGCGGAGGCGGTGGGGGCGGCGGCTCCGGGGCCGGCTCGGGCTCGGGCTCGGGCTCCGGTTCGGGCGCGGCGGTCACCGGGTCCTCGAAGTCGATCGCGTCGAAGTCGAGCAGGTCCGGCGCCGGCTCGGGTTCCGGTTCCGGCTCGACGACGCGCGGGCGCATCACCGGCTCGGCGACCTCCGCGAGGTCGAGCACGTCGTCGGGCTCCGGAGCGGGCGCCGCGACCTCGGCCGGCTTGGCGGCCTGATCGTCGGCGATGATCCTCCGGATCGACGCGAGGATCTCTTCCATCGAAGGCTCGTGCGCCTTATCGGCAGCCTTGTCCTGGAATTTCGAGTCCGGGATCTTGGGGCTTGCTGCACTCATCGGCAGGCGCACTCGGGCATGGGAGACTGGAAAGCGACCCGAATGGATCGATGTTCAATCAGTATTCCATGCCGTTTCGTGACGGCAAGCGCGCCCACAACACACTCCCCGTGGAAAAGCCGTCAGCGACCGTCCGGGGTGCGCAGGCCGAACCAGAGATCCTTGACCTGATCGTAGTGAACCTTGGCGCTGTAGTATTCGACCGGGAGCGCCGTGAAGCGCGCGGTCAACTGTCCGATCGCCTGGACCACCCCGTAGGAGAAGATGACCCGGTCACGCTGGGCGACGATGAGGTTCACCCGGGAGTTCAGCAGTTCCTGCTGCGCGTTGAGCACGTCGAGGGTCGTGCGCTGGCCGACGCGCGCTTCCTCGCGCACGCCGTTCAGCGCCACCTCGTTGGCCTGGACCTGGGCCTGGGCGGCGATGACCTGCGCCTTGGCGGCCTCGAGCCGGCCCCAGAAATCGACGATCTGGGCGCGGACCTGATCGCGGATCTGGTCGACCTGGATGCGGGCCTGGCCGACCGACTCCTTGGCCTGCCGGATCTGCGCGTAGGTCTGGCCGCCCTCGTAGATCGGGATCGAGAGCCGTCCGCCGACGAAGCCGACGAAGAAGCTCTGGTTCGGTCCGTTCTGGTCGTAGAGCTGGCTGAGCGAGCCCTGCAGGCTGAGCTGCGGGGCGAGCTGGCCTTCCAGGACTTTCACCTGGGCCTCGCTCGCGTCGACGTTGTGGATGGCCGAGACGACCTGCGGGTGCTCGCGCAGGCCGACGGCGATCGCCTGATCGAGGCTGCGCGGCACGAACCGGTCCAGCGGCCGACCCGGCGCGAGCTGGCGCGGCTCGACGCCGATATTCTGCCGGTAGACGCCGATGCTCGTGCGGAGAGTCGACTCGGCCTGGGCGACCTGCGATCGCGCGCCGGCCAGTCGGGCCTCGGCCTGCGCGACGTCGGTCCGGGTCACCTCGCCGACGTTGAAGCGGTCCCGGGTCTGGCGGAGCTGCTCTTCCAGAACCTCGACGTTGTTCCGGTTCAGCTCCAGCGTCGCCGTGTTGCTGAGCACGTTCATGTACGCCTGGACGGCGCTGTACAGAACCGACAGCTCGGTGAAGCGCAGGCTCTCGCGCTGGCTGTAGACCTGCGACTCCGCGCGCCGGACCGTGTTGTCGGTCTGGAAGCCGTTGAAGATCGTCTGCGTGACGTTCAGGCTGGCGGAACTCGGCAGGTAGGTGGTGCGCGTCGTCCGCCGGGAGGTGATGACCTGGCTCGCGATGTCGGAGGTCGCGCCGCCGGACAGGCCCTCGCCGCCGGTCGCGGATCCCGCCGCCCCGGCACCTGAGGTTCCGATGCCGGTGGTGCCGCCCGCGGTCCCGATCCCCGTCGTCCCGATCCCCGTGGTCGTTCCGGTCCCGGTCGTCCCGGCGCCCGCCGTTCCGCCCAGGCCGCCGCCCGTCGTCCCGAGGGCCGATCCGGCGGTGGTCGCGGCCGTGCCGCCGGTGGCCGCCGTCGCGACCGTGCTGGACGAGCGCGTCTGAAGGTACTGGACGCCGATCGCGGCGTTGACGTTGACGGTCGGCCGGTAGCCCGACTGCGCGATCGCCACGTTCTCGTCGATCGCGCGCACGCCCGCACGGCTGGCGTTCAGGCTCGGATTGCCCTGATAGGCCTTCGCGAGAGCGCTCTCCAGAGTCTCGGCCGATGCCGGCATGGCAGCCAGCATCGCGAGTCCGGACACCATCCCGGCCAGGCGGAACGTCGGGCAACTCGCTGGTGGACGTCGTGTCACGATGAACAAGCCCTTGCGGTCTCTTTCGGTCCGGAAGTCCGAGACGAAAACGGCCAAGGTACGGCGTTTCGCTCGTCTCCGATCAAGCCCGCCCCACCGTCACGCTTAGCGCAAACCGGGCGCTTTGGCTCGCCTCGGTGCGGGTCTGGCGGCGGAATGTGCGGCGTTGGGGCATTAAGGTGACACACCCGGCGCGGACAGCGCGGCACGCGAGCGAATTGAGTTGTTAAGTCGCATAAATACGCTCTTCCAAAGACTATTGCCGGCGTGCAGCCACGCGAGACTTGGGGGCCGACGCGTCGCCCCTGGCCGGGCAGGGTGGCCCGTTCCGCGGCTGGCCCTGCGGTCGACACCGGTCCGCGCCTAGTAGCGGTCCATCCCGCCGCCGCCGGCGTCGGGCTCCAGATCCAGCGGTCCCTCGGGCGCGGATTCCGGCTCGGGTGCGCGGCGCGCCCGCGCCGGCGGCCGCGGCTTCGGCGCCGGCCCTGCCAGCGCGGCCGACGGGTTCGGTTTCGGCGCGGCGCTCGGGGAAGCCGGCTGCCCGCGGGTGCCGCCGGGCGGCCCGGGCGGGCCGGGCGGGCCCATGGCCCCCATCAGCCCCGGTGCGCCGGCCATGCCGATGGGGCCGCGCTCGCCCGGCGGGCCCGGCGGTCCGGCGACGCCCTCCGCGCCGGCTGGCCCCTGGGGTCCGGGCGGCCCGGGCGGTCCCATCGCGCCCCGCTCGCCGGGAGGCCCGGCCTCGCCCCGCGGACCCGTCTCGCCGCGCGGGCCGGCGAGCCCGGGCGCCTGCGGCCCCTGCTGGCCGCACTCGCCGACCACGATGCTGCGGGTCTGTTTCGGCGTCCGCAGCGTCGCGATGCAGGTGGCCGGATGATAGACGACGCGAAACTCGAAATAGCCGCGGCTGTCGGTCCGGTGGGGGAACTGGCCGTCGAGCGTGATCTCCACCCCCGGATCGTCGGCGTAACCGATGATCCAGAGATCACCGCCGGTGATCTTGGCGGCCTCGATGCGCATGTCCGCCGCCCGCGCCGGCGGCCCGCAGGCGGCCGACAGGGCCAGCATCGAACACAGCGCCCAGCGCTCGTGCCACAGGCGTTTGGCAGATCTCATGGCAGGTCACGCAGTCTTTTAGACGGTCAGAATGCCATAGCCCGCAAACTAAGCAATAAATTGCGGAGAAAGTTGGATGTGGAAAAGCGCGGCCGGTCGAAGGCCGTAGTCCGAAATGGGTATTCGAAGGGCGCGCGGCGGGGCCTGTAGCGTGACCGCGCTGGACCCGGTCAGGCGTGTGCGGACCGGGCCGGCAGAGGAGTGACGCGGACCGATTCATCGGTCACCGCCGCGCGAGCGCCCCGGGCCGCATTCGGACCCGCGGTGGAGGGTTCTGCCGTGGACAACGACGATCCGCCCTGGGACACGGACCCGCTCTGGTACGACCGGACCGAGTCCGGAACGCCGCCGGGGCCCATCCTCGAGGCGCTGGCCTGGCTGTTCCTGCTGGCGATCGCCGGGTGCGCGGCGCTCGTGTGGCTCTACGGGATTCCGGACCGCCTGTGGCGCGCGGCGGCGCGCCGGCTGATGCGCCGCGATCCGGCGGATGCCGGGCGGTTCTGAGCCGCGCGCGCCGGCACCGGCTCAGGCCGCGGCGATGCGGGTGCTGAGCAGGGTGGTCTCCAGATCTTCCACCGGCATCGGGCGGCCGAGATGGTAGCCCTGCAGGAACGGGCAGCCCATCGCCTGCAGGATGTTCAGGTCCTCAGCCGACTCGACGCCTTCCGCCACCACGTCGAGCCCGAGCAGCCGGCCGAGGCCGAGGACGGCGAGGACGAGCCCGCGCTTGTCGTCGCTCGCCCCGAGGCCGGTCACGAAGCTCCGGTCGATCTTGATCCGGTCCGCCTTGAGCTGGCGCAGCGAGGAGAGCGACGAGTAGCCGATGCCGAAATCGTCCAGGGCGACCCGGATGCCGGCGCGGGACAGCGCCTGCAGCTTGCCCTGCACCGCGCCGATGTCGAGGGCCGTCTCCTCGGTGATCTCGATCTCCAGCATGGTGGGCGGCAGGCCGAGGAGGTTCAGGCGCCCGATGACGATCTCGTCCACGGGGACCTGCGCCATCTCCCGGGGTGAGACGTTCATCGCCACGCGCACGCCGCTCAGGCCGCGGCGATGCAGGATCTCCAGCATCGCGCAGACCTGCTCGAGGATGTAGCGGAGCAGCGATTCGGTCAGGCCGGCCATCGCGGCGGCGGCGATCAGGTCCGGGGGCGCGATCCAGCCGAGCCGCGGATGCTCCCAGCGGATCAGGGCTTCCAGCCCGACCAGGGTCCGGCCATCGGCCGCGTAGATCGGCTGGAACCAGACCTTCGGGGCGTTCTCGACCAGGGCCTGCGACAGGTCGCGCTCCAGGTCCCGCCGCATCTGCAGCCCCTCGCGCAGGCCCGAATCGAACACCCGGTAGCGGTTCCGCCCGGCGGCCTTCGCGGCGTAGAGCGCCTCGTCGGCGCAGCTCAGCATCTCGGTGAAGCTCGGCTCCGCGCTCGCGTGGACGCCGATGCTGACCCCGAGGCGGCCCGCGTCGAAGCCGTCGAACGGCTGGGACACCGCGGCGATGAGGTTCGCCGCCATGACGTCGTCGGGCACGCCCGACGTCACGGGATCGTACAGCACCGCGAACTCGTCGCCGCCCAGCCGGGCCGCGAGACCGTTCTCCGGCAGCGCGTCCTTCAGCCGGCGCGCCACCTCGACGAGCACCCGATCGCCCGCCTTGTGGCCGTAGACGTCGTTGACGAACTTGAACCCGTCGAGGTCGAGCATCAGCAGGCTGAGGGTCCCGGTGCGGAGCCGGTTCTCCGTCGCCTGGAGGAAGCCCGCGCGGTTCAGCAGGCCGGTGAGATCGTCGTGCGTGGCGCGCCACCGCATCTCGTCCACGAGGGCGCTGGCGCTGGCATGGGCCTCGGCGCGGGACCGGGCGAGGGCGTGGGCCTCGTTCTTGAGCCGGCTCGCCTCGCGAAACACGGACTCGCTGCGGAACGCCGTGTGCGTCAGGGCGAGGAAGTAGAGCAGCACGCAGGCCGCGAGGCAGTTCCGGTCGAAGTCGCCGGCATAGGCGAGGCAGGCCACGACGGACAGCAGCGGCAGGGCGATGAAGGCGAGGGGGATGCGCGCGTACGCGATCCCGTGCGTCACCGCCCCCGCGGTCACGCCGCAGGTGATGGTCAGGTAGAACAGGGTCTCGGCGGTCGTGTAGCCGTCGCACAGGAGCGGCTGACAGGCCCAGACCAGTCCGGAGAGGAACGCCGCGACCGTGAAGACGCGCAGGTGCCGGTCGACGGAGCGCGCGGCGGCCGCGGCCAGGCTCGGCGTCATGTCGGCGGTCAGCGCCAGGCCGAGGCAGGGGATCCGGCAGAGGGCGATTCGCAGGAGGTTGACGCTGGTCGACGCCGCGAACCAGATGGCCCCCACGGTGCCGTGCCCGCTCCTGTAGGCGACGAGCATGCTCGCCACGCCGAGCAGCATGTTGACCGGGATGGCCGCCAGCACGCTCCCGCGCATGGCCTCCAGCTGATCCCGCCGGATCAGCGCGCCCCACCTCGGATCTGCAGGGTCGAGAGATTCACCGGAGCCGGGTGAGCCCGGCTCGGATCTCTCCTGGTCCCGAACGATCATCGCACGTCCACTCGAAGATGAGGGACTCATGGCACCGAATCGTAAGATATCGTTGAACGATCAACGCGCGCCGCGCCCGATCCCGAGCTTTTCGCGCGCCGCGCGAAGAGAGACTCCGGGTCGCAAGGCATTCCGGCCGCGTCGCCGCGCACCATATCGGGTCGCGGGCCGCTTCCGGGCCCCGGATCGTCCATGGCCCTGACCCGCGACCTGCTCGATATCCGGACGATCTATCACGAGCCCACTGTCGGCGACTTCCCGCTGGGCCGGGACATCCTGGCGCGCTTTCCCGACGCCGCGCGCATCGTCGTGCCGTCGCACTGGAACATCCCGGAACTCCACGGCAACGCCGGCTCGGTGGAGGATTGGGTGCGGATCAAGCGCTCGACGCTGGTCCTCGGCGTGAAGAAGGGGCTGGCGATGCGCCCCAACGGCCGCAGCGCCCACTTCATCGCGCCCTCGACCTCCAACGGCTGCGCCATGGCCTGCGCCTATTGCTACGTGCCGCGCCGCAAGGGCTTCTCCAACCCGATCTCGCTGTTCGTGAACCTCGAGCAGGCCTGCGCGGCGATCGCCCGCCACGCCGGCCGCCAGGGGCGCCTGCCGGAGCCGGACCCGATCGATCCGGAGCACTGGGTCTACGATATCGGCGAGAACGGCGACCTCTCGGTCGACGCGGCGGTCAGCGACGGCGTCCGCGCCCTGGTCGCGCTGTTTCGCACCCTGCCCAACGCCAAGGCCTCCTTCGCCACCAAGGCCGTCAACCGCGACCTCCTCGCCTACGATCCGCAGGGCAAGACGCGCGTCCGCTTCTCGCTCATGCCGGCGCGGATCGCCCGGATCGTGGACGTGCGCACCGCCCCGATCGCCGAGCGGATCGCCGCCATCGACGAGTTCGTGGCCGCCGGCTACGAGGTCCACGCCAACTTCTCGCCCGTGATCCTCTACGAGGGCTGGGAGGCCGACTGGCGGGCGCTGTTCGCCGAGATCGACGCGACGCTGTCCGACGCCGCCAAGGCGCAGCTCAAGTGCGAGATCATCATGCTGACCCACAACGCGGATCTGCACGCGGTCAATCTCGGCTGGCACCCCAAGGCCGAGGACCTGCTCTGGCGGCCGGACATCCAGGAGGCGAAGGTCTCGGAGGGCGGGGGCACCAACCTGCGCTACCGGGCCGGCTGGAAGGGCCGCTGGCTCACCCGCTTCAAGGCCCTGCTCGCCGAGACGATGCCCTACTGCACGGTGCGCTACGCGTTCTGAGCGCGGAGCGCTGAACTTCCGGCCGCGCGCGGCGTTGGCGCGCCAGCGGAGGAAAGCTCAGCCATGTCGAGCCCGTCCATGTCGAGCCCGTCCATGTCGACGCACGAGGACCATATCGGCGAGGCGGTGGCCCTCGCCGCCGCCAATGTCGAGGCGGGCGGTGCGCCCTACGGCGCGGTCATCGTGCGGGAGGGGACCGTGCTGGTCCGCGCGGCCAACACCGTGCACGCGACCAACGACCCCAGCGCCCATGCCGAGATGGTGGCGCTGCGCGAGGCCAGCCGCCTCCTCGGCCGCCGCGACCTCGGCGACTGCGTGATGTACGCGAGCGGCCGCCCGTGCCCGATGTGCCACGCCGCGATGCGCCTGGCCGGCTTCAAGGAGGGCTACTTCGCCTTCTCGGCCGAGGAGGCCGAGACCTACGGCGCCGGCAGCACGTCGATCTACGCCGAGCTCTGCCAGCCCCTCGACGCGCAGCCGATGCGCGTCACGCAGCTGCGTCCGCCGGGCGATTCGCCCTACCCAGCGTGGAAGGCGCGCCGCGAGGCCTGACGCGGCGGCGACGGCCTCAATGGGTCCAGGGCGCCGTGCGGTTGAACTTGAAATTGTCCGAGTAGGACAGGCCCTTGCGCTGGACGGGCTTGGCCGGCTGCTCGACGCGGTAGGCGATCCCCTCGCGCTTCGCGTAGGCCACGGCCTCCTCCTCGGTGTCGAATTCCAGGCGCACCTGCTGGAGCATGTCCGAGGACCCGTTCCACCCCATCAGCGGATCGATCTCGCGCGGGCTGGTCCGGTCGAACTCCAGGATCCACTGCTTGGTCCGGGCGAGGCCCGACTGCGTGGCGTCCCGAGACGGACGGAAGATGCGGGCGCTCGGCATCTGACTCGACAAGCTCCTGATCGAATGGTCGGGGCGATAGGATTCGAACCTACGACCCCCTGGTCCCAAACCAGGTGCGCTACCAGACTGCGCCACACCCCGACTGCCACACGGCCTCAATGCCGTAGCGGTTCCGCCGTTCCCCCGCAAGGCGCGGCGCGGTGCGCGCCGACGCTTCCGGGATCGGCCCTTCGCGGCGGCCTGGCCGTCGCGTACCACTTGTCAGACAAATCGGGGCGCGGTAGCGTTCGGGCCGGGACGAGGGCCGAACCGCCCCGCTGTCGAACCGGCGCCTGCCATCACTGGGGGGTGGAGGATGGTGCGCCCGGATCGCCGTGCCGGGCGCTTCCGGCCCTCGTCGCCGCAGCGTCACCGCGGTGCTGCGCCCGCGTCCGCGCGGCGGGCCTTGCCGGCCCGCGCCGGAACGGTAACGATCGCCGCGAGTGACAGGGACCTGCCCGTGTGGACACCGAGCCCGCGCTACCCGGACCCGGCGGTCGAGATTCTCGACGCCGCCTTCGCCCGCTACCGGGTGTTCAACGCGGCGGTCGAGCGCCTCGCGACCGGCTTCCGCTGGTGCGAGGGGCCGGTCTGGTTCGGCGACGGACGCTACCTGCTCTGGAGCGACATCCCCAACGACCGCATCCTGCGCTGGGACGAGGAGAGCGGGGCGGTCGGCCTCTACCGGCGGCCGTCGGGCTTCGCCAACGGCAACACCCGCGACCGGCAGGGGCGGCTCGTCACCTGCGAGCACGGCGGCCGTCGGGTCACCCGGACCGAGCATGACGGCGCGATCACCGTCCTGGCGGACGCATTCGAGGGCCGCCGGCTCAACTCGCCCAACGACGTGGTGACCGCGGCCGACGGCGCGGTCTGGTTCACCGACCCACCCTTCGGGATCGGCGGGTTCTACGAAGGCGTGCGCGCCGAGCCCGAACTGCCGCAGAACGTCTACCGGCTCGACCCGGTCACCGGTGCGCTGGAGGCCGTGGCCACCGACCTCGCCGGCCCCAACGGCCTGTGCTTCTCCCCCGACGGCCGCGTGCTCTACCTCGTGGAATCGCGCGGGCAGCCGACCCGGCGGATCGCCGCCTACGACGTGGTCGCCGGCCGCACGCTCCGCGACCGGCGGGTCCTGATCGATGCCGGGCCGGGCACGCCGGACGGGCTGCGCTGCGACGTCGACGGCAATCTCTGGTGCGGGTGGGGCATGGGCGACGACGCACTGGACGGCGTCATGGTGTTCAACCCCGACGGCCGGCCGATCGGCCGCATCCGGCTGCCGGAGCGCTGCGCCAACCTCTGCTTCGGCGGCCGGCACCGCAACCGCCTGTTCATGGCGGCGAGCCAGTCGCTCTACGCCGTCCACGTCGACGTCCAGGGCTGCGCCGGCGGGTGAGGCCCGGATGCCCAGCCCTGCGTGCGCCGCCGGCGTCGTCGCCGGCACCATGCTTGACCGGAGCGGCGCGCCGACCCACTTCCCGTCCGCCGGGGGCATAGCGGGACACCAGCCGATGATCGAACTCCATTACTGGCCGACGCCGAACGGCCATAAGATCACGATGTTTCTCGAAGAAGCGGGCGTTCCTTACCACATTCATCCCGTCAATATTGGCAAGGGTGAGCAGTTCAACCCGGATTTCCTCAAGATCGCGCCCAACAATAGGATGCCGGCGATCGTCGACGACGAGCCGGCGGGCGGCGGCGCGCCGGTCACGCTGTTCGAGTCGGGGGCGATCCTGCTCTACCTCGCCGAGAAGACCGGGCGCTTCATCCCGGGTGACCCGCGCGGCCGGGCCGAGGTGCTGCAATGGCTGTTCTGGCAGATGGGCGGCCTCGGCCCGATGCTCGGCCAGAACCACCACTTCTCGCAGTACGCGCCCGAGAAGATCGACTACGCGATCAAGCGCTACGTCAACGAGACCAACCGGCTCTACGGCGTCCTCGACCGGCGGCTGGCCGACCGCGCCTTCGTCGCCGGGCCGGACTACTCCATCGCCGACATGGCCTGCTATCCCTGGATCGTGCCGTGGGAGAAGCAGGGGCAGAACCTCGACCAGCACCCGAACCTCAAGCGCTGGTTCACGGCGATCGCCGAGCGGCCCGCCACCAAGGCGGCCTATGCCCGCGCCCCGGAGGTCAATCCCGATTTCGGCAAGACCATGAGCGAGGATGCCAAGAAGGTGATGTTCGGCCAGACCGCCGCCAGCACCAAGCGCTGACCGGATCATGGTCGAGATCCCGCTCGCCCTGCCGCTGCAGGTGATCCACCGCGGCTGGAACACCTTCGGCATCGCCACGCTGACGCTGCAGGACGGCAGCACCGTGCGGCGGGCGCTGGAGGACCACGGGCAGGCGGCCTGCGTGCTGCCCTACGATCCCGAGCGGCGCGTGGCGCTGCTCGTCCGTCAGGCGCGGGTCGGGCCCGCCTTCTGGGGTGAGTCGGCCGAGTTCGACGAAGCCCCGGCGGGCGGCCTCGACGGGGGCGCCCCCGAGGCGACGGCGATCCGGGAGGCGATGGAGGAGGCGGGCGTCCGGCTGACCCGGCTGGAGCCGGTCGCCCACGCCTACAGCATGCCGAGCGTGTCCTCGGAGCGCCTCTGGCTCTACCTGGCACCCTACGCCGCGGCCGACCGGGTCGGCCCCGGCGGGGGTCTGCACGCGGAGGGCGAGCAGGTGGTGGCCGTGGAGATGCCGCTGGCCGCGCTGGCGGAACAGGCCCGGGCCGGCCGCCTGCCCGATCTCAAGACCCTGGTTCTCGTCCAGGCCCTGATGCTCCGAAGCCCCGAACTGTTCGCCGCATGACCCTCTCGCCCACCGCACCCGCGCCGGATGTCCTCGCGGCGATGCTCGCCTTCGCCGAGGAGGCGGCCCCGCTGGCCCTCGCCATGCGGGCGCGAGGCCTCGCGATGAGCAACAAGGGTCCGGATCTCGGCCAGGCGCTGACCGAGGCCGACCTCGCCGTCAGTCGGTTGATGCACGCGCGGTTCGGCCCCGACCTGATCGAGGAGGAGACCGCCGAGGATCTCGGACAGGCGGCGGCCCGGGCGCTGCTCGCCCGCGACGCCTGGACCTTCGTGGGCGACCCGATCGACGGGACCCGGCCCTTCGCGGGCGGCCTGTCGGGCTGGGGCGTGATGGTGGCGGCCTGCCGCGGTGGCTGGCCCCGGGCGTGCGTCATGAGCCTGCCGGCCTGGAACGAGGACCGCTCCGCACCGGCCGGGGGCGTACCGGCGGAAGCCACGGAGGGTCTCCTGCTGGCGGCGAGCGAGGGCCGCGCCTACTGGGCCCCGACCCGCGGCGGCCGCATGACGACGGCGCTGCGCCCGCTCGAGCGCCCGGAGCGCCGGACCGGCCATGTCGGCTGGCTGTCGGTGACGGCGCAGCGCTACACCCTGGATTACGGCCGCGGCTGGTTCCCCTGGAGCGAGGGCGGGGCGATCTCGGACGCCGCGCTCCTGGCCACCGGGCGCCTCGACGCGACCCTGAGCAACAACCGATTGTGGGACCTGGGCCCGATCCTCCCGCTGTTCGAGGCGCTGGGCTTCCGCCTGTTCCACTGGCCCGATCTCGGGGATCCGCCGGCGGACTTCGTGGACCTGTTCGACGCCGAGCTGTCGGCCCATGACGACCTCTGGCTGGTGTGCCGGGATCGCGCGCAGGCCGCCGATCTGGCGACGGCCATCCGCCCCGCCTAGGACAGGGCCCTGCCGGGCCGCGTCCGGGCCGGGATGGCCGTCGATCGGGCGGTCCCGGATCGCGCGGGGATCCGGGACCGCTCTCAGAGCGCCGCGATCAGCGACCGGATCCGCGCCTGCGACGCCCTGAGCCCGTCCTCGGCCTGGGTCCGGGCGGCATCGAGCTTCGCCAGCTCGTCCTCCTGGGCACCCATGCGGCTGAGATAGCGGCGCGCCAGCTCGCTGTCCTTCGGAACGGCGCCGAGATTGCTGCGGATGCGCTCCTGCTCCGCCTGCACCTTCGCCGCGCACTCGCCGATCTCCTCGACGGTCCGGGTCGCCGCGGCGACCTCGGCGCGGGCCTGGGAGAGGGTCTTGAGCTTGCCGCCCAGCTCCGGGTCGGTCGCCAGGGAGGCCCACCGGACGAGCAGCGCCTCGTCGGCGTCGACGAGGTCGTAGGCGTCGATCCGGACGCGCTCGAGCACGGCCCGGGTCTCGGCCGTCCCGCCGGCGGGAACCGCGACCTTGAGGCGATAGGCCGTGGGGGTCTCGCCGTCGCGAGCGGACGCGGTGAGGGTCCAGCCATCCCGTCGGGGATGCTCGATGATCACGGAGCGGGCGGCGTCCGGCGCACCCTTGATCGTGTAGGTCGTGACCTCCCGGGCGATCACCGTCGCGCGCGCCACGCCGTCGACCACGGTGATCTTGGTCAGGGCGTCGCTCGGCGCGGTCTCCGCCTGGACGGCGACCTTGCGGTCGAGGGCGAAGCTGGCGAGCCGCTGCTCGCCGACGGGCGTCGCGGGCAGACGGGCGTCCCCCAGGTAGCCGGCCTTGCGGTCGTAGAGGGTGATGAGGCCCGCCGGCAGGGTCGCGCCGGCGCTGTTGCGGATCCGGAGGGCCGCGATCGGGTGAACCCCCTGGCCTGGCTTCCAGAGGGCGACCCGCTCGGCCTCGATCTCGGTATCGAGGAACGGCACCGACAGCGTGCCGCCGGCGCGCAGATCGACCGGATGCGGCAGCGTGAAGTTCGCCGCGACATCCCCCTCGCTGGCGGCGGCGCCCGCGGTGGCGGCCGCGGCGTCGTAGCTCGGTTCCGCGGCCTCCATGCGGCTGTCGCGGGTGTCCATCCGCGCCATCGGGGCCGGAAGAGGCGCGGCGGCGGGGGCCGGGGCGCGCAGGCGCGCGACCGACTTCGACGCGACCGTGCCCGGGTCGAGGTCCGGCATGCCGACATCCTCGACCATTACCGGCGCCTCCGGTCTCTTGCGCCAGTAGCGCTTGTGCAGGCGCTGGAGGAGCGCCACCGGCGACCCGGACGAGAGGGTGACGTCGACGCCCGTCCAGTCGGCGCCGAGGGCGTTCTCGATGATGGCCCAGGCCTGCAGGTTCGCGCGCCCGCCGCCGCCATCGACGATGCGGTAGCTCGTCTTCCAGACGGGCGCGGCGACGACGTAGGTCAACCGGACCTCGCGCTGGCCCTGCCCGGAGACGGCGATCTCGACCCGGTGGGCGTCGCCGACCTTGGTCTTCCCGGCCGCCGCGATAGCCTCGGCGATCTTGGCCGCCATGGCCGGGTCGAGGATCGTCACGGAGGCGCCGTCCTCGATCGGCACGGATTCGAGCGTGCCGGTCGCGGTCAGGACGGTCAGGATCGAGACGTCGCCGGTCCCGGTCCCGGCATTCCGCTCGGAGACGCCGAGCACCCGCCCTTCGAGCGTGCGCCCGCCGCTCTGGACCCGGATCGGGACGCCCTGCAGCTTGCCCACGAGGCGGGTCGGCGCGGACAGGTCGTCCGCGGTGAACGGCATCGTCCGCAGGGTCTCGTCGGCCTGATCCACCCCGTCCAGGCGCAGGGCGCCGACGGTTCCGACGGGATCGCGCACGACGAGGCTCTTGAGAATGTCGTCGACCTGCTCGGGCCGGACGCTGAGCCCGATCGTCCCGTCGCCGTCGACGGCATGGACCAGGGTCACTTCGGCCAGGCCGCCGCTCGACAAGGTCACCGCGCGGATGCCGTCGGGCGCTGCCATCAGGGGCGATGCGGCTGCAATCATGGACACGAGGACTCCGGCTAAGGTCAGATGCGATCGGATCAATTCGTCTGGCTCCAGTCAGGGCGCGCCCGCCGCATGCGGTCCCACCCTGGCCGACCGCGCGCCGTCCGGCAAAGGCTTCGTGACGCGCGCGGGCGTGAACCGATCGCGGGCGCCCCTCCCGTGCTGTCCGCGCCGGGGCGCGCCGGGTCGCGGCGCCGATGCGGCGGGATGGGAACGGCGGCGCGATGGGGGAAGGCTGCGGTCCGCGGATGCACCCTACCGTGTCCGGCCGAATGTCCTGCCGTTCCAGACGGCGATCGCGCCGCACGGATCCTGCCCGGATCGTCCGCACGTCGCCCCGGTCATATCGACGATGACCGCCGGGCGGCCTCCCACCGTGCGGAATCGGAGGTCGTGGGCGACGGCGTCGAAGGCGTCCACGAACCCGTCCGTCGTCGAGGCGAAGACCTGCATCTCGCAGCCCGCGGTGCCGCACGCGGCGGACCCGTCATCGCCGCATTGGACGGCCGCGAAATCCAGGATGAAGTCCGGTACAGCGTCGCCGTTCACGTCCTGGCGGGTGATGAAGCCCGGCTTGAGCGTGGCCGGCTCGGACCCGCAGGACGCCTCGGCCCGCGCGGCCGACGCCGCGACCGGCGGCGGGAGATCGTCCGCCGCGGCGGTGAGCGGGACGGCGGGCGGGAGGGCGAGAGCCAGGGCGGCGAGGGCGCGACGCATGCGGCCAGGATCCTCAGGCCCGTCCGCCCTGTCCAGCGCACTAGCTCATCGCGGCCCCGATGGAGGCTACGCCCCGGGCCTTCCTCCGACCCAGGCGCGCAGCGCGTTCGCGCCGTCCGGACGGATGGTGACCGCGACGCTGGGGGCACGGTCGACAGCGGGAATGAGGGCGCCGCTCGACAGGGCGACGTCACCGGCGAGGGCGCCGAAGCCGTATCGGACATCCGCGCATCCAGCGAGGGTGGGCGACCGGTCCTGTGCTCGCCCGGCGCTTCCCGGAGCGTCGACCCGGGGAGCGACCGCCTGCCTGCGGCGCCGGAAAGCCAGACAACCTCTACTCGGCGCAGGCGAAGCGCGTCCCGTCCCACAGGAAGGTCGTGCGGCCCGGCCCCCTCCGGACCGAGCCGCAATTCCATCCCTCGTCGTTCGCCGAAGCCGCCGGCCGGCCATTCAGCGCGCGAAACCGGAGGTCGTGCGCGTAGATGTCCAGCACCAGGACGAACCCGTTCTTCGAGGATGCGAGGACGATCTTCGGGCATCCCATGAGGCCGCACTGGGAGACTTCTTCGTCGCCGCATCGGAGGCCGCCGACGTTGAGGATGAAGTCCGGCACCCCGTCACCGTTCACGTCCTGCCGGTCGATGACGAACGGATCGATCCTCGCCGGCGCGGATCCGCAGGCGGCCTCGACCTCGGCGATGGCCGCAGCCACCGGCGGCGGGAGATCGTCCGCCGCTGCGGCGAGCGGCACGGCGACGAGAAGGGCGGCGACGGCAGGGCGCATGGCGCCAGGATTCGGGTACCCGTCCGCTCTGTCCAGCGCACTAGCTCATCGCGGCATCGACGGTCGATGCGGCGCGCCCGTCCTCCCGCGGGGGCCGCCTCGTGAGGGCCCGTGTCCGAGAGGCGCGACGGACCGGGCGGCGCACCGAGTGCCGGTGCGCCGCCCCTCGACCGTCCGGCCGATCAGTTCAGCGTCGCGTTGACCGGGCGGCGCTCGGCCCCGACCGTCACGTCGCCGATCATCAGGCCCATTGGGCCGAGGCGGACCGGCACCGTCTCGCCGTCATGGACCTTGCCGGAGAGCACCAGCTCGGCCAGCGGATCCTGGACGTTCTTCTGGATCACCCGCTTCAGCGGCCGCGCCCCGTAGGCCGGGTCGTAGCCCTTGTCGGCGAGCCAGTTCTTGGCCTCCTCGTCGACCTCCAGGGTGATCTTGCGATCGTCCAGGAGCTTCTGCAGGCGCCTGAGCTGGATCTCGACGATCGCGCCCATCTCCGACCGCGCGAGGCGGTGGAACAGGATGATCTCGTCGACCCGGTTCAGGAATTCCGGCCGGAAGTGGCCCCGGACCACGCCCATCACCTCCTCGCGGACCGCGTCGGTGTCCTGGCCCGCGGGCTGGTTCACCAGATACTCGGCCCCGAGATTCGAGGTCATGATCAGCAGCGTGTTGCGGAAGTCGACCGTCCGCCCCTGGCCGTCGGTGAGCCGCCCGTCGTCGAGAACCTGCAGCAGGACGTTGAACACGTCCGGGTGCGCCTTCTCGACCTCGTCGAACAGCACGACCTGGTAAGGCCGGCGCCGCACGGCCTCGGTGAGGGCGCCGCCCTCCTCGTAGCCGACGTAGCCCGGAGGCGCGCCGATCAGCCGGGCGACCGCGTGCTTCTCCATGTACTCGGACATGTCGATGCGCACGAGCGCCGTGTCGTCGTCGAACAGGAAGCCGGCGAGCGCCTTGGTCAGCTCGGTCTTGCCGACGCCGGTCGGGCCCAGGAACATGAACGAGCCGATCGGCCGGTTCGGGTCCTGAAGCCCGGCGCGGGCGCGCCGGACCGCGGTCGAGACCGCCTCCACCGCCTCGCGCTGGCCGACGACGCGCTTGGACAGCGCCTCCTCCATGGCCAGGAGCTTCTCCCGCTCGCCCTCCAGCATCTTGTCGACCGGCACGCCGGTCCAGCGGGAGACGACCCCGGCGACGTGGGCGGGCGTGACCGCCTCCTCCATCATCGCGTCGCGGCCGTTCTCGGCCTTCGCCTCGATCTCGGCGAGCTGCTTCTCCAGGCCCGGGATCACCCCGTAGGCGAGCTCGCCGGCGCGCTGGTACTGGCCCTGGCGCTGCGCAGCGGCGAGGTCGTTGCGGGCCTCGTCGAGCTTCTTCTTGAGGCCTGCGGCCGTCCCGAGCTTGTCCTTCTCGGCCTTCCACCGGGCGGTGATCGCCGCCGAGCGCTCCTCCAGGTCGCCGAGTTCCTTCTCCAGCCGGACCAGCCGGTCGCGGGAGGCGGAATCGGTCTCCTTCTTCAGCGCCTCGCCCTCGATCTTCAGCCGGACGATCTCGCGGTCGATGTTGTCGAGCTCCTCGGGCTTCGAATCGACCTGCATGCGCAGGCGCGAGCCGGCCTCGTCCACGAGGTCGATCGCCTTGTCGGGCAGGAACCGGTCGGTGATGTAGCGGTTCGACAGCGTCGCGGCCGCGACCAGGGCCGAATCCTGGATGCGCACGCCGTGGTGCTGCTCGTACTTCTCCTTCAGGCCGCGCAGGATCGAGACCGTATCCTCCACGGTCGGCTCCGACACGAAGACCGGCTGGAAGCGCCGGGCGAGCGCCGCGTCCTTCTCGACGTGCTTGCGGTACTCGTCGAGCGTGGTCGCGCCGACGCAGTGCAGCTCGCCGCGGGCGAGGGCGGGCTTCAGGAGGTTGGAGGCGTCCATGGCCCCGTCCGCCTTCCCGGCGCCGACCAGCGTGTGCATCTCGTCGATGAACAGGATGATGCCGCCCTCGGCCGCCGTGACCTCGGAGAGCACGCCCTTCAGCCGCTCCTCGAACTCGCCGCGATACTTCGCGCCGGCGATCAGCGCGCCCATGTCGAGGGCGAGGAGGCTCTTGTCCCGCAGGGACTCGGGCACGTCGCCGTTGACGATGCGCAGGGCCAGACCCTCGACGATCGCGGTCTTGCCGACGCCGGGCTCGCCGATCAGCACCGGGTTGTTCTTGGTGCGCCGGGACAGGACCTGGATAGTCCGCCGGATCTCCTCGTCGCGGCCGATCACCGGGTCGAGCTTGCCGTCCCGGGCGGCCTCGGTGAGGTCGCGGGCGTACTTCTTCAGCGCGTCGTAGGCGTTCTCAGCCGAGGCGTTGTCGGCGGTGCGACCCTTGCGCAGCGCGTTGATCGCGGCGTTGAGCGAGGCCGGGGTGACGCCCGCCGCCTGGAGCGCGCGGCCGGCCTCGGAATCCTTCTCCACCGCGAGGGCGAGGAGCAGCCTCTCCACCGTCACGTAGGAATCGCCCGCCTTCTCGGCGGCCTTCTCGGCGGTGTCGAACAGGCGCATCAGCTCGCGCGTCGCCTGCGGGGCGGCCGCGTTGCCGGAGACCTTCGGCTGCTTGGCGAGCCACTGCTCAGTCTGTGCGAGCGCCACGCGCGACTGGCCGCCCGCGCGGTCGATCAGGCCGGCGCAGAGGCCTTCCGGATCGTCGAGCAACACCTTGAGCAGGTGGCCCGGCTGAAGCTGGGGATGTCCCTCGCGCATCGCGAGGTTCTGAGCCGCCTGCACGAAGCCGCGGGCGCGCTCGGTGTACTTCTCGAAGTTCATGCACAACCCTCCCGTACCGGCATCCGCCGCCCGATGAGAGGCGCGGCGCCACCGAAACGTCGCCCTCCGGCTATCCGCCGCGCGAGGGCCCCGGCGCCGTGGTGGCCGCCGGTAGACCCGATGTGGTGTTGCAATTGAGCACCACAAGGGGCCGCGAAGCTCTTGCGCGCCGGATCATTTCAGGGCCACGCTCCGCGCATGACCGCATTGATTCATGTCAGCGCCCTGTATCGCTACCCGGTGAAGGGCCTGAGCCCCGAACCCGTCGAGCGGGCGGAGCTCGAGACCAGCGGCCACTTCCCGGGCGACCGGCTCTACGCCATCGAGAACGGTTCGTCGGGCTTCAACGCGGTTGCGCCCCGCTACCAGCCCAAGACCAAGTACCTGATGCTCATGCGCGACGAGGCGCTCGCCCGCCTGCGCACCCGCTACGACGATGCCACGGCGACGCTGACCGTGGAGGGGTACGGCGACCCGCAGGCCTTCCGGCTCGACACCGAGGCGGGTCGCGAGGGCCTCGCGGAGCTGATGCGGCGCTACGTCCCCGAGAGCCTCCGGGGCGAGCCGAAGGTCCTCGCCGCGCCGCCGCAGTACCGGTTCACCGACTCCCCGACCGGCTACGTGTCGCTCATCAACCGGGCGAGCGTGGCCGCGGTGGAGGACTACCTCGGCGCGCCCGTGGACCCGCTGCGCTTCCGCGGCAATCTGCTGGTCGAGGGGCTCGAACCCTTCGCCGAGCTGGAGATGGTCGGGCAGGTGGTCGAGGCGCCGAGCGGGTTGCGGCTCAAGATCACCAAGCGGACCGTGCGCTGCGCCGCCACCAACGTCGACCCGGTCAGTGGCGTGCGCGACTGCGACATCCCCTGGACCCTCGACGCACGCCTCGGGCACCGCGACCTCGGCGTCTACGCGGAGGTGATCGCCGGCGGGCCGCTGGCGCGGGGCGACGCGCTGCGCGTGGTGGGGTGACGCGCGACGGGTGATCCCAGCGCTGCCGTCGTTGCGAGAGCAGCGAAGCGAGCGAGGCAGCGCCACGCTGACACGCCGCGCGCCGCCCTGGGTCACTTCGCTGCGCTCGCGATCACGGGTGAGCGCGGCCAGAGAGACGTCGTGTCAGAGCCGCGACACGTAGGCCGCGAGATCCTTGATATCCGCCTCGCTCAGGCCCTGCGCGACTTCGTTCATGGCGGGATCGTAGCCGGGCCGGGCGTTCGACTTGTAGCCGGCGAGCGCCTTGGCGAGATACTCCTCCCGCTGCGCCCGGATCCGCGGGATCGCATCCCGGCCCGCGAGGTCCGGCCCGTGGCAGGAATTGCACTGGTGCTTGGTGACCAGCGCCTGCGCGCGCGCCGCCAGGGCCGCGTCGGCCTGTGGCCCGGACCAGGCGGGCGGCGGCAGCGTCGCCACCGCGTCGGCGTAGGCGCGCAGGTCGTCGTCGGAGAATCCGGCAGCGACCTCGTTCATCGGCGGCGCCTCCCGCTGCTTCTCCCGGAACTGGAAGAGCTGCGTGACCACGTAGTCCGGGAGCTGCCCGCCGAGCGAGGGCACGCCCTCCGTCGCCGACGTGCCGGCCCCGTGGCAGCCGATGCAGGGGGCGAGGCGCTCCTGCATCGCCGCGTCCGGGGCGGCGAGCGCCGCGCCCGCCAGCAGCAGCCCGCCGAGGGCGGTGACCAGCCCGCGGGCTGCCCGGGTGGGGCGGCGCATCACCGGCCGTAGCTGACGCGGTAGATCGCGCCGTTGTAGTCGTCGGAGACGAGCAGCGATCCGTCCTTGGCGACCAGCACGTCGACGGGCCGGCCTACATACTTGTTGTCCTGGAGGAAGCCGGTCAGGAACGGCTCAACCGCGGCGGTCTTGCCGTCCGGTCCGGGCTTGGCCACGACCACGTCGCCGCCGAGCTTGGTCGTGCGGTTCCACGAGCCGTGCCGGGCGACGAACATCGCGTCGCGGTAAGCCTCCGGGAACTGCGTGCCGGTGTAGAACCGCAGGCCGAGGGAGGCCGTGTGCGGGCCGAGGAGCGCCGCCGGCGCGGTGAATTCCGAGCAGGCATGGCCCCAGCCGTATTCCGGATCCGTGAACGTGCCCTGGTGGCAGTACGGATAGCCGAAATGCTGCTTGCCCGGCTCCGTGAGCACGTTCAGCTCGTCGTTCGGGATGTCCTCGGAGACCCAGTCGCGGCCGTTATCGGTGAACCAGAGCTGCTTGGTCTTCGGGTTCCAGTCGAACCCGACGGTGTTGCGCACGCCGCGGGCGACCACTTCGGCGTTCTTGCCGTCGAGGTCCATGCGCCGGATCTGCGCGTGCGTGTCCGGCGGCATCACGATGTTGCCCGGCGCGCCGACCGGGACGTAGAGCTTGTTGTCCGGGCCGATGGCGATGAACTTCCAGCCGTGGGCCTCGTCCTTCGGCAGGTCGTCGTAGACCAGGGTCGGCTTCGCCGCACCGTCGAGGTGGTTGGCGATGTCGTCGTAGCGCCAGATCTTCGAGAGTTCGGCCACGTAGAGGGAACCGTCGTGGTACGCGACGCCGTTCGGCCGGTGCAGGCCCGTCGCGATGGTCTTAACCGCGCGCTTCCCGTCACCGTCCGGGTTCGGCAGCACCGCGTAGACCTTCCCCACCGTCCGGGTGCCCACGTACAGCGTGCCGTCCGGCGCCTGGGTCATCTCGCGGGCGTTGGCGAGGCCGCTGGCGTAGACCTCGATCTTGAAACCCTCCGGGACCTTCAGCTTGTCGAGCGGCAGCTTGGCGGCCGCGGTCGCCAGAGGCGGTCCGGCCACCGGCGCGAGCTTGGCCGCGGCGCCGCCCTCGGGCCGGCCGTAGAGCGCCGAGCCGCGATCGACCTGGACGCTGGGCGGCGGGGCGGCGGTCGCGGGCGTCTCCTGCGCGACGACCGGGCCGGATCCCATCAGGCCGAGACTGAGTCCGGCGAGGGCGGCGGCGAGGCCGCGGGTCAGGATCGGCTGGTTGATCGGCGTCATGATGTCTCCCGGTGGCGGCGGCCTCGCGGACCGCCCGCTCGCTCTGCACTCTTTATTCAACGGTCCGCCGGGGAGTGCGACCGGCCCGGGCGGCAGGGAGGCGACACTCCGCGGCCGCCGTAACGTCGGCCGGGATTCGGTGCGCCGCCGCGTCCTCCGGGGCCATCTTCGGCTGTCGCGTCGGCTCACCTTGCGTTTTGGGCAATGATCTCCGAAAACGCCCCCCGTCCGGGAAGCTTAGGCTTGGCCGGGGCTGCCGGCCGTCCGCTGGAGCCCGGCCGACGCGGCGTTCCGATCCGGTTCGAGGACACGTATCGATGATCGATTACGCGCAGGCGCGGCGGATGATGGTCGACTGCCAGTTGCGGACCTTCGACGTGAACGACAACACGGTGCTCGACGCGTTCGACACCGTGCCGCGCGAGGCCTTCGTGCCGAAGGGCCGCGAGCCCTTCGCGTATATCGACCAGACCCTGAACCTCGGCGAGGCCGGCGGCGAAACTCGCTGCATGCCGGCCCCGATGGTCGTGGCCCGGATGATCCAGGCCCTGCGGGTCCGGCCGGGCGTCGCCGCCCTCGACGTCGCCACCGGTTACGGCTACGCCGCCGCCGTCATGGCGGAGCTCGGCGCGCGGGTCACGGCGCTGGAATCGGTGCCCGATCTCGCCGCGGCGGCGCGCACCCGGCTCGGCGCCTCCGCCCAGGTGATCGAAGGCCCGATCGCCGACGGTGCGCCCAAGCAGGGCCCCTTCGACGTCATCCTGATCAACGGCCGGGTCGAGGTCCGGCCGCAGGCGCTGCTGAACCAGCTCAAGGACGACGGTCGCCTGGTCTGCGTGTTCGGTCCGCACCGCAACGCCAAGGTCACGCTCTTCGTGCGCGCCGGCGACGCGTTCGGCGCTCGGCCGCTGTTCGACGCGTCGCTGCCCGGTCTCGAGGCCTTCGCGGCGGAGGCGGGCTTCGCGTTCTGACAGCGCGCGCCGGATCGCGTCCGCCCCCCGTCGGCGCGGGCGGATCCGTGACGGCGCCGCAGGCCCCGATCAGCCGAGCCTGTAATCCCCCAGCCGGGCCCGGCGGGCGCTCCGGCGATAGGCCATCACCGAGTCGGGCCAGAGGGTGTTGTTGCGCCCGGTCGCGTCGAGGTACCAGCTGCGGCAACCGCCGGCCTGCCAGATGCTGTCGGCCATGCGGCTGTGGATCCGGTCCACGAACCGGGCCTGGGCCTCCGGCCGGACCTCGATGGTCTGCCTCCCGCGGCGCAGCGCCTTCAGGCAGTCGAGGACGTGCTGCACCTGGATCTCGATCATCGAGACGACCGAGTTGTGGCCCAGCCCGGTATTGGGCCCGAGCAGCATGAAGAAATTGGGGAATCCCGCGACCGTGATGCCCTGATAGGCGCCCACGCCGCCGGACCATGCCTCGGTCAGGCTTCGGCCGTCGCGGCCGACGAGGTGCATCCGCGCGAAGGTCGCGGCCACATCGAAGCCCGTGGCGTAGACGATCACGTCGAGGTCGTGATGCCGCCCGGCCTCGGTGGTCACGCCGGTCTCGGTGATCCGGGCGATGCCGTCCGTCTCCAGGGTGACGTTCGGACGCTGGAGCGCGGGGTAGTACTCGTCGGAGATCAGCACCCGCTTGCAGCCGAGGCGGTAATTCGGCGTCAGCTTCGCCCGTAGGGCCTTGTCGGGGACCGCCTTGGCGAGATGGTGCCGCGCCAGGGACTCGGCTTGGCCGGTGAGCTTCGAGACCTTGGTGAAGCCGAGCAGCGCCCGCACTTCGTGCAGCCAGAACAGCCGCGCCCGCTCGAGCCGCCGGCTGAGCGGCAGGCGCCGGTAGCGCTCCCGGGCCCGCTCCGTGATGGCGTGGTCGTTCTTGGGCATGATCCAGGGCGGGGTGCGCTGGAACAGCGTCAGGTGCGACGCGACGGCGGCGAGTTCCGGCACCACCTGGATCGCGCTGGCGCCGGTGCCGATCACCCCGACCCGCTTGCCGGCCAGCACCGCGGAGTGGTCCCAGGCCGCCGTGTGGAAGGCGGGGCCGGCGAACGCGTCGCGGCCGGGGATATCCGGGTAGGCCGGATGGTGGAGCCCGCCCATGCCCGCGACGATCGCGCGCGCCGTGATCGGTCCCCGGTCGGTCTCCACGTGCCACAGGGCGCGCGCCGCGTCCCAGGTGGCGCCGGTGAAGGTCGTCCCGAGCTGGATCAGGGGCGTCAGGCCGTTCCGCTCGGCGGTGTCCCGGAGATAGGCCAGGATCTCCGGCTGCGGCGCGTACATCCGGCTCCAGTCGGCCTTCGGCGCGAAGGACAGCGAGTAGAGGTGCGAGGGGACGTCGCAGGCCGCCCCCGGGTAGGTGTTGTCGTGCCACGTGCCGCCGATGCCGTCGGCCTTCTCGATCACCCGCAGCGGGCCGATGCCGGCCTGCCGGCAGCGGATCGCCATCGCGAGCCCCGAGAATCCGGCGCCGACGATCAGGACGGCCAGGGTCTCGTCCGCGGGCTCGGTCATCGCTGGGTGCTCCCGGACAGGGTGTGCGGCGCGTGCGCCGTCAGGAAGGCCGCGGCCTCGTCGAGGGAGGTCCGCGCCTCCGGCAGCATGCTGGCGGCGAACTGCCATGCGTGGGACACGACCGGGAACAGCTTGAGCTCCGTCTCGACGCCGGCCCTGCGGGCCCGCTCCGCCATGCGCACGGAATCGTCGCGCAGGACCTCGCGGGCGCCGACATGGAACAGCAGCGGCGGGAAGCCGGTCGGGTCGCCGTAGAGCGGCGAGACCCGCGGATCGGCCGGATCGGCGGCGCCCAGATACATCGGCCGGATCGCCGCGAGCGCCTGCGGGTCGAACATGGCGTCGCGCCACGCATTGGTCACCCGCGATCCGTCCTCGGACATGAAGTCCGTGGCCGGCGAGAACAGGGCCGCCGCCCAGGGCATCGGCAGGCCGCGGGCGCGGGCCTCGCCCATCAGCACGAGGGCGAGGTTGCCGCCGGCCGACTCGCCCGCCACGCAGGCGGCGCCCTCGGCGCTGAACGCCGCCCAGACCGCCGTGACGTCGTCGACCGCCGCGGGGAACGGGTGCTCGGGGGCGAGGCGGTACTCGGGCGCGAAGATCGTGAAGCCCCGGTTCGCCAGCGCGCCGGTGACGGGACGGTGCGTACGGGGCGAGCAGGCGATGAAGCCGCCGCCGTGGATGTAGAGCATCCGCCGGCCGGGGCCCGCTTTCGGCCGGACCCACTCGCCCTTGACCCCGCCGACGATGCCCGGCTCGTAGGTGACACCCTTGGGGTCGGGGAAGGTCGGCGCCTCGAAGATCCGGCGGAACGCGGCCGCGTCCCGCGCCCGGGACAGGGGGCCGCGGACCCGGCTGCGGACCATGTAAGCCCCGAAATACGCGCGCAGGCTCGCCATCTCAGAGCGTCCCGCCGGACAGGCGCACAATCGTCTTCCAGTAGCCCACCGGCATCAGCCGCTGGATCAGCGCGGCGTTCTTCGCGTCCTTGCCGATGACGATCCGGGGCGCCCGGGCCTCGATGCCGCGGATGATGGCGGCGGCCGCGTCGGCGGGCGCCAGGGTCAGGAGCTTGCCGAACGCCTCCCGCGCCTCCTCGTCCTCTACGGCCGCGCGCTTCGCAGCCTCCGGATCGCTCGGCGGCCGCCGGCCGCGGGCGTTGCGGGAGATGGCGGTGGCGACGCCGCCCGGGTGGACCACCGTCACCCCGAGGCCGGTGCCGGCGTACTCGTGCCGCAGCGCCTCCGAGAAGCCGCGCACGCCGAACTTGCTGGTGCAGTAGGCGACTTGGCCCGGCGGCGCGATCAGACCGAACAGGCTCGACAGGTTGACGATCTGCGCCGCCGGCCGGGCGCGGAGCATCGGCAGGAAGGCGTGGCACATCCGCACGACGGCGCGCAGGTTGATGTCGAGAAGCCACTCGAAATCGTCGAGATGCGTCTCGTCGAACCGGCCGCCGAGGGCGACGCCGGCATTGTTGATGAGGAGGTCGAGATGCCCGGACCGCTCCGCGACCCAGGCGGGCAGCGCGCGGATCCCCTCGGCATCCGTGAGGTCGAGGACGCGCGTCTCCACCGTGACGCCACAAATCTTCGCGGCGACGGCCGCGAGGCCGGTCTCGTCTCGGTCCACCAGGAGAAGGGTGCAGCCCTTCGCGGCGAGGCCCTCAGCCAGCGCCGCGCCGATGCCGCTCGCCGCCCCGGTGATCAGGGCCACCGCGCCCGCGAGTTGGAACCGCTGTGCCAAACCGCGCCCCCGTGCCGCCGATCTGGATCGGACCGTCCACGGGGGATAGGCCCCGCCGGCCGGATTGTCTAGGGTGAACACCCTAGACGGGGACGGGATCATGTCGCGGGGCGAGGGTCGGAGGGTCGAGCGCGAGTGGGAGGTCGGCCCGGAGCCCGGTCCCGCGGCCGCGTCACCTGACACGCGCACCCGGATCCTCGCCGTCAGCCTCGCGCTGTTCAATGCCCGCGGCCTCGGCCACGTCACGACGGCGGAGATCGCGGCCGCGGCGGGGATCCGCGAGGGCAATCTGCAGTACCATTTCCCGCGCAAGCGCGGCCTCGTCGAAGCCCTGTTCGCGGCCTTCGAGACCGAGGCCGTGGCGGTGGCGGGCCGGATGCCCGCCGACCCCGCGGCGCCGGAGGCGCTGCTCGCCTACCAGAGGGCGTGGTTCGACCTGATGTGGCGCTACCGCTGCGTCTACCGCGACGGTATCGCCATGGTGGAGATCGCGCCGGCCCTGCGCGCCCGGGTGCACGCGCTGCGGGCCGAGACCCAGGCGCTGGCCCGCGCCGTGTTCGAGGCGGCCGTGCGGGCGGGGCGGCTGCGCGTTTCCCCGGACGCGCTCGGGCGACTCATCGACAACGCCTGGATCGTGTCGAGCCACTGGATGAGCCACCGTCTCCAGGGCGGCACCGCCCTGACGGAAGCGGATCGGGACTGGGGCTTCGCGCAGGTCCGCGACCTCTTCGCGCCCTATCTCGCGCCCGAGAGCCCTACTTGACGGCCACTGGCCCGATCCTTCCATGCGCTCCGGCCAAGCTCGGACCCGAAGGACGCGATGCTCGACCGCCTGACCCATGCCGGCCTCAGCCTGCTCGTGCTGCTCGCGGTCGCGTTCCTGTTCTCGACCAACCGGCGGGCGATCAGTCCCCGCGTGGTCCTCACGGGACTGGCTTTGCAGGTCGGCCTCGGCGCGCTGGTCCTGTTCCTGCCCGCCGGGCAGGCCGCGCTGCGCGCCGCCGCGGACGCGGTCGTGACCGTGCTGTCCTACGGCGACCGCGGCACGGCCTTCCTGTTCGGCGGCCTCGTCGAGCCGAAGATGTTCGAGCTGTTCGGCGGCTCAGGCTTCATCCTGGCGCTGCGGGTCCTGCCGCAGATCCTCTACGTCTCCGCGCTGATCGGCGTGCTCTACCACCTCGGCGTGATGCAGGTGCTCGCCCGCGGGCTCGGCGCCGTGCTCCGGCGGATCCTCGGCACCTCGCCGATCGAGTCGTTCTCGGCGGTGATCACGATCGCCATCGGCCAGAGCGAGATCGCCGTCGCCCTGCGCCCGTTCCTCGCCCTGCTGACCGGCGCCGAGCTGTTCGCCGTCATGTCGAGCGGCGCCGCGTCGACGGCGGGCTCGATCCTAGCCGGCTACGCGGCGCTCGGCGTGCCCATGACCTACCTGCTCGCGGCCTCCGTGATGGCGATCCCGGGGGGCCTCGTCTACGCCAAGATCCTGATGCCCTCGACGGAGCCGACCCGGATCGCCACCACCCGGGTGGAGTTCGGCGAGACGCGGGCGGCCAACATCATCGAGGCGGCGGCCGACGGCACTCAGAAGGGGCTCGCGGTGGCGGTCTCGGTGGGGGCCATGCTGATCGCCTTCGTCGGGCTGATCGCGCTGGCGGACGGCCTGTTCGGCACCCTCGGCGGCTGGATCGGCTACCCGTCCGCCTCGTTCGAGGGCGTGCTCGGCTGGGCGCTCGCCCCGCTGGCGTGGCTGCTCGGCGTGCCCTGGGACCAGGCGACCCTGGTCGGCGGGGCGATCGGCCAGAAGCTCGCCTTCAACGAGTTCCTGGCCTACGCCAACCTGTCGCCGGTCCTGAAAGCCGGAACCCTCGAGCCGCGGGCGCAGGCCATCGTCTGCTTCGCCCTGTGCGGCTTCGCGAATCTCGCGTCGATCGCGATCCAGCTCGCGAGCTTCTCCAGCCTGGTCCCGGAGCGGCGCTCGGAGGTCGCCCGGTACGGCCTGCGGGCCATCCTCGCGGGGACGCTGTCGAACCTCACGAGCGCGGCGATCGCGGGGCTGTTCGTGGCGTGACGGGTCAGGCCGCCTTGCGCGCCGCGAGCAGCAGCGCGTTCGGGCGGGTCCGCTTCGGCACCGGCAGGACGCGGTCGAGGACGGCGCCGACGCCGTACGCGAAGGCGAGCGCCGCCGCCCAGGACCATGTCCGCCGGAAGAAGCGGTCGCGGCAGCGGACGGGGCTGACCTTGGCCATCCAGTGGATCAGCGAATCGTGCCGGTCCATGCCGATGGCGTGGACGGCCTCGGGCGTGCAGCCGAGCGTCCCGGCCAGCGCCTCCAGGGCTCTGGGCGTCCACCACGTCAGGTGGTGGGGCGGCGCGTTGATGACGAAATTCGGGACCGTGGTGTTGGGCGAGGGCCATAGCGGCGTGCCGATCAGGACCACGCCACCCGGCTTGACGCAGGCCGCGAGCGCCCGGGCGAAACCCAGCGGGTCCGCCACGTGCTCGATCACCTGGAACGCGCAGGCGACGTCGTAGACCGGCCCGACGCGCGCCGCGTGCGCCTCCACGGTCTCGTCGAGGATCGCGCCGGTCGGGTCCTCGGCGGAGAAGTTCGGATCGAGGCCGGTATAGGTGGCGTCCGGCACGTAGGCGCGGAACCCGCCGTGTCCGCAGCCGACATCGAGCACCCGGGCTCCGGACGGGACGTGCGCGGCGGCCTGGCGGAATTCCAGGCGCTCCGTCTCCGGGCCAGCGAGCTTATCGTGCGCGGCGATCCGGCCGTAAAACGCCCGGTAGAAGGCCGCGTCGCCGGCCACCGGCGGATCGAAGAAGATCAGTCCCGTAGGAGATTCCCAGAGCCGGAACGTGCCGGCGGGGCGGAGCAGCGGCCCGACATCGACGCGGCCGGAATAGTGCCAGAGGAGCGTCAGGAAGCCGGCGTCCAGGCGCTCGACGCAGCGCAGAGCGGGGGCACCGGTGATCGGGCAGGGGGGGATCGACCGATCGGCCGTGTGCGCGCTGTCCGCCAAACTGGTCCTCGCTCGCTCCGCAGGCCCGGCTGGTCCGGGGCGCCGCAGCGGCACAGGTTTGGCGCGGCCCGTCAAGCCGAGGCGCGGCTCGTGGCGAGCGCGCAAAGAAAAAGGCGCCGCTTCGGATGAAGCAGCGCCCGGAAACGTCAGAGCGACGTCTTAGTGGAAGGTGTCGATCTCAGCGGACTCGTAGCTGGTGACTTCCATGCCGACGCAGATCTCGGAGACGACGGGGGCGGACCAAGCCATGATTTCCTCCAGGTAAGTTGATGCGATGGATAGAGAGGCCACGAAGGCCGGAGCGAACCGCGCTCCGGACCGCGCGCGACTTAGTTGAACGTGTCGATCTCGGCGGACTCGTAGCTGGTGACTTCCATGCCGACGCAGATCTCGGACACGATCGGGGCAGACCAAGCCATGGCGTTTCTCCTCGCTGTTGCTGCGATCCATATAGGCAATATCTTGGACGCAATACAAGCGAGCACAACACTTATATTTCTCATAGGGAGCCTGGCCGTGGGCGGCGCGGGGTCGTTCCGTGGCCGCGCGGCCACCCGCCGGAGCCCTGTTCGGCATCGGCTGCGGATGGGCGCGGTTTCGGCTTGACGGGCCCCGCGCCCGGGCGCACGACGCACCCGCGCGACGGTGTCCTCGACGGTGTCGCGCTCCCATTCCAGCAGCGACCCGCGAAGCGACGTGCCCGACCGATCGTGCCTGCCGTGCCCGGCCCCGTACCGTCGTTCCGCCTGAGCCGCTGAGAGGCCCGGCCGCGGGGTGACCGACGCGGCGGCCGGCCACGGCCCAGACCCAGGATGACCGGCGCCGCGTCGCCTCGTAACCCACGAGGCGAGGCCATGAACGAGATCGCCCCCTTCGATACGCGCGTCGATCCCTCCGTGCTGGCCGCCCGCCTGTCGGACGAACGGGCGCCCGACATCGTCGAGGCCCTGAACGACGAGGCACCCGAGGTCGCCGCCGCCATCCTGCTCGGCCTGCCGCTGGAGCGGGCGATCGAGGTGCTGGACCAGCCGGAACTCGACTGCGCCGCCGACATCATCGAGATGCTGCCGCGGGACCGGGTCGCGGGCTACCTGTCGGGCATGTCGGCCGACCGGGTCACGGACGTGTTCCGCGAGATCGAGGAGCCGGGCCGCTCCGACCTGCGTGCCCGCCTCGACGCCGAGACCCGCGGCGCTGTCGATCGCCTGTCGGCCTACGGCGAGGAGACCGTGGGCTCGCTGATGACCACCGAGTTCGTCACCGTGCCGGGGACCTGGACGGTGGGCCAGACGCTGGAGCACATTCGCCACGTCGAGAAGACCCGGGAGACGATCTACGCGATCTTCGTGCTCGACCCGCGCACCCGCGCGCTCACCAAGGCGGTGCCCCTGCGGCGCCTGATCTCGGGGGACCCGGGCGACAACGTGCTCAGCGTCGCGCCGGGACGCCGGCCGCTCGCGGTCTCGCCCACGGCGAGCCGCGAGGAGGCGGCCCGGCTGATCTCCAAGTACGACCTCCTGGCGCTGCCGGTCGTCGACGCGGTCGGCCACGTGATCGGCATCGTCACCGTCGACGACATGATCGACGCGATGATCGAGAAGCAGACGCAGGACGTGCAGCGCTTCGGCGGCATGGAGGCGCTGCCCGAGCCCTACATGGATATCGGCTTCTTCACGATGATCCGGAAGCGGGCCGGCTGGCTGTGCGCGCTGTTCCTGTCGGAGATGCTCACCGCCTCGGCCATGCAGGGCTTCGAGGGCGAGCTGGAGAAGGCGATCGTCCTGACCCTGTTCATCCCGCTCATCATGAGCTCCGGCGGCAATTCCGGCTCGCAGGCGACCTCGCTGCTGATCCGGGCGCTGGCGCTCCACCAGATCCGCCTGCGCGACTGGTGGCGGGTGGCGCTGCGCGAATTGCCGACCGGGATCTTCCTCGGCGCGATCCTCGGCGTGATCGCGGTGATCCGGATCGTCGCGTGGCAGAAGCTCGGCCTCTACGATTACGGCGCGCACTGGCCGCTGGTCGCCGCCACGGTCGGCGCGGCGCTGGTCGGGATCGTGACCTTCGGATCGCTCGCCGGCTCGATGCTGCCGTTCCTGCTCCAGCGGATCGGCTTCGATCCGGCCACCGCCTCGGCGCCCTTCGTGGCGACGCTGGTCGATGTCACCGGCCTCGTCATCTACTTCTCGGTGGCGCTGCTCATCCTGCGCGGGACGCTGCTGTAGGAAGGCCTCCGCGCATCATCCCGTAACCGCCTCGGCCAGCCGCTTCCTCTGGACCTTGCCGTTCGCCGTGCGCGGCAGGGCGTCGAGGAAGCGGATCTCCCGCGGGCGCTTATAGGCGGCGAGCCGCTCGGCGCACCACGCGAGCAGGGCCTCCGCGTCGGGCTCGGCGCCCGCCTGCAGCACCACGAAGCCGCAGATGACCGAGACGTCCGCCCGCACCGGCAGCTCGGCGACGCCCACTTCCGCCACGGACGGGTGGGTCGACAGCACCGCCTCCACCTCGTTCGGCGAGACCCGGTAGCCCATCGCCTTCATCAGGTCGTTGTTGCGGCCCTCGAACCAGATGTAGCCGTCGGCGTCGAGGCGGGCGAGATCGCCGCCGACGAACCAGTCGCCGCGCATGACCTCCGCCTCTTCCTCCGGCCGGTTCCAGTAGCCGAGCATCAGCGCCGGCTCGGTCCGGTGGACGGCGAGGAGCCCGCTCTCTCCGGCCGGGAGCGGCTCGGGCTCGCCCGCCACGGGCAGGATCGCCACCCGCCGGCCCGGCTGCGGCTTGCCGGGCGAGCCGGGGCGCACCGGGATGGTCGGGCCGCTGGATATGTAGGTCGAGATCTCGCTCATCCCCAGCGCCTCGTAGAGGGGCTTGCCGGTGGCCTGACCCCAGGCCTCCAGGAGCTCCACCGCGAGGGGTTCGCCGGCCGTGCAGCCGTGGCGCAGGCTCGACAGGTCGTGGGCGCCGAGGTCGCCGTACTTGAGGATCTGGCGGTAGAGCGTCGGGACGGCGGCGAACAGGGTCGCGCCGTAGGCCGCGATCAGGCGCGGCCAGATTCCGGGATCGCGCGGGCCGTTGTAGAGCACCGCGGTCGCGCCCACCGACCAGGGATCGCTCAGCCCGACGCCGAGCGTGTAGGTCCAGTTCATGGTGCCGGCGTGGAGCATCACGTCGGATTCGGTGAGCCCGAGCCAGTGGTCGAGCATCGGGCGGCGCCCGTAGGCGGCGCGGTGCGCGTGCAGCACGCCCTTCGGCCGGCTGGTCGTGCCGGACGTGTAGATCAGCATCGCCGGGTCGTCGGCGGCGGTGTCGGCGTACTCGGCCATGGGCGGACCGGCCTTCAGGGCGGCGACCGCGGCGGCGTCGAGCAGGAGGCGCCCGCCCAGGACCTCGGGCGCGACCGTGCAGCCGCTTCCGATCACCACGGCGGCGGCCCCGGAATTGTCCATGAGGAACGCCGCCTCGCTCTCGGTGAGCTGCGGCGAGGACGGCAGCGCCACGAGGCCGGCCGCCAGGGCGCCGAAGTAGACGAGGACGTAGTCGGCCTCGTTGCCCATCCGGATCATCACCCGGTCGCCGGGCCTCAGGCCGAGGCCGAGGAAACCCGCCGCGATGCCGCGCACCGCCCGCTCGACTTCGCCGAAGCTGAGGCGGTCCGCGGTGCCGTCGCCGACCATCACCAGGGCGGTCTTGTCGGGACGCAGGCGCGCGTTCTCGGCGAGGCAGTACCGCGCCGCGTTGAAGCGGGCCGGCGGACGGCGGTCATCGTGCTGGCTGTCGGACACCGGGCGCTCCCCGCGGGCGGCTTTTCGCCGGGTGTCCCGCCTGGGCGCGCCTGCGTCAACTGGGGCCGTCGCCCCGCCGGCGAGCGCGGCCCCCGGGCAGTCTGGCCCTCAGGTCCGCCGCTGCGCCTGGCCCTCCTGCTCCTCGAAGCCCTTGAGCATCTTGTCGAGGGTCATCGGGTAGTCGCGGACCCGGATCCCGGTGGCGTTGTAGATCGCGTTGGCGAGCGAGGCGCCGGCGCCGCAGATGCCGAGCTCGCCGAGCCCCTTGCTCTTCAGCGGGTTCGCCTTGTCGTCGAGCTCCGGCAGGAACACCGCGTCGATCTCCGGGAGGTCGGCGTGGACCGGCACGTGGTACTCGGCCATGTCGTGGTTGACGAAGAAGCTGTAGCGCGGATCGACCACGGCATCCTCCATCAGCGCCGCACCGACGCCGAAGGTCATGCCGCCGATCGCTTGGCTGCGCGCGGTCTTGGCGTTGAGGATGCGCCCGCCGGTGAACACGCCGAGCATCCGCCGGAGCCGGATCTCGCCGGTATCGACGTCGACCCCGACCTCGGCGAAGTGCGCCCCGTACGAGTACTGCGAGAACTTCTGCTTCATCTCGCCGGGCTTGATCTCGCCGGAGGCCTCCAGCCCGGACTTGGCGAGATCGGTGAGCGACTCGGTGCGGTTGCCGGACGTGACCGCGCCGTCGCGGAAGGTGGCGCCGTCCGGGTTGAGGTCGCCGGCCTTGAGGAGGGCCTGCCGGAGGTTGTCGCAGGCGACGTAGAGCGCCGAGCCTGCCGAGCCGGCGCCGAAGGATCCCCCGGAGCCGGCCGCGAACGGGAACTCGGTGTCGCCCATCTCGACCCGCACGCGCTCAGGCGGGAGCCCCAGCATCTCGCCGGCGATCTGGGTGAGGATCGTGTAGGTGCCGGTGCCGGGATCGGTCATCGCCATCCGCACCACCAGCACGCCGTCCGGCCCGAGGCGGACCTTCGCGGCGGACGGCATCAGCGGGTTGAGGCGCGCGGCCGCCGACATGCCCATGCCGACGAGCCAGTTGCCCTCGCGCCGGGAGCCCGCGGCCTGCCGCTTGCCCCAGCCGAACAGGCGCGCGCCCTCGCGCATGCAGGGCACCAGCTTGCGGGTCGAGAACGGGACCTTCTTCTCGGGATCCTCGGCCGGCTCGTTGCGCACCCGGAGTTCGATCGGGTCGATCTTCAGCTGCTCGGCGAGCTCGTCCATGGCGCACTCGAAGGCGAGCTGGCCTACGGCCTCCCCGGGAGCGCGCATCGCCGAGGCGATCGGCATGTTGAGGTTGACCAGCCGATGGCGCGTCACGCGGTTCTGCGCGGCGTAAAGGGAGCGGGTGACGTTGGCCGAGGTCTCGAAGAACCCGTCGCCCTCGGCGGTGTCGGACCAGGATTCGTGGCTGATCGCGGAGAGACGGCCGTCGCGGTCGGCGCCGAGGCGGATCCGCTGGATCGTGTCAGTCCGGTGGGTCGCGACGTGGAACTCCTGCTGCCGGGTGAGCGCGACCTTCACGGGACGCTGGATCACCTTCGAGGCCAGGATCGCGAGCGTCGCCTCCGGCTGGACCTGCAGTTTCGCGCCGAATCCGCCGCCGATATAGGGGCTGACGATGCGCACCTTCTCGGGGGGGAGCTTGAGCACCGAGCCGAGGGATTTCTGGCCCCGGTTCGGCATCTGGTTGGCCGTGTAGAGCACGACCCCGTCGCCCTCCCAGGACGCGATGGTGGCGTGCGGCTCCATCTGCGCGTGGATCTGGTTCGGCGTGACATACTCCACGTCGAGCTTGACCGGTGCGGCCGCGAAGGCGGCGTCGAAGTCGCCGAGCTTGGAATCCGGCGGCGAGTTGACCGGCTTCGGCTCGTAGGCCGCCGCCAGGCTGTCCTTGAGCAGCCCCTTGGGCTTGGCCGCGTCGTACCGGACCTTGACCAGCATCGCGGCGGCGCGCGCCTGCTCGAAGGTCTCGGCGACCACGAAGGCGACCGGCTGCCCGTAGAACCGGATCTCCGTCCCCTGGAGCTGTGGCCAGACCTGCTCCTTCTTCTCGCCCTGCTCGGGCACGTTCTCGTGGGTCATCACCAGGATCGCGCCGGGCGCCTTGCGGGCGGCCTCCGCGTCGATCGACCGGATCGTGCCGGAAGCGATTGCCGCCGGCACGATGAAGCCGTAGGCGGGGGTCTTCAGGGCCCGGGTCTCGTACGCGTAGGGCGCGTGACCCGTGACCTTGAGCTTGCCTTCGACCCGGTTCAGCGGCTTGCCGACGAGCCCGTCGGGCCGCTCGTCGAGGGGCGTCCGGCCGATCGGCTGGTTCATCTCCATGGGAACGGTCCTTGCCGGGATCTACGCGCGGGTCGCCTGCGCCACGACGGCCCGAAGGGTCCGGCGCGTCAGCGGGATCTTGAAGTCGTTGCTGCCGTAGCCGCGGGCACCCTTGAGCACCGCGTCGGCGGCGGCGTCGGCCGAGCCGGTCTGCACCAGCGCCGCCTCGGCCTCGGCCACGCGCCAGGGCTTGTGCGCGAGGCCACCGAAGGCGAGCCGCGCGGCCTGAGGCTTGCCGCCCTCGGCGCCCGCGATCACGGCGGCCACCGACACGGTCGCGAAGGCGTAGGACGCCCGGTCGCGAACCTTCCGATAGATGTGCGTGCCGGCCACCGGCTTCGGCAGCGTCACGGCCGTGATGATCTCGCCCTTGCGCAGCTCGGTCTCGATCTGCGGCGTGTCGCCGGGCAGCCGGTGGAAGTCGGCGATCGGGATGCTGCGCGCCTGCCCGTCCGGGTTGACGGTCTCCACGGTCGCGTCGAGGGCCCGCATGGCGACGTTCATGTCGGACGGGTTGGTGGCGATGCAGGCCTCGCTCGCGCCGACCACCGCCATGATGCGGTTGAACCCGCCGATCGCCGAGCAGCCCGAGCCGGGCTCACGCTTATTGCAGGGCATAGCGGTGTCGTAGAAATAGTAGCACCGCGTCCGCTGGAGCAGGTTGCCGGCCGTCGTCGCCTTGTTGCGCAACTGGCCCGAGGCGCCGGCGAGCAGCGCCTTCGCCAGCACGGCGTAGTCCTTCCGGACCCGTGGGTCGGCGGCGAGGTCGGCGTTGCGGACGAGCGCGCCGATGCGCAGGCCGCCATCCTGCGTGGCCTCGACCGTGTCGAGCGGCAGCCGGTTGACGTCGATCAACGTGGCCGGGGTCTCGATCTGGAGCTTCATAAGGTCGAGAAGGTTGGTGCCGCCAGCGATGAACTTGGCGTTCGGCCGCTCGGCCGCGAGCTTCGCGGCGTCCTGCACGGTGGCGGGGCGCTCGTAGGCAAAGGCCTTCATCTGCGCCTCCTCAGAGTTTGGTGGCGGCGGCGTCGCGAATCGCCGCGACGATGTTCGGGTAGGCGCTGCAGCGGCAGATGTTGCCGCTCATCCGCTCGCGAATCTCGGCGTCGCTGAGTGTCGGAGTCGCCGCGACGTCCTCGGTAACGTGGCTCGGCCAGCCGGCCTTGGCCTCGCTCAGCATGCCGACCGACGAGCAGATCTGGCCCGGCGTACAGTAGCCGCACTGGAAGCCGTCATGCTCCAGGAACGCCGCCTGTATCGGGTGGAGCTTGTCCCCGTCCGCCAAGCCCTCGATCGTGGTGATCGGGTCGCCCTCGTGCATCGCCGCGAGCGTCAGGCAGGAATTGATCCGCCGGCCGTCGACCAGGACCGTGCAGGCCCCGCACTGGCCGTGATCGCAGCCCTTCTTGGTGCCGGTGAGCGCGAGGTGCTCGCGCAGAGCGTCGAGGAGCGTCGTGCGGGTGTCGAGGACGAGATCGTGCGGTTGGCCATTGATGGTGAGCCGCACCGGCATGGTCTGCGGAGCCGGATCGCCCGGCGCCGCCGCGGACATCGCGGGACTGGGCCGGAACCCGAGGGCGCCGAGTGCGCCGGCCACCGCACAGCCCTCCACCACGGCACGCCGCGTCAGCGCGAGCGGCTTCGTCGGAGTCGCGTCTGTCATGCTGCCATCCAGCCCGTGCGCCGCGCGTGGGACGCCGCGCGCAGCTTGGAATCTGGTGCGCCAACGTCCGGCCGGATGGATTAGATCCTGTCCAGACTGCGCCCGTTCAGCGCGGCTCAGCCGCTACGGGCGCTGGACCCATGTCGTGACCCGATCGCTCCGTCCTTGCTTCGCTGCGCTCGCGAGAACGGTGACGCCTTGGAACGCGTCCCGCTGCGAGCGTTTGGGTTGATCGGACCACGACACCGGAGCCTCGCCTCATGGCTATCCCGACCCTGCCGCTCAACGACGGCCGACACATCCCGCAGATCGGCTACGGCTGCTGGCAGCTCTCGGACGCCCAGGCTCCGGATCTCGTCGGACAGGCCCTCCGCGCCGGCTATCGGCTTATCGACACGGCCGCGGCGTACGGCAACGAGGCGGGCGTCGGGCGCGGCATCCGGGACGCGGGGATCCCCCGCGAGGAGATCTTCCTCACCACGAAGCTCTGGAACGATCGCCAGGGCCGCGACGAGGCGCGGCGCGCCTTCGACGAGAGCCTGCGGCAACTCGGTCTCCCCTATGTCGACCTGTACCTGATCCACTGGCCGTGCCCGCAGCGTCGCCTGTTCGTCGAGACCTGGAAGACGCTGATCGAGCTCCGGAAGGAGGGCCGCGCGAAGTCCATCGGCGTGTCGAACTTCTCGCCCGAGCATCTCGCTACGCTGATCGGCGAGACCGACGTGGCCCCGGCCGTCAACCAGATCGAGCTGCACCCCTATTTCCAGCGCAAAGAACCGCGCGCGGAGGACGCCCGTCACGGGATCGTGACCGAGTCGTGGAGCCCGCTCGGCCGGGGCAAGGAGCTGAACGACCCGGTCATCCTCGCAATCGCGGAAGCGCACGGGAAGACGCCCGCCCAGGTGGTGCTCCGCTGGCAGATCCAGATCGGATGCGTGGCGATCCCCAAGACCGCCACCCCGCGGCGTATCGCCGAGAACATCGCGCTGTTCGACTTCGAGCTCGGCGCGGACGAGATGGCGCGGATCGCCGGCCTCGACCGGGCCGACGGCCGGATCGGACCTGACCCGGCGACCTTCTGCTGAGCGCTCGAGCCTTCGGCGGCGCAGCGTAACATCGCACCGCAAAAGATTTATGCTCACAGCTAGCATATCTGGACAGGCGCGTCCGGCCCCCATAAGTTAGACGGCACAATGCTCAAACTGAGCATAATGGAGGACGCCATGACGGCGACCGTTGCACCCGTCTCCCGCACGACGATCCCGGGCCTGCCCCTTCCGGATCTGTACGCACGCGTCAGCCGGCACGTCCCCGCGATCGAGTGGCCGGCGCTCGCCCCCGACATCGAAGCGATCCTGCGCCTAAAGCGGGAGCGCAACGCCGTGATCCTGGCGCACAACTACCAGGCGCCCGAGATCTTCCACACGGTGGCCGACATCGTGGGCGATAGCCTCGCGCTGGCCCGCGAGGCGGTGAACGTGAACGCCGACGTGATCGTGCTGGCGGGCGTCCACTTCATGGCCGAGACGGCCAAGCTCCTGAACCCGAGCAAGACCGTGCTCATCCCCGACATGGGCGCCGGCTGCTCGCTGGCCGATTCGATCACCGCCGCAGACGTGCGCGGCCTGCGCGCCAAATACCCGGGCGTGCCGATCGTGACCTACGTGAACACCTCGGCGGCCGTGAAAGCCGAGTCCGACCTGTGCTGCACCTCCGGCAACGCCGTCGCGGTGGTCAGGTCGCTGAACGCCCCCCGCGTCCTCATGATCCCCGACGAGTTCCTCGCGCAGAACGTCCAGGCCGAGATCCCGGAGGTCGAGATCCTGACCTGGGCCGGCCACTGCGAGGTGCACGAGCGCTTCACCCCGGCCGACATCCGCGACGTCCGCGACAGCTATCCCGGGGTGACCGTAATCGCGCACCCGGAATGCCCGCCGGACGTGGTGGCCGAATCGGACTTCTCCGGCTCCACCGCGATGATGATGGACTTCGTCGTCGAGAAGCGGCCGAAGCAAGTGGTGCTCGTCACCGAGTGCTCCATGGCGGACAACATCGCGGCGCAGAACCCGGACATCGAGTTCATCAAGCCCTGCAACATGTGCCCGCACATGAAGCGGATGAGCCTGCGCAACATCCGGCGGTCGCTCGAGACGATGACCCACGAGGTCACGGTCGACCCGGCGCTCGCCGACCGCGCCCGGGCCGCGGTCGAGCGCATGCTCGAGGTGCGCACACGATGAACGCGATCTCCCCGAACAGCGCCGACCGCGTCGTCGTGGTCGGCGGCGGCGTCGCGGGCCTCAGCGTCGCGCTGCGCCTCGCGCCCCGCCCGGTGACGCTGGTCACGGCCTCGGCCCTCGGCCTCGGCACCGCCACCGGCTGGGCCCAGGGCGGCATCGCGGCCGCGGTCGGCGCCGACGACGCGGCGGCGCTCCACGCCGCCGACACGGAGGCCGCCGGCGCCGGGCTCACCGAGCCCGACGTGGCGCTCCGGGTCGCCGCGGAGGGCCCCGCGCTGATCGACTGGCTCGTGCGGATCGGCGTCCCGTTCGACCGCACCGACGACGGCGCGCTGGCCCTCGGGCTCGAGGCGGCCCACGGCCGCCGCCGCATCGTCCGCTCCGGCGGCGACGCCACCGGCGCCCGCGTCCTCGAAGGGCTCGTCCGGGCCGTGCTGTCGGCGCCGTCCGTGGAGGTCGTCACGGCGCGGGCCTGCGACCTGCTCCGGGACACGCGCGGGGCGGTGGCCGGCATCGTCGCCGAGCGCGACGGCGCGCTTTTCCGCATCCCGGCCCGCGCGGTGGTGCTCGCCACCGGCGGTGTCGGCGCCCTCTACGCGGCGACCACCAACCCGCCGGGCGCCGTCGGCCGCGGGCTGGCGCTCGCCGCCCGGGCCGGCGCGGTGATGCGCGACATGGAGTTCGTGCAGTTCCACCCGACCGCCATCGCGGCCGGCGCCGACCCGATGCCGCTCGCCACCGAGGCCCTGCGCGGGGAGGGCGCCCGGCTGATCGACGAGACCGGCGCCGCCGTGATGGCCGGCATCGCGGGCGGCGACCTCGCGCCGCGCGACGTGGTCGCCCGCGGCATCTTCCAGGCGCTGCAGCGGGGCCGCACAGTCTATCTCGACGCCCGCGGCGCGCTCGGCGCCGCGATGCCGACGCGCTTCCCGACCGTGGCGGGGCTCTGCGCCGCCGCCGGCATCGACCCCGCCGTGCAGCCGATCCCGGTCCGCCCGGCGGCGCACTACCACATGGGCGGCGTGAAGGTGGACGCGTACGGCGCCACCTCGGTCCATGGGCTCTATGCCTGCGGCGAGGTCTCTTCGACGGGCCTCCACGGCGCCAACCGGCTCGCCAGCAACTCCCTGCTGGAGGGCCTCGCCTACGCGCGCTTCATCGCCGACGGGCTCGACACGCCGCCGCCCGCCGCGATCGTGCCCGAGGCCGTGTCTGTCCATGCCGCCGGCGACCTGCCGGCGATCCGCGCGCTGATGGAGCGCAGGGTCGGCGTCGTGCGCGACGCCGCCGGCCTCGAGGAAGCCGTCGCCGTCCTCGAGGCGGGGGCTGAGACCTGCGACGCCGCCCTCGTGGCGCTGCTCATCGCCCGCGGTGCGCTCGGCCGCCGGGAGAGCCGCGGCGCCCACTGGCGCAGCGACTTCCCCCATCTCGCCCCGGCCGCGCACATTGAGGCCGCGCTGGCCGACCCGATCGCCGCGACCCCGTCCGCCGAGGAGGCGCTGACGCCATGACCCAGTCGGTTCTCTCCGATGAGATCCTCCCCCTGCCGCGGCTCCTCGTGGAGCCCGTGGTGCGCGCCGCCCTGCTGGAGGATCTCGGCCGGGCCGGCGACATCACCACCGACGCCATCGTCCCCCCGGGCGAGCGGATGCGCGGCGTGATCGCCTCCCGGCAGGACGGCGTCATCTCGGGCACCGACGCCGCCGCCATCGCGTTCGCGCTGGTGGACCCGGCCGTCACCGTGACGGTCGAGCGCGGCGACGGCGCCCGCGTGGCGCCGGGCGACGTGGTGCTGCGCCTCGAGGGGCCGGCGCGGGCGATCCTCACGGCTGAGCGCGTGGCGCTGAACCTGCTCTGCCGGATGTCGGGCGTGGCCACCGCCACCCACGGCCTCGTCGAAGCGGCGCGCCCGCACGGCAAGGCCTCGATCGTCTGCACCCGCAAGACCACGCCGGGCCTGCGCGCCCTGGAGAAGCACGCGGTCCGGGCCGGCGGCGGCTCGAACCACCGCTTCGGCCTCGACGACGCGGTGCTGATCAAGGACAACCACGTGGCGGTGGCCGGCGGCATCGTCCCGGCGATCGAGCGCGCCCGGTCCCGGGCCGGCCACTTGGTGAAGATCGAGTGCGAGGTCGACAGCCTGGAGCAGCTGGAGGAGGCCCTGTCGGTCGGGATCGACGCGGTGCTCCTCGACAATATGGGGCCCGACCTGCTCCGCCGCGCCGTGGCGATGATCGACGGGCGCGCCCTGTCCGAGGCGTCGGGCCGGATCACCCGCGAGACGGTCGGGGCCGTCGCGGCCTCGGGGATCGACCTGATTTCCTGCGGCTGGATCACCCATTCGGCGGCGATCATCGACCTGGGGCTCGACGCCGCCTGACCGGCGGGCCCCGCGCGCCGCCGGCGCGGCGGGGCCGAAGCGGTCGCTCGACTGTCATCACGTTCGGGTGACAAGTCTTCGCCGCGGTCGCTCGGGAGATCTGCCGAGTCTATCGCCGCGCGACCGACTCGCTAAGATTTCGGTCAACCGCGACGCCATCGACCGGACCCGACCGTGAGCCAAGCCCTGCCTTCCGCGGCTGCCCCGGCGGTCGATCGTCCGGCGGCGCCGGTGGCGCGCAAGCCCGGCGCGGTCCGGCACGGGCCCGGCGGCGCGCTGATGCTGGGCGCGCTGGGCGTCGTGTACGGCGACATCGGCACGAGCCCGCTCTACGCGTTCAAGGAGGCCGTGAAGGCCGCGACCAGCGGCGGCGCCTCGGTGCCGGCGGCGGCCACCGGCGCGGTGTCGCTGATCCTGTGGTCGCTGATCCTGATCGTGTCGCTGAAATACGCGGTGCTGATCCTGCGCGCCGACAACCGCGGCGAGGGCGGCATCGTCGCCATGCTGGCGCTGCTCGGCGCGCGGCACGCCCGGCCTGGCACGTGGAAGGCGCTGCTGCTGGTGGTCGGGCTGGTCGGCGCGGCCCTGCTCTACGGCGACGGCGCGATCACGCCGGCGATCTCGGTGCTGTCGGCGATCGAGGGGTTGAAGATCGACGCGCCGGCGCTCGGGCCGTACGTCGTGCCGATCACCCTCGCCATCCTGGTCGGTCTGTTCCTGGTCCAGCACAAGGGCGTCGCCGCCATCGGGCGGGTGTTCGGGCCGGTCATGCTCGTCTGGTTCGTCGTCCTGGTCCTGCTCGCGGTCCCGAGCATCCTGCACGCGCCGGAGATCCTGGCGGCGGCCAACCCGTTCCGGGCGGTGGACTTCCTGATCCATGCCGGCTGGCATGTCAGCTTCCTGATGCTCGGCGCGGCCTTCCTGGCGGTGACCGGCGGCGAGGCGATGTACGCCGATCTCGGCCATTTCGGCGCCCCGGCGATCCGGATCGCGTGGTTCGGCCTCGTGCTGCCGGCGCTGCTGATCCACTATTGCGGCCAGGGCGCGCTGATCATCGCCGACCCGAGCGCGATCGAGAACCCGTTCTACCGGCTCGCGCCGGACTGGGCGCATTACCCGCTGGTGGCGCTCGCCACGATGGCGACCGTCATCGCCTCGCAGGCGGTGATCTCGGGCGTCTACTCGCTCACCCAGCAGTCGATCCAGCTCGGCTTCATGCCGATGATGCGGGTGGTGCACACCGATGAGGACGAGCGCGGCCAGATCTACGTGCCGGCGGTGAACTGGCTGCTCGCCGTGGCGACCCTGACGGCCGTGGTGGTGTTCGGCTCCTCCGACGCCCTGGCCGGCGCCTACGGCATCGCGGTCTCGGCGCTCATGGGCATCACCACGCTGCTCGCCGCGCTGATCGCGCTCCGCTGGGGCTACAACCCGGTCCTGGTCCTCGCGGTCAACGGATTCTTCCTCGGCATCGACCTCGTGTTCTTCTCCGCCAACAGCGTGAAGCTGTTCGAGGGCGGCTGGTTTCCGCTGCTGCTCGCCGGCGTGGTCGCCTTCCTGATGCTGACCTGGATGAAGGGCAACCACGTCCTCGAATCCGTCCGCCAGACCATGCGCATGTCCGAGGCTTCCTTCCTCTCCAGCCTCGGCTCGCACCCGCCGGTGACGCTGCCCGGCACCGCGGCCTTCCTGACCGCCGCCACCGAGGGCATCCCGATGGCGCTCGGCCGCCTGCTGGAGCGCAGCCGCTGCCTGCACGAGCGGATCCTGCTGATCACCGTCGTCTACGAGGAGGAGCCGGTGATCCCGGCGAGCGAGCGGGCGCAGGTGACGCTGGTGGCGCAGGGGATCCGCAAGGCGATCTCGAAGTACACGCCCGGCATGGAGCGCGTCGTGCTGCGCTACGGCTTCATGCAGACCGCCTCGATCCCCGAGGGGCTGCAATGCGCGGTGGCGAGCGGGCTGCTGCCGCCGGAATACCTGGAGGACATGACGTATTTCGTGGGCCACGAGGTGGTGATCCCGTCGCCGACCCATCCCGGCATGGCGCCGTGGCGGGAGGGCCTGTTCGCCTTCATGAAGCGGAACGCCGAGCGCACCGGCGCCCATTTCGGCCTGCCGACCCGGCAGATCGTGGAGGTGGGCACCGAGATCGAGATCTGACCGGCCGCGGCGCGCGGGGGCGCTGCCCGCGGCGCGCGTCGGAGGCCGGGGCCGGCCCTCTTTCGCATTGAAAACGGCCCCGTTCGCCAGCATATCGCCACCGCAATTTCCCCACAGCGGAGGCATCACCCGTGAGCGAGACGATCGAGCGGCACGAATTCGGGGCGGAGGTGGGACGCCTCCTCGACCTCGTCGTGCACGCGCTCTACTCCGACCGCGAGATCTTCCTGCGCGAACTCGTCGCCAACGCGGCCGACGCCATGGACCGGCGGCGGTTCGAGGCCCTGACCTCGGCGGCGAGCGCGCTGCCGCCGGACGCCAAGGTCCGCATCGCGCCCGACAAAGAGGCGCGGACCCTGACCGTGTCGGACGCCGGCATCGGCATGACCAAGGAGGATCTCGCCACCAACCTCGGGACCATCGCGCGCTCCGGCACGCGGGCCTTCTCGCAGACGCTGGAATCCGCCAAGGCCGAGGACCGGCCGAGCCTGATCGGCCAGTTCGGCGTCGGCTTCTACTCGGCCTTCATGGTCGCCGACCGAGTCACCGTCACGTCGCGCCGCGCCGGCAGCGACGAGGCTTGGACCTGGGCCTCGGAAGGGCAGGGCAGCTACACGCTGGAGCCGGCCACGCGGGCCGAACCCGGCACCGACATCGTCCTGCACCTCAAGGCGGATGCCGACGAGTACCTCGAGCCCTACCGCCTCGACCATCTGGTGCGGAAATGGGCCGACTTCATCACCGTGCCGATCGCCGTCGTGCGCGACGGCAAGGACGAGTCGGCCAATCAGGGCACCGCGCTCTGGCGCAAGGCGAAGTCCGAGGTCACCGAGGAGCAGTACGAGGAATTCTACCACTCCATCGGCATGAACTTCGACAAGCCGTGGGCGACGCTTCACTGGCGCGCCGAGGGTCAGCTCGAGTTCTCCGCCCTGCTCTTCATCCCCGGCTCGAAGCCGTTCCAGGCCCTCGAGAACGAGCGGCAGAGCAAGGTCCGGCTCCATGTCCGACGGATGTTCATCACCGACGAGGCCGAACTGCTGCCGCCGTGGCTGCGCTTCGTCCAAGGCGTGGTCGACACCGAGGACCTGCCGCTGAACGTCTCCCGCGAGATGCTGCAGTCGACCCCGGCGCTCGCCCGGATCCGCCGCGCGGTTACCGGGCGCGTCGTCTCCGAACTCACCACCCGCGCCAAGGACGCGGAGGGCTACCAGTCCTTCTGGGAGAACTTCGGCCCCGTCCTCAAGGAGGGCATCTACGAGGATTTCGAGCGTCGGGGCGAGATCGCGCCGCTCCTGCGCTTCCGCTCCTCGGCGGTGGAGGGCTGGACCTCGCTGCCCGACTACGTGTCCCGCATGAAGGACGGCCAGGAGGCGATCTACTACCTCGTCGCCGACGATGCCGAGGCGCTGAAGTCGTCGCCGCAACTGGAGGGCTTCCGGGCCCGCGGCCTCGAGGTGCTGCTCCTCTCCGACCACGTCGACGCCTTCTGGCCCGATCAGCTCGGCACCTTCGACGGGAAGCCGCTCCGCTCGATCACCAAGGGGGGGCTCGACCTCTCGAAATTCGCGCTCGAGGGCGAGCAGCCGGAGGCGCCCGAGGGCATCGACGCCTTCGTCGCCGCCGTGAAGACGGCCCTCGGCGCCGAGGTCTCGGACGTGCGCACCACCGACCGGCTCGTGGATTCGGCCGTGGTTCTCTCGGCCGGCAGCGGCGGGCCCGACTTGCAGATGCAGCGGCTCATGCGCCGGGCCGGGCGGGCCGGCGCCGGGCAGCCGGTTCTGGAGATCAACCCGCGCCACCCGCTGGTCCGGGCGCTGGCCGCGGCGCCCGAATCGGAGGTGCCGCAGGCCGCCGGCACGCTCCTCGACCTCGCCCGCATCCAGGACGGCGACAGCCCCCGCGACCCGGCGGCCTTCGCCCGCACGGTGGCGGCGGCCCTCGCGGCCGCGCGGGGCGCGTAGGACTACGGAGACCCGCGCCGCGCGCCGCCGGGAGGCCGCGCGCGGCGTGTGTCTCCACACACCTCCGTTCGGGATGATTGTGGGTTCGGTTGATCATTCGGAAATGGTCAAGCCATAACTTCGCCACCGGTCGGGATCATTGCCCGGCCGATGGCGCGGGCGCGGTGGGGGCCGCAGGCGTCTGAGCCGAACCCTCTCGCGCGCCTCGGGCGCGCCTCACGGACGCTGCATGAACCCGGTCGAGGCTGAAGCCGGCAACGGACAGGCGGTCGCGGCGGCGCGGACCCGGGCCCACGCCCGGGCGTATCGCCACAGCGGACGCGTGCGCGCCATGCGCCGGCTGATCCCGGTGGTCGCCGGCGGCGCGGTGGCGCTGCTGTTGGCCTACCTGTTCAACCCCTTCGCGGCACCGTTGCCGGGCGTCTCGGTCGGTCCGGTGACGCTGGCCGGTTCGAAGGTCCGCATGGAGAATCCGCGGCTCTCGGGCTTCCGCCAGGGCACCCGCGGCTACGAGGTGACGGCCGACGCCGCGCTCCAGGACGTGCGCAAGCCGAGCCAGATCGAGCTGCAGCAGATGCGCGGCCACATCGCCACCGACGATCAGGGCGGCATCGCCCGCCTCTCGGCGACGTCGGGCCTGTTCGACACCGCCCGCGAGGCGCTCGACCTGAAGGACGACATCCGCATCTGGACCGACAAGGGCGAGGAGGCGCGCCTGCGCTCCGCCGCCGTCGCGTTCAAGACCGGGTCCATCAGATCGCAGGAGCCCGTCACGGTCTCGAGCCCGCGGGCCAACGTGAAGGCCGACACCCTCGACGTCGTCGAGAACGGCAAGCGGATCTCCTTCATCGGCAACGTCCACGTGGTCATCGCGAACGAGGAGCAGGCGGAGAAGCCGCAGGCCCGCATTCTGACCTCGGACGCCGAAGCCGCGGACGGTGCCCGATGAGAGCCGCCCGCACCCTCTGGGCCGCCCTGGCGGCCGGGCTGCTCCTCGCCGGCCCGGCGCTGGCCGAGAAGCCGGCGCGGAAAGATTCGCCCTTCGGCAATATCGGCGGCGGCGGCAAGGATCCGATCAAGATCGACGCCGACCGGCTCGACGTGTTCGACCGGGAGAACAAGGCGGTCTTCGCCGGCAACGTCGTGGCCGTGCAGGGCGACAGCACCATCCGCTGCTCGACCATGACGGTGACCTACAAGCGCGGCAGGGACGCCCCCGGCAAGGGCGCCAGGGGCGACGCCAAGACTGAAGCGCGGGACGAGGGCGCTGACGCGGCGCCGCGGAACCCTGCCGAGAACGGGATTCAGAAGGTCGACTGCGCCGGGCCGGTGACGGTGGTGCAGAAGGATCAGGTCGCCACCGGTGACCACGCGGTGTTCGACCAGGACGCCAAGCGGATCGTGCTGACCGGCAACGTCGTCCTGAGCCAGTGCCAGAACGTCACCCGCGGGCAGCGGCTCGTCTACGACATGAACACCGGGCGCGCGAACATGGACCCGGTGGCGGGGGGGCGCGTCTCGGCCCTGTTCGTGCCCGGAGAGAAGTCCGACGCCAAGGACGGCAAGGCGAAGGGCTGCACCCAGCCGCCGCCCAGGCCGAAGGCGCAGGTCGATTGAGCGGCGCCGTGGCGTTCCAGGCGGGCCCGCAGGAGCCGGCGGGCCGGACGGGCTGGCTCGGCCGCCTGTTCGGCCGGCGCGCGCGGCCGAACGAGGCCGCCGAGTCCGACGGCTGGTCCGCGGCCGATGAGGGTGGCCTCGGCATCCTCAGCGTGCGCGGCCTGCGCAAGAGCTACGGCGCCCGCACGGTCGTCCACGAGGCCGGCCTCACCGTGCGCACCGGCGAAGCCGTCGGACTGCTCGGGCCGAACGGCGCCGGCAAGACCACGATCTTCTACATGATCACCGGGCTTGTGGCGGCCGACCGCGGCCACATCACCCTGGACGGCCTGCCGATCACGCACCTGCCCATGTACCAGCGGGCGCGGCTCGGGATCGGCTACCTGCCGCAGGAGGCCTCGATCTTCCGCGGGCTCACCGTGGAGGACAACATCCGCGCGGTGCTGGAGGTGGTCGAGCCCGATCGCAAGACGCGCGCGCGCAAGCTCGATTCCCTGCTCGAGGAATTCGACATCGCGCGCCTGCGCAAGTCGCCCTCGATCGCGCTCTCGGGCGGCGAGCGGCGGCGCTGCGAGATCGCCCGGGCGCTCGCCTCCTCGCCGACCTTCATGCTGCTGGACGAGCCCTTCGCGGGCATCGACCCGATCGCGGTCGGCGACATCCAGGATCTGGTGAAGCATCTGAAGCAGCGCGGCATCGGCGTGCTGATCACCGACCACAACGTCCGCGAGACGCTGGGCCTGATCGACCGCGCCTACATCGCCCATTCCGGCCGAATCCTCACGGAGGGCACGCCCGAGGAGATCGTGGCGAACCCGGACGCGCGCCGGCTCTATCTCGGCGAGGATTTCCGGCTCTAGGCCGGCCGCTCAGCCCTTCCAGTTCTTCAGCGCCGCGAAGGGGCTGTCCGAGCCGGCCGGCTTCTCCGGGTTCAGTACCGGCTCCACCTGGGCGATCGCGTCCGCCATCGAGAAGGCCGAGCCGCTCTGGAGCCGGCCGCCCGCCGCGTCGCGGTGGCCGCCGCCGCGGAACAGGCGGGCGCCGTCGAGCGCCGTGCCGTCGTTGGACCGGAACGACAGCGTGCCCATCCGCTGGACGTTGACCACGCGCTTGGCCCGGCCCGCGTCCATGATCAGGTCGGAGACCCGCTGGAAGGTACCCGAATCGAGGGCGAAGGACAGGAGCGTGCCGTCCTTCAGCGGGCGGAACAGGGAATCCGAGCGGGCGAGCGCCCGGGCGAGCCGCATGCGCGTCGTCAGCGCCGGATCGTCGTCCGGCGCGTCGCGCAGCAGGGTGTCGACCACGCCGGCGCGCAGCGCCGAGGCGCGGCGCTCCAGCTCGGCCGGGCTCGCCCCGTCCCGCAGGGCGGCGGCGGCCGCGAGCAGGATCTCGGACACGAACCGGTCGTGCCAGGGATGCCCGACCGGCACGTAGCTCGACACGACCTCCCAGAACAGCTCGTCCAGGGCCAGGCCGCCCCGGAAGGCGGGGCTCTCCTTGCGCCACAGGTCGAGGGCGTCGACCGCGGTGAGCAGGCTCGACAGGTCGGTCGCGGGCTCGTGCGCGGCGAACAGGGACCGGTGCTCGAAGGCCATCCGCGTGGCGCAGATGTCGTCCTCGATCAGCACGGCGATCTCGGGGTCGCCCAGGTCGATCCGGTGGAGCGCCGGCCGCTCGGCGTCGGGTGCCGCATCCAGGCCCAGGCGCCGCATCTGGTCGAGGGAGGAGGCGTGGTGGTCGAGGACCACGAGGCGGTGCTTCTGCCCGTCCTCGCGGCGCCGGTTCATCGCGGCGAACTTCTTCAGGCCCGCGATGGTCTGCTCCTCCAGGCCGAGGTCGGTCATCAGCAGGATCTCGCGCTCCGCCGCGCGGCCGAGGCGCCGGATCTCGTCCTCGAAGACCGGGCCGACATCGCTGTAGCGGGGCACGTGGACGACGCGCTCGACCGGGGCGCAGGCGGCGGCGACCGTCGAGGCGCCGTAGCCGTCGAGGTCGTGGTGGGTGATCTGGATCAGGCGCAACGGGCGGACTCGGAGGGTGACGGAGCGGCCCGTCTACGACGCCCGGCGCCGCGAGGCGAGGGGCGGCCCGTCTACGACGCCCGGCGCCGCGAGGCGAGGGGCGGCGGCCCTTCCGTCCGGCGGCGTTCGGTGCAGAATGCTCCCCGGCTGCCACGAGTCGCGAAGGACCGGCCGGCCGCGGAGACCCCCAAGGGGCCCGTCATTCGGGGAGGACACGATGGCCCTGGCCGCAACGCCGCGCGTGCGCCGCATCCAGACGATCTCGCTCGCCCTGCTGGTGACCGCGGGCGTCGTCAACTACGTCGACCGGGCGACCCTCGCGGTGGCCAACCCGCTGATCCGCGAGGATCTCGGCCTCTCGATCCCCGACATGGGCCTGCTGCTCTCGGCCTTCCTCTGGGCCTACGCCTTCGCCCAGCTGCCGGCCGGGGCGCTCGCCGACCGGCTCGGCCCGCGCCTGACGCTGACGCTCGGCCTGACCTGCTGGTCGTTCGGCCAGATGCTCGGCGGCGCGGTGACGTCGTTCTGGCAGTTCGTGAGCGCCCGGATCGTCCTCGGAATCGGCGAGGCGCCGCATTTCCCGACCTGCGCCCGGGTCAGCCGCGACTGGTTCAACATCCGCCAGCGCGGCACCGCCACGGGGATCTGGAACTGCGCCTCCTCGCTCGGGACCTTCCTGGCTCTGCCGCTGCTGACCTTCCTGATGGTGAGCTTCGGCTGGCGGGCGATGTTCGTCATCATGGGCGCGGCCGGCCTCGTCCTCGCGGCGATCGTCTACCTCGTGTTCCGCAACCCGCGCGAGACCGACCTCACGCCGGGGGAGCGGGCCTTCCTGGAGGAGGGCGATGCTCCGAACGCCGGCCGCGCGGTCACCTGGAGCGCGTGGCGGCGGCTCTTCGGGTTCCGCACCAGCTGGGGGATGATCGTCGGCTATTTCGGCTGCATCTACATGACGTGGCTCTACACCGCGTGGCTGCCGAGCTACCTCGAGATCGAGCGGCACTTCACCCTGCAGAAGACTGGCCTCGTCGGCTCGATCCCCTTCGCCTTCGGCGTGCTGGGCGGGATCCTGGGCGGTCGCGTCGTGGATGTCCTCGTCCGCCGCGGCGTCGACCCGATCCGCAGCCGCAAGATCCCGATGGTCGGCTCCCTGGTGGCGACCGCCGCGTTCACGGTGGTGGCGGCGCTGACGCCGAGCGACACCCTCGCGATCGCCTGCATCTCGGCCTCGCTGTTCCTGGTCTACATGAGCTCGTCGTCGGCCTGGGCGATGGCCTCCGTGGCGGCGCCGGCCAGCTGCACGGCGTCGCTCGGCGCCATGCAGAATTTCGGCGGCTACATCGGCGGCGCCCTGGCGCCGACCGTGACGGGCTTCATCGTCGGCGGCACGGGCCACTTCTCCATGGCCTTCATCACCGGCGCCGTGATCGCCCTGGTGGCGGCCCTGGGCTACTGGACGCTGATCCAGGATCCCATCGCCGACGAGGGTCCGGAGAGCCCCGCCGTCGGCGCGCTCGGGGCCGCGCGCTAGGCGAGCCGACGGCGCCCTCTCGCGTCACCCCCGCGCGTCACCCCCACGCTTCACCCCCGCAGGTTCGGCGCGGCCAGGATCAGGTCGCGCAGATGCGTGCGGGCCGTGAAGCTCCGGCGCATCAGGTCGACGAAGGTGGCGGCCGGCCCGTCCCAGTCGTGGCGCGCCGCGTGGGCCCGCGCGGCGCAGGCGTCGAAGGGCAGCCGCCCCTCGACCGCCGCGCCCATCAGCTCCGCGAGACGGTCGACTCGGTCGGGCGCGTCCGGGTCGAAGTAGCTCGCCGCGCTGCCGCCGGCTTCCGGGATGGCCGTCAGGCTCGAGGCGATGACGGGGGTTCCCCGGGCGAGGCTGTCGAGCACCGGGATGCCCCAGCCCTCGCCGCGGCTCGGGAAGACCAGGGCGGCGGCCCGGGCGTAGAGGTCGGACAGGCCCCGGTCGTCGATGCCGGCGATGTGCACCGCGTCCGGCGTCCGGGCGAGGCGGTCGAGGGTCTCGGGCCGCTCGCCGTCGCCCTTGCCGACCACGATCAGCCGGGCCGCGCCCTGCGGCAGCCGCGCGAAGGCGTCGAGGACGAGGCCGAGGTTCTTCCGCGGCTCCAGCCGGCCGACCATCAGCAGGTAGGGGCGCCCGTCGGCGAGCGGCGTCCGCTCCGTGACCGCCTGCGGCGGCGTGGAGCCGCAGCGCACCTCGGCGATGCGCTCCCGCGCGATGCCGTAGACGTTGGCGATGGAGTCGCGGCTGTAGTCGGAGATGGTCAGGACCAGCTTGGCGCGCCGCGCCGAGAGCCGGGTCAGGATCTTGTTCCGCCAGCGCATCGACCAGGGGAAGAACTCGGGATGCGTCTCGAACAGGATATCGTGGACCACCACCACCTGCCGGTCGCCCGGCACCAGCGGCGGGGCGATGTAGGTGGTCAGCAGCGTGTCCAGACGGTCGCGCAGGAACAGCCACGGCCAGACCAGGGTCAGCCGCACGGTCGCGGGCACGCGCGGCAGCCGTTGGTGCTCGATGTTGTCGCCCGAGACGATGCGGGCGCAGGCCTCCGGGTCGCCGGAATACACCACGTAGGTGGCGTCCGGGTGGCGCGCGGCGGCGCGCCCGATGATGTTCACGAGCCAGGTCCGGCTGCCCTGCGGCTTGCCGGTGAGCACGTGCGCGTCGATGCCGATGCGAAGCATGTTACGGGTTCCTGTAGGCGCCGAAGGTCGGGGCCTCGCCGGGGGCGTAGGCCTGGCCGGCGATGTCGCGGGTGGCGCCGAGCGGGATGCCGGCGCGGGCCGGGGGCGCCGTCAGGGCGAGCCCGCCGGCCATGGGGTTCGCGGGATCGCGGAAGGCGGGCGTGCCGGTGAGGTCGGGACCCTGACCGTTGAGCGGCAGGCTCGCCCCGTCGCCGGTGGCCTGCGTGCCCCAGCGGTAGAGCGGGGCGCCGACGGCGCTGCCGAGGAAGTTCGGCCCGATCGCGTTGTTGTTGTCGGTGGTGGTCGCCTCGACCACGATCGCGGCCACGTTCGGCCGGGTCGCGTAGGCGATGTTGTTGAGCACCCGGTTGTTCGACGTGCGGTCGACCTGCTTGGTGTAGTCGGAGGCCAGCACGATCTCGCCGCGATAGACGTGCTTGCCGCCGGAATCGCGCATGTTGCCGGTGGTCGAGTTGTTGACCACCGTGTTGGAGCCGGCGTCGAACAGGTTGATCCCGGCGCCGTCGTTGTCGGCCGCGACGTTGAACGCGACGATGTTGCCGTCGCACCACTGGTCGATCTGGATTCCGTTGCCGTCCTGGCCGGTCGTCTCCTTCTGGCCGGTGACGATGTTGTACCGGATGATGTTGCGGTCGCCGGCGTCCTGGGCGGCGTCCTTGGCGTAGACGTGGATGCCCGAGGTGCCCGACATCCCCACGCCGTTGCCCGAGACGCGGTTGCCCTCCACGACGTAGCCGGAACCGTTGATCTCCATCCCGTGGATGCCGTTGCCGGTCACGGTGTTGTCGAGGATGAAGCTCGGATCCTCTGCGGGCGCGTTGATCACGTCGACGGCCACGCCGTGGGTCTGGTTGTCGGCGAGGGTGTTGCCGGTGATGCGGTGACCCGCCCCGGCACCGTCGCCGATCCAGATCCCCAGGCCGGAGCGGGACACGGTCGAGCCCGCGACCGTGACATGGCTCGATCCCCGGCGGATGATGAAGCCGGAATTGACCGCGCCCTGGACGCTCAGGCCCGTGACCGTGACGTAGGTGGCGTTCTCGAACACCACGGAGTTGGACAGCCGCGGCTGCGTGCCGGGTTCTGCCGCCACCGTCACGGGCGCCGCCGCGGTCCCGCGGGACCCGACGAACACGACGTCGCCGTAGCTGCCGCCCCGGACCAGCACGCTCGATCCGGGACCGAGACTGGCGAAGGGCACGTCGGCGAGCCGCGCCACCGTGGTGTAGCCGGGCTTCGCGCCGCCGGCGGGATCGACCAGGATGTTCTGCTGCACCTGCGCGTCGGCCGGCCCGCAGGCGGACAGGACCGGCAGGAGCAGGGCCGACAGGGCGCCGCCGAGGACCGTGCGGGGCCAACTCATGCCGCGAGCGCCCGGGCGATGGCGAGGCGCTTGCGCCGCTGGAACAGCCGCCGCCACACGCTGCGGCCGGCCTCGGGGCTGATCCGCGTCAGCGCGCGCGCCGCCATCTGCCAGCCGGGCAGGAGCGCCTGCGGCATGGCGAGGTCGGCGACCCGGTGGCGCGCCGCCGCGCCCAGCGGCGGCGGCCCGACGAGGCCGAGCCGGCCGAGATCCGCCACGAGGTCCGGGCGCTTGCGATACCACAGCACCAGCGCCGCGCCCTCGCGCTCGGCGATCCGCAGGTAGGCCGCCTCGTCCAGGAGGTGGTGGTGGTAGCCCAGCGCCTCGGGCGCGTAGAACAGGCGCATGCCGCGCCGGGCCAGCCGCTCGCCGAGCTCGATGTCCTCGTGCCAGAACAGCTTCGGGTCGAAGCCGCCCGCCTCCTCCAGGAAGCGCCGGTCGACGCTGACGTTGCAGGTCAGGAACGCGTCCCAGCCGACCGCGTCGCGGCCCGCCAGCGCGTCGTAGGAGGCGTCGTGGTGGAGCGCCGAGAAGGGCGAGAAGGGCAGGGCGGGGTCGATCGTCATCCGTCCGAGGATCGCTGTCTCACGACCGCCCCGCCGGGCGTGGGCGAGCCGGTGCGCCTCGACGAGGCTCGGGACCGGGATCGTGTCGTCGTTGACGATCAGGAGGCGCTCGCCCCGCGCCGCCGCGATGGCGCGGTTGCGGGCGGCGTTCGCCCCGGCATTCTCCTGGCGCAGGTGCACCACGGGGATCCGGGCCGTGGCGACGGCGCGGCTGACGACCGTCCCGGTGTGGTCGGTCGAGCCGTCGTCGCAGACGACGATCTCGAAGGGCGCGTCCGTCTCCTGCCGGTCGAAGGCCCTCAGGCACAGGCGCAGCGTGTCGGCGCGGTTGTAGGTCGGGATGATGACCGAGAGCACGGGTCGATCGCTCATGAGGAGGCTTCCGGGAGCGGGAGGTCGAGGGGATCGGTCGGGGCGCGGCGCAGGCACAGCCACCCCGCGAGGGCGGCCGAGAGGGCCGCGGCGGCGGGCACCGCCGCGGGCGCCAGGGCGGCGGGACCGGCGGCCCAGGCGAGGACGGTGAGGAGGGCCGGCGCGGCGAGGATCGGCACGTCGGCCAGGGCGAGGGGCGGTCCGGCCTCCCGCCAGAAGGCCTGGGCCAGGACGCCGAGCATCGCGGCCTCGGCGAGCAGCGCGGCGATGCCCGCGCCGAGGAGCGGATCCCAGGGGATCAGCAGCGTGCAGGCGAAGAGGTTCGTGGCGCAGGCCGCCGCGCTCCCGCGCACCGCGAAGCCGGTCCGGCCCAGCGGGACGAGGCCCGCGAACAGGATCGTGGCGGCGATCAGCAGGACGCTCATCCCGGTGGCGATGCGCAGCACCGGGACGGCGCGGCCGAAATCCGGGCCGAAGGCGAGGCGCACCAGCGGCTCCGCGAGGGCGCAGGTCGCCACCGCTCCGGCGCAGGACGCGGCGAGGATCGGGACCAGCGCGCCGCGGACCCGCGCGCGCAGGGCGGTCGTGCCGGCGCGCGACCGTCCGTCGACCAGGGGCCCGACGGCGCGCCCGAAGACCGGCACCAGCGGGGCGCACAGGGTGATCGCCACCGCGGCGCCGAGCTCGAAGAACCGGAAGCCGGCCGTGAACTGGCCGAGCTCGGCCGCGCCCGCGAAGGCGGCCAGCATCATCAAGCTGATCCGACCGTTGAGCGAGCCGAGGGCGTTCGAGACGCCCACCCCCGCCGCGGCCCGGATCGTCGCGAGCGCGTGCGGCAGCGAGGCGGGGCGGGCGGGCACGAGGCGCAGCGCCAGCGCCAGCCCGACCGCGCCGTACGCGATGCCGGCGGCCACCGCCACGAGGCTGAGCGCCGCCTCCGGAAGCTGCAGCCAGAGCGCGAGTGCCGTCCCGCCGACCAGCAGGGCGGCGTTGGCGAGCGACGGCCAGACGGACCAGCCCGGGCGCCCGCAGACCTGGAACAGGGCGTCGAGGAAGCGGGCGGCCGCGAGCGGCATGAGGAGAGCGGCCAGCGCCAGGGCGGGCCGGATCGCGTCCGGCAGCATCGGCAGGACACCGAGGAGTGCGGCGCCGGTCCCGAGACCGAGGACGAGGCGCGCCGACAGCATCCGGCCGAATTCGGCCGCCCGCATCTCCGGCCCGATCGCGCCGAGCCGCGCCCCGAAGGTCAGGGTGGTGCCAAAATCCGCCGCGATCAGCGCCACCGCGAGGATCGCCAGGGCGAGGCCGTAGCGGCCCAGCGCCGCCGGGCCGGCGAAATGGCCGACCATCACGAAGGCCGCGAAGCCGGCCGCGAGGTAGACGCCGCGCCCCGCCGCCTGACCGAGCAGGTTCGCGCCGTAGCGCAGCCCGCCGGCGCGCCTCCGTCCCGACAATCGGTTTACCAAGCGAAGCATCTCTCGGTGAAGCCTGACTGAAAACTGCGACCTACGATTGCATCGTGGCAGGCTGCGTATGGCTTGCAACCGCAAGCTCAATTTATGGTTGCAGAGTTGTCGCGTTGGGAAAAACCGGAGGACTGCGTATGTCCGAGACAGCCGCTGGACCGGATCTGCGTCTCTCGCGCGGAGTGGACGCGGAGGCGGGGCGTCTCCGGTGGGCCGAGGTGCGGGCTGCCCTGTCCGCCGACCGCGATCACTGGCGCCGCCGCGGCGGCGGACCGGCCCGCCTGCGCCGGGGCTACCACGCGGTCTGGCTCTACCGCCTGTCCCGCTACGCCCACGAGCGCGGATGGCGGATGGCGGCGTGGCTGCTGTGGCTGGTGAACGGCTGGTGGACGGGCGCCGACATCCCGCCCTCCAGCCGCATCGCCGGCGGCCTGTTCCTGCCGCAGCCCTACGGGACGGTCATCGCCGGCGCCGTGGGCCGCGACGCCGCCTTCGGGATCCAGGCCTCCATCGGCGGCCTGCTGAAGGAGCCCGATCAGGACATCGGCGGCGGCCCCGGCCTGCCGGTGCTGGGCGACGACGTCGTCCTGGAGGCGGGCGCCATCGTGCTCGGCGCCGTCCCGATCGGTGACCGGGCCCGGATCGGCCCGCGGACCACCATCCTCAAGCCCGTCCAGGCCGACGAGGAGGTCATGCCGCAGCCCTGGCGGCCGCTTCCCGGCCGGGGGGGCGCGGCGTGAGCGGCCCGATGACCGACCACGTCACCCTGCCGGGCCTGCGGCGCCTCCTGGCGGCCGACTTCGCCCGCGTCCTGCGCCAGACGACGGGGGGCAAGCCGACCTCGCGGCTGCGGCGCGCGATGCACCTCACGCTGCCGGCCATGCAGGTGGCGATCCTCCACCGGACCGCGCACCTGCTGCACGGCCGGGGCTGGCGCCGCTGCGCCGCCCTGGTGGCGGACCTGTCCCTGCGGCTGACCGGCGCCTGCCTGCATCCGGGCTCGCGCCTCGGGCCCGGGCTGTTCGTGCCGCACCCGGCGCGGGTCGCCTTCTGCGGCACCGGGGGCGCCGACCTGACGCTCCTCCCCGGCACCCTGGTCGGGCCGCGGGACTGGGTCTTCCCGAGCCAGCCGTTCCCCGCCGACGGCCCCCGTCTCGGCGACGGCGCCGTGGTCGGCGCGCACGCCGCCGTGCAGGGGGCGGTTGCCATCGGCGCGGGCGCGACGATCGGGATCGGGGTCTGCAGCCTCCGGGACGTCCCGGCCGGCACCGTGACGATGCTGGTCCAGCGGCAGCTCCGCAGCGGCGGCCGCGGCCCGGAGGCGGGCCGTGGGCGCTAGATCCGGACGCGCCGGGCCGGTGCCCGGCTCACGCGCGCCCGTGCTCGCGGCGGACGGCCGGCCGCGCCTCCCGGCCCTGGCGCCTGGGCGCCAGCTGGCGGCGCAGCACGCGCTCGTAGGCGTCGAAGATGCCGCGCCACGTGAACGCCTCGGCGTGGCGGCGACGGGACGCCTCGCCCATGACCGCGAGGCGGCGCGGCCCGGCCCGGACCAGGCCGAGGATGCCCCGCCGCAGCTCGGTCTCGTCACCGAAGTACAGCGCCTGCGGCCCCGCCACCCAGCGGTTGAACGGGTTGTCGTGGGCGAGGATCGGCGAGCCCGCCCCCAGCGCCTCGACCAGCGACGGGTTGGTCCCGCCAACGGTGTGGCCGTGGATGTGGAACCGGGCGTGGAAGCGGAGTGCGGCCACGCGCTCGGCCTCGTAGATCGCGCCGGCGAAGATCACGTCCGGCCCGCCCGCCGCGCGGACGGCGCAGTGGTACGGGTCGGACTCCGCGAGCTTGCCCAGCACGAGCAGCGGCAGGCCCGGCCGGACCTCGCTCCAGGCCCGGACGATCTGGAGCACGAGGTTCTCGGGCACCACCCGGGCGATCAGCAGGCCGTAATCCCGCGGGCGCAGGCCGAACGTCGCCAGCGGCTCGGTCGAGGCCTCCAGCACCGGGTCGGCGCCGTACGCGATGGTGGTGATCCGGGCGGCCGAGGTCCGGCGGGCGAGGTGCAGGGCGATCTCCGGATGGTCCGCCACGAGGTGGGTCGAGAACAGGCTGCCGAGCCGCTCGTTCAGCCAGAACCAGGCCTTGGCGGGCTTCGACCAGCGGTCGCGCTTCCACTCGATGCCGTCCATGTTCATCACGCTGCGCTTGGCGGTCAGCCGGTAGAGCAGCGAGAACACCGCGGTGTTGTAGCCGAGCACGAGGGGCAGGGCCGGCCGGAAGGCCGCCCGCAGGGTGCATTTCAGGTCGAACACGATCGTCGAGACGGCGCCGTCGCCCCGGACCGCGACCGGGATCAGCAGGATCCCGCGCCAGACCATCGGGGGCGCCGGCTCGCGCACTTGGCAATAGACCTCGACCCGCCAGCCGCGCGCCACGAGCTCCAGCGCGAGGCGCTCCGCCAGCGTCTCGAACCCCCCGTGCGCCGCCGGCACCCCGCGGGTGCCGAGGATCGCCACTGTCGGGCGCCCGCCCGATCCCCCGGATTTCATATGCGCCGTCGGCGCAGCACGTTCAGAGGAGCCTGAGGCATGGTCACGGTCGAACAGCGTCTGTTCCGGGAGATGGGAGCCGGGGGCTATTCCCGGCACGACCACCGGATGGAGTACATCGTGCGCGTCAACGCGCTGCTCCGCTCCGACATGCGGGTCATGGAGTTCGGCGCGGGGCGCGGCAAGTGGAGCGATGACCCGGTCCCACTGCGGCGGCACCTCGGCGACTTCCGGGGGCGCTGCGCCCAGGTCGTCGCCTGCGACGTCGACGAGGCGGTCCTCGGCAACCGGTCGGCCGACGAGGTCCGGCTGATCGGTCACGACGGGGTGCTGCCATTTCCGGACGGGAGCTTCGACCTGATCTCGGCCTTCTCGGTCCTCGAGCATATCGAGCACCCCGAGGTCACCGCGGCGGAGCTCGGCCGGGTGCTCGCGCCGGGCGGCTGGCTCTGCGCCTGGACGCCGAACCGCTGGGGCTATGTCGGGATCGGGGCGCGGCTCGTGCCGAAGCGGCTGCACGCCCGGGTGCTGCGCCTCGTCGAGCCGCGGCGGGTCGAGATCGACTCGTTCGTGCCGCTCTACACGATGAACACGGAGGCGGCGCGGAAGCGGCTTTTCCCAACTGACCGGTTCGAGCACTTCACCTACAGTTTCGACGGGCAGCCGTTCTATCATGGCGAGAACATCGTCCTGGGCAAGTTCTGGGAGCTGCTGTTCCGGCTCACGCCGGGTCCCTTCAAGGGCTACCACATGGTGTTCATCCGCAAACGGCCGTGACGGTTCATCGCGGTCGGAGACGAAGACTGCGCAGGTGCCCGGAGAACCTGCGCATGTCCTCGGCCTTGCGGGCGAGGTCCGGCTGCCGGCGCAGCCGGGCCGCGACACCGTAGGCCACGGCCCGCAGGGTGAAGCCGAGCCGGAGCGGGCCGGAGAAGAAGGCGGGCGACGACAGGAGCCGCCCGGCATTGCGCAGGCTGTAGATGGCCGCCAGCCCGTCGAGCCAGCGTGCCGAGCGGGCGCTTCCCGAGCCGCCCTGGAGATGGGTGACGGCGATGTCCGGGCGGTAGGCGACGCGCAGGCCGGCATCGCGCAGTCGGCAGCCCCAGTCCACGTCCTCGCCGTAGAGGAACATCGGGCTCTCCAGGCCGCCGATCGCGGCGATCGCCGAGCGGCGCAGCAGCAGGCAGGCCCCGCAGATCCAGTCGACGTCGAGCGCCCGCGCCCCCCTGGCCTGGCGGCTCACGAGGTAGAGGCCGCGCAGCCCGAGGCGGCCCGACAGGCCGGCGGCGTGCACCAGGATCGAGAGCGGGCGCGGCTCGTAGCCGGCGTCACCGACCTGATGCGTCCCGTCCGGGAAGGTCAGGCGCGGGCCGACCGCCCCGACATCCGGTTGCGCGTCGAGATGGTCCAGGAGGCCCGCGAGCGCGTCCGGGTCGTGCAGGAACGCGTCGGGGTTGAGGAGCAGGATCGCGGTACCGCGCGCGTGCTCCAGCGCGCGCGCGTTGCCGCCCGCGAAGCCGTGATTGGTCGGCTCGGCGATGACCCGCACCCAGGGAAAGGCCCGCGCGACGCGCTCGGGCGTCCCGTCGGTGGAGGCATTGTCGACGAGGATCACCTCGTAGGGGCGTCTCACCCGGCTCGCCGCCAGCAGGTCCAGGCAGGTCTCGATGTCCCGGCCGGCATTGTAGGTGACGATCAGGACGCTGAGGCTGACGGCGCTCACGGACGGTCTCCGTACGCTGCGAGGGATGGGCGACGCCCGGACGGCACGGGGATCCGCTCCGGACGCGCGCGCGCCGCGCCGATCGGGCCCGTCGACGCGACCGCCCGGGACGCTGCGACGGCCCTGCGCCGCTGCGCCGCCCGCACCCCGGCGATCAGCCCGAGGCCGGTGTAGAGCAACTCGGCGATGCCGAGATTCAGGCGGAAGCCCGGATCGACCAGCCCGTGCAGCAGGTGCGCGATCAGGCCGACCGCGCAGGCGGCCGCGATCGCCGCGAGCGGATCGCCCACCGGGGCGCGGCGGGCGGCGCGGAAGCCCCGGGCGATGCCGATGCCGAAGACCAGCGCGAAGGCCGCGTAGCCGACGACCCCGACCTCGGTGAGGATCAGGATGTGCAGGTTGTGCACCACGTGGTTCGACCGGTCGAACAAACCGGCGAGCCGGGACAGGCCGGTCCTGTCGAGAACCGCGAACTGGTTGCCGAAGTTGTTCAGGCCGACGCCGAAGATCGGGAACTGCTCGAACAGGGCGAGGGCCGCGGCGTTCAGCGGGCCGCGCTGGGCGGCCGAGCCGCCGTCGTCGGCGGTGAGCCGCTCCCAGATCAGCGGGCCGGCGTAGAGCGCCGCGACGGCGCCGACGATCGCCAGCAGGCCGAGGACGATCAGGCTCGTCCGGGAGAACAGGCGGTCGCGGTAGACCAGCAGGATCAGGAGGGCGGCCGAGACCGGGAAGGTCAGCCAGGACGCGCGCGACAGGGTCAGGACCACGCCGACCAGGGCCGAGGCGGCGCCCGCCGCCCCCGCGAGGCGCAGGAGCAGCGGGCCGCGCGACAGGGCCAGCGCCAGGGCGAGCGGCCAGACGAACTCGTAGTAGTAGCCGAGGATGTTCGGGTGGACCTTCAGTCCGCCGGCGCGGCGCTGGGCCGAGAAGTTGATGTTCTCCTCGACGATCTGTTCCTCGCCCAGCACCGACAGGCCGAGTTCCGAGCCCGAGACGTATTGCAGGCCTGCCACCGCGGTCTGGACGAGGCAGAGGGCGCAGATCGCCAGCGCGAGGGTCCGGATGTCGCCCTCGGACAGGTTCGAGACCGCGACCGAGACCAGGAGGAGGCCGGCGAAGCGCCACGTGTCGAACCAGAGATAGGCCGGGTCGGTGGCGTTGGAGAGCGAGAGCAGCCCCGCGATCAGGAAGCCGAGCTGCGTCAGCACGAGGGGCCGGTCGAGCCGCAGGCCCGGGGCGTCCTCCCCGAGTCCGGTGAGCTTGGCGACGATCAGCGCCGTGGCCACCAGCAGGGCGACGCTCACCGTCAGGCCGGCGCCGCCGCCGATGCTCGGCAGGTACTGCCCGACGGCCTCGAAATGCTGGAGGAAGCTGACGTCGAGCTTGACCGTCAGCCCGACCGCGAGGGCGACGAGCAGGAGCGGCGTGAGGCGATAGAGCCGCCCGACGATCAGGGCGCCGACCCCGCCGAAGGCCGCCGCGAGGCCGACGACGGCGAATTTGAGCGGCGCCGCGCTCAGGGCGATCGCCCCGGCCGCGGCCGCGAAGCCGATCCCGGCGAGCGGCAGGACCCGCAGCGCGCGGACGGGCGCCGCGCTCATCCGAGCCACCGGTAGAGCCATCGCGGGATCGGCCGCCGCGTGCGGTTCAGGACGACGCCGAGCGGCGCCCCGCCGGCGGCCTTGAGGTCGGCCAGGGCGCGCTGCGCCACGGCCCGACGGGTGCGCTCGGCGCCGATCACCACGATGAAGCCGTCCACGAAGGGGGAGAGCGCGGCGGCGTCGCCGATCTCGGTGATCGGCTCGCAATCCACGATCGCGAGCTCGAAGCGGTCGTCGACGAGCGCCAGGAAATCCTCCACGCGGCCGTCGTCCAGGGTCGCCTGGCGGATGGCCGACGGGCTGCCCGCGGGCACGACGCTGAGGTTGTCGGCGACCGGGTGGACGCCGCGGCTCGGGGCGACCGTGCCGGCGACGATGTCGGCGAAGCCCGGCTGGCCGGTCAGGCCGTAGGCCTCCGCCAGCGACGGGCGGGACCAGTTCGCCTCGATCAGAACGGCGCTGCGGCCCCGCCGGGCGTAGGCGCCGGCGAGTTCACGCGCGAGGGTGCTGACGCCCTCGCCGGGCTGGACCGCGGTGAGGCCGACCCGGCGCACGCGCGCCTCGTGCCGGGTGAGCTGGACGAGGGCCGGCTCCAGGATCGCCGGATCGATCTTCGGCGCGATGGCGGCGGCGATCATGCGGCGGCTCCCGTCTGCAGCGGCACCGCGGCCAGCACCGGCACCCGCAGCGAGCGGGCGACCTCCGACGCGCTGCGGTAGGTCTGGGCCAGGATCTCCGCGAGGGCGACGTAGGCCAGGGCGGCGAGCAGGCCGAGACCGGCCGCGAGCCCGAGGATCAGCGGCCGGTTCGGGCCGGAGGGCAGCCGCGGCGGCACGGCGCGCGCCACGAGGGCCGAGGAGGTGACGGCCTGCGCGTCGAGACCCGTGCCGGTCTTCAGAGCGTCGATCCGCTTCTGGGTCTCGGTGATCTCGTCGGTGAGCAGGCCCTTCTGCTGGGTCAGCCGGCCGTAGGCCAGCGCCGCGTCGCTCTGGCCGATGGCCGCCCGGCGGCGGGTCTGCTCGATCCCCGTGATGCTCTGGATCTTCTCGGCGAGGATGGCGAGCTTCGCCGTGTCGGCGGCGAGGAGCGCCTGATACTTCTGCCGGGCCAGGGCCGCGAGGTCCCGATCGAGGCTCACGAACTCGGGGGCGGTCGGCCGGAACCGCACCGCCAACTCGGCGCGCTTCGTCCGCAGGTCCGCCCAGCGCTGGTCGAAGGCCGTGACCGTCGGGTCCGCGTCGGGCGGCGTCGGCTGCCAGCGGTCGGGTCCGGCCTCGCGGGTGCGCTTGAGCCGGGTCTCGACCACCTCGCGCTCGATCTGCGCCGCCGATTTCTGCTTGGCGAGGTCAGCGAGGGTGCCGAGGTCGTTCTGCTGCTCGATCTCGAAGCTCGCGGTGTTGTTGCCCTTGAGGTAGGTCGAGAGCTGCGCGTCGATGGCGGCGAGGTCGGCCCGGGCGCGCTCCAGCTTGCTCTGGTAGAACGAGGCGGGAGTCTCGTCGGCGTAGACCTCCACGTGGCGGCGCTTGTAGGCGTCGAGCAGCCGGTTCAGCGCCTGGGCGGCGAAGTGCGGGTCCGTCCAGGTGAAGCCCGTGAGGATCACGTCCGTCTCCTTCACGAAGACGACCTTGAACGCCGCGAGGTACGCCTCGTAGAGCTTCTCGTCCGGGGTCAGGTGGCGCAGCAGGCCCACCGCCTCGAACGGGATCCGCACCGTATCGACGACCCAGGTCTTGACCGCCTTCGCGCTCCGCACGGCCTGACGGCCCTGGTAGATCAGCCAGTCGGTCCAGTCCGCCGGGGGCGGCCCGAGGTCGCCGGTCGGGGTGATCGCCTTCAGCGTCGCAAATTCGTCGCGCACGATGCTGGGATCGCGCAGGATCTCGATCTCGTTGTTCACGTTCTGCGCGCGCTCCGAGAACATGTAGTTCTGGTTCGCGCCGCCCTGGAGCGGGGCGCCCGCCTTCTCGCGGCCGAGACGGATGATCAGCTTGGCGTCGGCCGTGTACTCGGCCGGCGTCAGCAGCAGGTAGATCCCGGCGCCGAGGATCGCCGCGACGAGGATCAGCAGCGCCGGCCGGATGTGCCGGAACAGGGCCGCGAGGGCGTCGCGGAGGTCGAAGGCCGGGCCCTCGACCGCGTCGGCGGCGGTCAGGTCGCTCTGCCTCACGTGCCGGACCTCACGGTGGCGCTGGTGGAGGTGCTGGCGGACGGGCCGGTGATGTAGTTCACGCCGAAGCCGGTCCCGTTGAAGAGCAGGATCTGGCGCACCACGAGGTCCACCGCGCGGGCGGTCTTGGCCAGCAGCGAGGGCGGCACGTAGACGGTGGCGTTGGGCGGCACCACGATCGAGTCCGCCAAGCCCGGCTGGCCGATGTCGACGATGCGCACGCTGCCGGCCGCCTCGGCGTCGAAGCGGATGATCCGCACGGCCTCGCCGGCCGCGGTCGGCAGGACGCCGCCGGCCGAGCCCAGGACCTGCGCCAGCGTCCGCGGCCCCTGCAGGGTGACGGGACCCGGCGCGCGGACCTCGCCGAACACCATGGTGTTGGCCGGGACGAGGCTCGCGAGCCGGACGCTGGTCGTCACCGAGGCCAGCTGGTGCTTGTAGGCGGCGTTCAGGCTGCCCATGACCTCGTGGACGGTCCGGCCCGCCGCCTGGACCGGAGGCACCATCGGCAGGTTGATCTTGCCGTCCGGCTCGATCGCCAGGACCTTCACGCGGCCCATGTCGGCCCGCTGGGTGAGGTCGCGGAAATCGTCGGTGACGGTGCGGAACCGGCGCAGCATCAGGGTGACGACCGGATCGATCAGCACGTCGTCGTAGGTGCTCTTGATCAGCGCGGCGGCCGCCTCCGGCGACAGGCCGGCGACCTTGATGCCGTTCTTGCCCGGCAGCGAGATCCGGCCGTCCGGCCGGACGATCACCGTACGGTTGTATTCCGGGTGCGTGCGGAAATCGACGTCGAACTCGTCGTTCGGGTTCAGGCGGTAGGTCGGCTGGACGACGCTGGAATCGATCAGGAACGAGACTTCCAGGTTGTCGCCGACGTTGAGCCGGTAGTTCGCCAGCCCGAGGCGCATGGTCCGCCCGACCTCCTCTTGGGCGGCCGCGACCAGCGCGGCCGGGAGGCCCTCGGTGACCGAGCCGGTCTGAGCCACGTCGAGGCCGGAGCGCGCCGCGCTCTGCGGGCGCCCGGAACTGCAGCCGGCGAGCAGCGGCGCGCAGGCGACGAGCGCGAGCGCGACCGCCGAGGCACCGGATGGCCGGCCGGGACGCCGTCGCGCGACACCGAGGAACGCAGACAGGGTAAACGCCATCGACCTTCAGCCGCATCCTGCTCGAGTGCGCTCGTCCCATCACAACTCGTGATCGAACCGCGCACCGCGATACAATCGCCAAGCTTGGTTAACGAGGCTTGAACCCGGCTCTCGGCAACTCTATCAGAAGTTGTGTCTGGCAAGCCGTGGCAAAGTGCTGAGCCTCGCCCGCCCCGTAGAGGGGGGCGGGTTCCGGCGCAGGCCGAACGCGTGTGCGCGGCCGGGGCGCAGTCGTTCCCGCCGCCGGCGGGTCGATGCGCGGATCCCGCCGCGGCGGTGCCGTCTCCCGACAAGTCCCGCGCACGCTCCCGCCGATCTAAACCTGTAATTAGAGGGATGCTTGCCCGGATTTAAGAACCTGATCTATAGTTCGACGGTATGGAGCCGTACCGAGCGAGGACGAGAGTTCGACAAGCCGGCGCGGGGCGCCAGTATCCGGCGCGGCGGAGGCGCGTCACATGTCGGGCGTGAGGCCGGATCTCTTCGCCCGCCTGCACGACGACCTGGAGTCCGGCTTCCGGGAGGACCTCGAGGAGGCCGTGATCGATCCCGCGCGCTGGCCTGACTTGGCCGAGCGCGTCGTGCGGGCGTCCGGCAGCGAGGGCGCCCTCCTTCTGCGCTCCGACCGGACCGGCCTCGAATCGCTCTGCACCGCCTCCCTCGCCGACGCCTCGCGCCGCTACTTCGACGAGGGCTGGCACCGCGACGACCATCGCCTCCGCGGCATCCCGCTCATGCGGACGCGCGGGATCGCGGTCGATCAGGACTTCACCACGCCGGAGGAGATCGCGCGCCTGCCCTTCTACCAGGACCTGCTGGCCTCCCGCGGCCTGCGCTGGTTCGCCGGGATCGGCTTCTCCGTGAAGGGACGCCTGTGGTGCCTCTCCCTGCAGCGGACCGTGGAGCAGGGACCGTACGAGCTGCACGAGCAGCGGCGCCTCGCGACCCTGTCGCCGCTCCTGCAGCGCGCGGGCCTGCTGACGTCGATGGTCGAGCGGGCCCGGCTCGCGGGGCTGACGCAGGCCTTCGAGCTGATCGACCGCGCCGCCCTGATTCTCGACGCCGACGGACGGGCGCTCCGCTGGAACGACGCGTTCGGCGCCCTCCTCGGGCGCGACCTGAAGCTCGCGGGCGGTCGCCTCACCGCGGAGGATCCGGAGGCGGCGCGGCAGCTCGAAGCCCTGGCGCGGCCCTCCGGCCGCCCGCCGATCTCGGCGGTCGTCGCGGCGCGACGGGACGGGCCGCCGCTCGTGATCCACGTCGTGCCGCTGGTCGGGCCGAGCCGCGGCCTGTTCGCCGGGGCGAGCACGCTGCTCCTCGGGAGCGTGCCCGGGGCCCCGGCCGCGCCCGCGACCGCGATCCTCCAGGCGGCCTATCGGCTGACCCCGGCGGAGGCGCGCCTCGCCCAGGCGCTGTCGAGCGGGATCTCGCTGGCCGAAGCCGCTTCGCGATTCGCGATCACCGCGGCGACCGCGCGCTCGCAGCTGAAGGCGATCTTCGCCAAGACCGGAGCGACGCGCCAGTCGGATCTCGTGCGGCTCGTGGCCGGGCTCGCGCGCTGACGGGTCACGGTTCCGAGAGGCGCGCGGCCCTGTCGCGTCGGCGCCGGAACGGGTGGGGCCGGCCGCCGGTTGCCGCAGGAACGACAGGAGATGTCTCGATGACGAATCGGATCGCACTCGTTTCCGCCCTGGCCGTCGCGGGCCTGCTGGCCGGCGCGCCCGCCCAGGCGAAGGGCTGCCTCAAGGGCGCCGTGGTCGGCGGCGTCGCCGGGCACATGGCCGGACACGGCAAGATGGGCGCGGCCGCGGGCTGCGCGATCGGTCACCACAACGCCAACAAGAAGGCCAAGCAGGGCTGACCGTCCCGACGCCGTCTGCTTAGACGGCGATCGGATCGGCCAGAGGGTGATGACCAAGTCATCGCCGCTTCTCCGAAGCCGGATTCCCAGCGGAATCCGGCTTCGCTGCGTTCTGGGCCATGGCGCCAGCGAGATCGGTTCGCGCGGCACCTGACCTTCTCACCCAGATGACGGGACCGTCGGCGCGGCGCCCGCCGACCCGGACCGCCCGCGCGTCCACGTCTCCAGTCGCCCTCGCTCCACCCTTTCGCACCGCGTCGCGCTCGGCCCCCGCCCGCAAGCCCCGCGCAAGCCGGCCGTTGACCTTACTTTCGAGCTATTCTAATTAAGAACTGTGGAGGGCGCGCCGCCGAGGCGGTCCCCTCCCTCCGAGATACCCGATGGAGAGACCCGATGGCCGGTTCCGCGAACGCCGCTTGCGAAAGCTGCCGCTTCTTCGACGATCACAAGCTCAACGGTGCCCAGGCGCAGGGTGACGAGGGCCTCTGCCGCTTCAATCCGCCGGTCAGCCAGCCGGCCCCCGAGTCGAAGGGCCTCTGGCCGGTCGTGGCCTCGAAGGACTGGTGCGGCCACTTCACGGCCGAGATGTCCGCCGCCGAGTAAGTCATCGCATCCTCGAGTCGTGCGGGATCTGCGCCGAGGCGCCGGTCCCGCCGAGGCTCCGCCACCGTCCGCGGGATCGAGCCGCGCCCGGCTCGTGCGGGGCAGATTGCCGGAGCCGCGCCGCCTCGCGTAACCTGCGGCCGTGACAGACGTGATACGCCCGGCCACGGAGGCCGACCTTCCCGCCATCGCGGCGATCTACGGCGACGCCGTCGCCTCCAGCACGGCCAGCTTCGAGACGGAGCCGCCGACGCTGGCCGAGATGACGCGCCGCTTCGAGGTGCTGCGCGCGGGCGGCTTTCCCTACCTCGTGGCCGAACGGGACGGCGCGGTCGCGGGCTACGCCTATGCCGGCCCCTATCACCAGCGCGCCGCCTATCGCTCGACCCTCGAGGATTCGATCTACGTCGCCCGGACGGCCCGCGGCGGCGGAGTCGGCCGGCGCCTGCTCGCCGCCCTGATCGCGGCGAGCGAGCAGATCGACTGCCGGACCCTGGTCGCCATCATCGCCGAGAGCGGCTCACCCGCCTCGATCGCGCTGCACGCGAGCCTCGGCTTCACGCCCGTCGGAACGCTCGCGGGAGTCGGCCACAAGCACGGGCGCTGGCTCGACGTGACGCTCATGCAGCGCAGCCTCGGACCCGGCCGCAGCCTTCCGCCGACCCGGATCTGACCGTCCAACGCGCACCGATCCCAGTATCGCCGGGTCGATTCCCGTCCAGAGTCCCGGCTGAGTTGTCATGATGCGGACAACTTCGCGCGGGAGAGGGCGGGCATGACGCGCACGCCGTCCGGTTCTCGGCGCGGGCGCGATGACGCGGAGGGAGCGATCCTTCCTGCGCGGAAGCGGCACACGCGAGGACGGGCGGTCAAGGCTCCATCACGACTCGCGAGGGATGGGAGTTCGGGTATGCGGTTTACATCGATCGGTCGCCGGGTAGCGCCGCTCGCGATCCTGGCGCTCTCGGCGCTGGCGGGCACGGCCCAGGCCAAGACGCCGACCGATCCCAGCGGCACCTATCTCACCGAGGACGGCCGCGCGCGCGTGCGCCTCGAGAAGTGCGGGACCGCGGGTGACCGGCTGTGCGGATACGTGGTCTGGCTGAAGGTCCCGCTGAACGACAAGGGCGAGCCGCGGATCGACTTCAAGAACCCCGATCCCAAGAAGCAGGCCCGGCCGTCCCTCGGACACCAGCTGATCCTGGGCCTGAAGCCGAATGCCGACGCCCATTACGAGGGCAAGATCTACAATTCCGAGGACGGCAAGTCCTACGACGTCACCATCTGGACCGAGACGGCCGGCGAGCTGACGGTGCGCGGCTGCCTGATCGCGTTCCTGTGCAAGTCGCAGACCTGGACCAAGGTGACCGATCTCGCGCCGGGCCAGCTCCCCGGCCCGACCAACGGTGCGAACGGTCCGCGCAGCGATCCCGAATACGCCACCGCCGCCCCGAAGCCGACCGCCAAGGCCGGCGCGAAGCCGGCTCAGAAGCCGGCCGCCGAGGCGCCCAAGGAGGAGTGACCGGCGCGGACCCGCGCGTGGCCGGCCCTCACTCGGCCAGGGCCGCGTAGGTCAGGACGCGCAGCTCGCGCCGGATCGGCAGGGCCGAGGACGGGACGAGCTGCGTCATGAGCACCACCGACAGGTCCTCGGCCGGGTCGATCCAGAACGCCGTCGAAGCGAGGCCGCCCCAGGCGACCTCACCGGGCGTGCCGAGGATCTGGGCCCGGGCGGGGTCGAGCATCACCGAGAAGCCCAGGCCGAAGCCGATGCCGGTGTAGGAGGTCTCGGCGAAGCGCGGCGTGCCCATCGCCGCGAGGTCGCCCGGCAGGTGATTCGCCAGCATCAGGTCGACCGTCTTGCGGCCCAGCAGGCGCGCGCCGTCGAGGGTGCCCCGGTTGAGGATCATCCGGCAGAAGCGCTGATAGTCCGCCGCCGTCGAGACGAGGCCGCCGCCGCCCGACGCGATGGCGGGCGGGCGCGCGAAGGCCGTGTCCACGGAATCGTCGAACAGGCGCAGCTGCCGCGCGCGGTCGTACGCGTAGGTGGCGCAGAAGCGCGGCATCAGCTCGGGCCGCACATGGAAGTCGGTATCGACCATGCCGAGGGGCCCGATCACCGCGTCGCGGAGATGGTCGGCGAACGGGCGGCCGGTCAGCGCGGCCACGTACTGGCCGAGCACGTCGGTGGCGACGCTGTAGTTCCAGGCGCTGCCCGGCTGGGCGAGGAGCGGCAGCTTCGCGACCCGCGCGGTCATCTCGGCGAGGGTGCCCTCGCGCGCCAGGAAGTCGACGCCCTGCTCGCGGTACTGCGCGTCGACCAGGGTCGCCTCCATGAAGCCGTAGGTCAGCCCGGCCGTGTGGGTCAGCAGGTCCCGCACGGTGATCGCCCGGCGGGCCGGTTCGGTCTCGAGCTTCGCCCGGTTGCCGCCCACGGCGACGCGCATCTCGGCGAACTCGGGCAGGACCCGGGCGATCGGATCGTCGAGCTGGAACAGGCCCTGCTCGTAGAGCTGCATCACCGCCACCGAGGTCAGCGGCTTGGTCATCGAGTAGATCCGGGTGACCGTGTCGAGGGTGAACGGCGTTGCCCGGGCGAGGTCGGCCTGCCCGCAGGCGCGCGCGAAGGCGATGCGCCCGCGCCGCGCCACGGTGACCGACAGTCCGGCCAGCCGGCCGTCGCCGACGAGGCGGTCCATCCACGGCACGATCCGGGCGAGCCCCTCCGGGCTGAACCCGGCGCCGGTCGGATCGGTCTCGGTCAGCGCGGTCATGCGGTCTCCTCGTGGTGGCCTTTCGCGAACGTAGAAGGGGCGGGGGACGAAATCACCAGCCCATCGTTCCGGGACCGCCCTTGAACGGGCCGACGATGCCGGGCGTGATCCAGCCGCCGTAGAAGTTTCCCGGTTGCGGCGTCACCGGGTCCGCCCCGACGAAGCAGGCGTCCATCGGGCCGGCGTAGAACGCGACGTAGCCGGCGATCGCGCGGAAATCCGGGGTCGGATCCGGGTAGGCCCAGGCCGCCCCGGGCACGAGACGGTCGCCGCCGCGCGCGTCGAACAGGACCGCCTGTCCCTTCCACTCGCAGATCCCGCCGCTCCGCCGGTTCACGAGCGTCCCGTCCGCGATGTCGGCGGGCGGCAGGTAGTAGGTCGGCGGGTGCGAGGTCTCGAGCACCCGGAACCCGGAGCCCGTCTCGGCGATGACGCGGCCGCCGAGCACGACCCGCAGCCGGTCCGGGACGGATTCGAGCCGGGGCGGCCGCGGATAGTCCCAGACGCTCTCCTCGCCGGGTCCGACCGGATCGGGGACGGGCCGAAAGGGCGATCCGCGCATGGAGAACCTCGTGCTGTGCCGGTGCGGATTCAGATAGGGCAGTGCCGCCGGCGTTTGTCGTCCGGCGCGCCCGTGCTAGCCCGTCGCCGACACTCGAGCCCGGGATCGCCCGCGATGGACATCGCCCTCTTCCTCGACTTCGACGGCACGCTCGCCGAGATCGCGCCGCGTCCGGACGCCGTGCGGGTCGAGCCCGGCCTCGTGGAGGATCTGGAGCGGCTCCGGGCGCGACTCGGCGGCGCCCTCGCCATCGTCACCGGCCGGCCGGTCACGGTGATCGACGGCTTCCTGGCGCCGTCCCGGTTGGATGCGGCCGGTCTCCACGGCGTCGAGCGCCGGGTCGCCGGCGCGCTCACGGGCGGCCGCGCGGAGGACCATCCGGATCTGCGCCGGCAGGTCGCGCGCCTGCAGGCCGAGACCGCCGCGCTCGCGCAGGTCCTGATCGAGGACAAGGGCGCCTCGGTGGCGGTCCACTGGCGGCTCGCGAACCCGGACGATGCCCTGCGGGCCGAGACGCTGGTGAAGGGCGCGGCGGAGGCGCTCGGCGCCGAGTACCGCCTGCAGCTCGGCAAGGCGGTGGGCGAGATCGTCCCCGCGCAGGCCACCAAGGCCCACGCGATCCGCGCCTTCATGGCGCAGGCGCCCTACGCCGGACGGATCCCCGTCTTCTTCGGCGACGACCGCACCGACGAGATCGCCTTCGCGTCGATCAACGAGGACGGCGGCGTCGCGGTGCGCGTCGGTGACGGCGAGACCGTCGCCCGGCGGCGCCTGCCCGACCCCGCCGCTGTCCGTGCCCTGCTCAGCAACTGGGCTGCCGGTGGCGCGATCGACCCGGACGCGCTGCCGCCGGCCTGACGCGCCGCGCTGTCGAGGGGAGATCGCGCTGTCGGGGCGTTCCGTCACGGGCTGGCCGCGCCTGCTGCTGCGGCTGGAGGGGGGCTGCATCCTGGTCGCCGCCCTGCTCGCCTATGGTTGGCTCGGGGCGTCGTGGTGGCTCTTCGCGGCGCTGCTCTTCGTCCCCGACCTGAGCATGCTGGGCTACGCGGCCGGTCCCGTGGTCGGCGCGGTGCTCTACAACGCGGCCCACACGCTCGCGCTGCCCCTCGTCGGCCTGTCCCTGGCGATCGCTTCGGGCCGCCCCGAGGCCGTCGGGCCGGTCCTCATCTGGCTGGCCCATATCGGCCTCGACCGCGCCCTCGGTTACGGTCTCAAATACGGCAGCGGCTTCGGAGATACCCATCTCGGCGTGATCGGCCGGGCGCGTGACAAGACGATCGCGCAATCCTGAGCGGCGGATGCCGCCGATTGGGACTTGCCCGCGCGGGGTCGCGCGGCCGATGAATCGCCGGAGCCGTGCTGGACGCGAGTCCCGTCGCGGCGGGCCAGAGAGCAGGGGCAAGTTGCGATGTTCGAGTTTCCGGTTCTGGTCGGCGACATCGGCGGGACGAACGCGCGGTTCGGTCTGATCGAGACGTCCGGCGACCAGCCCCGCCTCCTCGCGCACGAGGCGACCGCCGACCATCCCGATCCGTCGAGCGCCATCAAGGCGTCGCTCGCCAAGGGTGGCGGCCCGGCACCGCGCTCGGCGATCCTGGCGATCGCCGGCCGGGTCGACGGGCCGGAGATCCAGCTGACGAACGCGCACTGGAAGATCGCGGGCCAGCGCATCGCCGAGGATTTCGGGCTCTCCTCGGCGACGGTGGTCAACGACTACGTGCCGGTGGCGGCTGGCGCCGCCGATATCGAGCCCCACGACCTCACGCCGGTCGGCCCCTGTCCCCCCGTACCCGGCGGCGCCCGCGTGGTGCTGGGCCCCGGGACCGGGTTCGGCGCGGCCGCGCTGGTCCCCTATGCGGCGCATCTCGCCATCGTCTCCACCGAGGTCGGCCACACCGATATCGGTCCGGCCGACGCCTTCGAGGAGAAGGTCTGGCACGCGCTGGAGCGGGTCGAGGACCGGATCACCGTGGAGACGGTGCTGTCGGGGCCGGGCCTGTCGCGCCTCCACGCGGCCGTCGCCCATGTCCGGACCGGGCAGCCGCACGAGAAGATCGAGCCGGCCGCGGTCACCGAGGCCGGTCTGAACGCCACCGATCCGCACGCCGCGGAGACGCTCGCGCTGTTCGGCCGGGTGCTCGGACGCGTCTGCGGCGACCTCGCTCTGACCTTCCTGGCGACGAGCGGGGTCTATATCGGCGGGGGCATCGCGCCCCGGATCCTCAAGGTGCTGGAGGAGAGCGGCTTCCGCACCGCCTTCGAGAAGAAGGCGCCCTTCGCCGCCATGATGCGCCAGATCCCGACCAGCGTGATCACCGTCCACGACCCCGCTTTCCGGGGCTTGGCGGCCCTGGCGAACGAGGGCGCCAAGTTCGTCTATCACGGGCAGGTGTGGCGGAAGGGGGCGTGAGCGCCCGCGGCGGCGTCGGCCGGGCGCGGAGCGAGGCCGGACGGCTCCGCTCCGCGCGCGTCCCGCTGTCGCGCCGGGCCCGCCCTCAGGCCGCCGCCAGCGGCTTCGAGACCTCCTCCAGGGACTTGCCCTCCGCGGCGGTGCCCCAGATGCCTCCGACGACCGCCGCGATGAGCATCAGCACCGCGCCGAGGCCGTAGCCGAACAGCACCCAGTCGCGCGAGCCGGTCTCGACCAGCGTGCCGAACAGGAGCGGGCCCGAGACGCCGCCGATGCCGGTGCCGACCGCGTAGAAGGCCGCGATGGCGAGCGCCCGGATCTCCAGCGGGAACGTCTCGGAGACCGTGAGATAGGCCGAGCTCGCCGCCGCCGAGGCGAAGAAGAACACCACCATCCAGGCCGCGGTCTGGCCGACCGGCCCGAGCAGTTCGAGGCGGAACAGCAGTCCGACCGCGGCGAGCAGCAGCGCCGAGATGCCGTACGTGAAGGCGATCATCTTGCGCCGACCGATCGTGTCGAACAGCCGCCCGAGCAGCAGCGGGCCGAGGAACGAGCCGAGCGCGAAGGGCAGCAGGTACCAGCCGACATGGTTGCCGGGCACCTGGTAGAAGCGCTCCAGCACCAGCGCGTAGGTGAAGAACAGCGCGTTGTAGAAGAAGGCCTGCGCGATCATCAGCGCGAGGCCGACCATGGTCTCCTTGCGGCTCGTCACGAACAGCGCCTTGAACACCTCGGAGAGCGGGGTGTGGTCGCGGGTGCGGACCTTCATGCGCTTGCTCTCGTCCACCGGCGGCAGGGTCACGCCCTCGTCGGTGAAGCGCTTCTCGATGCCGGTCACGACACGGTCGGCCTCCGCCGCGTAGCCGTGGGTCGCGAGCCAGCGAGGGCTCTCGGGGATCCAGGTGCGCAGGAGCAGGATCACGAGGCCGATGGCGCCGCCGGTGAAGAAGGCGACGCGCCAGCCCCAGGCCGGGTCGATCACCTCGGGCTTCAGGAGCACGATCGACATGAACGAGCCGAGCGCCGCGCCGATCCAGAACGAGCCGTTGATGACGAGGTTGGTCCAGCCGCGGACGCGGGCCGGGACCAGCTCCTGGATGGTCGAGTTGATCGCCGTGTACTCGCCGCCGATCCCCGCGCCCGTGAAAAAGCGGAAGAAGCAGAAGCTCCAGATGTTCCACGACAGACCGGTGGCCGCCGTGGCGACGAGGTAGAGGGCCAGCGTGATGAAGAACAGCTTCTTCCGGCCGATCCGGTCGGTGAGCCAGCCGAAGCCGATCGCGCCGGTCACGGCGCCCACGAGATAGCAGGAGGCGGCGAGCCCGACGTCGAACTCCGAGAACGACATCGGCGGCTGGCGCAGCGCGCCCACCAGGGAGCCGGCGAGCGTCACCTCGAGGCCGTCCAGCACCCAGGTGATGCCGAGCGCCACGATCACGAGGACGTGGAAGCGGCCCCAGGGCAGCCGGTCCAGGCGCGCGGAGATGTCGGTGTCGATCACGCGGCCGATCTCCGCGCGCTCCGGCGTCCCGGATCCCCCCTCGACCTTGCTCGCCATGTCCGCGTGTCCTCCCAATTCACCTGTTTAACCGTGCCTGGACAGCGGGCATTTACCGCGACTGTAGGCAGGTGTTGGGAACGGGTTGGAAATCGATTCGGTTCGATTTCGTCTTCACGTGCGCGGCGCAGAACAGGGAGGTCCACGCGGTGCCCCTCCCATGCCTTCCAGTCCCGCCCGTCCCCGCCGATCCTGGCCCCGCTACGCCCTGCTGGCCGCGATGACGCTCGGCGGGCTCGCGACCGCCCCCACCGAGGGCGCGGACCGGCACCTCGAACGGCCCAAGCCCCGCGTCGCGATCCAGGCGGCCGAGCGCTGGCGCCTGCGGCCGACCGAGCCCGTCGTGGCGGCGACGACCGGCAGCATCCGCAAGCGGGCGGAGACCGCGATCCCCGAGGATCGGCGCAACGTCCGCCTCGTCTACCCGGCGCTGATCGAGGCGCGCTGACGGAGCCGGCGCCCGACCCATCTCGACGATCCGGATCCCGTCAGGCACAGCGCCTGCTTCGCCCGCGCGTGGACGGGCCGAGCGGTACGGTGCGGAGGATTTAGATGGCGGAGGCGATCGCCCTGGTCGGGTGCAAGGGGCCGGATCAGGAGGCGGAGTACCTGCGGATCCTCTCGGCGGCCATGCCCGAGGAACGCCTGATCCCGTTCCGGTCGATGGACGACGCGGCCCGGGCGGCCGCGCGGGTCGCCGTCGTGGCCAACCCCGATCCGGCCGAGGTCGCGGCGCTGCCGGGCCTCGTCTGGGTGCAGAGCCTGTGGGCCGGGGTCGAGAAGCTCGTCGGTGCCTTCGACCGGCCGCTGCCGATCGTCCGCCTCGTCGACCGCGAGATGGCCCGCACCATGGCCGAGGCCGTGCTGGCCTGGACCTACTATCTCCAGCGCGACATGCCGGCCTACGCCCGCCAGCAGCGCGACCGAGTCTGGCGCCCGCACGCCTACCTCAAGCCGTCCGAGACGACGGTGGGCCTGCTCGGCCTCGGGGCGCTCGGGACCGCGGCGGCGGAGCGGCTCACTGGAGCCGGCTTCCGCGTCGTCGGCTGGAGCCGCAGCCCCAAGGCGGTGCCGGACCTCGAGACGTTCCACGGCGCTGACGACCTCCCGGCGATGCTCGGCCGGTGCGACATCCTCGTCTGCCTCGTGCCGCTGACGCCGGAGACGCGGGGCCTCGTGAACGCCGAGCGCCTCGCCGCCCTGAAGCCCGGCGCCGCGCTGATCAACTTCGCCCGCGGACCGATCGTCGTCACCGAGGACCTGATCGCCGCCCTGGACAAGTGCCATCTGGCCCACGCCGTGCTCGACGTCTTCGCGGTCGAGCCCCTGCCGGCGGAGTCGCCGCTGTGGTCGCATCCCGGCGTGACGGTGCTGCCGCACGTCTCGGGGCCGACCGACATGGATTCGGCGGCCGCCACGGTGGCGGCCAACCTGAGGGCCTATCGGCGGACCGGCCAGGTGCCGGACGGCGTCGACTCGGCGCGCGGATACTAGGGCGCGCGCCTCACAGCTTCGGGAATGTCGCCGCGAGGTGGTCGATCAGCACCCGCACGGCCGGCGGCAGCCCGCGCCGGGTCGTGAAGACGATGTGCACGATCCCGGGCTGACCCTGCCAGTCCGGGTAGACGGGCACGAGCCGGCCGGCCGCGACGGCATCGGTGCAGGCGTGGTCGGGCAGGAACGCGACCCCGAGGCCGTCGGCGGCCGCGTCGCACAGCGCGGCGAAGTCGCCGCAGGTCAGGCGCGGCTCGTGGCGCAGGGTGAAGATCGTGCCGTCCCGGTGCTCCAGCCGCCACTCCGCCTCGCCGGGATCGTCGCGTGTGCCGAGGGTCGGGACCGCGCCGAGCGCGGCGATGTCGGGGCCGAGGCCGCGCGCGATCCGCGGCGCGGCGACCAGGATCCACCGCGAGGTTCCGAGCGTGCGCATGGTCAGCGACGCGTCGCTCGTCAGGTCCCGTCGGACCCGCAGCGCCACGTCGATCCGCTCCTCGATCAGGTCGACGGGCCGGTCGGTCACGACCAGCTGCAGCCGCACCTTCGGGTATCGGACTAGGAATCCGCGGACGCGCGCCGCGACGATGTCGGTGAGGCCCGTGGGACAGCTCATGCGGATCCGCCCGTGCGGCTCGGTCTGCGCCTCCGCGACCAGCGCCTCGGCCCGCTCCGCCTCGAGCATCATCGCCCGGCAGCGCTCGTAGAACCCCTGGCCGACCTCGGTCACGCGGAAGCGCCGGCTCGACCGCTCGATCAGGCGGGCGCCCAGGCGCGCCTCCAGGGCCGCGATGCGGCGGCTCAGCTTCGACTTCGGCTGGTGCAGCGCCCGGCCGGCCGCGGCGAAGCCGCCATGCGCGACGACCTCGGCGAAGTAGACGTAGTCGTTGAGATCGGCGCGGACCATCGTTCCTCCTGTGGAACGCTGGATGCCACAATCGCCGACTACCCGCACCATCGTTCCGGCGGCATCTCTCCGACCAGCGGCGCGCGCGGCGCCGAACAGCGGAGAACGACGATGACCGGCAGGTTTCAGGACAAGGTGGTGGTGGTGACCGGCGGCACCAGCGGCATCGGCCTCGCGACCGCCCAGGCCTTCGTGGACGAGGGGGCCTCGGTGTTCATCACCGGTCGCCGCCAGGAGGCGCTCGACGCGGCGGTGAAGCGGATCGGCGGCCGGATCACGGGCGTGCGCGGCGACATGGCGAACCTCGCCGACATCGACCGCCTGTACGACGCGGTCCAGCAGAAGCACGCGCAGATCGACGTGGTCTTCGCCAATGCCGGCGGCGGCAGCTTCGCGCCGCTCGGCGCGATCACCGAGGCGCATTATCAGAGCATCTTCGACACCAACGTGAAGGGCGTGCTCTTCACCGTGCAGAAGGCGCTGCCGCTCCTGCGGGACGGAGCCGCGATCGTCCTCACCGGATCGACCACCGGCAGTTCGGGCACGCCGGCCTTCAGCGTCTACTCGGCCACCAAGGCGGCCGTGCGCAACTTCGCCCGGAACTGGATCCTCGACCTGAAGGACCGGCGCATCCGAGTGAACACGATCAGCCCGGGCGTGACCGAGACCGCCGGCCTCGACGAGCTCTTCGGCGGCGGCGATCAGGCGGCGGCCACCAAGGATGTCCTCGCCGGCCAGATCCCGGCCGGCCGCGTCGGCCGGCCCGAGGAGATCGCCCAGGCGGTGCTGTTCCTCGCCTCGGACGCGGCGAGCTTCGTCAACGGCGTCGAGCTGTTCGCCGACGGCGGGCAGGTCCAGATCTGAGGGTTCGGGGCGGCCGGGACGCGACACCCGGTCCCGGCCGCCCCCGTGAACCCTGGCAATGGCCGGCGGTTAAAGGCCCGGCCCTCCGGTCCCGCTTCCTCGCGGGCGGGCGCCGGGAAGGACAAACGGTTTCCATGGGCTGGCCGCGCCGCATCCTGATCACCGCCGGTCTGGTGACCGTCGCGGCCGGCGTCGCCCTGGGCGTCGGCCGCTTCAGCTACGCGCCGATGCCCGACCGGGCGGACCTGCTCAACCCGGACCGCTACCCGATCCAGACCGCCTTCGACATCCTCGGCCGCCGCGTCTCGCGCGCGGAGGCCGACCGGCTCAGCGGCACCGAGGCCGGACGGAAGGAACTCTCGCCGAAGACCGGTGCGGTCGCGATCGATCCTGCCATGGTCGAGCGCGGCCGGCAGGCCTTCTATCAGGAGACGTTCGGCAACGAGGTCTTCCTCACCGACGTCATGGGCATGCTCGACGGCGGCCTGACTCCCACGCAGGTCGCCCTGGCGGTGGCCAAGCTCGGTGGCCAGGGCACCACCGATCTCAAAGTTGCCATGGCCAGGGACGTGCGCGTCGGCGACCGCGTCTACCGGGCGGGCGAGCTGGTCCCGACCGGGCTCGACGTGCCGAAGGGCGGCGCCTTCATCATCGGGATCAAGACCTTCTACGACCGCGGCCACCTGCGCATGGGGATCACCTGCGCCCTGTGCCACGCGGCGGTCGATCCCGGCACCGGCAGGGTCGTAGAGGGCGCGCCCAACACCGACCTCAATGCCGGCCTGCTGATGGCACTCGCGAAGAACTCCTCGGCCTACTTCATGCACGCCAGCGTGCCGGAGGCCGATGCCAAGCCCCCCGCTGAACCGCAGCATACCGGCTCGACCGGCACGGGGCCGGCGCTCCCGGACGCCGCTTCCGTCGAGGCGGCCACGAAGGTGCAGGTGGCGAGCTGGCCGCCGGGCAGCTTCGACTCGTCCGCCGACCGGGTCACCAACCCGACCTCGATCCCGTCAAGCTTCTCGGCGCACGGCGAGCCCTACAGCTGGAGCGGGCGCGAGGCGATCGGGCCCTTCGCGGGCCTGTCCTCGCTCAACAACAACGTCCACGCGGCTAATTCCGACACGACCCAGCTCGCCGCCGCCGCGCCCTGGCTGTTCGGCATGGATCCCGAGACGTATCTCGGGATCGTGCTGCGCGGCTCGGCCACGGAGGCGTTCCGCTACAGGCCCGACGGCGGCCGGAGCCCGTCGGAGGTGCTGCGCAGCGTCGATCCGACCCCGGCCTCGCCGGGGCTGAATAGCTACGCGGTGCTGCCGACCTATCCGGCGACCAACTACGTCACCGACAACGGCCTGTTCACGTCCGTGCCCGGGGAGCCGGTCAACCACGCCAACAACGCCATGTCGGCCTTCCAGAACCTGCTGCACCCGCCGGCCGCCGGGCAGGATCCCGACCGGGTCCGCGCGGGCCGCGCGGTGTTCGAGAAGGCCGGCTGCGGCAGCTGCCATTCCGGCCCGGCGCTCACCAACCACCGGGTCGTACCGGAGGCCGAGATCGGTACCGAGCCGACCCGGGCGCGGGCGGGCGCCAAGATGGAGGCGCGCCTGTCGGCGCCGGCGATGTTCGCCGCCGACACGCCGTTCCCGACCCCGGCCGACCCGGTCATCGTCCCGGTGCCGCTCGCGGGCAACGCCCTCGCCCAGGTGCAGCTCGCCTGGGGGCAGGGGGGCACGGAGGGCGGCTACAAGGTGCCGAATCTCGTGGGCCTCGCCTGGACGGCGCCGTACCTGCACGATTCCGGCATCGCGGTCGGTCCCGATGCCGAGGGCCAGCTCGGCGTCCCGGGCACGCTGTACCGGGGCGTCACCCCCGATCCCGCCAACAGCCTGCGCGCCCTGGTCGACCGGGATCTCCGGGCGAAGGTGATCGCCGCCAACGCGGCCTCGGACACGGCGCGGATCGCCCGCGTGACCGGCAAGGGGCACGCCTACTGGGTGGATGCCGGCTCGGGCGTCTCGCGCGAAGAGCAGACGGCGCTGATCGCGTACCTGCTCTCGGTCGATCGCCTGACGGAGCCGGCCGCGACGCCCTGACCGCGCCGCCCGCGAGCCGGATCTCCCATGTCGCGGACCCTCACCCCGGTCTTGGTCAGCCTCGGGCCCTGTTACCCGGCGCTGTGAAATCTCATCGTCCTCGCGGGCGGGGCGAAGCGATCCAGCAGCGCCGCGCGCGCCGGTGTCGCGCCGCCCTGGGTTGCTTCACTGCGTTGGCAAAGACGCGGCTCAGATCACCGCCTCGATCAGGCCGCGCCGCTTGGCCTCCTCGGCCTCGAGGTACCAGTTCGACGGTGCCTTCTCGAGCACCTCGTCGAGGGTGACGTCAGAGCCCTGGATCAGGTTGGCGAAGCCCTCGTTCTGGATCTCGATCGAGCACAGGATCTCGTTGAGCGTCGCCTTCACGGAGGCGATGCAGGTGGTGAGCGGTCCCTCGACCTGGAGCTGCTTGTTCATCTTGCGCTCGTGGATCATCAGCCGCGTCCCGCAGGTGAGATACCGGTTGGGCCGGGCGAAGAAGCTCATGAAGGTCGTGCCGGCCGAGTAGATCGCGGCCTTGCCGAGGAAGACGAATCGCCGGTTCGGATCCATCGCGCTGTTGAAGCGGATGTCCTCGCCCATCATCCGGGCGACCTCCGGGTCGCCGCCGAGCGTCGTCAGCTCGACGACGACGAGGTCGCGGTCCCCCGCCGCGTCGAGCTGGCGGCGGAAGTCCTTGTACATGTCGTAGTCGACCGGTCCGGAGAGCAGGACGGCCGGGGCCCGGAAGGCGGTGGGGCCGAGGGGAGTCGTGTCCATGGTCCTCCTGGTCGCGCGACCGGCCGGCTGGTCAGCGCGCTGGGTCGGGCGCGCCCGCGCCCTTGCCCACGAACGGGATGCCCTCGATCGGGCATTCCTCCGTGCCGACGCTCTGGCGGGTAATGGCCCGGACGGCGTCGCGGGTTCCGTCGGGATCCTCGATCCAGCGCCGGTAGAAGTCGTAGGGGCATTCCGACATCCCGTGCCGGTTCTCCTTCGAGTTGATCATGCCCGTGTAGCCGCGATGCAGCAGCTTGAAGAGGTGGTTCTCCGACTGGCCGTGGGCGCGGAAGTCCCGGATCAGGAATTTCGACAGGGCGGCGTACTGGATGCCCATCTCCTCCTCGCCGCACTCGCCGAGCGTGCGGCCGTCGAAGCCGATGATCGCGGAGTGGCCGAAATAGGTGTAGACGCCGTCGAAGCCGGCCGCGTTGGCCACCGCCACGTAGGTGTTGTTGGCGAAGGCCATCGCCTTCGAGATGACGACCTGCTGCTCCTTGGCCGGATACATGTAGCCCTGGCAGCGGATGATCAGCTCGGCGCCCCGCATGGCGCAGTCGCGCCAGATCTCGGGATAGTTGCCGTCGTCGCAGATGATCAGGCTGATCTTCAGCCCCTTCGGCCCGTCCGACACGTAGGTGCGGTCGCCCGGATACCAGCCCTCGATCGGGGTCCAGGGCATGATCTTGCGGTACTTCTGCACGATCTCGCCCTGGTCGTTCATCAGGATCAGGGTGTTGTAGGGCGCCTTGTGCGGGTGCTCCTCGTGGCGCTCGCCGGTGAGCGAGAACACACCCCAGACCTTGGCCTCCCGGCAGGCGGCGGCGAACACCTCGGTCTCCGCGCCCGGGACCGTCGAGGCGGTCTCGTACATCTCGGCGGCGTCGTACATGATGCCGTGGGTCGAGTATTCGGGGAAGATCACGAGGTCGAGGCCGGGCAGGCCGGTCTTCATGCCGACGATCATCTTGCCGATCGCCTTGGCGTTCTCCAGCACCTCCGCGCGGGTGTGCAGGCGCGGCATCTTGTAGTTCACGACGGCGACGCCGACGCTGTCCTGGCTGGACGAGATGTCTCCGTGCATCATGGCGTGATGTCCTCCTGACCTTGATCGTCCCCCCGGTTGAGGGCGGCTCAGTGGCTGATCATCCAGGGCCGCGCCTTCGGGAAACTCTTGGCGGCGGCAGGCGCCGCGGTAGCCTTCTTGGGCGAGCAGCAGCCGCAGCCGGCCCCGTGACTGCCCGAGCGCCGGGGAGCGTGGCGGCTGCGCTCGTTAGTGGCGTGGGCGGCCCGCAGCCCCGCATCCATGCCGGCGATGCGCGGCGCGGTGAGGAAGGCGCGCTGGCTCGTGCCGCCGCAATCCGGGCAGGCGTGCGGCTCGCGGAACTCCGCCATCGGCCGCATCACCGTGAAGGGCCCGCAGGCCTCGCAGGCGTAGTCGTAGACGGGCATGGGTGCTTCCAGCAGGGTCTTGAGAGGTGCGAACGGTGCCGACGGATCGCGGGTCCCCTCTCCCGCACGGGAGAGGGGGCAGGTCGCGTCCGGTGAGACCGAGGTGCCCACCGGACGACCGGAGGGTCAGAGATCCGGCGAGAGCGGCATCTGCACCGAGCCGTCGAGGAACTTGGTCGGTCCGTCGGCGCCGGGGTTGATGTCGAACTCGAAGATCTTGGTGGGTATCCAGAGCGTCGCGCAGGCGTTCGGGATGTCGACGACGCCCGAGATGTGGCCCTGAACCGGCGCCGTGCCGAGGATCGAGTAGGCCTGCGCGCCCGAGTAGCCGAACTTCTTCAGGTACTCGATCGCGTTCAGGCAGGCCTGCCGGTAGGCGATGTGGACGTCGAGGTAGTGCTGGCCGCCGCTCTCGTCGACCGAGATGCCCTCGAAGATCAAGTGGTCGTCGTATTTCGGCGTGATCGGCGACGGCTTGAAGATCGGGTTCTTGATCCCGTACTTGGCCATGCCGTCCTTGATCAGCTCGACCTTGAGGTGCACCCAGCCGGCCATCTCGATGGCGCCGCAGAAGGTGATCTCGCCGTCGCCCTGGCTGAAATGCAGGTCGCCCATGGAGAGGCCGGCGCCGGGCACGTAAACCGGGAAGTAGATCTTCGAGCCGCGCGACAGATCCTTAATGTCGCAATTGCCGCCGTGCTCGCGGGGCGGGACCGTGCGGGCGCCGGTGGCGGCGGCCGCATCCTTCGCGTCGCCCTTCAGGCGGCCCATATGGGCGGTCGGGCCGAAGGGCAGGGTGGCGAGCGCCGGCACCCGCTCCGGATCGGTGTCGTAGAGCGCCTTCTCGCGGGTGTTCCAGGTCTCCAGCATCTTGGGATCGGGCAGGCAGCCGATCAGGCCGGGATGGATCAGGCCGGGGAAGCGCACGCCCGGGACGTGGCGGGAGTTCGTGAACATGCCCTCGAAGTCCCAGATCGACTTCTGGGCCTGCGGGAAGTGCTCGGTGAGGAAGCCGCCGCCGTTCTTCTTCGAGAAGAAGCCGTTGAAGCCCCACTGGCTCTCGGGCTTGGCGCCGATGTCGAGGAGGTCGACCACCAGAAGGTCACCGGGCTCGGCACCCTCGACGCCGATCGGTCCCGAGAGGAAGTGCACGATCGACAGGTCGATGTCGCGCACGTCGTCGGCGGAATCGTTGTTCTTGATGAAGCCGCCGGTCCAGTCGTAGGTCTCGACGATGAAGTCCGCGCCGGGCTTCACGTAGGCGACCATCGGGATGTCGGGGTGCCAGCGGTTGTGCACCATGTCGTTGTCGTAGGCCGATTGCGTGAGATCGACCTTGATCAGCGTCTCGGGCATCTCGTGTCTCCAGCTCCCTGACTCAACCGGGGCAGGCCCCGTCCGCGCGCCGTTGCGCGTCTCTCACCCGCTCGCGAGCAGCTCTTTCAGTGCGTCGTCGAGGACCTTGATGTCGTCCGGGCTGGTGCCGGGCCCGCCTGCGAAGTGGCCCCACCACGTGTCGATCACGCGCAGCTCCGCGTTCGGCATGGCGGTCGCCTCGATGGCGTTGTCCTCGGGCGGGAAATAGAGATCGGTCGAGGCGGGCATCAGGATCGCCTTGGCGCGGATGGCGCCGAGCGCGGCCTTGAAGTCGCCCTTGAAGGTGTCGTTGGCGCTGATGTCGCCGTGCTGCCACGTCCACAGCATGGCGAGCAGGTTGTTGGCGTCGCGCTCGTAGAACAGGCCTTCCCAGAACCCGATCAGGAAGTCCTCCAGCGAGGCGTAGCCCATGTGGGTGATGTCGGCCTCAAGGCGGTAGAAGGTCTGCGACAGTCCCCAGCCCGCGTAGACCCGGCCGAAGGCGCGCAGGCCCCGGGTCGGCGGGCTCGTGTACCAGCCCTCCGCCCAGGCGGCGTCGGCCTGGAGCGCCGCCTTGGCGCCCTCCAGGAAGACGTAATTATGCCGGGAGCACTTCGCCGAGCCCTGAAACGGCAGGATTCTCGGCACCATGTCGGGGTACATCGACGCCCAGTGGTAGGTCTGGAGCGCGCCCATCGACCACCCGGTGACGAGCACGAGTTTCTCGATGCCGAAATGCTCGGTGACGAGGCGGTGCTGGGCACGGACGTTGTCGTGGGCGGTGACGTTGGGAAAGCGCGGCCCGTTCCAGGGCGCGGGCGTGTTGCTCGGCGAGGATGACAGCCCGTTACCGAACATGTTCGGGATGATGATGAAGTACTTGTCCGGGTCGAGCGCCTTGCCGGGGCCGATCAGCCATTCGTTCTCGGTGTGCTGGCCCGAGTACCAGGTCGGGTAGACGATGGCGTTGTCCTTGGCTGGGCTCAGCGTCCCGAAGGTCTTGAAGGCGAGCTTGGCCGCGCGCAGCGTCTTGCCGCACTGGAGCACGAAGTCGCCGAGCTCGAAGATCTCGTGATCGGCCATGCTGCGCCCCTAAACCGACAGGAACCGGGCGACGGCGGCCTCGTCGATCCCGTCGCGCGGGGCCTCGTGGACGATGGCGCCGTTCTCCAGCACGATCACCCGGTCGGCGACGTCGAGTGCGAAGCTCAGGACCTGCTCGGAAACGACGATGGAGAGGCCGCGCTGGTCGCGGATCGCCTTCAGGGTCCGGCCCATCTCGCGGATGATCGAGGGCTGGATGCCCTCGGTCGGCTCGTCGAGGAGCAGGACCTTCGGGCGGCTCGCCAGGGCCCGGGCGATGGCGAGCTGCTGCTGCTGCCCGCCCGAGAGGTTGCCGCCGCGCCGTCCCTTCATCTCCAGCAGGACCGGGAACATGTCGTAGAGGTCCTGCGGCACCTTCCGGGTGCCGGTGACTGTCAGGCCGGTCTCGATGTTCTCCTGCACCGTCATGGTCGAGAAGATCATGCGGCCCTGCGGCACGTAGGCGAGGCCCTTGGCGACCCGGGCGTGGCTCTTGAGCCCGGCGACGTCCGCGCCCTCGACCTGGATCGAGCCGGCCCTGACCGGCACGAGGCCCATCAGGGTCTTCATCAGCGTGGTCTTGCCCATGCCGTTGCGGCCCATCACGGCGACGATCTCGCCGGGCGCCACCGAGAAGGTCAGCCCGTGCAGGACCTCGCTCTGGCCGTAGGCGGCGTGCAGGTCCTCGACGGCGAGGGCCGGCGTCGCGGACGGGGCCGCGGCCAGCGGGGGCGCCTGGACGCCAGGGATGTGCGCAGTCTGGAGCGACGCCATCGTCAATGTCCCAGGTACACTTCGATGACCTTCGGGTCGTTCTTGACCCGCTCCATCGAACCTTCGGAGAGCACCTTGCCCTGGTGCAGGACGGTCACCCGGTGAGCGATGTCCTCGACGAACTTCATGTCGTGCTCGATCACCAGCACCGAGCGGCCCTTGATGATCTGGTTGAGAAGCTCGGCGGTCTTGATCCGCTCGCCGACGCTCATCCCGGCCACCGGCTCGTCGAGCATCAGCAGCTCCGGGTCCTGGATCAGCAGCATGCCGATCTCCAGCCACTGCTTCTGGCCGTGGCTCAGGAATTCGGCCCGCTCCTTCAGCTGGTCCTTCAGGAAGATCGTCTCGGCGATGGCGTGGATGCGGTCGCGGACCTCCGCGTCCCGCTTGAACGTCAGCGCGCCGAACACCGAGCGGCCGCGGGGGAACGAGATCTCCAGGTTCTCGAACACCGTCAGGTCGTCGTAGATCGACGGCGTCTGGAACTTGCGGCCGACGCCGGCCTGCACGATCGCGCTCTCGGAGAGCTTGGTCAGTTCCTGGCCCTTGTACTTGATCGAGCCGGCGCTGGCCCGGGTGCGGCCGCAGATCAGGTCGAGGACGGTGGTCTTGCCGGCGCCGTTCGGCCCGATGATCACCCGGATCTCGTCGGGATCGACGTAGAACGACACGTCGTTCACCGCCTTGAACCCGTCGAACGAGACCGTGAGCGCCTCGACGGCGAGGAGGTAGTCGGGCGGGGCGGCCTCGGCGCCGACCACGGGGGAGGAGAGGATCGCGGCGTTCATGGCTTGCTCACTCGGCCGGAGTGCCGTGGGGCGGGACGATGGCGGGCGGCGGGGCGCGCAGCCCCTTCACCCGGCGGGTGAGGCGAGGCTCGATATGCTCGCGCCAGATGCCGGCGAGGCCGTTCGGGAAAGCCAGCACCACCGCGATGAACAGGGCGCCGAGGCCGAACAGCCAGAGATCCGGAAAACTCTCGGAGAAGCTGGTCTTGGCCCAGTTGACGAGCAGCGTGCCCCAGACCGCGCCGAACAGCGACAGGCGCCCGCCGACCGCGGCGTAGATCACCATCTCGATCGAGGGGACGATGCCCACGAAGGAGGGCGACATGAACCCGACCTGGAGGGTGAACATCGCGCCGCCGATCGCCGCCAGTCCGGCGGCGAAGCAGAAGGCGAAGACCTTGAACCCCGCCACCGAGTAGCCGGAGAACCGGACCCGGTCCTCCTTGTCGCGCATGGCGACGAGGATGCGGCCGAGCTTCGACTTCTTCACGTACTGCGCCGCCAGGATGCAGGCGATCAGCAGGCCGCCATTGACGAAGTACAGGATGAACTTCGCCGAGTCGGTGCGGATGTCCCAGCCGTGGAGGGTGCGCAGGTCGGTGATGCCGTTGATGCCGCCGGTATAGCCCTGCTGGCCGACGATCAGGATGGTCAGGATCGCGGCAATCGCCTGGGTGATGATGGCGAAGTAGGTGCCGCCGACCCGGCGCTTGAACATCGCGAAGGAGATCAGCATCGCGAACAGGACCGGGACGGCGACCGCCAGGATCAGCGTCAGCGGCAGGCTCTTGAACGGCTGCCAGAACCAGGGGAGGGCGGTGATCTGGTTCCAGTCCATGAAGTCCGGGATGCCGGGAGTCGACTGGATTTTCGTATTCTCGATGCTCGAAGCTTCCAGCTTCAAGTACATCGCCATGCAGTAGCCGCCCAATCCGAAAAAGACGCCCTGGCCGAGGGAGAGGATACCCGCGTAGCCCCAGCAGATCACCAGCCCGAGGGCGACGAAGGCGTAGGTGAGGTACTTGCCGACGAGGTTGAGGCGGAAGCTGTCGAGCACCAGCGGCAGGACGACCAGGATCACCCCGGCCAGGAGGAGCAGGCTCAGCCACTCCACCGGCTTCATGAACGGGTTGTCGTTGACGGTGACGGATTTGGTGAGAGTCTGGACCGGGTTCGTCATCGGGAAAACATCCTCAGCGCCGGACCTTGAGGGTGAAGAGGCCCTGCGGCCTCAGCATCAGGATGCCGACCACCGCGAGCAGGGTGATGACCTTGGCCATCGAGCCGGAGAGGAAGAACTCCAGGGTCGACTGCGTCTGGGAGATCGAGAAGGCCGACGCGATAGTGCCGAGCAGGCTCGCGGCCCCGCCGAACACGACGATCAGGAAGGTGTCGACGATGTAGAGCTGGCCCGAGGTCGGCCCGGTCGAGCCGATCATCGTGAAGGCCGAGCCGGCGATGCCCGCGATGCCGCAGCCGAGGCCGAACGTGTAGCGATCGACCTTCTCGGTATCGATGCCGACCGCCCCCGCCATGGCGCGGTTCGACATCACGGCGCGGACCTGCTGGCCGAAGCGCGACCGGAAGATCAGCAGCGCGACGCTGACGGTGATCAGGATGGTGACGGCCATGACGAACAGGCCGTTGATCGGGATCTCGATCGTGTCGGTGACCTGCACCGAGCCGATCAGCCAGGACGGCAATTCGACGCCGACCTCGCGGGCGCCGAAGATCGACCGGTAGGCCTGCTGGAGGATCAGCGACAGGCCCCAGGTGGCGAGCAGCGTGTCGAGCGGGCGCTTGTAGAGGAACCGGATCAGGCCCCATTCCACCAGCATGCCCAGAGCCCCGGAGGCGAGGAACGCCAAGCCCATCGCGATGAAGAAGTAGATCGGGAACAGCGCCGGCAGGTAGGTCTGGAAGAAGGTCGAGCAGAGATAGGTGACGTAGGCGCCGAGGATCATGAACTCCCCGTGGGCCATGTTGATCACGCCCATCTGGCCGAAGATGATCGCGAGCCCCAGCGCCATCAGCAGGTAGACGGAGAACAGGATCAGGCCTGCGAAGCCCTGCATGGCGAAGATCGCGCCGAGGTCGCCGAGGGAGTAGTCGCCGAGCATGGTTTCGGTCTTCCGCAAAAGGAGTGCGTCTTCTGCCGACTCGTCACGGCCTCCGGGCGAACCGGGCCGTCTTTGCGAGCGGAGCGAAGCAATCCAGGGACGCGCTTCGTGCCGGAAAGTCTCGCTGCCCTGGGTCGCTTCGCTGCGCTCGCGATGACGCTGGGGAGGGGCTAATTTGCCCCTCCGAACGAGGTGACTACTGGTAGCCCTTCGGGAAGGGATCGGGCTTGATCAGCTCGGGGCTGGTGTAGACGATCTCGAACTGGCCGTCGGGCTTCGCCCGGCCGACCCGGGTCTTCGACCAGAGATGGTGGTTCTCGTCGATCTTCACGTAGCCTTCCGGCGCGCCCTTGAACTCGATCCCGGGCGAGGCCGCCACCACCTTGTCGACGTCGAACGAGCCGGCCTTCTCGCAGGCCATCTTCCACAGGAACGGGCCGAGATAGGCCGCCTGCGTCACGTCGCCGATGACCGTCTTCTCGCCCCACATCTTCTTGAACGCGGCCACGAATGCCTTGTTGTTCTCGTTCTGGATCGACTCGAAGTACTTCATGCAGGCGTAGGCCCCGGCGATGTTCTCGCCGCCGATGCCGTCGATCTCGTCCTCGGTCACCGAGATCGTCATCAGCACCTGCTTCGACAGGTCGATGCCCGCCGCCTTGAGCTGCTTGTAGAACGCCACGTTCGAGCCGCCGACCACGTCGGCGAAGATCACCTTGGGCTTG